>DATCFY010000001.1:0-16574 GCA_036509255.1 Streptosporangiaceae bacterium
TGATGCGGGCGCTCTGGGCCGCCAGGACCTCGCTGCGCAGGGTGGGCAGGACCTGGGCCGCGAGTTGCTGGGAGTACTGCTCGGCGGTGCGCAGCACCGGGACCGTGATCGCGGTGATGCGGCCGCCGCTGATGCTTACCCGGGCGGCCAGCTCGCCGTAGCCGTAGCGCTCCAGGGCGCCCACGCTGGTCACCGTGGCCCCCGCCGCCGGGGCGGCCGCCGTGGGCGTGGCCCGGGTGCCTCCCGCCGGGGTCTGGCCGCGGGGGGAGGCGTGCGTGGGCTGGCCGGCGTGGCCGGGCTGGCCGGCCTGGCTGGACTGGCTGGCGGGCTGGATCCCGCCGCTGGCCAGCGCTCCGGGAGCCGCCGTCTTGTGCAGCCCTAGCACGCCCAGGAACCCGGCCACGGCCCCGGCGGCGACCAGCCACGGCGCACGCTTCATTGGGTGCTCCCCATCTGTGCTCTCCTCAGCGAACAGGGCGCCCGGTCAGCGGGCGCGGTCAGAGTGCGAATGCCTCGTGATGGATGGCCTCGTCCGGGATACCCAGGTTCCGTGCGGTATCGACGACCGAGGCGACGAACCCCTCCGGCCCGCAGACGTACACATCGCGGTGGGCCAGATCAGGCACCAGCCGCGGCAGCGAAACCTCGTTGATGGCCGCCTCCTCGCGGGAGCCGACCAGCTCATGGATCGTCCCCCGGCGGTGCTTGACCAGCTCCCGGACCTCGGTGCTGAGCACCAGGTCCGCGGGCTGGCTGGCGCGGAGCAGGACCACCGGAGCGCTGCCCCGGGGCAGATCTTCGAGCAGCGCCCGCAGCGCGGTGACCCCGATCCCGGCCGCCACGAGCAGGGCCCGGGGGCGCCGCTGGGCGTACCGGGTGAACGCCCCGTACGGGCCCTCGATGGCGATCTTGGTGCCGGGCCGGATGCTGGCCAGCGCGGAAGAGTGATCTCCCACCGCCTTCACGGTCAGCCGCAGGTACGGGGGCTGCGGCAGCGCGGACAGCGAGTACGGGTGGGACTGCCACCACAGTCCCCTGGAAAGGAACCGCCAGCAGAAGAACTGCCCGCCGGACACCGCCAGCCGGTCCAGGCGGCGGCCGGAGCAGATGACGGACACTACGCCGGGCCCCTCCCGGCGCACCTCGGTGACCGTCAGCCGGTGCCTGAGGCTCCGGACGACGGGCAGGCCGAACCGGTAGCAGAGGACCAGGCCCGCAGTCGCCGCCCAGGCCACCGACCAGACGGCCTGGGTCAGCGGGTGACCCACGAACGCCGGGCCCAGGACGATGACGTGGGCAAACGAGATAGCCAGCGCCAGGTACATCCACAGGTGGATCAGCCACCAGGTCTCCCGGCGCAGCCTGCGCCGCACGGCGCGCACCGAGATGATGCCGATCAGGCACATCAGGGCGAGGCCGATGGTGGCGGTCAGCATGTCCGGGTACCTGGTCAGCAGGACGCCAGCCTCATGCCACACCCCGGTCCGTGCCGCCTCGGCGTAACCCAGGGTGAGGAACAGGGCGTGCGCGGCGAGCAGGCTGATCGGCCACGGGGCGATCGCGCGGTGCAGGCGGAGCAGGCCGTCCTGGCCCGCTACCCGCTCCACGAACGGGATGCGGCTGACCAGGAGAACCATGATCAGGGCCAGGTAGGTGCCGATCATGCCGGCCAGGCTGCCCGCGTAGGTGAGCGCCCCACCGCGGGCGGACAGCTGGCTGGCGGGCTGGCTGGTGATGGTGACGGCCAGGGTGGCCCCGAGCCCGGCCCCGGCGACGAGCAGCGCGAGACGTGCGAGCGCCGGGTGCGGCCGGCGGGTGGCTGGACTGCGGGCAGGCCGACGCTTGCGGTCGGCGGGCGATTTCGGCGCGCCAAAGGCCACCGGCGATGCACTCATGGCCGTCAACCTGGCAGCGGAAGCTATCCGTGGTGTCGCTAAATCCTCTGAGTTCCCTCTGCGCTGCCCCGGAACTCGCCTGACCGTCCTGAACTGGGCAGACATCGGTATGCGCCGGGTAAAGGGAGGCCAGATTCAGCGGGCGGACGGGCTGGGCGCCCGGCTGGCTGAGCGCCTGGGGTCAGAGGCCGGGAGCGCCCCAGACGGCGAACCAGCGGGTCAGGTCAGGCTCCCATTTGAGGTCCGCGCCCACCTCGTCGCGGACCCGTGTTTCCAGGAAGTTGTCCCGCTGCTCCCCGGTCTTAGGCACGAACGGGTAGAAAGTGCCCCGCTTGTAGAGATAGACGATGCCCAGCCGGTGCACCGTGTCGCTGGTGAAGCTGACCAGGGTGCACAGCAACTGCGGCCCGAACCCGCCCTCAGCCAGCGAGGAGTTCACCGCGTGCAGGTCGGTGACCAGAGCCTCGAAGTCATCCTTGGCGTGCCGACAGGTCAGCCATGTGAACCCGTAGGAGTCCGTGCTCACCTCGACCGAGGCCGTGCCGGAGCCCATATTAAGCAGCTCACGGACGTCCTTCTCGATGTCCCCGAACGCCTTGCCCTCAACGGCCCGGAAGCAGACGGAGCCGGTGCCGGTAGGCACCAGGTCCATCCCGGCCTCCAGCGTCACCGCCGCGGTGGGCAGGGAGAACAACTCGTCCAGGTTCGGCTGGGCCGGCTTGCTCCGGCCCAGGATCGTATCGAGGAATCCCACTGGGCTACTTGCTCAGCTGTTCGGAGATTTCCGACAGCTGGCGCAGCCGGCGCTCCAGCGACGGATGCGTGGAGAACAGCTGGTTCAGGCTGAACTCCTTGCCGTTCGCCTTGAACGCCGGGATGAAGTAGAACGCGTTCAGCGGCTCGGCGGCGCGCAGGTCCTTGGTCGGGATCGCGTTCATCGACCCGCTGACCTTCTGCAGCGCACTGGCCAGGGCGGACGGCTGCCCGGTGAGCAGCGCTCCGGCCCGGTCGGCGGCGAGTTCACGGTAGCGGGACAGCAGCCGGATGAGCAGGAAGCTGACCGCGTACACCACGACACCGACCACCATGACGATCAGCAAGATCGGGATCGCTCCGCCGTTGTTGTTGTTGCCGCCGCGGCCACGCCCGCCTCCACCGAACAGCTCGCCGTAGAAGGCGAACCGAATCAGCAGGGCGGCGATGATGCCGATGAACGAGGCGATGGTCATCACCGCCACGTCCTTGTGGGCCACGTGGGACAGCTCGTGGGCCAGCACGGCCTCGAGCTCTCGGTCGTCCAGATTGCTGTCGAGCAGGCCGGTCGTCACGACCAGGACTGAGGTCTTAGAGTTTCGCCCGGTAGCGAACGCGTTCAGCATCCGGGACGGCGCGACCGCGACCCGCGGCTTAGGCATGTTGGCCAGCGCGACGAGCCGGTCCACGATCCCGTGCAGCCTCGCCGCCCGCGGGTCGTCCTCCGGTGTCACCACGACAGCCCGCGCAGTGCTGAGCGCGATCTTGTCGGAGTAGAAGAAGGAGCCGACCCCCAGGGCCACGCCGAGCAGCACCGCGAAGAAGATGATGCCGCTGCCCGATGCGTAATGCCCCAGGCGGAGCACCAGCACCAGAGCGGCGATGAAGGCGACGAACACGAGTCCGAGGAGCAACATCGTCAGGGTCATCCGCGCCGTGAGTCCCCTGTCAGGCGCATAGCGAGTCTTCGCCACCGCGCCGCCTCCGTTCTGTCAGCTGGCCTGGCCAGCTGAGCTTTAGCCGGCTTCGCTCTCGAAGCCATCCCATTTCATTATCAGGCCGAGGCTGAGCGGAATTCCCACGATGCGCCGCCCCGTCAGAGCCGGGATTCTGCCCGGTGACCGCGCCCGTTTTCAGCGGGCCGGCGAAGCGGTCGCAGGTGGCCTTCCGGCCGGCCAGCAACCTGGTCATCCTCCCCCAGGAACGTCCACCTGTCAGTGTGCACCGGCCAGCTGAAAGTTTGCTGAGTCAACCCTGAAAGCGGGGTGAACCCCGGCCCACTGGAAGATGATGACCGCCAGCCCGGGAGGGGAAGCGTCAGCCCGGGATGAGGCCATCCTCCGAGAGCAGGCCACGCACGTCATCCATGCTGGCATCGGAGTACGGCAGAATCACGTCCGACGATTCCAACGAATCCGCTGGAACTGGTGTTCCCGCGTCGCGCACCCGCTCCAGCATCTCGGCCAGGACCGGGCGGAAGGCGGACTCGTCCCCGGAGCTCACCGCCGCCTCCAGCTGGGCGTCCAGCTCGTTCAGCTCACCAGCCAGGCTGTCGTCCACGGCCAGCTGGCCCTCGCCGAGGATCCGGATGATCATGACCCGTCACCAGCCTGCGGCTGCTCAGCAGGCTGCTCAGCAGGCTGCTCAGCAGGCGCAGCCTGCTGAGCAGGCGCAGCCTGCTGGCCGTTCCCGGCCGCCCCCGACGCGGAGCCCTCGATCTCCCGGGGCGCCTCGCCCTGGCCCAGCTCTCCCTTGAGCCGTTCCAGCTCCCGATCCACGTTGTGATTCGAGCCCATCTGGTCCAGCTCGCGCTGGATGTCGTCGTTCGGCTGCGCGGTCACGTCTTCCAGGGCACCGGAGGCCATCAGCTCGTCGATGGCACCGGCCCGGGCCTGCATCTGGGCGGTCTTGTCCTGGGCGCGCTGCACCGCCATGCCCACGTCGCCCATCTCCTCGGAGATGCCGGACACGGCCTCGCCGATCCTGGTCTGGGCCTCAGCAGCGGTGTAGGTGGCCTTGATGGTCTCCTTCTGCGTGCGGAAGGCCTCCACCTTGGACTGCAGCCGCTGGGACGCGGCGGTCAGCTTTTCCTCGTCCGCTTGCAGCGACTGGTACTGCGTCTGCAGGTCGCTGATCTGGGTCTGCAGCGCCGACTTGCGGGTCAGCGCCTCCCGGGCGAGGTCTTCCCGCCCGCTGCCCAGCGCCTGGCGGGCCTGGCCGTCTAGCTTGGCCTGCTGCTGCTGCAGACTGTTCATCTGGAGCTCGACACGCTTACGCGACGTGGCTACGTCGGCGACGCCCCGGCGGACCTGCGTCAGCATCTCGAGCTGGCGCTGGTAGGAGTAGTCCAGGGTCTCGCGCGGATCTTCCATCCGGTCCAGGGCCTTGTTGGCCTTGGCCTTGAAGATCATCGAAACCCGCTTCACCACGCTCATCGGCGCGACCATCCCCTCATCGTGTAGCGCTGCCGCCAGCCACCTGCGGCACACGGGCCTGCACCCCCCGTGCTGCGGCCGCCGCGCCTGCAGGCTGGTGGCACACAGCCTACGCGGTCAAACTCAGCGCAGCCATCACGGCGGGAAGGCTCGCGGTCTGGTGATCCGCGGCCTTCGTCCCGGTAGGCTAAGACGGTGTTCAGACGACGTAGCACGGCCACCCAGGACTCGACGGCCGAGGGCACCGCCAGCGCTTCCGCGACCGATCAGGCCGAACGCGCTCCGACCTCGGTAACCGCAGGTAAGGGCAAGCCCACGCCCAAGCGCAGCGAGGCGGAACGCCAGCGCCGGTACAACGCCCCGGGAGACCGGAAAGAGGCGATGCGCCAGTCGCGGACCAGGGACCGCTCGGCGCGGGCCCGCAAGACAGAGGCCATGCGGCGCGGCGAGGAGTGGGCGCTGCCTGCCAAGGACAGGGGCCCGGTCCGGGCGCTGACCCGCGACTTCGTGGACTCACGGCGGCGACTGAGCGAGTTTTACATGTACGGCCTGGTCGTCCTGCTGTTCCTGCTGTTCCTGCGGAGCCCGGTGATGCAGACGGTGCTGCCCGTGATCCTGCTCGCGATGGTAGTGATCATGATCGTGGAGGGGTATTTCGTGGGCCGCAGGGTCACCGCCCTGGCCAGTGAGCGCTTCCCCGGGGAGAGCACCCGGGGGATCAAGATGTACGCGGCCATGCGGGCCCTGCAGATCCGCCAGCTGCGCTTCCCCAAGCCGAGGGTGAAGCCGGGCGCCACGGTCTGACCGCACCCTGCCCCCAGGCGCGGGCCGGCGCGGGACAGGCCCTAATGTCGTGCGGTATGGAATATCGCCATCTGGGCCGCAGCGGTCTGAAAGTCAGTGAACTCGCCTACGGGAACTGGATTACGCACGGTTCCCAGGTCGAGGAAGACGCTGCCCGGGCCTGCGTCGCGGCCGCCCTGGACGAGGGCATCACCACGTTCGACACGGCCGACGTCTACGCCGGGACCCGGGCCGAGGAAGTCCTCGGCCGCGCGCTGCACGGGATCCGCCGTGAGTCCCTCGAGATTTGCACCAAGGTCTACTGGCCGACCGGCCCCGGGCCCAACGACCGCGGCCTGTCCCGCAAGCACATCATGGAGTCGGTGCACGGGTCGCTGCGCCGGCTCCAGACCGACTACCTGGACCTCTACCAGGCGCACCGCTACGACCACGAGACCCCGCTCACCGAGACCCTGCGCGCCTTTGAGGATCTGGTCCGCCAGGGCAAGGTGCTGCACGTCGGCGTGTCCGAGTGGCGCGCCGAGGAGATCACCGCCGCGCTGCGGATCGCCGACGACATGGGTTTCGACCGGATCGTCTCCAACCAGCCGCAGTACAACATGATCTGGCGGGTGATCGAGTCCGAGGTGATTCCCCTGTGCGAGGAAGAGGGGATCGGCCAGATCGTCTTCTCCCCTATCGCTCAGGGCGTGCTGACCGGCAAGTACCGGCCGGGCGAGCCGGTCCCCCCTGAGTCACGGGCCACCGACCCGAGCGGGTCGGGGTTCGTCCGGCGCTTCCTCAACGACGACCTGCTCGGCCGGGTGGCCGCCCTGGAACCGATCGCCAAGGAGGCGGACCTGACCATGGCCCAGCTGGCGGGGGCCTGGGTGCTGCAGAACCCGGGCGTGTCGGCGGCCATCATCGGCGCGACCCGTCCGGAGCAGGTCCGGGAGAACGTCAAGGCCGCCGGGGTCCAGCTGGACCCTGAGGTGGTCCGGCGGATCGACGAGGCCCTGGGGGACGCGATCCAGCGCGACCCGGCGCTCACCAAGAGTCCGGCTTCGCGCCCCTGACCCGGCGTTACGCTGACCCGGCGTTACGCGTCGGGGTGCAGGCTCATCGGGCCGTACTCGACCCGGTCCTCCTCGAGCAGGGTCACCTGGTCCACGCCGCCGGCCAGCAGCTCGCGCCAGTTCTCGCCGAGCCAGCTCTCCGCATCGCCCTGGCTGGGGAACGTTTCCCTCGGCACTCCCCGGGACGGCACCAGGGTCCCGTCCGTCGTCTCGAACTGCCAGGTCCAGGCCATGTCCTTGCCGCCTCCTAAGTACGCGGTAAGCGACAGTAGCCCACCTGGCGCGGCGGCCGCGCACGCGCCCGGAGAAGTGACACTCCGCCGCTTATTGCCTGGGGAGCGCTATTTATGGTCTGCTATCCGAGACGGGGGATGGGTCGCATATGGATGCACCCTGCCGAACGCCAGCAAAGGCGGCCGGGAAACTGTTAAGTTCTACGGGCAGCCCTGAGCCGGGCGCCGCGGCACGTGTCCCCCCGGCTCAGCCCCGGGAGCAAGGTGGTGACGACATGGCGCGCGTTGTCGTCGTTGGTGATCTGATGACCGACACGGTCGCCCACGCGGCCCTTCCGCTGGCGAAGGGCAGCGATACGCCGGCCACGGTCAGCATGCACGGTGGCGGCTCTGGCGCCAACATCGCAGCCTGGCTGGCCGCCGATGGCGGCGAAGTAGCCTTCGTCGGCCGCCGCGGCGCGGACATCGCCGGCCGCAACCGGGACATGGAACTGATGGGCTACGGCGTGGACGCCCGGCTGGTCATGGATCCGGACCGGCCCACCGGGACCTGCGTGGTCATGGTCACCCACAAGGGCGACCACACGATGATGTCGGACCCGGGCGCGAACGCCGCGCTGCATCCTGATGACCTGCCCAAGGACCTCTTCGCACCGGGTGCCCACCTGCACATGTCGGGCTACACGCTGCTGAACGAGGGATCCCGGGGCGCCGCCCTGGCGGCGTTCGCGCACGCTGGCCGGGCCGGCATGACGATCTCGGTGGACGGCGCCTCGGCCGCGCCGCTGGAGCGAGTCGGGGCCGAGCCGTTCCTCGAGATGACCAACGGGGTCACCCTGCTCCTGGTCAACGCGGATCAGGCGACGGTGCTCACCGGCCGGGAAGACCCCGAGTCTGCCGCGCACGTCCTGACCGCCTGGTACCCGGAAGTCGTGGTGAAGCTCGCTGCGGACGGGGCGCTCTACGCGAACGGCCGCCCGGACCCGGTCCGGTCCCTCGCCCTGCCCGTCGAGACGTTCGTGGACGGAACCGGGGCCGGGGACGCCTTCTGCGCCGGCTTCCTTCCCGCCTGGCTCGACAAGAAGCCGCCGCTTGAGGCGCTTGGCAGCGGATGCCGCCTGGCCGCGAACGCGCTCGGCATGGTCGGTGCCCGCCCCGCACTCTGATCCTGGCCCGGACGGTGGGCCGGGCGCGGAGGCTGGGGCCGGCGGAGCTGGTGGGCCTGGCGGGGCCGGTGGGCCTGGCGCTGGGCCTGGCACGCGGGCCGCTTTCCTTGACGGCCTTTTCTCCCTGGACGGCCGGGTGGCCCTGGTCACCGGGGGCAGCTCCGGCATCGGCCAGGCCATGGCCCGTGCCCTCGCCCTGGCCGGCGCCCGGGTCGTACTCCTGGCCCGCGGTGCGGAGGGCCTCGCCAAGGCCGCCGCGGCGACCCGGTCCGCCGGCGGCACCGCCGCCTGGGTCCGGGCCGATCTCGCCGACCCGGCCGCGGCGCAGCGCGCGGCCGAGGAGTCGGTGGCGGCCTACGGAGAACCGGACATCCTGGTAAACGCGGCCGGCGCCAACCCCCGCCCGCCGCTCGGCGAGCAGACCCTGGAGCAATGGGGCGACGTGATGGCGGTGAACCTCACCGGCCCGTTCGTGCTCGGCCAGCGTTTCGGGCCCGCGATGGCCCGGCGCGGCTGGGGCCGGATCATCAACGTCGCCTCCCAGCAGGCGGTCCGGGCGTTCGGCAACAGCGGCGGGTACGGGGCCTCCAAGGCCGGGCTCACCGGGCTCACCCGGTCCCAGTCTGAGGCCTGGGCCAGCCACGGCGTGTGCTGCAACGCGATCACGCCCGGGTTCGTGGCCACCCCGCTCACCGAGGTCGTGGCCCGCGACCCGGTGCGCTCCGCGGCCCTGGCCGCCCGCACCATGATCGGCCGCAACGGCGAGCCCGCGGACTTTGAGGGCGTGACCGTGTTCCTGGCCAGCCGGGCCAGCGGCTACATCACTGGCCAGCTCATCTTCGTCGACGGCGGCTTCTCCGTCACGTAGCAGCGGCACGCAGGCGCCACGGTTCCGCCTATGTTCCCCGGCTGGTCCGGTACCGGCTGCGCTGGTCCGGTACTGGCCGTTCAGCCTGCGCGGCGGAGCTGGAAGCCCCAGTTCAGTATCCGCTCGGCATCTTGCGCGCCGGCTGCCGGGCCGGAAGCGGGGCTGTCCAGCACGACCCCGATCAGCGCCCGGCCGTTCCTGATCGCCTCGAACAGCAGACAGTGCCGGGCGTCATCGGTGTATCCGGTTTTTATCCCGATGGCGCCCCGGTACGAGCCGATCAGCTCGTCGGTGCTGTCCCACCAGTACCCGTGATGCCCCGGGCCCTTCGCCAGGTGGTAGAAGGGACGGTCCACGATCGACTGGAACGCCGGGTACCGCATCGCCGCCTGGCCGAGCGTGAGCAGATCGGACGGCGTGGAGTATGTCGAGGTCTCGGTGGGATAGGGAAGCCCGTCAGGTGAGGTGAAATGAGTGTGCCGCATGCCCATCCGGGCCGCGGTCGCATTCATCCGCGCGATGAAGGCCTTCAGGCCAGGCCCGTAGAAGTTCGCGAGGGTATACGCCGCATCCGCCCCTGAAGGCAGCAGCAGCGCCTCCAGTAGCTCATGCGCGGTGAGCACATCTCCCGGGCGCAGCGCCGCGGTTTCGCCTCCGTATTTCCAGGCGTAGGTGACGGCCGCCTTCGGCACCCGGATCCGCCGGCCGAGGTCTCCGCTCTGCAGCACTAGCAGAGCCGTCATCGCCTTGGTTACGCTCGCCATCGGCCGTTCGGTGTCCACGTCCCGGCCCCACAGCAGCTGGCCGGTCGATGCGTCGGCCAGCACCGCGCCCTTGGCCTTCACGTGGCCAGGAGCGCCGGTCACCTCGATCTGCGGGCTGACGGCCGGGCGGGACGGGGAGGACGTGACGGGTACCCGCGTCGGGGCCGGGGCCGCCGCAGCCGACTTGGGTGCGGGCGGTGGGCCCTGTCCTGCTGCCGTGGACGCGCAAGCCGTGACACCGCCGATAACCGCGGTAACCGCCGCCAGCAAGACGATCCGTACCCTCCGCCGCATGACTGCCAATGTTGCCACCCCCGCCGGTCCGATTGCGCGCAGGCGAGGTGGCATTTCGGGTGTCGATCGCGTCAACGGCCGCCCGCCACGCGCTGGCGGCAACCTCGCGGACGATCATGGGGCCCGCGCCACGCCAGCCGCGTTGGACATGTCTGTCGCCGTCAGGCGGCACAATGGCGGACATGGCACGACGCACTGCGACACCCCCGCCGCCCGAGGACTTCGAGGAAAACATCGTTGATATCGATGTTGCCGAGGAGATGCGGGGCAGCTTCCTTGAGTACGCCTACTCCGTCATCTACCAGCGGGCGCTGCCCGACGCCCGGGACGGGCTGAAGCCGGTCCAGCGCCGGATCCTGTACCAGATGAACGAGATGGGGCTGCGGCCCGACCGTCCCCACGTCAAGTGTGCCCGGGTGGTCGGCGAGGTCATGGGCCGGCTGCATCCGCATGGCGACAGCGCGATCTACGACGCGCTGGTCCGGATGTCCCAGCCGTGGGCGATGCGGCTGCCGCTGGTCGACGGGCACGGCAACTTCGGTTCGCCTGGCGGGGACGACGCCCCAGCCGCGATGCGCTACACCGAGGCCCGGCTGACCGCGGCGGCCATGGAGATGGTGGCCTCGATCGACGAGGACACCGTCGACTTCCAGCCTAACTACGACGGCAGCGAGACCCAGCCTGAAGTGCTGCCCGCCGGCCTGCCGAACCTGCTAGTGAACGGCACCGCCGGGATCGCCGTGGGCATGGCCACCAACATGGCCCCGCACAACCTCGGCGAGGTGATCGCCGCGGCCCGGCACCTGATCGTTAACCCCGAGGCCAGCCTGGACGAGCTGATGCGCTTCGTGCCCGGCCCGGACCTGCCAACCGGCGGCAAGATCGTCGGCCTCGACGGGATCAGGGAAGCGTATGAGACCGGGCGCGGGATCTTCCGCACCCGGGCCACGGCCCGGGTCGAGAAGCTCACGCCGCGCCGGGACGGCATCGTGGTCACCGAGCTGCCCTACGGTGTCGGGCCGGAGAAGGTCATCGCCCGGATCAAGGACCTGGTCCAGGCCAAGAAGCTGGCCGGGATCGCCGACCTGAAGGACCTGACCGACCGCCATCGCGGGCTGCACCTGGTCATTGAGATCCGGGGCGGGTTCCACCCCGAGGCCATCCTCGACGAGCTCTACCGGCTCACCTCGATGGAAGAGACGTTCGGCATCAACAACGTCGCGCTGGTAGACGGCCAGCCACGGGTCCTCGGCCTGCGCGAGTTGCTGAGCATCTACGTCGACCACCGGATCGAGGTAGTCCGGCGCCGCTGCGAGTTCCGCCGCCGCAAGCGCGCGGACCGGCTGCACCTGGTGGACGGGCTGCTCACCGCGCTGCTGAATATCGACGAGGTCATCCAGGTCATCCGGGCCAGCGACGACTCCGCCCAGGCCAGGGAACGACTCATGTCGGTCTTCGACCTGTCCGAGATCCAGGCGCAGTACATCCTGGACACGCCGTTGCGCCGGCTGACCCGGTACGACCGGCTGGAGCTGGAGCGCGAGCGGGAGACCCTGCAGCGGGAGATCGCCGAGCTGACCGCGATCCTGGAGTCGGAAACCAGGCTCCGTGAGCTGGTCTCCAGCGAGCTGGGCGAGATCGCCGAGCGGTTCGCCAGCCCGCGGCGCACCGTGCTGCTGGAAGGCAGCGGGAAGGCCCGCACGGCGGCGGTGCCGCTCGAGGTGGCCGACGACCCGTGCCTGGTTCTGCTGTCGTCCGCCGGGCTCATCGCCCGGACCGCCACCCAGGCCGCCGGCGAGCCCGCCGAAGGCACGCTGGACGCGGCCGTGCGGGACGGCACACCTCCCGCGCCCGACGCTGGGCCGCGCGCCGCCCACGACGTGATCATCGCCACCGCGGTGACCACCGCGCGCGGGACCACGGCCGTGGTCACCTCCCAGGGCCGGCTGATCCGGATCGGCGTGCTGGAGATTCCCGCCCTGCCGCCCAGCGCCCACTCCCCCGCGCTGGCCGGCGGCGCGCCGATCGCCGAGTTCGTCTCCCTGGAGGCGGGCGAGACCGTGGTGGGACTGGCCGCGCCGGACGGGTCACCAGGCGGGCTGGCCGTCGGTACCACGGGAGGCGTGGTCAAGCGGGTCTCTCCCGACTACCCGGCCAACGCCACCGAGTTCGAGGTCATCTCCCTGAAGGACGGCGACCGGGTAATCGGCGTGGTCCAGCTGGACGGGGAGGATGCGGACCTGGTGTTCATCACCAGCGACGCCCAGCTGCTCCGCTTCCGGGCCGCGGCCGTCCGCCCGCAGGGCCGCGCAGCCGGCGGGATGGCCGGGATCCGGCTCTCCGCCGGGGCGGCGGCGGTCTGGTTCGGCGCGGTGCCAGATACGCCGGCTCGGCCCGGGATCGGCGCGGCCGAGGACGCAGTGGTGGTGACCGTGGCCGGGAGCAGCCACGCGCTGCCCGGGACCGCAGCAGCCACGGTCAAGGTGACCCCGTACCGGGAGTATCCGGCCAAGGGACGGGCCACCGGTGGCGTGCGCTGCCACCGCTTCCTGAAGGGCGAGGACACCCTGGTTCTCGCCTGGGCCGGGCCGGGTCCGGCCCGGGCCGCGACCGATGCGGGCGTCCCGGTCTACCTGCCTGACCCGGAGGGCCGGCGGGACGGCTCCGGGGAGCGTATCCGGCAAGGGCTGGCCGCCCTGGGCGGGGCCGCGCTGCCCCGCTAACCGCTGGGGTGCAGCCACCTCAGGAGATGGGACCGTCAGGAGGCTGCGGGGCCGGACCGGGCCACCGGCCGGCCCGCCGCGGCCGCCAGCGCGGTCAGCAGGTCACGCGGGCCTGCGTAGGGCGGATCACCGAACTGCCACCAGCGCGCGATCTGCAGGCCGCGGGCCCCGGGGTCGAACACCTGGCCACTGAAACAGCCGACCCGGGCCAGCGTGGCCAGATCCTCGTCGTCGGCGGTTAACGTGACCACGAACGCCGCGGCATCCAGCAGCGCCGCGGCGCATCTCGCGGCCCGGACCGGATCGCTGCCGGCGCGGGCCAGCCGCCACGCGGCCTGGGCGCGGAGAAACTCAGCCATCAGAATCTGTCTTGTCACTCTAAGTATCGTACTCTTTACGAAACGTAATTACGCTCATCACGCAGCCCCGTGGCGCCCCGACCGCAGGTCTTCTCCCTCATGAATGTGGGATCGCTGTAGTCAGGACTACCCCGGACTTTCAGCCATGTCCTCGTCCGCGCCCTAGCCCGGTACAGGAGTGAGGGATGCAGACCTATGGGTCTGGCGTGTGAGGGAATCAGCCTGGCCAAGCGCGGCCAGGAAACGTCAGGCGTCGATGCGGGACAGGTCCAGCTCGGCGGCCCCGCCCACGATGAACTCCCGGCGGGGCCCTACCTCGCTGCCCATGAGCAGGTCAAACACCCCGCCCGCAGCGGCCGCGTCCTCGATCCGCATCCGGCGGAGCGTGCGGTGCCGCGGGTCCATGGTGGTCTCGGCCAGCTGCCCGGCGTCCATCTCGCCCAGGCCCTTGTACCGCTGGATCGGCTCCTTCCAGCGCTGGCCCCGCCGCTCCAGCTCGAGCAGCCGGCGGTGCAGCTCGCTGTCGGAATAGGTGTAGTTGTACTTCGGCTGCCCCTTGCGCGGGTTGGACAACTCGATCCGGTGCAGCGGCGGCACCGCGGCGAAGACCCGTCCCGCGTCCAGCATCGGCCGCAGGTAGCGGTGGAACAGGGTGAGCAGCAGGGTACGGATGTGCGCGCCGTCCACGTCGGCGTCGGACATGAAGATGACCCGCTGGTAGCGGGCCGCGTCCAGGTCGAAGGAGGCGCCGGAGCCGGCCCCGATGACCTGGATGATGGACGCGCACTCGGCGTTCTTCAGCATGTCGGCGAGCGACGCCTTCTGCACGTTGAGGATCTTGCCCCGGATCGGCAGCAGCGCCTGGAACTCGGAGTTCCGGGCCAGCTTCGCGGTGCCGAGCGCGGAGTCACCCTCGACGATGAACAACTCGCTGCGGTCGTCGGCGCTGCGGCAGTCCACCAGCTTGGCGGGGAGCGCCGAGGAGGCGAGCGCGGACTTGCGGCGCTGGTTGTCCCGGTGCTCGCGGGCCGCGATCCGGGCCTTCACGGCCGACGCTACCTTCTCCAGCACCGCGCGGGCCTGCTGCTTGCCCGCCCGGCTCCGGGCCTCGAAAACGGCCTGCAGCTCGGTCGCCACCACCTTCGACACGATCCGCGAGGCGGCCGGGGTACCGAGCACTTCCTTGGTCTGGCCCTCGAACTGCGGCTCGGGCAGCCGGACCCCGATTACTGCGGTGAGCCCCTCCAGCGCGTCGTCCTTATTGGCTGGCTCATCGCCGTTCTTCTGCAGCCGGGCCGCGCGCAGCTGCTCGTTCAGCGTCTTAACCAGGGCCCGCTCAAATCCGGTGACGTGCGTCCCGCCCTTGGGGGTGGCGATCACGTTGACGAACGACACGGTCTTGGTGTCGTATCCGGTGCTCCACTGCAGGGCCACGTCGACCTGCAGTTCCCGGTCCACGTCCGTGGGCGTCATGTGGCCCTGCTCGTCGAGCACCGGCACCGTCTCAGTGAACTGGCCGGTGCCGGTGAGCCGCAGCACGTCGGTCAGCGGCTGCCCGGGCGATAGGTAGGCGCAGAACTCGCTGATACCGCCGTCGAACCGGAACTCCGCTTCTTTTTCCGCAACGGAACCCGACCCGCGCTGGTCCCCCGGGCTCTCGGCGTCGTCTTCCGGGGAGCTGTCCGACTGGTGGGCCACCTCCGGCCGCTCGTCCCTGACCCGGATCGTCAGGCCAGGGACGAGGTACGCGGTCTGCCGGGCGCGCTGCACAAGGTCGTCGAAGTCCCAGTCCGCGTCCTTCGTGAACACCTGGCGGTCCGGCCAGAACCGGATTCTGGTCCCGGTCACCTTCCGGGCCACCTTGCGGGCCTGGCGGAGTCCCGGGCCCCGGGTGAAGGACGCCTGCGGGCCCTCGGCGGCGAACTCGCCGGGCACGCCGCGGCGGAAGGAAGCGGCCCACTCGTGCCCTTCCCGGTCGACCTGGACGTCCAGCCGGGCCGACAGCGCGTTCACCACGGAAGCGCCGACGCCGTGCAGGCCACCGGAGGCGGTGTAAGACCCGCCGCCAAACTTGCCTCCGGCGTGCAGCCTGGTCATCACCAGCTCGACGCCGGTCAGCCCGGACTTGGGCTCCACGTCCACCGGGATGCCCCGGCCGTTGTCCCGGACCTCGGCAGACATATCGGGATGTAGTACGACATCGATGGAGGTGCAGTGCCCGCCCAGCGCCTCGTCCACGGAGTTATCGAAGATCTCCCACAGGCAGTGCATTAGGCCCCGCTTGTCGGTGGACCCGATGTACATCCCCGGCCGCTTGCGGACCGCCTCAAGCCCTTCCAGGACCGACAGGTGACGGGCGGTATAGGAGTCCCCGGCGGAGACGGCCGCCAGCGGGGCCGCGGTCCGGCCCGTACGGCCAGTGCCCGTACGGCCAGTGCCCGTACGGCTAGTGCCCGTGCGGCCTGTTTCCGTGCGGCCAGCGCCAGGGCGGCCTGGGGCTGAGCGGCCAGTACCAGAGCCGCTCTTAACGGGGCCGTCGGTATCGGCGCGGACGGCGGTCACGTGGTTCTCCTCGGTCGGGGGACGGGCGGCGCGAATCGGGGCGGACTTCGGCAGACTAGCTCGCCGATCTGACTACCCGGGGAAGCCACGCCGCGGACATACCCGCCCACCTGGGACAACGCGCCCCCGCTACAGTGGAACAGCGAGGACTACTGCCATCCTCCCATGGCGGGCGTTCGCTTTGGGCGTACGCCGCATCCACACGGGAAGGCATGGGCCTGGCAGAGTGTTGACTAACACGTAGGGCAGAGCCCACCGGCAGATGACCGGTGGCACGACGCGAGGGAGGCGACATGACCGGAGCTCTCGCACCAAGCAGGCCCCTGAATGCGACGGACCTGTGCGACCGGTGTGGTGCCCAGGCTTACGTACGCGTTGTGCTCCCCGATTCTGGGGAGCTGCTGTTCTGCGCCCATCACAGCCGGCAGCATCTTGACGCGCTCGCGAAGCTGGGCGCTGAGATCCAGGACGAAACAGAACGGCTGTCACCGGGCGGGACACGGCGCGAAGGGTAGTCAGGGACGCAACCCGCGGGCGCTGATGCCCACGGGCCGTCTGGACTACCCAGCCTGACGTCGGCGCCGGCAATGTGGCCGGGCCACGTCTGGGCTTCCGCCAGGTGATTCCCGCCGATTACCCGTGAACGTGACAAACGGCTGGCCG
>DATCFY010000002.1:0-42988 GCA_036509255.1 Streptosporangiaceae bacterium
GGCGGCTTCCTGATCCTGACCGTGGCCGTGATCATCCTGAACTTCGCCGCCGACCTTCTCTACTTCCGCCTGGACCCGAGGATCTCGCAGTGACCCTGCCCCTACAGGACCCGCAGCTCGCCGTCGAGGCCGAGGGCCAGCCGTCGACTCGCGGTGGTTTCTTCCGCTCGGTGCTGCGGGAGCGCAAGGCGGCCGTCGTCGGCCTGTCGATCATTGGCTTCTTCGTCCTGCTGTCGATCGTGGCACCGTACATCTCGCCGTACAGCATCACCCAGCAGACCTGCGCGGTGTACGCCCCGCCGTCCGGCGCGCACTGGCTCGGCTGCGACGACGGCGGCATCGACATGCTCAGCGAGCTCATGCAGGGCGGCCGGATCTCCCTGGTGGTCGGCTTCGCGGCCACCCTGGTCGCGATGATCATCGGTGGCGGGGTCGGGATCCTGTCCGGGTACTTCGGCCGCTGGATCGACATCGGGCTCATGCGTATCACCGACTACCTGCTGGTCATCCCGGACCTGGTGCTCATGATCGTCATTGCCGATGTCTGGGGAGCCAGCCTGTTCCACGTGATCATGGTGATCGGCATCCTGGAGTGGACCTCGACCGCCCGGATCATCCGGGCCCAGGTCATGAGCCTGCGTGAGCGGGTGTACGTGAAACGCACCCGGGCCCTCGGGGCCAGCAACGCGCGGATCATCTGGAAGCACATCCTGCCCCAGGTCGGCCCGCTGCTCATCGCCAACACGGTGCTCACCATCGCGATCGCGATCTACCTGGAGACCGCGCTCGCCTTCCTCGGCCTGGAGGATCCGACGGTCACCACCTGGGGCACGATTCTGGAGAACGCGTTCCAGCGGACCGCGATCTCCTCGGGCGCCTGGTGGGCCATCGTGCCCGCCGGGTTCGTCATCGCCGCCGTCATCGTGGGCTGCTTCCTATTCGGCCAGGCGGTCGAGGACGCGCTGAACCCGCGGCTGAAGGCGGCCAACCTGTCGGTGCACCGGTGGCGGCTGCGCCCGCTCGTCGGAAGGGGGCCGGACGCGATTTGAGCCTGCTCGAAGTCGAGGACCTGCACGTCTGGTTCGACCTGCCGCAGCGTTCCCACCACGGGGGCGGCCAGGTGCACGCGGCGGCCGGGGTGAGCTTCGCGCTGGAGGCGGGGGAACGCTTCGGCCTGGTCGGCGAGTCCGGCTGCGGCAAGACCACCACCATCCTGGCGCTGATGGGCCTGCTGCCGCCCAACGCGTCGCTGGCCGGAGAGGTGCGGGTGAACGGCCGCAACATCCTGGCCGGCGGGGAGGACTCGGTGCGCGCGCACCGCTGGACGGACATCGCCATGGTCTTCCAGGGCGCGATGAACGCGCTGAACCCGGTGAAGAAGATCGGCTGGCAGATCGCCGAGCCGATGGCCTTCCACGGCATCGCGCACGGCGCGGCCGCCCGGCGGCGGGCGGGCGAACTGCTGGAGATGGTGGGCATCCCCGCGGCCGCGGGCGAGCGGTACCCGCACGAGTTCTCCGGCGGCATGCGGCAGCGCGCGTCGATCGCGATGGCGCTGGCCTGCGACCCGAAGATCCTGCTGGCCGACGAGCCGACCACGGCCCTGGATGTCATGGTGCAGGCCCAGATCCTGGATCTGCTCACCCGCCTGTCTGACGAGCTGGGCCTGGCTCTTGTCCTGGTCACGCACGACCTGCCGGTCGTGGCGCAGGTCTGCGAGCGGGCCGCCGTCATGTACGCGGGCGAGATCGTGGAATCCGGGCCGATGGAGGAGCTCTATCATTCGCCCCGCCACCCGTACACCCGGCTGCTCTTCGCGGCCACTCCCGACCTGTACGGAGAGGATGACGTGGTGTCCATCCCCGGCACCCCGCCGCGGCTAGACCGGGAACTGGCCGGCTGCCCGTTCCGGCCGCGCTGCGATTCGGCGTTCGCGCCCTGCATGGACGAGCGCCCGGTGCTGCTGCCGGTCGGGGCCGGCCACGAGGCCGCGTGCCATCTCACCCGCCAGCCCGCCGGGGAGCACCAGTGAGTGAGGCACCCCTGCTGCAGGTGGACAACCTGGTCACGCACTATCCCGTCCGGCGCAGCCTGACCGGCCGGCTGGCCCGCGAGCCCCGCCTCCAGGTGCACGCGGTAGACGGGGTCAGTTTCTCCCTGGCCCGCGGCGAGATGCTGGCCCTGGTCGGGGAGTCGGGCTGTGGCAAGACCAGCACCGCGCAGACCATCCTGCGCATGGTGAACTCCACCGCGGGCACCATCCGGCTGAACGGGACCGACATCACCAGGCTGTCCCAGCCGCAGATGCGGCCGCTGCGGCGCAAGCTGCAGATGATCTACCAGGACCCGTACGAGTCGCTCGATCCCCGGTTCCGGGTCCAGGACGCCGTGGCCGAGCCGATGCTGGTGCACGGCATCGGCCGGTCCCGCGCCGAGCGCCGCGACCTGGTCATCAGCGCCCTGGAACGGGCCGGGCTGGCCCCGGCCGAGCAGTTCCTGGAGCGCTACCCGCACGAGCTGTCCGGCGGCCAGCGGCAGCGAGTCACGATCGCCGCCGCCCTGGTGCTCGGCCCGGACCTGCTGCTCGCGGACGAGCCCGTGTCGATGCTGGACGTGTCGGTCCGGGCCGGGGTGCTGTCGCTGCTGGACGGGCTGCGCCGGGACGGTGACATGGGCATCCTCATGATCACCCACGACCTGTCCACGGCGGCGCACTTCGCCGACCGGATCGCGGTCATGTACCTGGGCCGGATCGTGGAGCAAGGGCCAGCGCGGGATGTGGTGCGCAACCCGCAGCATCCCTACACCAGGGCGCTGCTGTCCGTGGTGCCGCACCGAGACCCGCGGCAGCGCAGCACGCCGCAGATCCTCCAGGGTGAGACCCCGAACCCGGTCGATGTGCCGCCCGGCTGCCGGTTCCACCCGCGCTGCCCCATCGCCGAGGACCGGTGCCGCCGTGAGGACCCCGTCCTGCGCCCCCCGGCCGCCGCCGCGGCCGCCGGCCACGAAGCCGCCTGCCTCCTCGCCTGACCGGAGTCATCAGGCATCAAGGTGGTGCATTTTGCCCCGCCCGCGGGGCAAAATGCACCACGATCATGGACTGCGCGTGGGGCAGGCGCCCGGTCAGCGGCCGGCGCAACCCTGCAGCGTGGCCACTGCGTAGCCGCCCAGGGTGGGGAGGTGGTAGCCGCCTTCCTGGATCAGCACGGCCGGGCGGCCCAGCGCGGCGAGCCGCTGGCCCGCGGCCCGGTATCCCGCCTCGGTGACCCGCAACGGGCTTTCCGGATCGGCCGCCGCCGCGTCCAGGCCCAGCGATACCACAACGGCCTCGGAGGCGAACGCGTCCGCCTCCGCGCACAGTGCGCCGAGCGCGGCCAGCCAGCCGTCGTCCCCGGTCCCCGGGGGCAGCGGCAGGTTCCGGGTGAAACCCGCGCCCGGCCCGGTGCCGCGCTCGTCCGGGTAGCCCGCGTAGTGCGGGAACCAGCCCGCGCCCGGATCGACATGCAGTGACCCGTACCAGACGTCGGCCCGGTCATAGAAGATCATCTGGGTGCCGTTGCCGTGGTGGGCGTCGATGTCCAGGACGGCGACCCGGGCGGCCCCGGCCGCCCGGAGCGTCTCGGCCGCGACGGCGGCGTTGTTCAGGTAGCAGGACCCGCCGTAGGCGCTGCGGGTGGCGTGGTGCCCGGGTGGCCGGCAGAGCGCGTACACCACCGGCGTGCCCGAGCCGACCAGGTCCGCGGCGGTCTGCGCGGCGTCCGCGGCGCCCCGGATGGCAGCCCAGCTACCCGGGCCGACCAGCGTCATCGTGTCGTAGCAGTACAGCCCGGCCCGGCCGTGCACAGCCGGCGGGGTCCGCGGCGGCAGGCCGGCCAGCAGCCCCGGGGTGGGGAACACGTAGGGCACTACCCGGTCGCGGCCGTGCTCCGCGGGCAGCCCGGCCGTCTCCCAGTCCGCCCAGACCGAGGCCAGGTGGGTGAGCAGCGCGGGGTCGTGCACCCGGCGCAGGATCGTGTCGTCGTGCTCCCGGGTGGCGGTGACCGGCGCGCCCGCCGCGGCCAGCGCGTCCCGCAGCACCAGCGCCCGGGCCGGGACCTCGGCGCCGGGCTCACGCAGGCCGAGCCACACCTCACCCCCAGGCTCGTGGCGCAGGCAGTCCTCGCTCCACACCACCGGCACCGGCAGGCTCACGGGCACTCTCCCTAGGGCGGCGCGGCGGGGTTACCATCGCGGGATGCCGCGCGTTCCTGATCTTGGCATCACCGTCGGGCTGTTGCCACCGGGCCCGGCCGGGTCGGTGCTCGACGTACCCGGCGCCGGGCTGGGCCACGCCACTGTGTGGCGGGACGAGCCGCCCCCGCCAGCCGGCCGGGGCACGGCACGGACCGGGGTGACGGTGATCGACCCGGGGGGCGACCTGTTCCGGTTCCCTGTCCCGGCCGGCGGCGCCGTGCTCAACGGGGCCGGGGAGTGCACCGGGATGCTGGCCGCGCAGGAGTGGGGGCTAGCCGAGACGCCCGTGTTCCTGACCTCGACCATGCAACTGGGACGCGTCTACGACGCGGCCTGCGAGCTGCTCATGGACGAGCAGCCCGCGATCGGCGCCGAGGACGTGATCATCCCTATCGTGGCCGAGTGCGACGACAGCTTCCTCAGCGAAAGCCGCCGGATGCAGGTGCAGCGGGACGACGTACGGGAGGCGCTGGCGGCGGCCAGGGCGTCCGCCGGGGCGGGTCCCGCAGCCGAGGGTGCCGTCGGCGCGGGAACCGGGATGAGCTGCCTGGGTTATAAGGGCGGCATCGGTACCGCGTCCCGGGTGGTGCCCGGCGGGGCGACCGTCGGGGTGGTCACGATGACCAACTTCGGCGACCGGGAACGGCTCACGGTGGCCGGGGTGCCGGCCGGGCAGCTGCTGCCCGGCCCCGCGGCCGGCGCCCGGCCAGGACCGGCGGGCTCGTGCATCGTGGTGGTGCTCACCGACGGTCCGCTGGACGCGGCCGCCTGCCAGCGGCTGGCCCGCCGGGCGGGGCTGGGCCTGGCCAGGGTGGGCAGCACCGCGCACCACGCCAGCGGGGAGATCTTCCTGGCCCTGGCCACCGGGCTGCGCGCACGACGGGGGGAGGCACCGTCGCGGTCCCCGGTGAGCGGCAGCGCGCTGGACGATTACTTCGCCGCCGTGGTCGAGGCCACCGAGGAGGCCGTGCTGAACAGCCTGCTGCAGGCGGAGACCGTGACCGGCCGGGAAGGCCACACCTCCTACGGGCTGTCCGCCGAGGCCCTGCGACGGCTGGTCGCTGGGCACACGGCGGATCCGGCGTGACCGGGCGACCGGGATCACGATCGGCGGGGTCCGGCCTACCGGCCTCCGGCCCGCCCGTCGCGCCGAGGCGGCCCGCGGCGGGCGGCGGACCGGACGCCGATCCGTACGCCTGGATGCGTGACCGGGACCGGCCGGAGATGCGTGATTACCTGGCCGCCGAGCGCGCCTACTACGACGAGCAGACCGCGCCGCTGCACGGGCTGCGCGAGGAGCTGTTCGCCGAGATGGCCGCGCGGCTCCCGCCGGCCGAGGAGTCGGTGCGCTGGCGCCAGGGCGGGTTCTGGTACTTCACCAGGACCGTCGCCGGCCAGCAGCTGGAGCAGTTCTGCCGGGCCACGAACGCTGGCGGCGCGGCCCCCTCCGGCACGGGCGAGGTGCTGCTCGACGAGAACCTGCTGCTCGCGGATCCGGCCTGCACCGGCAACTACGCGGAGCTGGGCGTCCGCGAGGTCAGCCCGGACGGGCGATTCCTCGCCTACTCGGTCGACTTCGACGGCGACGAGGTGTATCAGCTGCGGGTCCGTGACCTGGCTACGGGCAGCGACCTGGACGAGCGGATCGAGGGCACCTACTACGGGCTGGGCTGGGCCGCGGACTCCCGGGCGCTGCTCTATGTCGTGACCGACGCGGCCTACCGGCCCCATGAGGTCTGGCGGCACGAGCTCGGCACCGGCCCGGACGCAGACACGCTGGCGTACCGGGAGGACGACGAGCGGTTCGAGCTGACCGTCCGGGCCACCCGCAGCGGCGCCTGGCTGCTGATCGAGACCGCGTCCCGGGACACCACCGAGACCCTGATGATCCCGGCCGGGGACATCCGCGGCGATCCTATCGTTGCGGAAAAAAGAAGGCCGGGCACGGAGTACTGCGCGGACCATGCGGACGGGCCGGGCGGCGGCGAGCTCTACCTGGTCACCAACGCCGGGGCGCCCGAGTTCCGGCTGGTCCGGGCGCCGGTGACGGCCCCCGGGCGGGCCCCGTGGTCCGAGCTGAGCTGGACGGAGGTCATCGGGCCCGCCGCGGACACCCGGCTGGTGCGCTGCGACGTGTTCGGGCGGTACCTGGTCGTGGAGCAGCGGCGCGGGGCCGCGACCCAGCTGCGGGTGGTGGACCGCGAGACCGGGGCCTGGTACCTGATCGGGGCGGGCGGCCCGGAACGGTCCCTGGCCCTGGCGGTCAACGAGGAGTACGGCGCGGCCGCCGTGACCGTGCGGACCGAGTCCCTGACCGAGCCGCCGTCCTGGCACGACGTGGACCTGGCCACCGGCCGGTGGGAGCTGCGCAAGCGCCAGGAGGTGCCCGGGTACGACCCGGCCGGGTACGTGACGGAACGCGTCAGCGCGCCCGCCGCGGACGGCACCCCGATCCCGGTCACCGTGGCCTACCGGCGCGGGCTGCGCCGCGACGGCTCGGCGCCCGCCCTGCTGTACGGGTACGGCGCGTACGAGGCGTGTTCCTGGCCGGAATTCGAGGTGGGCGTGCCCAGCCTGCTGGACCGGGGGTTCGTGTACGCGGTCGCGCACGTGCGCGGCGGCGGCGAGGGCGGCCGCCGCTGGTGGGCCGGGGGCCACCTGGACCGCAAGCGCACCACGTTCACCGACTTCATCGCGGCCGCCGACATGCTGGCCGGTGAGGGGTGGGCGGCCCCGGACCGGATCTCCTCCCGTGGCCTGTCGGCCGGCGGGCTGCTCCAGGGCGCGGTGTTCTCCCTGGCCCCGGGCCGGTGGCGGGCGGTGGTCGCCGAGGTCCCGTTCGTGGACGTGGTGACCACGATGCTCGACCCGACCATCCCGCTGACCGTCACCGAGTGGGACGAGTGGGGTGATCCGAGGGACCCGGCCATGCGGGCTTATCTGAGCTCGTACAGCCCGTACGACAACGTGCCCGCCGGGCCCCGGCCTGACCTGCTGGTCACCGGCAGCCTGCACGACCCGCGGGTGCTGATCCACGAGCCGGCCAAGTGGGTGGCCCGGCTCCGGGCCACCCACAGCGGCGCGGGCGGGCAGGTGCTGTTCCGTCCCGAGCTGGGCGCCGGGGCGCACGTGGGCCCGGCGGGCCGCTACGACCAGCTTCGCTACGAGGCCGGGATCCTGGCCTTCGTCGTGACCGCGGCGGGCTCAGGCGAAGCGGAAGGAGCGGGCCATGCGCGGGCTCCGGGATAAGCGAGTTCTCATCAGCGGAGGCAGCAGCGGAATCGGCAAGGCCACCGCCCAGCGCTTCCTGGAGGAAGGCGCCCGCGTGGTCCTCTGCGGGCTCGACCCTGAAGAGGTGGAGACGGCCGTCACCGAGTTGCGGGAATTCGGGACCGCTACTGGCCTCCCGGCGGACGTGAGCCGCGACGATGAAGTGACACGGCTGGTCGATTCGGCCTGCGCGGCGCTCGGTGGCATCGACGTTCTGATCAACAACGCGGGGATTGCCTGGCGGGAGCCCTTCCTCACGATTACCCCGGCTCACTGGGACCGCGTGCTCACCGTGAACCTGCGCGGGATGTTCCTCGTGGCGCAGGCGGTGGCCCGGGTGCTGGTGGACCAGGGTGGCGGGGGCGTCATCGTCAATATGTCTTCGACGAACGGCCTGGGCGGCGAGGCGGACTACGCCCACTACAACGCGTCCAAGGGGGGCGCGCTGCTCCTGACCAAGACCATGGCGGTCGAGCTCGGGCGGTACGGCATCCGCGTCAACGCCCTGTGTCCCGGGTACATCGAGACACCGCTGAACGCGGCCATCCGCGCGGACCAGGGCGGAGATGAGTTCGCCGGGCAGTATGCCGACGACCACATCCCGCTTGGCCGCCCTGGCCAGTCATCCGAGGTGGCGGCGGCTTACGCCTTCCTGGCCTCGGACGACGCTTCCTTCATCACCGGCGCCGAGATCGTCATCGATGGCGGGCAACTCGCCGTCATGTGATCCGTGTTCTGGCCTCATCGACCGGGGCGACGATCGCCTGCCATTCCTCGGGGCTCCCCTGGGGCGATAACGAATTACGGGCGGCCTGGTCACGGCCGGCGCGCTCCAGCAGCTCGGCGCGAAGCTCCTCGTTCACGGTTCCAGCCTGGCCCGTTCAGCCCGCCGCCGCCACTCACCGTCCCCGCGTTCTGTCGGCAGGCGGCGGGATCGTGGTGGAGTCCGATCCGGAGGAGGAGACATGTGCTGGATCTGCGATCACCCCGAGGCCACGCACGACGATTACCTCAACCACTTACGGGGCCTCATCGACAAGTTCGGCTGGGCGGTGCAGGGAGTCGAGCGGGACCGCATCCACCCGCCGTGGGCCTACACCACCGGGCTGACCACCTACGGCCGGCCCGAATTAGTGATCACCGGGATGCCGGTGCGGCGGGCGGGGCGGCTGCTCAACGACATCGCCGCGCACGTCCTGCACGCGGAGCCGCCCCGGCCCGGCGTGCAGGTCCGGCTGACCGGCGGCCCGCTCATCGAGATCGTCAGGGTGGCCGAGCCCACGGCGCACCTGCTCACGGCTGTGGAACTGTACGGACCGCAGATCAGGGCGCTGCAAGTGGTGCACGCCGACGACGCAGGGCAGTGGCCATGGGGCCGCGCCTACCGCGGCGTGCGCGGGGGCCAGCCGGTGCTGGGCCCCCGCGCCCGGCGGGCCGCGGGACGGCGGCGATCAGCGTGACGGACTCACGCCAGCGTGCTGGGGCTGGGGGTCGTGACGGTCGCGGTGCCCGCCACGGCCAGGGCTGAGGGCAGGTCGGGACAGCTGGCGGTGCCACCTGGCGCGCGAGTGGACAGGGCACCGGCGGCGCAGCCGAGGGCGGCAGCCTCGGGCAGTCCCAGGCCCCGGAGCAGTCCGGCGATCAGGCCGGCGTTGAAGCAGTCGCCGGCGCCGGTCGCGTCGACGGGCGTCACCGGTGGGACGCTGACGCGATAGCGGCGGGTGCCCTCGGCACACAAGGCCCCGCGGGCGCCCAGCTTGACCACCAGCCGGGAACCGGCCGCGGTGAGCACCGGCAGCGCTGCGGCCAGGTCCGGCTCGCCGCTCAGATGGATCGCCTCGGCCTCGTTGGGCAGCAGCAGGTCCGCCCGGGCCAGCGCCGCGGCGAGCCGGTCGTCGCCCCACCGCCCGGACGGATCCCAGTTGGTGTCCAGGGACACGGTCGCCCCGGCCGCCTGGGCCGCCGAGATCACCGTGGCCAGGCCGGGACCGAGTGAGTCCTCGAGCAGGAAGTAGGAGCTGATGTGCACGTGCCGGGCCCGGCCGAGCAGCGCGGCCGGGACATCGGCGGCGGTCAGCGAGCCCACCGCCCCGAGGGCGGTCAGGATGGCCCGGTCACCACCGTTCGACAGGGCCACCGTCATCCCGGTCGGAGCGTCCCCGCGGACGGCGACCGCGTCCGTGGCGACCCCTTCCCGGGCCAGCTGGTCCAGCATGAACTGGCCCGCGGGATCGGCGCCGACCGCGGCGACCAGCGCGACGCTGAGCCCGAGCCGGGCCGCGGCCACCGCGGTGATCGACGCGGAGCCGCCGACGACCAGCGACATGGTGGGCACCAGCTTCTCCTGCTGGCCGAACGCGGGGGTGACGTCGTCGCCGAGGACGAGCACGTCCGGGTTGCAGTCGCCGATCACGACCAGGTCGACGGGCCGCTCCGGGGGGACGGCCGCGGCGTCCGGGTGGAGGCCGGCGCCAGGCGGCGCGGCGTCAGGCGGTGACAACGTCGACTCCCGCGTCCTCGAGCCGGGCCGCATCCTCGGCGGCGATCCCGGTGTCGGTGACCAGCACGTCGATCTCGCGGGCGGTACAGATCCGGGCGAACGCACGGCGGCCCACCTTGGAGCTGTCCGCGGCGATCACGACCTTGGTCGCCTGCCGGGCCATCAGCCGGTTGATGCTCGCCTCGCCCTCATGATGGGCGGTGGCGCCGGCCACCGCGTCGATCCCGTCCACACCCAGGATGGCCACGTCCAGGGTGACCTGCTCCAGCACGCCGGTGGCCAGCGGCCCGATCAGCTCATAGGACTGCGGCCGGGCCACCCCGCCGGTGGCCACGATCTTGATGTGCTGGCGGACGGCCAGCTCGGTCGCGATGTTCAGCGCGTTGGTGACGACGGTGAGCGCGGGCGGCGGCACCTGGCCGTTCAGGTCGGAGCGGGTGGCCAGGGCCCGGGCCACCTCGGTGATGGTGGTGCCGCCGTTCAGGCCGGTGACCTGGCCCGGCCGGACCAGCTCTGCCGCGACCGCGGCGATGCGCTGTTTCTCGGAGGGATGCCGTTCGCTCTTGTACCGCAGGGGCAGATCGTAGGTGACGCCCTGGGCCACCGCGCCGCCCCGGATCCGGGTCAGCATCTGCTGGGTGGCGAGCTCGTCGAGGTCCCGGCGGACCGTGGCCTCGGACACGCCGAGTGCCTTCGCAGCCTCCTCGACCTGGAGCTGCCCGGCCGCCGCGAGCAGCTCCAGCAGCTCATTCCACCGCCGGTACCGGGTCATCGGCGCCTCCGATCACGTCAAGCAGGCGGGCGACCTCGGCGGCGACCGCATCGCGTCCCGCCGAACCGTACCGCCTGGGATCGACCATTCCGCTATCGGCATTCAGGCACGCACGGATGGCCGCGGTGAAGACTTTATTCAGCTGCGTCGCCACGTTAATTTTGGTCATTCCCGCGCGGACCGCCGCGGCCAGGCCGGCGTCGGGGACCCCGGACGAGCCGTGCAGCACGAGCGGCACGCTGACCGTCCGGCGGATCTCCGCGATCAGGCCAAGGTCCAGTGCCGCATCGCGGGTCAGCATCGCGTGAGAGCTGCCGACCGCGACCGCCAGCGCATCCACCCCGGTATCCGCCACGTAGGCGGCCGCCTCGTCCGGCCGGGTGCGGGCCAGCGGCGAATGCACGCCGTTCTTCCCGCCAATCTCACCGAGTTCGGCCTCGACCCAGATGCCCCGGTCATGGCACCACCGGGTTACCGCCGCGGTGGACTCGACATTCCGGGCGTAGGGCAGGGCGGACGCGTCGTACATGACCGACCGCACGCCCAGCCCGGCCGCGGCGTGCACGAGGTCCTCGCGGGTGGCGTGGTCCAGGTGCACCGCGACCGGCACGGCGGCCGAATCCGCGATCGACAGGCAGGCCCGGGCGATCGGCTCCAGCGCGCCGTGGTAGGCGGCGCAGTTCTCGCTGATCTGCAGCACCACGGGCGAGGCGGCGGCCTCAGCCCCGGCCACGATCGCCTCCGCGTGCTCGATGCCGATCACGTTGAAGGCGCCGACGCCCCGGCCTGCCGCCCGGGCGGACCGGGTGATCTCGCTCATTCCGGCGGCGGGCATCAGCCGGCCTCCCCGCGCGCCTGGCGAGCCTGGCCAGGCTCACCGCGTCCCCCGCTGGCCGCCACGCCATCCCCCGCGCGCGTTACCGTGACCCCGGCCCGCACCATGGCGTAGTCCGCGGGGCTGAACTCCCCGGCCACCGGGGAGAGGGCCACCGCGGTGCCGAGGGCGACCGCGTGCCGCAGCCGCTCATCCCACGGGTGCCCCAGCGCCAGTCCCAGGGCCAGGCCCGCGGCGGCCGCGTCACCGGCCCCGGTCGCGTTGCCAGCCTGGACGACCGGGGGGACGCCCTGCCAGCGGCCGTCGCCGGTGTCGGCGTACAGCCCGTCCGCGCCGAGCGAGACCACGACCGCCGCGGGGCCAGCCTCCCGGAGCTCCCCGGCGGCCATGGCCACGGCCCGCCGGTCCGGCTCCGGGCCACTACCCTCCGAGCCACCCGGCCCGGACAGTGGCCGGCCGGCGAAGGCCTCCAGCTCGGCCAGGTTCGGCTTGACGATGGCCGGCCCGGCCGCGGCGCCGAGGCGCAGCGCCTCCCCGTGCGCGTCCAGCAGCACCGGTACCCCGGCGGCGGCCGTCATCGCGATGAGCTCCGCGTAGCTGCTGGCGGGCAGGCACGGCGGCAGGCTCCCGGACAGGACCACGGCCCCGCACCCGGCCAGGATGGAGGCGAGCCGGGCACGGAACTCCTTGTACTCCGCCGCGGCGATCCGCGGGCCGGGCTCGTTGAACAGGGCCGCGTCCCCGGTCTGCCCGTCCACGACGGTGAACGTCCGCCGGGTCTCCGCTCGCGTCCAGGTGAACGCCGCGGGCACGCCCAGGGCGGCCAGGGCTACCGTCACCGCTTCCCCGGTGGGCCCGCCGACCAGGCCCATGACCAGGACATCGGTTCCGAGCGCGTGCAGCGTGCGGGCCACGTTCAGCCCTTTGCCGCCCGGGCGCGCATGCACCACGTCCGGCCGGTTCACCCCGGCCCAGTCGACGGCCGGCACGTGATGGGTGACGTCCAGGGCAGGGTTGAGGCAGACGATTCCGATCACGTGACGCCTTCTCAGCCCGTAGCGAGGATGACGGAGCGGGCCAGGTTCCGCGGCTGGTCCGGGTCCAGCCCGCGGGCCCGGGCCAGCGCCACAGCCACCCGCTGCACGCGGACCAGCTCGGCCAGCGGGTCCTCCTCGCTGAACCAGGCCGTACCGCCGGCCGCGGCGATCTCGCCGCCCAGCCCGTCCGGCGGGGTGCCGAACAGCCACACGATGCTGCCCTCGCCGGTGACCGCGACCGGGCCGTGCCGGTACTCCATGGCGGGGTAGGCCTCAGTCCACATGCCGGCCGCCTCCCGCAGCTTGAGCGCCGCCTCGTTGGCCAGGCCGTAAGTCCAGCCGGTGCCGAGGAACGTGAACTGGCGGGCGGCCAGCATCTCCGCCGGAAGCGGCGCGGCGAGCACCCGCTCTGCCGCGTCCGCGGCCGGGCCGGGATCCACGCCCAGGTTCGCGCGGAGCAGGGCCAGCTCGGTGGTGGCGAACCGGGTTTGCACCACGGACTCCTCATCCGCGAACCCGAGGTCGATGACGGCGTCGGCGGCCTGCGCCACCGGCGTCCCGGGCACCGCGGTGATCGCGACCGTAGGCGCCTCGCCGCGCAGCCGGTCCAGCAACTGCACGATCTCGGTGGTGGTCCCGGACCGGGACAGCACCACGACCCGGTCGTAAGCCCGGCCCACAGGCATCTCCGACGCGGCGAACGCGTCGGTCTCGCCGTGCCCGGAGGCCTCGCGGGCCGCCGCGTAGGACTGGGCCATGAACCAGGAGGTGCCGCAGCCCGCGACGGCGACCCGTTCACCCGCCGCCGGCAGGACGCCCGCGACGTCCGCGGCCAGCTGGCCCGCCCGGCGCCAGCAGGCGGGCTGCGAAGCCACCTCCTGCTCCGTCCGGCTGCCGCCGGTCACGTCCTCCTGCATCGCTGGGGCCTCCTCGCCCATGCTGACTCGCCTTTCTTTAGGGGCCCTTGCTCGGGGTTCTCGCTCAGGCGCTCGCTTGGGTTCTGGCTCGGGTTTCTCGGTCAGATGCTGGCTCAGGGCTCCGCTCAGGTCCCGGCCAGTCCGGTCGAGGCCACCGACCGGATGAAGTAGCGCTGGGCCAGGAAGAAGATGGCCAGCATCGGGACCAGGCTCATCACGTTGGCGGCCATCAGCAGGGTCCACTCCGTGGCGTGCGCACCCTGGAAGGTGGCCAGGCCGAGCGGCAGCGTCATCTGGTTCGTGGAGGTAATCGCGATGAGCGGCCAGAGGAAGTTGTTCCAGGAGTCCAGGAACGTCAGCGCGGCCAGGGTGGCCAGCGCCGGGGTGGCCAGCGGCAGCACGATCCTGATCAGCACGGTGAGCCGGCTGGCCCCGTCCACCCGGGCGGACTCCTCGTACTCCAGGGGCAGGGTCCGGAAGAACTGGCGCAGGAAGAAGATGCCGAACGCGGTCGCGGCGTTGGGCAGGATGAGCGCCCCGATGTGGTTGATCCCCACCGCGGCCAGCACATGCACGCCCAGCCACTTGGTGATGATGAACTGCGGGATCATCGTGACCTGGAACGGCACCATGAGCGTGGCCATGATCACCACGAACAGGGCCGCGCGGCCGAGGAAGCGGAACCGGGCGAACGCGTAGCCGGCCAGCGAGCACAGCACCAGGTTGAGCAGCACGGTGAGCACCGCGACCACGGCGCTGTTGACGAAGAAGTGGGCGAACGGGGCGGTGTTCAGCGCGTCCGGGTAGTTGGCGAACCGGAGTGTGTGCGGGGCGAGCACCGGCGGGAAGTGCAGCGCCTCGGACGGGGTCTCCACCGAGGTGATCAGCAGCCAGTAGAACGGGAAGATCAGGATCAGCGTGGCCGGGATCAGGACCAGGTGCCACCGGCTGAACGGCAGCCGCCACCGGCGCCGCGCAGCCGGGACGCGGCCGCCGGCGGAAGACTGGATCCCGCTGCGGGCGGGTGCCGAGGTCGCCATTAGGACCGGTAGTGCGTGAATCGCCGGCCGACCCGGAACTGGATCGCGGTGACCACGAGGATGATGACGAACAGGAAGTAGGCGATGGCCGAGGCGTAGCCGAAGTTGAAGTTCTGGAAGGCCTGGTCGTAGAGGTAGTAGACGAGCACGGTGGTGGCGTTGAGCGGGCCGCCCTGGGTGCTCAGGTAGACCTCGTCGAACAGCTGCAGCGCGTTGATCGTCAGCCACACGGCCAGGAACAGCGACGCCGGGCTGAGCAGCGGCAGGGTAACCCGGCGGAACCTCCGCCACGCGGTGCAGCCGTCGATCGAGGCCGCCTCCAGCAGCGCCTGCGGGACGCCTTGGAGCGCGGCCAGGTAGATGACGACCGAGAACCCGGTCCAGCCCCAGATCGTCATGATCACGATCACGTACAGCGCCTCGGACGGTGAGTTCAGGAACTGCTGCTGCGGCAGGCCGACCAGGCTGAAGGCGTAGTTGACGACCCCGTAGGAGGGGTCGAACAGCCAGATGAAAACGATCGCCTCGCTGATCGTGGAGATGGCCATCGTCGCGTAGGCCGCGGTCCGGTAGACCGAGATGAAGCGGATCTTCCGGTTCATGGCCACGGCCAGGAACAGCCCGACGATCATCGTCCCAGGCACGAACAGCGCGGTGTAGATCAGCGTGTGCTGGATGGCCTGCCCCACGATCGGGTCGTGCACCATCTGCCGGTAGTTCTTCAGCCCCACGAATGGGGTGCTCGGCGTGAGCAGGTTGGACCGCTGGAAGGACATGATCGCCGACCAGACGATCGGCACCGCGCCGAACAGCAGGATGATCGCGACCCCGGGGGTGACGAACGCCCAGCCCGCGAACTGCTCAGAGGCCGTCACCCGCCGTCGTGCCGCGCCGACCCCGCCGGGACGCCGGGGCCGGCCCGGCCCCGGACGCCTCCGGCGGAGCAGGATTCCAGAAGCTGCCACGTCAGCCGGCGGCCAGGATCTGGTTGACCTGCTGCGCGGCAGAGTTCAGCGCCGCCTGCGGCTGGCTCTTGCCCAGCAGCACCGAGATGACCATGTTGGCGAGGACCGTGGAGATCTTCGGGTAGGTCGGGATCTGCGGCCGGGCCTGCTTGACGTTGGCCAGGTTGGCCACGAACGCGCTCACCCCGGGCAGCGTGGAGTCCATCTGCGCGTTGAAGCCCGGCGCGTTGCCCACCGACTGCCGGGTGGGCAGGTCACCGGTCTTCAGCGAGAAGTACTTGACCTGGGCGGGGGCGGTGAGCCAGAGGATGAACTTCTCCGCGGCCGACACCCGGGTGGCGCCGTTGTTGAACACCACCCAGTTGTCCGGGCCGGAGATGGTCTGGTGGCCGGCGGACGAGCCCGGGTAGGACGGCATGACCTGGACGCCGTAGTGCACGTTGGGGAACGCGGACAAGTCCCACGGCCCGGTGACCAGCATCCCGACCTTGCCGGAGTTGAACAGGTTGGCGTACGCGTTGTCGGTCGGGTCCAGGTACATGGACTTGTCCGTGACGGCCATGGTCCGCAGCGTGTTGAGCGACTGCAGGCCGGCGGCCGAGTCGAACGCGGCCTTCTTATTATCGGCCGTCAGCAGCTGGCCGCCGGCCTCCCAGAGCAGCGCCTCCCAGTGCCACACCGAGTCCTCGGACGCCGGGGTCACGTACGCGGTGCCGAATTGCTTGCTGGCCGGGTCGGTCAGCTTCTTGGCGTCGGCCACGAACTGTGACCAGGTCCAGCCGGGACCGGGTGGCGTGAGGTGCGCCTTGGCGAACAGCGTCTTGTTGTAGACCACGGCCAGGTTGTCGACCAGGGCCGGGATGCCGATGACCTTGCCCTTGACCGTGGCCACGTCCCGCTCGCCGACCCAGAAGTCGTTCCAGTCGACCCCCGGCCGCTTGATCACGTTGGTCAGGTTCACCACCTGCGGAATCTGCGCCACGTTCGGCGCCCATGACCCGTAAAGGTAGGCAATGTCCGGCGGGCTGCCGCCGCGTACCGCGGTCAGCACCTTCTGCAGCGTGTCGTCGTTGTTGACGAACAGGCTGCTGACCTTCACGCCCGGGTGCTGGTTCTGGTACTCGGTGACCATGTGTGCAAACGTCTTGGCCTCGGCCCCGGTGAAGCCCTCCCAGATCTGCACCGTGGTCCCGCCGCCTCCGCCGCTGTTGCTGTCGGTGCCGCAGGCGGCCAGCCCGAGGCTGAGCGCCGCGGCGGCGGCCAGCGGGGCCGCCAGGGTGATACGCAGCCGGTGCCTCACCATGCTGCCCTCAACTTTCCGGTCCGCCCGGCGGCGGCCACAGTTCGGTGACGCTCAAGTTCAGTGAGGATCAAGTGCAGGTCCTGGGCGGATAAGCACCGCGCCCAGACGACCGAAGATGCATGAAGTCGTGATGTTTCCCGCAATAGTGAGCAATCGGGCGTCTGGTGTCAAGCCCTTCGCGCCGGCCCGTCCCGGCGGCTGCCTGGCCCAGAAGTCCGGACGTAACGGACAATCTTCGGCCGCGTTACGACGCCGGGACGGGTGGCTAGCCCGGAAGGCAGCCCGGCGCTCGGGGCACTGGGCCGAGTGAGGTCTTCGTTGCGGAGTATCTTTGCGCGCTCTTGCGCGCAAACCGGGGCAATGGAACACTACCGAGCTGTGATCAAGGTGACCTTTGTCGGAGCAGGCAGTATCGAGTTCACCCGGAACGTGGTGACCGACCTGTGCGGCTACCCGGAGTTCCAGGGCGAGCTGCATCTCGCGCTGTACGACATCAGCGCCGAGCGGCTGGCCCACGCCGAGCGGCTGGCCGGGCGGATCGCGGCGCAGTCCGGCGCCCGGGCCACGGTGAGCGCGACCCGGGACCGGCGCGAGGCGCTCGCGGGCGCCCGCTACGTGATCAACGAGGTGCAGGTCGGGGGCTACGACGCGACCCGGGCTGACTTCGACATCCCGGCCCGGTACGGGGTGCGCCAGACGATCGGCGACACGCTGGGCATCGGCGGGATTTTCCGCGGCCTGCGGACCATCCCGGTGACCACCGCGCTCGCCCGGGACATGCACGACGTCTGCCCGGACGCCTACCTGCTCAGCTACAGCAACCCGATGGCCATGCTGCCCTGGGCCGTGTACGAGGGCACCCCGTTCACCAGGGTGTACGGGCTGTGCCATTCGGTCCGGGACACCCAGGCGTTCCTCACCGACCTGGTCGGCGCGGACACCAATCGGGTCCGGTTCCTCACCGCCGGCTTCAACCACCAGGCGTTCGTGCTGCGGTTCGAGCAGGACGGCCAGTCCCTCTACCCGCGGCTGGCCGAGGTCATCGACGGCTCGCCCGAGCTGCAGCGGCGGGTCAGGGTCGAGATCTACCGCCGGTTCGGCTACTTCCCGACCGAGTCCAGCGAGCACTCCGCCGAGTACGTGCCCTGGTTCATGCGCCACGACGACCAGATCGAGCAGTTCCGCATCTTCGTCGGCGACTACCTGGCCCGGTCCGAGGAGAACCTGCGCGAGCTGGAGTCCCTGCAGAAGGCCCTGGCCTCGGACGCGCCCCTCGACCTCGAGCCCAGCCACGAGCTCGCGTCGCTGTTCATCCACTCGCTGGAGACCGGCACCGAGCGTGAACTGCACGTGAACATCCGCAACGGCGGCCTGATCACCAGCCTGCCGGACGCGTGCTGCGTCGAGGTGCCCTGCGTGGTCGGGGCGGGCGGCCCCCAGCCGGTGCCGGTCGGCGTGCTGCCGCCGCAGCTGGCCGCGCTGAACCGCACCTTCCTCAACGTGGTGGAGCTGACTGTCCGGGCCGCGCTGGAGGAGTCCCGGGACCACGTGTACCAGGCCGCGCTGCTCGACCCGAACACCGCGGCCACGCTGACCACCGCGCAGACCGTGGCCATGTGCGACGAGTTGTTCGCTGCCCACCGGGACCTGCTGCCTGCCGCGTTCGCCGGCTGAGCCCGGGAGACTGGAGCTGTCATGCGTGCTGCCCCGCTCATCGCAGCGGTCGCCACGGCCGTGCCCCTGCTCACCGGGATCCCGGCCGCTGCGGCGACCGGGGCCGCGGCGGCTTCCGCCACCGCCAGCGCGGGCCCGCAGATCCCGCCGCCCGTCCACGAGGGCACGCTGCGGATCAGCGGCCAGCCCCGTGACGGCGCTCTGGTCACGGCGTCCGGCCTGGCCTGGCACGCACCCCGGCTGCCCCGCGGCATGAAGCTGCTCAGTTTCGAGGTCGCCTACACCTGGCAGAGCTGCGCGCCGGGCGGGCGGCACTGCGCCGCGGCGGCGGACTCGACGGCCACGCCGTTCGCCGCCCGCCAGTACCGCGCCGGGCACGCCGACACGGGCCGTCGGCTGCGGGTCACCGAGACCGCGGCCGAAGTGGTCCAGACGAAGGCGCGGGACTTCACGTTCCGGGTCCTCCGGCGCTCCGTGAGCCGGCTGGCCAGCGTCCCCGTCCGCGCGTACCGGCGGCATCTGCGCCCGGCTACTTATTTCCGCAACGGCACCCCGGAGAAGCACACCGCCTCGGCAGAAGAGTACTTCCAGGTCAGCGCGCCGCACTACAACGCCGGAGACAGCAAGCCCGTCCAGCAGTACCGGGTGGACCGGGGCCCGTGGCGGCCGATGCCAGCGAATCACGTCTTCTACACCGGGAAGCTGGCGGTCGGCCCGCACCAGGTGAGCGTGCGCACCGCGAACCGGGCGGGATCGACCGAGACCCGGTTCGGCTGGCGGGTCGTGCCGTTGCCCGCCCCGCTGGCCTGCCAGCCGCGCGCCGGGCAGCCCTGCTGGTACCCGCCGCACCTGGCCGCTGACCACAAGCCGATGCGCTGGGACTGGCAGATCGGCCTGACCACGCCGGTGCAGCGGACCGGCCGCCGCGCCGTGGACATGTATGACATCGACGGGTTCCTCAGCACCCGCGCGGAGGTCCACGCGATCGCGACCCGCTGGCAGGCCAGCACGCTCGCGCACCCGAAGACCGTCTGCTATCTGGACCTGGCCTGGGAGGACTACCGCCCGGACGCCAGCCCGTCGTCGCGGGGCGGCTATTTCCCGGCCGCCACGCTCGGCAACGTGTACTACGGCTACCCCGAAGAGCGGTGGGTCGACTTCCGGCAGCTGGACGCGCTCAAGCCGATGCTGCGCGAGCGGATCAGCATGTGCGCGCGGAAGGGCTTCTCCTCGGTCGAACTGGACGACATCGACAGCTTCGACCCGCCGTCCACCACCGGGTTCCGGCTCACGCCCGGCGACGCGCAGAACTACCTGGCCTACGCGTTCAACCTGATCCACCAGGACGGGATGACGGGGCTGTGGAAGAACTCGCCCTACCTGTCCTGGTGGGGGCGGAAGTACGCGGACGGGGCCGTGCTGGAGGAGTGCTACACGTACCACATGTGCTCCGCCGCCCAGCTGCGCGGCAGCAGCCAGTACGGGATCACCTGCACCGCACTGTCCGGCGCGACGCCGTGCGGCTGGGACGACTTCACCACGGACAAGACCACGGCGCAGCCCACCGGCAAGTGGGTGGGCGACGCTGAGTACGGGGCCGATCACTACGTCTGCAACCCCGGGCAGACCGGGCCGAAGTGCGGCGGCAAGCACGCGTTCGCGGCGTTCTGCCGGGCGGTGTATGACCCGCCCCTCGGGTTCGCGGCGGTCAAGTTCGACGTGGACCTGGACGGCAAGGTGTTCTACCCCTGTCCCAGCGGGTCCTGAGCCTGGACGCGGCCGTCCTCTAGCCTGAGCACCGAGTCGGCCAGGTCGATCAGCGCCTCGTCGTGCGTGGCGACCAGTGCCGTGATGCCCTCGGAGCGGACCACGGTCAGCAGCAGGCGCATGATCTGCCGCCCGGTCTCCAGATCCAGCTGGCTGGTCGGCTCATCGGCGATCAGCAGCTCCGGCCGTCCGGCCAGCGCCCGGGCGATCGCGATGCGCTGCTGCTGCCCGCCGGACAGCTCGCCGGGGCGGTGCGCGGCGTGCTCGGAGAGTCCCACGATGGCCAGCATGGTCGCGACCCGCTCCTCGCGGGCCCGCGACGGCATGCCGGTGATGCGCAGCGGGATGCCCACGTTCTCGGCGGCCGAGAGCATCGGGATCAGCCCGAAGGACTGGAAGATGAACGCGACCGTGCTGCGGCGCAGCGCGAGCCGCTCCCGCTCCGGCATCGCGGTCACGTCCTGGCCGGCTACCTCCAGGTGGCCGCTGGTCGGGGTGTCCAGGCCGCCGATGATGTTGAGCAGCGTGGTCTTGCCCGACCCGGATCGGCCGCAGACCGCGACGAGGTGGCCGCGGCGGACCGCGAACGACACGTCGCGGAGGGCCGGGACGGCGGTGTGCCCGCTGCCGAAGGTCCGGGAAATCCCGCGGACCGCGACCATCTCGGTCACGAGCCCGGCCTCTCCTGGTCGGGCCAGACGCCGATGTGGTCGGGCTCGTGCTCCAGCCGCACCCGGGCCTTCATGCCGAGCGCCTCGGTCATCTCACGCGGGAGCTGGACCCGGCCGGCCCGGTCCATGACCGCGTACTCGACGGCGTGCCGGGTGGCGTGGCCATGCTCGTCCGCGCTGTCGTGGCGCAGCGTCTCGCTGCTGGTCCGGCCGTCCCGGATGGCGATCGTGCGGCGCACCTCGGACGACACCGCCGGGTCGTGGGTCACCACCAGCACGGTCACGCCCAGCTCGGCGTTGGCGGTCTGGAGCGCCCCGAACACATCCCGCGCGGTCGCGCTGTCCAGCTCGCCGGTCGGCTCGTCAGCGAGCAGCACCTGCGGCCCGTTGGCGAGCGCGGTGGCGATCGCGGTGCGCTGCTGCTCGCCGCCGGACATCTGGGCCGGCTTGCGCCCGGCGCAGTAACCCACGCCCAGCATGTCCAGCAGTTCGTCCGCGCGCCGGGCCCGCGGCCGCCGCCGCACGCCGGCGAACCGCATGGGCATGATGACGTTCTGCCTCGCGGTCAGGTACGGGAGCAGGTTCCGGGAGGTCTGCTGCCACAGGAATCCGACCGTGGCCCGGCGGTAGCCGAGCCGCTCGCGGGACGTCATCGCGCCCAGGTCATGCCCGGCCACCCGGGCCCGGCCCGCAGTCGGGGTGTCCAGCCCGGCCAGGATGTTCATCAGCGTGGACTTCCCGCTGCCGGACGCGCCGACGATCGCGGTCAGCTCCCCGTCCGCGATCAGCAGGTCCAGTCCCTGCAGCGCCTGCACCTCGATCCCTTCCGCGGCGTAGATGCGTACCAGCCGGTCACACATGATCAGGGCGCCGTCGCCGTAGGAAGTCCGGGCCTGTTCGGCCTCGGCGCCCAGCTGGCTCAGCCCGGACGCGGCCGCGACGCCCGGGCGGTCAGCTGCTTCGGTCATGTGCCTCGCCTCCGGCTCATCCGCCTTCCCGCCTCTCCGCCTCTGTGCTCTTTCTCTTTCCCGCGGCCCTATTCACCGGCCCGCTCGCCACCATCGGGCCTATTCACCGACCCGCAAGGCCTGCGTGGTGCCCCGGCCGCGGGCCAGCCGGTCCTGGATGGTGAGCGTCAGCCCGGCCAGGAGCAGCAGCGCGGCCGCCGCCACCACGATGGCCACCGGGTCCGCCCGCAGCGCGGCGTTCACCGGCATGCCGGTGAACGCGGCCAGATCCACGGCGGGCCCGACCAGCGGGACCAGCACCAGTGCGCACGCGGTCCCGCCCACGGCGGCGGCCAGGATCGCGGGCAGCATCTCCACCGCCATGATGCGCCGGGACTGGGACGGTTCCAGCCCCATGGTGGCCAGCCGGGCCAGCGTCTGCTCCCGCGAACGGGCGCTGAGCACGAGCGTCAGCACCAGGATGAGCAGGCTGAACGCCGCGGCCGCCGCGGCGCCCTGGGCAAAGGTGACGAACCCGCCGTGCGGCAGCGGCGCACCCGAGATGCTGGCCAGCACCCGCGAGCGCAGCGTGAGCTGAGCCCCGGGGACCGCCCGGCGGGCCGTGCGGCTCAGCGCAGCCTGGTTCAGCCGCGGGCCGACCAGGGCTTCCACCGTCGCGACCGGGGGGTGGCTCCCCAGTGCCCCCGAGGGCAGCACCGCGAACTGGCTGCCCGCCGGGACCCCCACGATGCTGGCCACGGTGCCGGCCACCCGGATACGCAGCTGGTGGCCGTCGACATACAGCCCGCTGCGCCGGCTCAGGATGGCGCGGGCGGCAGGTGAGATGAGCGCAGGCACCAGGCCGGGCGGCCCCGCACGGCTAGTCACGCCGCCGGCCCCGGTCCGGTGCAGCGCCAGCGCCGCCGCCGGGAAGGCGGGCCCGGGCCTGGCCGCGGCCAGCGCCGCGTACTGGGCCGGGTCCACGATGATGACGGCCAGCTGCAGGCCCTGCCCCGACGTTCCCTCGGCCACCGAGACGGCGGCCGAGCGCTCGACGCCCGGCACGCCGGTGATCTCGCGCTGGGCCGCCAGGGTGATCCCTGGTCCGTCGGCGGGCGCGGTGACGATGGCGTCGGCGCCGGTCGCCGACCAGGACGCTGACACGTCGGCGCGGGTCACCGCGCCGCGGGCCATGGCCGCGAACGCGATCACGGCGAACGCGAGGACGAGCGCGAACGCGGGCAGCAGGCTGGCCTGCGCCGCGCCCCGGCCCCGGGCGAAGCCGACCACCAGGACGACCCCGCGCCGGCGCCGGGTGAGCCAGGTGAGCCACCGCAGCAGCAGCGGGTAGACCCGCATGATCAGCAACGCGATGGGGATCGCGGCGAGCACCGGAGCCGCGGCGGTGAACAGGTCGACCTGGCCAGGAGGGGGCAGTCCCTGCTGCCGGAGCAGGATCAGGCCGGCGGCGGCCGCGCACACCAGCGTGGCGTCGGCCACCCAGCGCCGCGCGGAGGCGATCCGGCGGCGGGTGGCCGGGGCGGACCCGGCGTGGCCGGCCCGGCGGGGCCGGTACCACCACACAGCCAGCAGCGGCGGCCCGGCCAGCGCGGCCAGGATGATCACGCCCGCCAGCCACCAGGCCAGCGACGAGGCCGGCCCGGGCGTGGCCAGGACGGCAGCGCCGACCCCGGCGGCCGCGGCCGGCAGCACCACCGCCGCCCCGCCCGCCAGGGCGGTCGTGGCCAGCTGCCGCAGCGAGCCGCCGCGGGCCCGCATCATGGTGAACTCGCCACGGCGGCGCTCGGCGACCAGCCGGGCGCCAAGCAGCACCACCACGGCCGCGATGACGGCGAGCGGCACGAACAGCAGCGACAGCACTCGCTGCACCGCGTCGTCGGTGGCCACGAAGGCCGGGAGCGTCGTGGCCAGGCCATCGCTGAGGCTGACCTGGATCGTGGCGGAGGGACCCGCCGCGGCGTTCAGGTTGGTGCTGACCGACGTGGCGGCGGGCAGGTAAGAGAGGCGCTGGAGTACCCCCAGGAGGCCGGCCGCCTGGTCAGCCGTGACGCCGCCCAGGGCCAGCGGGAAACTCCACAGCGCCCGGAGCGGCGTGGCGGTGCTGTAGCTCTGCAGGGCGGGCAGGTCGGCGGCGCTGACGAACGCGGCCGCACTCCAGTAGGGCGCGGAATCGGGTGATGGATAGGTCAGCTGGGGAGCCGGCGCGACCGGGTCAACGGTCCAGAACGACGAGCCGGCGTGCACCGGCCGGATGATCCCGGTGACCACCGCCAGCGGGCCGCCCGCCAGGATCCGGGAGCCGACCCGCAGGCCGAGCCGGGCCGCGGTCGCCTCGGTGACCGCGACCGCGATGGCCTTCGGCGGGACGTGCGGCGCCTCGCCGCCCGGCGGGGATCCGCTGACCAGCGTCGCGTTGCGCCCCAGCTCGCTCCGGTAGAGCAGTTCCAGCTGGGGGGCGGCCGTGGTGGTGGCTGCGGGCCGGCCCGCCACGGAGAACGGTGCCGAGCCAGTGACCATGCCGGACCAGTCCGCTCCGGGCGGGGCCAGGGGCAGGCCTTCGCGGCGCAGCCCGGCCCCGAGCTCACCGCGGGCCGACTCCAGCTGAGAGTCGTTCAGGGAGCCCTGGCTCAGCCCGGTGATTTCGGCGTCGGCCAGCACCGTGGTCGATGAGGAGGACGCGGCGTGGAAAGCCCGCTGCAAGACCTGGGTCCGGTAGCCCAGGCTGGCCCGGGGCACGGCGACCGCGACGAACGCGCAGACCGCCACCAGCATGGCCAGCGCCAGGCTGGCCGCGGCCCCGGTGCCCGCCACGGTGGCCCACGACGCCGTGACCCGGCCGCGGAGCGCCGGGCCAGCTGGCCTCAGCCTGGCCTTCATCCAGCCTCCCCGGCGCGCAGCCCGGCGGCCGGGTCGGGCCGTACGACGGCGGCCACCCCGGCCACCAGGACGGGCACGGCCGCGATGCCGAGGGCCAGCCACGCTATCCAGCCCAGCGGGATCACCACGAGCACCGGCGGGAATGGCGCGCTCGCCCCGGTCGTCAGCGTGACCGCGGGGACCAGCAGGTAGGCCAGGACGACGCCGATCGCCGCGCCCGCGGCCGCGCCGGGCAGGACGAGCATCAGCTGTTCCAGGCACAGCTGACCCGCCCGCGCGGCCCGGCCCACGCCGAGCGCCGCGAGCAGCGCACTCTGCAGTTGCCGCTCCCGGACCGCGGCGACCACGCTGACCACGAACCCGACGACGGCCAGCAGCGCGGCCGCCACCAGGATCACCAGCAGCGAAAGCTGCGGGACGTTGGGCAGTGGGTCGCTGAGGAGCCGGGCGGCCGATCCTGCCCGGCTGGCCACGGTGGCCCCGGCTGGCAATCCCGGCGGGACACGGCCATGGGCCGTGGTCAGCCACCACTGGGTGGCCGGCAGCGGCGGCTGCGCTTGCGCCGCGAGGACCTGCTGCAGCCAGGCCAGGTCAACCAGCACCACGGGGCCGGCACTTCCCGCGCCGGGGAAGGCACGGACCCCGGCCACCAGCCGGACGGGCACGTTCGTGTTACCGACCGGCAGCGGGATGGTCTGGCCGACGTGGGCCCCGGCCGCGGCCAGGAACGCCCGGGTCACCACGGCCGGGACGGGCAGGCCAGGCGACCCGGCGGTGAGGGCCAGCTGCCCGGTGACGGGAAGCACTGGGCCGCCCCGGACCTGGACGAGATTCCCCGCCCCGGGCCGGAACGTCAGCGTGGCCGCCGCCGGGCTGGCCCGCCACGAGGCGACGGCCGGCTGGATACCCTGGGCCAGCTTCGGATCGGCGAGAATCGCGGCGGACGCCGCGGCGTGCCACCGGCCGAGCTGGCCGGGCCCGGCGAAGGCGGCGGGGAAGCTTCCGGAGTTGCGCGCCGAGACGGCCAGGCCGCGGAGGTCCACCACCGCGGGGACGTCCGCGGCGCGGCGTTCGGCGCGCTGCGCCGCCTGCTGGGCAGCCACGGTGCGGTACGGGGGGGCAGGGAACTCCGGCAGCCGGTAGCTCAGCGACACGCCCAGGAGGCGCAACGGGTAGGCCGGCCGCCCGGTGGCCGCCCGGTCCCCTGAGCCCGGCCGCACGGCACCGGACAGCCCGATCACCAGCTCGTGGTAGCGGCCGTCGGCGGGCAGCTGGCCGGCCGGAACGGAGTAGACGGTGCCCGACGCGTCCTGCACGGACAGGCTGGCCGACAGCGCCCCGACGTGGCCACTGCGGGGCGGCCGGACCCGGGCGCCGAGCTGCACGCGGGCGGGCCGGCCGGGCAGGGCCAGCCCGGGGCCGGCGGCGCCCGGGGTGATGCGTTTCCACAGGACGGCCGGCGGCAGGGCGGACAGGTCGGGCCGGAGCAGCACGGTGCGGGCCGCTTTCGTGGCGTCCAGGGCCACGACGTCGAACCCGCTGTTGACCGGGGCGGCGGCCATGGCGGTGCGGACGCCGCGGGCCTGGACTATCGCGCTGCCGCGGCTAAGCGGAAGCGGCGCGGGCAGGGTCACGGTGGCGTCGGATCCGGCGGCGAAGGCCGCCTGGTCGAGCTGGGACTGCCGCCAGCTCTGGTGCTGGGCCAGCACGAGGGTGCCGGTCGCCACGGCCAGCACCACGAGCAGCACCGGGCTTCCTTCCCGGACGGCGCGCCTGCTGACCTGCCAGCTGGCCAGGGCGGCGGCCAGGCGGCGGCCGCGGCTGCTCAGCCCGTCCAGCAGGCGGGCGGCCGCGGGCAGGATACGCAGCGGGAGCAGGCTGATCCCGGCCAGGGCCACCGCCGGGGCGACGGCCAGGACGGGGTCGATGCCGAGGGTGCCCCCGGTCAGCCGGGGGGCGGCCGAGTAGCGGCGCAGTTCCCACAGGGCCAGTACCCCCAGGCCGATCAGCGCGGCGTCCAGGCCGGCCCGGGCCGCGGCAGCCAGCACGGCCTGGCGGCCCCGTCGCTGCCGGGCCACGCCCGGGGTGGCCGGCCGCAGCGCGGGCCATGCGACGACGATGATCACCCCGGCCACGATGACCGCTGCGGGCCACCACGCACCGGCGGCGACGCCGCTGCGCACCATGCCCGGCAGCCCGCCCGGGGCCCGGGCGCCGGGCAGCCCGCCAGCCGCCAGGAGCCGCGCGGCCAGGTAGCTGCCCGCGACGATCCCGGCCACCGCGCCGGCCAGCGCGAGCAGGGCCGCCTCGGCCAGGGAGGCCCGCACCAGCTGCCCGCGGGCCACCCCGCGGGCTGACAGCAGGGCGGTTTCCTCGTCGCGCTGGCTGGTCAGCAGCCGGGCGGACAGTGCGGCCGCCGCCGTGGCCAGCAGGAGCAGCTGCAGCGAACCGATGAGCAGCAGCGACCGGGCCACGACCAAGCTGCTGGCCAGGGCGGACAGTACCTGCGGCAGGCCGGTGGTCACCTGCAGGCCGCCCAGGCCCTGATTGCGCCGCAGCGAGGAGACCAGTGCGTTCAGCCTGTGCCCCAGGCCGGCCACGCGGCCTGGCGGGATCCGGCCGGTGTCTACCGTGACCAGCCAGGACGCGGCGCTGACCGGAAGGCCGCCGGGCCCGAGCGCGGAGGGACTGACCAGCATCGGCCCGTAGGTGACGAACGTGCCCTGGACCAGCTTGCCGGCGGTGCCGAGCAGGCTGAGCCGCCAGTACGCCCCGGCCGGGTCACGCGGCCGGAACAGGCCGGTCACTCGCAGCCGGACCGGGGTCCCGGTCAGGCTGTCGCGCAGCACGAGGACCTGCCCGACGGGAAGATGGAGCAGGCCCGCGGTGGACACGGGCAGCGCCACGGCGAGGGGCGCCCCGGGCCGGCGGGGGCCAGGCCAGGCGCCCGCGGCCAGCACGGCGTGCGCCCGGACCCCGCCGAGTGCCGCCGCCTGGATCAGCGGAGCCTGGCTCGCGCCGTGCGGCGTGGGCAGCGCCAGCTGATCGGACCAGCGGCCGCTGGCCAGCGTGAAGGGCACGCCGCCCAGGGCCGAGCGGACCGAGGCGCTGATGATGGTCTGGTCGGCCTGGGCCCTGGCCGCGCCGATCTGGCCGCTGACCAGGATCGGGGTGGCGGGCGCGGCGGCCAGCCGCTGGTGGATGGCCGCCGGGAGCGCCCGGACGCCGAAACTGGCCAGCCCGGTCGTCACGGTCACCGCGATGAAGATGGCCAGTAGCAGGCTGGCGGGCAGCAGCGGCGCGGACCGGGTGCGCCGCAGCACAAACATCACCCGGGACCCGCGCGCCGCCCCGCTACCACCGGGCCGGGCGGCCGCATCGTGCACGTCCGTCCCCGAGCTCCGGCTCATGGTCTGACGCTACGCACCTGGCCCAGGCGCACCAGGTCTCGGGGACGATCGGTTACCCGTTTGGCGCGGAATCGTTGTCAAGGCCCGGTTCACCGGCCCGGGGTACGGCCGGCTCGGGGGGCCTGCCGCCGTCGACCGGCGCTTCTGGACGCCCGCTGGCCAGGGCGGCTGCCTGGTCGCCGGCCATGACCCCGGGCGGCGGGCTGGCCGGTAGCTGCCCGTTTTCCCACGGGCGGACCCGGGCCAGCCAGTACCCCCCGCCGCCCAGTGCCACCACGCAGAGGATCCAGCCGAGCGCGGTCGTGCCCACCCCCACGTACTTCAGGCCCGACGCGAAGATGACGAACGTGATGATGGGCCTGATGTACCGGTCGGGCGCCCTCGACGAGAGGTAGGACCCGATCAGCACGGCGGGCACGCTGCCGACCACCAGCGAGGCGGTCACCCCGAACTGGACCGTGCCGAAGATCAGGGCGCCCAGGGCGGCCGCCGCGGTGAGCGGAACCGCCTGGGTCAGGTCGGTGCCGACCAGCTGCCCGGCGCTGAGCATCGGGTAGAGGAACAGCAGCAGCACGATCATCAGCGACCCGGACCCGACCGAGGTCAGGCCCACGATCACGCCGCCGATCATCCCGATGAGGATGGTGGGCACCGGCCGCACGTTGATCTTGTGCACCGTGCCGATCCGCTGATTGCCGGATCTGCGGTCCAGGATGTAGCGGAACACCATCGCCGCTGCCCCGACCAGCAGGGCCACCCCCAGGAAGAGCTCGACCTTCTTCTGCTGCGCGGAACTGCCGCCGAGCAGATGCAGCAGGTAAGCACCCACGAACGCCATCGGCACCGAGCCGATCACCATCCAGCCGACCAGGCGCAGGTTGACCGTGCCCTTGCGCAGGTGCACCGCAGCGCCGACGGGCCGCATCAGCACGGCGGCGACCAGGTCACTGGAGATGGCGGCGGACGGCTTCACCCCGAACAGCAGGATCAGCATCGGCGTCATCAGGGCGCCCCCACCCGCCCCGGTCAGCCCGACCAGGAGCCCCACGACCGCACTGCCCAGGACGATGTAGGGGTTCAGGGTCATCGCTGGCTCATCTTTCTCCCGGGCGCCTCGGTAATTCCTATTAACAGAGATTCAAAATATAGGCATTGCCCGGCGGCGGGGAAGAAGGTCGCGGCAAAAACGAAGAGCCCAGGAAAGCGGCACCTTATTGCCTATAATTACAAACAACTTAATAGGAATATGGCCGGCCGGGGAAGTCTTTATCGGCGCTCCTGAGCGGCGCGTACATAGGCCCCACAAGCCCCACAGGCCCCACAGGCCACGCGCGTCCCGCCAGCCCGGCGCGCCGGGCTGGCGGGCATGATCAATGGAGGTTTGCTGTAGTCAGGTGTGCACCATTCCTTCATTCACTTCCCCAGCCATGCTCCTGCCGCCGCGCCGTGCGGCGGCCCCTCGACTGCAGGCACGCCCAGCGGCAGGCACGCCCAGCGGCAGCGGACCGTCAGCCGCAGCGGACCGTCAGCGCACGGGCGCGGGGTTGATGCCGGTCAGGATCAGGTGCCCCGCGTCGACCGGGATCGTGACCCCGGTGACCTTGGCCGCGAGATCGGAGTTGAGGTACAGCGCGGTGTCCGCGATGACCTGGGGGTCCATGAACGTGGTGCCCTTCAGCGCCGCGAAGTGGTAGCCGCCCTCCATCATGTCCGCCTCGGTGCCCCCCGGATGCCCGGCGAACATGTCCCAGGCGCCCTGGTGGTCGGTCATCGGGGTCTTGATCGCGCCCGGGTTGATCGAGTTGCACCGGATCCCGTACGGCGCGAGCTCCAGCGCGATGTTCTTCATGAGCCCGATGACCCCGTGCTTGGCCGACACGTAATGCGCGTAGTTCAGGCCGGCTTCCAGGCCGTTGGTCGACGAGGTGATCACGATGGAGCCGCTCTGCCGCTCGATCATGTGCGGCGCGACGGCCTTGGCCGACTTCCAGACACCGGTGAGGTTGACGCCGATCATCTCGTCCCACTGGTCCTCGGTGAGCTCCCAGAACGGTGCCTGGGTCCAGATGCCCGCGTTGGCGATCAGGATGTCGATCTTCCCGAACTCCGCGATGCCGCGCGTGACCGCCTGGTCGAGCTCCTGCTGGGAGCGGACATCGGCCTTGATGGCCAGGGCACGCTTGTCGTACGCCTCGATCTGGGCGACGGTCTCGTCCAGGTCCGACTGGGTCGCCATCTTGTAGGGGACGGTCTCCATCTGGTCCGCGATGTCGACGATGATCACGTCGGCACCCTCGCGGGCGCAGGTGACCGCGTGGGCACGGCCCTGGCCGCGCGACCCGCCGGTGATGAGGGCGACTTTGCCGTCGAGCATTCCCATGACTGTTCAGCAACCTTTCCTGAGCGTGGTGTTCGTGCGGCGGGCGGTCATCAGAGCTGGCCGCCGGCGTCGACGACGTGGGTGATGCCGGTGACGTACCGGCCCGCGTCGGACACGAGGTAGAGGATCGCGTTGGAGATGTCGGCGGGCTCCAGCGCGGCGACCGGGAGCTTGTTCAGCGTGCGCGCGGCCACCTCGAAGTCCTCCCGGGTCGGGTTCTCCAGATCCGGGCGGAACAGCCGGTAGGTCGGCTCGTTGAGGATCATGTCGGTGGCCACCGTCGTGGGGTGGATGGTGTTGACCCGGATGCTGTGCGGGGCCAGCTCCTTGGCCATCACCTTCATGAGCATGACCAGGCCCGCCTTGGCGGCGGAGTAGTGCGCCGTGTTCTCGTTGGCGTAGATCGCCGCCAGCGAGCTGGTGATCACCACGGAGCCGCCGCGCCCGCCGCGGATGATGTGCGGGACCGCGGCCCGGATGGTCTTCCACTGGCCGGTCAGGTTGATCTCGATCATCTCGTCCCAGACCGCCTCGTCCATCTCGAGAGTCGGCGCCGGGGTCGAGATGCCGGCGTTGGCCAGGACGATGTCGAGCCTTCCCAGCTCGGCGACCCCCTGATCGACCGCGGCCGTCAGCGCTGCGAGGTCGCGGACATCGGCCTGGGTGGCGATGATGCGCCGGTCCAGCGCCTCGACTTCCTTGACCGTCGCGGCCAGATCGTCAGGGGTGGCCATCGGGTACGGCACCGTCTCGGCCTGGGCGCAGATGTCGACGGCGATGATGTCGGCGCCCTCGCGGGCCAGGGTCAGCGCGTGGCTGCGCCCCTGCCCGCGGGCGGCTCCGGTGATGAAGGCGACCTTGCCTTCGAGTAGTCCCATCGTGGGTACTTCCTTCCTCAGTGTTATCGGTCAGTCAGCGATCAGCCAGCCCGGCAGGCACTGGACCAGCGCCTCGACCAGTTCGTCCGTGCCTGGCCGGCCGGGCGGACCGGACAGCCACGCGCTGATCACGCCCAGCACCCCGCCCGCCAGGAACCGGGCCGTGATCACGGGGTCCGCGGCTGCCGGGCGCACGTCCATCCGCTCTAGGGCCTCAACGGTCCGTTCGGTGAAGGCCTCCGTGATGGCCTGCACCAGCTGGGGCGCGGCCCCGGGACCGAGCAGCCGCGCGTAGGAGGCACGGCGCGCGTCCACGAACCCGGCGATGTCCCGCAGCGCCCGCCGGCTGGCATCGGCCCCGGACACGCTGTGCCGGGAACGCATGACGATGTCCGCGTTGCCGACCACGTCGAACAGCTCGCTCAGCGCGTGGATGGCCAGGTCCTCCGGGGACGCGAAGTGGCTGTAGAACGACGTGCGGTTCACGCCGGCCGCACGGGCCAGGGCGCTGACCGACATCTTGCTCGGGTCGGAATCGAGCACCGCCTCGTTGAAGGCGCAGATCAGCTTCTCGCGGGTCCGGACGGCACGGGGATCATTGTTTTCGATCATGGAACGCCGGCGAGCGGCGTCCTGACCAGCAGCTTGATCGTTCACGTCCCCTAAACTAGCTCTAACGGACACCTGTCGTCTAGTGCAGCGGGACGGGTATTAAACTGAGTACTCAGTCAGGGCGACGCGCTCGCCGCCCGTGGATCTGGCCCCGTGCTAGTGAACAGGGATGATGAAGTGGTGAGGCAGATGAGTGGTCGGGTGGCAGGCAAGGTCGCGCTGATAACGGGGGCGGCCCGGGGACAGGGCCGGGCGGACGCACTGCGCCTCGCCGAGGAGGGCGCCGACGTGATCGTGGTGGACGTGTGTGCACCGCTGCCCAGCGTCCCCTACGACTCGGCGACCCCGGAGGACCTGGCTGAGACGGTCAGCCTGATCGAGAAGACCGGGCGCCGGGTGATCTCCGGCGTCGTGGACGTCCGCGACCTGGACAAGCTGCGCGCGATCGTCGACGACGCCGTCCGGCAGCTGGGCCGGCTGGACGTGGTCGTGGCCAACGCCGGGATCTGCGTGCCGAAGCCGTGGGATCAGGTGACCCCGCAGATCTACGAGGACACGACCAGCACGAACATCACCGGCACCTGGAACACGGTGATGGCCGCCGCGCCGCACCTGGTCAAGGCGGGCGGCGGATCGATCATCCTGATCAGCTCGGCGGCGGGACTGAAGGTGCAGCCGTTCATGGTGCCGTACACGACGAGCAAGTTCGCCGTGCGGGGCATGGCCAAGGCCTTCGCGGCCGAGCTGGGCCAGCACCATATCCGGGTGAACAGCGTTCACCCCACCGGCGTGAACACCCCTATGGGCTCGGGGAACATGCAAGCCGAGATCGGGGCGGCGATCGCCGGATACGACCGGCTGGGCGCGATGTTTATCAACATGCTGCCAGTGGAGAGTACGGAGCCGGAGGACGTCGCCGACACCGTGCTCTTCCTCGCCTCAGACGAGTCGAAATTCATTACCGCACACGAGATCGCGCCGGACGCCGGCGTTACGGAGTTCTGAGATGGCCAGCACGAGAACGTGGTTCGAGACGGTCGCCGAAGCCCAGCGCCGCGCCAAGCGGCGGCTGCCGAAGTCGGTGTACATGGCCCTGGTCGCTGGCGCGGAGGCCGGGGTGACGATGAACGACAACGTCGGCGCGTTCTCCGAACTCCGATTCCGGCCGCACGTGGCGGACCTGCCGGCGAGCCGCGAGCTGGCTACCACCGTGATGGGCCAGGAGGTCAGCCTGCCGGTACTGCTCTCGCCCACCGGGGTGCAGGCCGTCCACCCGGACGGCGAGGTGGCCGTGGCCCGGGCCGCGGCCGCCGCGGGCACCGCCATGGGCCTGTCGTCGTTCGCGTCGAAGCCTGTCGAGGAGGTCGGGAAGGTCATCGACAAGCTGCTGTTCCAGAGCTACTGGGTGGGCACCCGTGAGGACATCCTGGCCCGGGCCGAGCGCGCCCGGGCGGCCGGCGCCAGGGGCCTGATCGTCACCCTGGACTGGGTGTTCGACTCCCGCCGCGACTGGGGCAGCCCGTGGATCCCGGAGCACCTGAACCTCGAGGCCATGGTGCGGCACATCCCGCAGGTCGCGATCAGGCCGACCTACCTGGCCCGCTGGATCCGCAGCGGCTCCCTGCCCGACCTGGGCGTGCCCAACCTGGGCGCTCGCGACGCGCAGATCCCCACGTTCTTCGGCGCGTACGGCCAGTGGATGGGCTCGGCCCCGCCGACCTGGGAGGACCTCGCCTGGCTGCGGGAGCAGTGGGGCGGCCCGTTCATGATCAAGGGCATTACCCGGCCGGACGACGCCCGGCGCGCGGTCGACATCGGGGCCACCGCGATCTCGGTATCCAACCACGGCGGTAACAACCTCGACTCCACGCCCGCCACCATCCGCTGCCTGCCCGGCGTGGCCGACGCGGTCGGCGACCAGATCGAGGTGCTCCTGGACGGGGGCATCCGGCGGGGCAGCGACGTGGTCAAGGCCCTGGCCCTGGGCGCGCACGCCGTGATGATCGGCCGGGCCTACCTGTGGGGCATGGCCGCCGGCGGCGAGCGCGGCGTCACCAACGTGATCGAGATCCTGCGCCAGGGGATCAGCGAGACGATGCTGGGCCTGGGCAAGGCCTCCATCCGCGACCTGTCACCCGACGACGTGATCGTGCCTGACGGGTTCGCGCTCGACCGCAAGCTCTGAGCGGGGAACGCGGGAACGGAGCAGCCCCATGGGCGGTGAGCAGGCACCGGGCGAGCGGACACCGGGTGACCGCACGGCCCGCGGCCGCATCCTGGCCGCGGCCGAGCGGCTGTTCGCTGAGCGCGGCTTCGACCACAGCTCGACGGCCCTGATCGCGGCGGAAGCACGGGTCCCGCAGGGCCTGATCTTCTATCACTTCAAGACGAAGATGAAGCTGCTGCTGGCCGTGATCCGCGAGGACCAGGCCACTCTCCTGGACGGCCTCCTCCCGGCGGCCGCCCCGGACGCCGGCCCGGGGGACGAGGGGCTGCGGCAGGCCGTGGCGGAGCTGTGGCAGCACCTGTCCGCCGTGCTCGGCGAGCCCTCCCCGGTCCGGAAGATCATCATCCAGGAACTTGCCGCCCACCCGGAGATCCGGCTGCGCGCCCTGGAACTGCACGAGCAGATGTCCGCGCTGGTCGCCCGCTACCTCGCGCAGGCCAGCCAGCATCCGGGTGACCCTCTGCCCGAGCATGAGGCGGCCGCCCGGCTGCTCACCATCGCGGCCGGGATGGCTCCCCTGCTCGGCGAGCCCAGTCTCTCGCTGATCCCGCCCGGCGCCCTCGCCCGGCTGATCAGCGACGGCCTCCAGCCCCGGCGGACGGCCGGCGCCGGACGGCTAGGCAGCCCCTAGCCGTCCGGGGGATGTGGCCAGCTCCCCCGCCGGGAAGCCTCGTTCCTGGGGGTATCCCGCCTGCCGCGGTGGCTGCGGCGGCGCCCGGCGGCCTGGAGCCGCCCTCCCACCCGGCCGCGGCGCCTCAGCGGAGGTGGCGCCGGAAGAAGCTGAAGATCTTCTCCCAGCCGTCCATCGCGGCCTGGGGCCGGTACATGGGGGCGTGGTAGTAGAAGAAGCCGTGCCCGGCGCCGTCGTATCGGTAGAACTCATACGACTTGCCGTGCCGGTCCAGTTCCGCTTCGAGCTGGTTCACCTCGTCGGGCGGCGGGTGCGTGTCGTCGTTGCCGAAGAGGCCGAGCACCGGGGCCGAGAGCTGGCTGATGTAGTCGATCGGTGCCACCGGGCGGGCCTCGGACAGCTGGTCTTCGCTCATGACCACGCCTCCTCCCCACAGGTCGGCGACCCCGTCGAAACCAGGCGTCCGGGACGCGGCCAGCAGGGCATGACGGCCGCCCGAGCAGGTGCCGATGATCCCGGCCTTCCCGTTGCTGGACGGGAGGGCCTTCAGCCACTGGAGCGCGGCGGCGCAGTCGGCCACCACGCTGTCGTCAGGTACGCCGCCGCGGGACCGGACCGTGGCCGCGACATCGTCGGGGGTGCCGTGGCCGAAGCGGCAGTAAAGGTCGGGGCAGAGGACCGTGAACCCGTGCCGCGCGAGCCGTTCGCAGAACTCCCGGTAGAACTCGTCCCAGCCGGGCAGGTGGTGCACGGCCACGATCGCCGGCCCTGCCTCCTGGGACACCGGGCTGGCCAGATAGGCGTGAATGTCCTGCCCGCCGCCACCGGGATAGGTGATCACCTCGGTGGTGATGCCCGCGGGCGCGTCGGTGCGGAACGAATTCCACTCGGCTGCTCCGGTCATCGCGCCACTCCGCTCATCCCACCGGGCCTCTCCGGGTGACCATGCCGGCCACTGCTGCGTAGGGGGCTTCAACGGGAGCCAACCTTAGCCCGGACCTGCCCGCAGCGGTATCCCCGGCTCACTGCCGAGCAGAACCAACGGGGGCCGGTTCCTCACGACGGGCACCGCGGCGAGCGAGCCCATCCCGCTCGCCGCGCGCACGGGAAAGACGTCCACGCGGCCCGCGGCCTGCACGACGGCTCTCTCGTAGAATGAGGCTGATGGATACGCCGAAGCCGCCGCCCAGCGCCGGCCCTGTGGACCCCGACGACGAGCCGGTCCTGCCCGCGAAGAGCCGGGAAGATACCGACGCCGGCTGGGGCGAGCCGGCCGAGCCGGACGACGACGAGCGCCTGTACCGGGACCGGCCGCCGCACTGGGATTCCCTCTAGCGGGCAGCGGGACCCGGGTCAGGCCGGCCGACCCGCCGGATCACACTGGTCCGCCGGCGGGATAACCAAACCTCGCCGGAATGCGCGGGCACGGAGCGGCCAAAGTCAATGCCAGAAGAGAAAGCATGACGTTTGGATATGCCGGCCTGGCGGTCAAGCAGGAATGGGCAGCGCACCACGCGGCTGGGTCAGATCAGGCGATCTGGACCTACCACATAAAGGGCCTGGGCGTGGTATGGCTGAGCACCGCGTCCAGGCCTGCCGGGTGAGCAGGACTAAGCGCGTGATGATGTGTGCTGGCCTGGGCCGGGGTCTCGCTGACGTGCCCCGGCAGGGCCAGGACGAGGGCGACGATGCTACCCAGGGTGAAGGCCAGGACGAGAATCCCGCGCATCGCCCGGCCGCGGGAGATTCTCGCCGGGGCGCGGTGAGCACCGCCTGCCAGCCCGCCAGCCTGCAGGATGCTGTGCCTTAACGACCTATGATTCTTCATAGTAGAATGTCCCTTATTGGTGACTTAGACATCGGGCCATCTGCGAGTGCGAAACTACACCTCAATCCGTCACCAGATATGCCATTCGGAGTAATCCAGGCAATAACCCCAGGTGCATGACAGGGGCCCCCGGCAGGGGCGTGATCAACGTCCCGGCGCATCCGCGGCCGGAAGCCCTGCCCCAGAGGCCGGGCCGGCGGCGGCGCCCTCCGGACGCGTCATGCGCCACGCGGGTCCACACCGTACCGGCCGTCACTCGGCGCTAGGCAGGTACACCCTGCCCCACCCGCCGCATTGCTCCACTCTCACGTCAGGGAATTGCGGCATTCTGGGCCCAATAAGCCGTTGACATCTGCAATATGCACGGCAATTTGCAGCGCTCTACTCAGGCGGGACGCGGATCATTACCCTCCCCTTCTAATTGTTCCAGGATTCGCATGAGAAGACCGCATAAGGGGTATCAGCGCGATGGGACGTTTACAACTACATCTCTTTCGGTCGCCAGCCAGCGGACTGATCCCGCGGGCTGCCAGAAGGACCAAAGGCGATCATGGAATTTCGGGTGCTCGGGCCGATTGAACTTTGGTCGGCTGGACAGCAATGTGATCTTGGATCGACCAGGTTGCGATGCGTCCTGGCCATCCTCGCGCTGACGCCGCGCACATTAGTGCCGACGGACGTTCTCATTGACCGGGTCTGGGATACGGATCCTCCGCCTAAGGCGCGGGAGAGCCTTTCGGTCTACATCACGCGGCTCCGGGCGGCACTCCGGCAGGCTATTGGTGAGAGCGTCCGGCTGACGGGGCACGACAGCGGCTACGAACTGCATGTGGACCCGGACGCGATCGACCTGCACCAGTTCCGCCGCCTGCGCCGCCAGGCGGACGCATTGACCGCGAACGGCGACGCCGAGCGGGCCGCCGCGCTGCTGCGCGAAGCGGACCGGCTGTGGCGCGGCCAGGCGTTCGCGGGGATCCGCGGCAACTGGGTGGCGCGGATGCGTGACAGCCTGGAAGAGGAACGCCGGGCGGCCATCCTGAAGCGCATCGAGTGCGAGCTGGAGCTCGGCCGGCACGCCGACGTGGTCGGCGAGCTACGTCATCTGCTGGCCCAGTACCCGCTGGATGAGGCGTTCATGGCCCAGCAGATGACGGCCCTCTACGGAAGCGGCAGGCCGGGTGAGGCCCTCAGCCTCTACCGGGAAATCCGCGGCCGCCTGCACGAGGAACTGGGCACGGAGCCGGGACCGCTGCTGTCCGAACTGCACCAGCGAATCCTGCGGCACGATCCCCAGCTGGCCGTGCGGCCCGCCAGCGTGGGCCAGGGCCGGATGTCTCATCCGGACACGCTTCCGCCCGAGACGGCGGAATTCGTGGGCCGCAGCGAGGAACTCGAGCTGCTCACCCGGGAGCAAGGGGACACCCCCCAGGTCAACGTGATCGAGGGGATGGCCGGGGTGGGGAAGACCGCGCTGGCGCTCCAGGCGGCCCGCGCCGTGTCCGGGCGGTACCCGGACGGGATGTTCTACCTCAACCTCCATACTCACGACCCGGGGCACCCGTCGCTCGGTGCGGACGAGGCGCTGCACCGCCTGCTCCGGATGCTGACCGCGCCGGCCACCCAGATCCCCGACGCCGTCGGTGAGCGCGCCGCGCTCTTGCGGGCGCAGCTCAGCCGCCGCCGGGCCATCGTGATCCTGGACGACGCCGGCCAGCACGACCAGATCGGCCCGCTCCTGCCCGCGGCAGGCCGGTGCCTGATCCTGATCACCACCCGGCGCACGTTCCCCGGCCTGGAGGGTGCCCGGGAGCTGACCCTGGACGCGCTGCCGGTGGACGACGCGATCACGCTATTCCAGAAGGTCGCGGGGCCCGCCACTGCCCACGACGAGGGGGAGGCCGCCATGGCCGTACGGCTGTGCGGGCGGCTGCCGCTCGCGATCCAGCTCGCCGCGGGCCGCCTCGCGCAGGACTATCCGCCCCGGCTCGGCGAGCTGGTCGAGGAACTCTCGCAGTCCCCCGCCCGCTCGGGTGACGCCGGCTCAGCCAGCCCGGAGGTCATGTCGGCCTTCGACCTCGCCTACCGGTCCCTGGAACCCGGTCACCAGCGGTTCTTCCGGCAGCTGGGCGTGAGCCCGTGCGCTCACATCAGCCTGCAGGCCGCGGCCGCGCTAGGCGGAGGCACCCTCCCCGAAGCGGAAGAGGCCCTGTCCGCCCTGCTCGACCATCACCTGCTGACCCGGGCCCCGGCCGGCCAGTTCCGTTTCCACGACCTCATCCGCGGATACGCCGCCATGCGCGCGGCACGCGAGGATTCCCGCTCTGAGCAGCGGCAGGCCGTCGGCAGGCTGCTTGACTACTACCAGCGCACCGCCGATGAGGCTGACCTGTTCCTGCACCCGTTCCGCCGCCGGAATCCGGAAGCGGGCCCTCATCCGGCGGCCGCGGGTGCCGCCCTGAGCACCCGGGAAGACGCGGCGGGCTGGCTGGAATCGGAGTGGCGCAACATCCTGCAAGCGGCGCGCTACGCGGGCCGGCACGAGTGGAAGGACAAGTGCGCCGATCTCACCCACGCCCTCGCGGGCTTCATGGAAGTCAGGGCCTACTGGGACGAGGCTATCGCCGCCCACACCATCGCCCTGCAAGCCAGCCGGGACCTCGCTGACCCAGCCCGCGCCGCCCGGGCGTCACTGGAACTGTCCGAGGTGAGTCAGCAGACGGGCCGCCATGAGGCAGCCCTGCCCCTGGCCGAGGACGCCGCCGCGATCTACCGCTCCCTTACCGACCGGCGAGGCGAGGCGGAGGCCCTCGACCAGCTCGGCATGGCCCATCAGCGCGCGGGACGTTCCGGTGAGGCCCTCGCCTATTTCCACGAAGCCAGGATTCTCTACGGCCACGCGGGGGACCAGCATGGCGTGGCCAACACGCTGAGCCACTCCGGGCTCACCTCCTGGCATCTCGGGCGTTATCCCGACGCACTGCAGCATCTGCATGAGGCACTCTCGGTCTACCGTGGGGTCGGCGACAGGCGCGGCGAGGCGAAGACGCTGAATAATCTGGGCCGGATGCAGCTGTATCTCGGCTATCACCGGGACGCACTCGAGGGATACCAGAAGTCACTGGAGATATTCACCCAGATAGGCGGGGCGCAGAACGAGGCGATCCTGTATCACAACATCGGCGCCGTCTACCATTACAAGGGCAGTTACGAAGAAGGGCTCAATGCTTACGGGCGCGCCCTCGTCATCTACCATGAGATCGGCGATCTCCCCCATGAAGCCGATGTCCTCAACGACATAGGCACCCTGTACCAGAACGCGGAGCGCTACGACGAGGCGCTGGTCTGCCATGAGAAGGCACGAACGATCGCCGAGGAGATCGGAAACCCGTCCCAGCAGGTGACCGCCCTTCGCGGGATAGCCGGTGTGCAGCGCGGATCCGGCCGCTACGGCGAGGCTTTCGAGAATTACCAGACCGCGCTGCGGCTGTCCCGGGAGATCGTGGATCCCTACGAGGAAGCCAAGGTCCTCGAGGGAATCGCGGAAACAACGCTCAGCACCCGGCGCCCGGAGGCCGCGCGGATCGCCCTGCGGCAGGCGCTGGACATCTTCGAGCGCCTCGGCGTGCCCGAGGCCGAGTCGGCGCGGATACGCATCGAGGCCATCGATCCCGCCTTCAGCGGCACTGCGTAGGCTACGCGGCGCCCGGGTATCGCAGGCCTGCCCGCAACGCCGGGGCCGTCCGTAACACGCCCGGCTGGGCCGTGGGCCGGCCCCTGACACGCCCGTCTGGGCTGTGACCTGCACGGCAAGAGAGGCATCAGGGCGGCTGCAAGCTGCCCGCCCGGGTGGCCAGCGCACGCTGGGAGCGCAGTTCCGGCCGCGGGCACCGCTGGCCGCCAGCCAACGAAGGGCGCCTCTCATGCGGGTGCACGCGCGGCCAAGCGACGGCCGGTGAGACACCTCCTGTCCCCCGCGATGTGGGGCCTCCTGGCCGGGCTGACCGGCCTGGCCGGCTATGTCCCGTACCTGCGGGACGCCTGGCGGCGGACCAGCGACCCTGACCCGGCGGCCTGGCTGATCTGGACGGTGGAGTACAGCGTCCTGCTGGCCGCGCAGATCGCCCAGCATCCCCCCTGGGGGGCGCTGTGCCTGGCCGCACTGCAGCTGGGCGGCACGGCCACGGTAATGGCCGTGCTGGCGGCTCGTGGCGGGTGGCGATTCGGCGCCGTCCGCTGGGTGCTGCTCGGTGGCGCGGTGGCCACCATGGCCCTGTGGCCGTTCGCGCACGCGCCGGGGCTGGCCATGTGCCTCGTCCTGTCCGTTGAGGGCGCAGCCATGGTCCTGGTCATGGTCGGCGCCTACCGGCATCCCGCCGCCGAGACCCCCCTGACCTGGCAGGCGTTCATCCTGGCCGGCCTGCTGGACCTGCCGGCCCTCGGGGGGGACGCGCCCCGGCTGCTCTATCTCTACCCGGCGTTCTTCGTGGTGATGGGCTCCGGGGTGCTGATCGCCGCGGCCCTCGGCGCGCGAGCCGTCCCGGCGCAGCAGCGTTATCTCCGGGTCGGCCCGAAGCCGGCCCGGCCTGCCCCCCGGCCGGCGTGCCCGGCCGGCCAGTGGGAGGTATGGCGCGGAATCCCGCGGGAGCTCATCCCGGACAGTCCCAGGCTAGGCCTGCTGGAGAGCCGCCGCGGTGATGGTCGTCGCGGTCCGGATCAGGCTGGCGATAGCGTCGTCCGGGGTGAGCCCGGCCAGGTCGGTCAGGACGAAGAGAGCTTCCGCGCTGACCACCGCGGCCAGGTCGTCTTTCAGCTGGGCCAGTCCCGCAGGGTCCGCGACCATTAGCGTGTCGCTCAGCGGCGCAAGGGCCTCATCGATCAGCCCGAAGCGCAGACCCGGGCGGGTGCCGGCCAGCTCGGGGCGGGTAATGGTGGCCGCGATCATGGCCCGGACTGCTCCCTGGTAGGCGAGCACGCCGCGGAGCAGGAAGCCGCACGCGAACGCGACCCGCCCGACGGGATCGGTGGAGTCCGCGACCGGGGCAAGCGCTTCGGCCGGGGCAGGCCACAGCCCCGGGAACGCGTAGCTCAGCAGGGCGGGCAGGTCAGGGAAGTAGCGATAGGCCGTCGCCTCCGAGACGAGCGCGACCCGGGCGACTTCCGGCATGGTCAGCGGTGAGCCCGAGCGGATGACCTCACGGCAGGCCTCCACGATCGCCATCCGGGTGCGCTTCTTCTGATTGGCCCGGCCGGTGTCGTCCACGATCATCATCGGCTCCTCCCCCGCCCACATGCTAGTTAACCCCCTTCATGATAGCGAGCTTGCATTACAGATGACGGTTGGCTATATTTATGAAAGTTCACTCTCGCGAACGGGGAAGCAGATGACCGGGGTCTCAGTAGTCGGACCGGCGAACGGCGAGGTGATCCGCCTCGGCGCCACCCAGATGCGCATCCTCGAGGACGGGCGCAGCACCGGGCACCGGCTCGGCATGGGCGAGATCACGATCGCCCCGCACACCGAGGGGCCGCCCCAGCACCGGCACGCCCGGCACGATGAGGGTTTTTACGTCGTCTCGGGCACGGCGCACTTCACGGTTGCGGAAACGACCTACGAGGCACCGGCGGGCACGCTCGTGATGATCCCGCCGGGTGCCCCGCACACGTTCGCCAACCCGGGCGACGAGCCTGCCGTGCTGCTGAACACCTTCACGCCCGATCTCTACGTGCAGTACTTCAGGGACCTGCGGGACATGATCGCCGACGGCCAGGACCTCACCCCCGAAGCAACCATCACGGTGATGAGCCGGTACGCCACGGTTCCCGCCACCGATTTCGCCCAGCACCGGCCCCTCTCGGAAACCGAGGAGACACCATGACCGCCACCACCTACACCGTGACCGTGAACGGCATCGGCCCCGTTGAGGTCACGGTCGACGAACACGGCAAGGGCCTGCCGTTCCTGCTGCTGCACGGGGGCGGCGGCCCGGACACGACCGGGCGCTTCGGCGAGCGGCTCGCCAGCTCCGGGCACCTCCGGGTGCTCAACCCCATCCATCCCGGGTTCGGCGGCACCCCCCGCCCCGAGGCCCTGCACACGGTCGGCGGCCTCGCCGCGGTCTACGCCGCCCTGCTGGACCAGCTCGGCCTGGACGGCGTCACGGTGGCCGGGAACTCGATCGGCGGCTGGATCGCC
>DATCFY010000003.1:0-10017 GCA_036509255.1 Streptosporangiaceae bacterium
CGAGTAGTAGCCGTTCGTGACCGCGTCCGACAGCATCCCGCCCCAGCTGGGCGTGGGCGGGATGATACCCACTCCCAGATACGACAGCGCGGCCTCGAACAGGATGTTGGTCGGGATCAGCAGCGTGGAGTAGACCAGGATCGGCGCCACCAGGTTGGGCAGCAGCTCGCGGAACAGGATGTAAGGACCGCGCGCGCCGATGCTCCGGGCGGCGTCCACGAATTCCCGTTCCCGCAGGGACAGGGTCTGGCCGCGGATGATCCGGCCCATGTAGGGCCAAGCGAAGAATCCGATCACGAAGACCAGCAGGCCGATCCGCAGCGAGTTGCCGGACAGGCCGAACGCGGACGACGGGATGACGCCGACCAGCGCGATCGCGAACACCAGCAGCGGGAAGGCCAGGAAGACGTCCATGGACCGGGCGATCACCGCGTCCACCCAGCCGCCGAAGTACCCGGCGATGATGCCCATAACGACCCCGATGCCCACGGCGAGCGCGGTGGCCAGGAACGCGATGAGCAGCGAGACCTGGGCTCCGTTGACGACCCGGCTCAGCACATCACGACCGGTCACCGGCTCAACTCCGAGCGGATGCGCGAGACTGATCCCCCCGAACGGTCCGTTCGGCCTGCTGAACGTCGGATTGATCAGGTTGGCGTGGTAGACGTCCGGGTTCTGCACCAGGTGCGGGCCGATGATCGCGACGAGGATGAGGAAGACCACGATCCCGCCGCCGGCCATGGCTACCTTGTCGCGGCGCAGCCGCATCCAGGCGATCTGGCCGAGTGACCGGCCCTCAATAGCTTTACCGCTGACCCCGGCGAGCACGTTCTCCGGAGCGGCGTCGCCGGAGACGGGCACGTCAAGCGGTGCTGCCATTGGGCGGCGCTCCCCTGCTGCTTGTGACGGGAAAATTATCCGGCCGTCGCGGCATAACGCCGTGCGGAAGCCGGTTACCAGGGCCCCTACCGGGAGGATCTACCGTTTTGCCTGGTCCGCGCCAGTGAAACGGCACTGTCGTGCCTGGATTGTGACCGAATCAACATGGCACCGTCATGGGTCACCGGGGGCGCGCCCGGACGCAACCTCCTGCAGGGTAGCGAGATCGACCATGCGCAGCGACGGGACGGTCAGCCGGGCGAGTCGCGGTGGCGGCGGCACGCTGGGCACCGCGACCACCGCGCAGCCGGCGGCGTGTGCGGAGGTGATTCCGGTCGGTGAGTCCTCCAGCGCGACGCTGCGTCCCGGCGGCACCCCCAGCAGGGTGGCGGCCCGCCGGCAGGTACGGCGGAGGTGACGAAGGCGTGCGGCAGGCCGGCCGCCTTCACTTCGGCGAGCAGCTCGAGCGCGCCCGGCATCACCTGCACGCCGCGGGCCCGGACCAGGTCCGCCATGCCCTGCACGAGCCACAGCCCGATGACCTCCCGGGGCGCGGGCTGCGCGGCCTTTGCCTGCATGTACGCCGTGGACCGGGCCAGCGAGCCGCCGATGAGATGCTGCTGGTCGGCCGGGCCCCAGGGCTGCCCAACCGGGCCATGATCGCGGCCTCGGCCTCGAACCACAGCCGCCTGCAGCGTCAGGTTGGCCTGCATCGTCATGCGGAAAAATATCTCGCTTCCGGATGGAACGTGATCAGGGCGTCGGTGGACTGCTCGGGCTCCAGCTGGAACTCCTCCGACAGGGCGACCCCGATTCGCTCGGGGCGTAGGAGGCGCATGACCTTGGCCCGGTCTTCCAGGTCCGGGCAGGCCGGGTACCCGAACGAGTACCGGCAGCCGCGGTAGCCGACCTTCAGGATGCCGTCCAGGTCAGCCGGGTCGTACCCGGCGAGGCCGGTTTCCTCACGGATCCGGCCGTGCCAGTACTCCGCGAGTGCCTCGGTCAGCTGGACGGAGAGCCCGTGCAGCTCCAGGTACTCGCGGTAGGCGTTCTTCGCGAACAGGTCCGCGGTGGCCCGGCTGATCGCGGGGCCCACGGTGACCAGCTGGAAACTGACCACGTCGGTGTCGCCGGAGTCGGCCGGGCGGAAGAAGTCGGCCAGGCACAGATGCCGGTCGTGGCGCTGCCGCGGGAACGTGAAGCGCTCCCGCTCGGTCCCGTCGTCGCCGGTGATGACCAGGTCGTTGCCGTCGCTGACCGCCCGGAAGTAGCCGTAGACCACCCCGGCCTGCAGCAGCCCCTCGCTTTGCACCCGGTCCAGCCACATCCGCAGCCGTGGCCGTCCTTCTGTCGCAACGAGCTCCGCGTAGGACGGGCCATCCGGGCCGCGCCCGGGCTTGAGGCCCCACTGGCCCATGAACGTGGCGCGCTCGTCGAGGAACGCCCCGTACTCGGCCAGCGGGATGCCCTTCACGATCCGGTCGCCGAAGAACGGCGGGGCGGGCACCGGGGTATCGGTGGCCACGTCCGACCGGGCGGGCATCTCGTCCGGCTCGGTGACCTGAAGACGCGCCCCGGAGCGGACCCGGCGCTCGCGCACCGGCGGCAGCTGGGCCCCGGCCTCGCCCCGCTTGACCGCCATGAAGGCATCCATCAGCCGGAGCCCCTCGAAGGCGTCGCGGGCGTACCGCACCTCACCGTCGAACAGCGAGGCCAGGTCCTGTTCCACGTAGGCCCGGGTGAGCGCGGCGCCGCCGAGCAGCACGGGCCACCGGCGGGCCAGGCTCCGGCTGTTCAGCTCGGCCAGGTTGTCCCGCATCACCACGGTGGACTTGACCAGCAGGCCGGACATGCCCACCACATCGGCGTCGTGCTCATCCGCGGCGTCCACGATGGCCGAGACCGGCTGCTTGATGCCGATGTTGACCACGTCGTAGCCGTTGTTGGTCAGGATGATGTCAACCAGGTTCTTGCCGATGTCGTGCACATCGCCCTTGACCGTGGCCAGCACGATCCGGCCCTTGCCTTCCTCACCGGACCGTTCCATGTGCGGCTCGAGGTAGCCGACCGCGAGCTTCATGATCTCGGCCGACTGGAGTACGAAGGGCAGCTGCATCTGCCCGGTGCCGAACAGTTCGCCGACCGTCTTCATCCCGTCTAGCAGGACGTCGTTGACGATCTCCAGGGCGGGCCGCTGGGCCAGTGCCTCGTCCAGGTCGGCCTCGAGGCCGCCCCGCTCGCCGTCGATGATCCGCCGTTTGAGCCGTTCCCAGAGCGGCAGCCCGGCCAGCTCCGCGGCCCGGCTGGCCTTGACCGCGGCCGCGTCCACCCCCTCGAACAGCTCGAGGAGCCGGGCCAGCGGGTCGTAACCCGCCCGGCGGCGGTCGTAGACCAGATCTAGCGCGACCTGCAACTGCTCGCCGGGGATGCGGGCGATCGGCATGATCCTGGACGCGTGCACGATCGCGGAGTCCAGCCCGGCCCGCACGCACTCGTCCAGGAACACCGAGTTGAGCACGGCGCGCGCCGCGGGATTCAGCCCGAACGAGACGTTGGACACGCCCAGCGTGGTCTGCACCTCCGGATAGCGCTGCTTGAGCTGGCGGATGGCCTCGATCGTCTCGATCGCGTCGCGCCGGGTCTCCTCCTGGCCGGTGGCGATCGGGAACGTGAGGCAGTCCACGATGATGTCGGACAGGCGAATGCCCCAGTTTCCGGTCAGGTCCTCGATCAGCCGGGTGGCCACCGCCAGCTTCCACTCGGCGGTGCGGGCCTGGCCCTGCTCGTCAATGGTCAGCGCGATCACCGCAGCGCCATGCTCGGCGACCAGGGGCATGACTTTCGCCAGCCGCGAGTCCGGGCCGTCGCCGTCCTCGTAGTTGACCGAGTTGACCACCGCGCGGCCGGCCAGCAGCTCCAGCCCGGTCTGGATCACGTCCGGCTCGGTGGAATCGATCACCAGCGGCAGCGTGGCCGCGGTCGCCAGCCGGCCAGCCACCTCGGTCATGTCGGCCGGGCCGTCCCGGCCGACGTAGTCGATGCACAGGTCGAGCAGGTGCGCACCGTCCCGGGTTTGGGCCCGGGCGATCTCCACACAGTCGTCGTAGCGGCCGCCGATGAGCGCTTCCCGGAACGCCCTCGAGCCGTTGGCGTTGGTCCGCTCGCCGATGGCCAGGAACGATGTGTCCTGCCGGAATGGCACGTGCTGGTAGAGCGAGGCCACCCCCGGCTCGGGCCTGGGCCTGCGTGGCGCCACCGGCCGCCCCTGCAGCCGCTCCACCACGGCGGCCAGGTGCTCGGGCGTGGTGCCGCAGCAGCCGCCGACCAGGGCCAGCCCGAACTGCTCGGTGAACATGGCGTGCGCGTCGGCCAGCTGGGCTGGGCTCAGCGGGTACCGGGCGCCGTCCGAGGCCAGCACCGGCAGCCCCGCGTTCGGCATGCAGGACAGCGGGATGCGCGAGTGCCCGGCCAGGTAGCGGAGGTGCTCGCTCATCTCGCCGGGCCCGGTGGCGCAGTTCAGCCCGATCAGGCTGATGCCCAGCGGCTCCAGGGCGGTGAGCGCGGCGCCGATCTCCGTGCCGAGCAGCATCGCGCCGGTGGTCTCGATGGTCACCTGGGCGATGAGCGGGAGCTGCGTGACCGCCGCGGTCATGGCCCGCCGCGCGCCGATGATCGCGGCCTTGGCCTGAAGCAGGTCCTGGCTGGTCTCGATGATGATCGCATCGGCGCCGCCCGCGATCAGCCCGGCCGCGCCGAGCTGGTAGGCGTCGCGTAGCTCAGCGAACCGGGCGTGGCCGAGGGTCGGCAGCTTGGTGCCCGGCCCGATGGAGCCGAGCACCCAGCGCGGCCGCCCGGGCGCGGACCACTGGTCGGCTGCTTCCCGGGCGATCCTGGCCCCGGCCGCGGACAGCTCCGCGATCCGCGCAGACAGCCCGTATTCGCCCAGATTGCTGAGGTTTGCCCCGAACGTGTTGGTGGTGACACAGTCCACGCCCGCTTCGAGGTAGCCCTCGTGCACGGCGCGGACGATGTCTGGCCGGGTCACGTTGAGGATTTCGTTGCATCCCTCGTGACCGTCGAAATCTTCGAGCGTGGCGTCACTGGCCTGGAGCATTGTCCCCATTGCCCCGTCGGCCACCACCACCCGGTCCCCGAGGACGGCACCGAGTTCCGGCCTGGCCTCCGGGGCCTGGCGGGCAGTGTTCGTCATAGGCCCCCTATTCTAGGGCGACGTGTCCTGGGGGCGGCTGAGCCGGATCAACGGCACCGACCCCGGGTCACGCAGCGATCACCGAGGTACACGTAATCTGGAGTCATCCGGGTGAGCGGCGGCGCCCGAAGGAGGTGGTGGGTGATCGAGCTGAACAGCGACCGTGAGCTCTCCTCGCCAGCGATCATTGCTGCCTTCGAGGGCTGGAACGACGCTGGAGAGGCCGCCAGCGGGGTGGTCGATCATCTGGGCCTGGCCTGGGAGGCCACCCAGATCGGCGCCATCGATCCGGAGGACTTCTACGACTTCCAGGTGACCCGGCCGGTGATGGAGGTCTCGGAGGGCCGCACGGAGCGGCTCGTCTGGCCGACCACCCGGCTGTCCGTGGCCACCCCGGAGGGCCTGGGCCGGGACATCATCCTGGTCCACGGGATCGAGCCCAACATGCGCTGGCGGGGCTTCAGCAATGAGCTGGTGCAGTCCTTCGCCGACCTGGGTGCTGAGACCGTCGTGCTGCTGGGGGCGCTGCTCGCGGACTCCCCGCATACCCGGCCGGTACCGGTGGCTGCCGCGGCGTCCGACCCCGCCCTGGCCAGCGACCTGCACGTCGAGCCGGTCGAGTACAAGGGCCCCACGGGGATCGTCGGGGTGCTCCAGCACGCCTGCTCGCAGGCGGGTATCGCGACGGTGTCGCTGTGGGCGTCCGTGCCGCATTACGTGGCCCAGCCGCCCAGCCCCAAGGCGACCCTGGCCCTGCTCCGGGGGGTCGAGGACGTCCTGGACGTGTCGCTCCCGCTGGGCGACCTGCCCCAGGAGGCCCGGGCCTGGGAACGCGGGGTCGACGAGCTGGCGGAGCAGGACACCGAGGTCGCGGACTACGTCCGGACGCTCGAGGAGGCCAAGGACGCGACCGACCTGCCGGAGGCGAGCGGCGACGCGATCGCCCGGGAGTTCGAGCGTTACCTCCGCCGTCGCCGCCACCCCGGCGAACCCGGCCGCTAGGCAAGCGCTGCGCACAAGCGCGGGGGGCTTCGGGGGGGTTGTCCCCCGGGCCAGCAGAGCCTAGTAGGGCGGCCAGGGGACGGCGGGCCAGTCCTCGGGTGGGTAGGGGTGGACCCGCTCTTCGAGCAGCAGGTCCACCCGCTGCCCGGTGGCCTGAACCTCGCTGGCGGACAGCCGCTCCGGCAGTTCGTCGGCGAGCGGCCCGCTCTCCAGTTCGCCCTTCAGCTTGGCCAGGGTTTCGAGGGCCCGCAAGGGCAGTTTCCGGCCGCGCCACTGCCAGAGCACCGTGCGTAGCTTGTACTCCTCGCCGAAGCACACGCCGTGGTCACATCCGTAGAGCCGTTCCGCGTCCACCGGCAGCAGATGGCCGATCTTGCGGTCCGCGTTGTTGACCACGGTGTCGAACACGGCCATGTCCCGGAGCATCTGGTGATCCGAGCGCCGGGACAGGGCCACCAGGTCCACGCCGGCGTCCGGCTCGATCCACAGCTGGCACATGCCCGGGCCGAACGGGCCGTCCCGGTAGACGGTCGGCGGGACGAGGTTCCATCCCGCGGCCCGGGACACCGCGTACGCGGCCACTTCCCGGCCGGCCAGCGTGCCATGGGGGAAATCCCAGAGCGGCCGCTCCCCCGCGATCGGCTTGTACACGCAGGCCGATTCGGTGGAACCGCGGCGGATGGTGCAGTACAGCGTGGCGTTCGAGGCAACGATCAGCCGTCCCTCGATCTCCAGCTCACCCTCGCGGAGCAGTTCGAGTGCGGCCGCGTGGTCATCGGATGGCTGCTTGGGGCGGCGCGGGGGGCGCGGGCGGGACAGCCGGCGGGCGGGTGGCTTTTCAGCCATCGGCGGCCCGGTGGCCATTCTGGCGCGGGCAGATGTGCCCCTCGGTGTCGAGGGGCAGGCCGCAGAGCGGGCAGGGAGGGCGTCCCTGCCCCAGGATGCGCAGCGCCCGCTGGGAAAAGGCCCGCGCCGAGGCCGCGGTAATGCGGACGCGGAGCACTCCCGGCCCGCTCTCGGGGATGTCTTCGGCCAGCGGCTCGACCGGGGTCTCAGACTCCTCCTGAGCCTCGATTACCACCCGCTCGTCTTCGCCGTCCCAGGCCAGGGCGATCGCGCCGACCCGGAAGTCTTCCATCAGCGGCAGGTCGAGCGGCTCGTCGTCAGCCAGGTCTGAGGGGGTGGCGGCGGGCACGGAGGTGAGGCCGCCGGTCCGGCGGAGCACCTCGTCGAGCAGTTCCTCAAGCCGCTCGGCGAGCAGGCTGACCTGGAATTTCTCCAGGGCCACGCTGGTCACCCGGCCGCTGGAGCTGGCCTGCAGATAGAACGTGCGCTCCCCGGGTTGACCGACCGTGCCGGCGACGAAACGGTCCGGCGGGTCGTAGGAGTAGACCGGCATGATCCTTATCCTCCCGCTCCCCCGCCGATGGCCGCGTCACCCTCACCGAATGGGAGCCGGGACGCTGCCTCAGCGGCCGCCTGCTGTGGCGGTCCGCCATTTGCGGCCGCCTTCTGCGTACCCGCCCCGCCGTCATGAGGCCTGGCCAGCCCGGCGGCGGCGCGGCCAGTGTCATTCATTCGTACCAGGAAAGGCCGAAGCGGGGTGTACCGGATAACGCTGAGCGAGCACGGATCGACCTGGATCCGCTGGCTCAGGTCCAGATGCAGGCCGAGGCTGTCCGCGATGACCGCTTTGATCACGTCCCCGTGCGAGCAGATTACGTAAACCGCGTCCTTGCCGAGTCTGGCGTTCCATTCCCGGACCGCGTTGACCGCGCGGTGCTGCACCTCGGGCATGGACTCGGCGTCCTTCCCGGGGAACCGCACCGCGCTGGGGTGCGCCTGTACCACCCGCCAGAGCGGCTCCTTGGCCAGCCGCTTGAGCGGCTGGCCGGTCCAGTCGCCGTACTTGACCTCGGCGAACTGGTCATCCTCCTGGACCGCGAGGGGGGCGCCGTCCCGCGCCGCGGCGATCGCGTCCGCGGTTTCCCGGCAGCGGTCCAGCGGGCTGCTGATGATCGCGTCCAGGGGCACGTCAGCCAGCCGGGCGGCCAGTGCCCCGGCCTGAGCCCGGCCACGGTCGTCCAGCGGGATGCCCGGCGTCCGCCCGGTGAGGACAGTTCCCGTCCCCGCCGTCAGCCCATGCCGCACCAGCAAAACCAATGTCACGCCATGACTCTAAAGGGTCGGCGGCGGTGGTGGATAAACGTGGCACCTTGGGCTCGCGGCCCGCGACCGGATCCTTACCCGCTGGTCTGGCCGCCCGCCTGGGACAGACCCCGGCTGCTGCCGGGCCGCCCGAACACGTAGGTGGCCGCGCCGAAGCTGACCAGATCACCGTCCCGCACCGGCACCCACGCCCTGACGCGCCAGCCATTGAGCCTGGTGCCGTTGGTGGATCCCAGGTCATCCAGCATCCAGCCGCTGGCCTCGCGCTTGAGCCCGGCATGCCACCGGGAGATGGTCGGGTCAGGCAGCACCATGTCGCAGCCCGCGTCCCGGCCGATGGTGAAACGGCTCTGCCCGCCGGGCGGGAAGGCCAGCATGCGGGCAGGAACCGGGCGCGAGGCGCCCGCCATCACGCCGGCCAGCGTGGTCCAGCCGCGATGCCAGCAGGCCGCCGCGGTGCTGCTCAGCCGGCGCCGGGCCGGCAGGTCAGCCACCACGTTCGCAAGATCATGCTGATAGCGGGCCTTCAGCGCTGCTTCCAGCCGGTGGTCCAGCGTGTCGTGGGTCAGCCGCCCCTCGGCGTACCGCTCGCTGAGCTGGCTGATCACCGCCTCACGGTCGGCGTCAGACGCGCGGACTCGGTCAGCTGGCCGCCATCGGTGGCGCGGCGGTTCAGGACGGTCCGCAGGCGCGCCACCGCCCGGGTTCCCTTCCATGGTCCTGAGTATCAGGGAGGGCAGCCACCGGCACAAGCCATGGAAACCACATCGCAGGTACGGGCAAACGGGTCTGCGCCAATCCCGCAGTTTGTCATGCCCGGGACCGTTTTGTTCGGCGCCGGATCCTATTCACGGCCCGGCCCTGTTTCGCTGCGGGGCATTGTCGGAGCCTCCCGCTAGGCTGGCTTCCGATGTCCGTGGCAACTGAAGTGGGCGGCACGCCGGTGCCCGACGATTTTCCCGATGTATTCGGTGAGTTCTGTGCGGCTGGGCTGTGGCCCGGGCTGGGCCGGAAGCTGGCCGGCCAGCTGGCGGGCGCAGGCATTACCGGGCCGGCCTTGGTCACCGCGGACCGCCTGGCGCTCATCGACGGAGTGAGCCGTGAGCGCGCTGAATGGCTGACGGCCGCGTTTCATGACGCCCGGCCCTGCTACGACGCCGCGCTATTGCTGGCCGCCTGCCAGGTGCCAGCCCGGTTCGCCGGGCCTGCCATGGCCATCCTGGGCCGTACCGCCGAGGACCAGCTCCGGCAGGACCCGTGGCGCCTGCTGGCGCTCCCCCAGATCCGGCCGGATCAGGCGGACTGGTTCGCCCGGAAGCTGCTGCGCGGGCAGGCCGGCCCGCAGGATGAGCGGCGCGGCCGGGCGCTGGTCAGCTATCTGCTGGCCCGGGCGGCGCGGGACGGCCACACCGCTGTGCCCGCCGGGGTCATCGCCGGCGCCCTGGCCCGGTTCCGCATCGAGGATCCGGCGGCGGCCATCGCCGCCGCGGTGGATGAGGGCGGCGTGCTGCCGTTCGAGGCGGACCCCGGCGAGGCGGACCCTGGCGAGCCTGAGGACCTGGCTGAGGGTGAGTTCCCGGACGAGGACGGGCCGGACGGGCACGAAGATGGGGAGCAGGCCGGGGCGGGTGTCCTGCTGGCGCTGGCCCGCTACGCCATGGCGGAGGAGACGCTCGCCGAGGGGTTGCAGCGGCTGGCCGCGCTGGCCGAGCCGCTCGACCCCGCGGGCCCTGACCCGGCCCCCGGGCCCGCCGCCG
>DATCFY010000004.1:0-9010 GCA_036509255.1 Streptosporangiaceae bacterium
GGGGGAGGGTTGTGTCATGGGTTTCGCTGATCGCCGGGATGCGGGGCGGCGGCTGGCTGCGAGGCTGCAGCACCTGCGCGGGCAGCGTGTTGTGGTGCTTGGCCTGCCACGCGGTGGCGTCCCGGTAGCCTTCGAGGTCGCCCGGGCACTCGGCGCGCCGCTGGATGTCATCGTGGTCCGCAAGCTCGGGGTGCCGTTCCAGCCTGAGCTGGGCATGGGGGCCATCGGTGAGGGCGGGGTGCGCGTCCTCAACCAGGAGGTCATCCAGCGCGGCGGGATCTCAGGGGATGAGCTGGCCACGGTGGAGGCACGGGAACGAGCCGAGCTGGAGCGCCGCGCGTCTGCCTACCGGCGCGGCCGGCCGCGTCAGCCGCTTGACGGCTGCTCTGTGGTGGTGGTCGATGATGGGATCGCCACCGGGTCGACCGCCCGTGCCGCCTGTCAGGTCGCCCGGGCGCAGGGCGCGGCGCGGGTAGTGCTGGCCGTGCCTGTGGCCCCGCCGGGGTGGCAGGTGCGGCTGGGGGACGTCGCTGACGAGCTGATCTGCGTGGCAACCCCACAATCGTTCTTCGCCATCGGGCAGTTCTACGCTGACTTCGCCCAGACGACCGACGACGAGGTGACAGATTGCCTGGAGCACGCCGCCCTGCCCGTTTCGGCAGCGGACCCCGCTGCCGCGTCGGCGGATGACCCTCCCGCCTGGGATGCAGAGGTCGAGGTCGGTGCGGGGGCGGTCCGCCTGGCTGGGCACCTGACCGTGCCCGGCCAGGCGCCGGGGGTCGTGGTGTTCGCCCACGGCAGCGGCAGCAGCCGGCACAGCCCGCGCAACCGCTACGTGGCTGCCGTGCTGAACCAGGCGGCCCTGGGCACGCTCCTGTTCGACCTGCTCACCCCTGACGAGGAAGCTGACCGGGCCAACGTGTTCGACATTGAACTGCTGGCCCGCCGCCTCACTTGCGTCACCAGGTGGCTGCGCGATCAGCCGGGAGCGGCCGGCCTGCCCGTCGGCTACTTCGGCGCCAGCACCGGTGCTGCCGCCGCGCTGGGGGCCGCCGCCGAACCCGGCGCCGACATTGCAGCCGTGGTGTCCCGCGGCGGTCGCCCCGACCTGGCCAGCCCACGCCTGGGGTCCGTCCGGGCGCCCACCCTGCTCATCGTCGGCGGCCGTGACGATGTCGTGCTCGGCCTCAACCGCCAGGCCCAGGCCCAGTTGCGCTGCGAGAACGAGCTGGCCGTGGTGCCCGGCGCCACCCACTTGTTCGAGGAGCCAGGCACTCTCACCGCCGCCGCGGAGCTGGCGCGTGACTGGTTCGCCGGGCACCTCATACCCCGTACCCATTCGGTCGCCTGACAAGCCGGCCCGGATCCGAGCTTGTGACGGCGCGGGCCGGGTGATGAACCGCCACCAGGCGGCCCGCGCCGTCGTCGGCGCGCAGCTTAGGCGGCAGCTTGAAGGCCGCGGTAGTGGAGCGTCATCGCGTGAGCTCGCCGAGGAGACCTCGACGGCGTAGAAGGACGTGACCCAGGTGGTGGCGGCCGCGGAGGGTGCCGGGCTGTGGCGCAAGGTGGCCAGGCTGGTGCCGCTCGGCGTCGTCAGGGGCTAGCCGGCGGCGGGCCGGAGGGACAGCTCAGCAGCCCGTGTCCTGCACGTCGATCGTCACGCCGCACGACCACTGGCCTGACGGGTCTGGTGCGCACCGCAGCTCATGCAGCGAAGCTGCCTCCGGCGCCGCGCCGATGATCTCCACTGCGATGACGTCCGCCAGCGACAGGGCAAGATCAACTCCGCCATCGCCGGCCTGCCGTCGCGTCACCGGGACCGGGTTCTCGCCAGTAGATAACTTCATCAACCCACAGCTGCCAGCAGATCGTCTGCGGAGCCGGTGGTCATGTGCCGCTTGGTTGTGCGGTGCGGTGCGGCACCCTGCCGCGTTCGCGAAACTGCTCACCAGGCCGCGTACCGTCTCGGCCAGGCAGCCTTCGCGGGTCGGCGCCCACGCCTCGACCCGCAGATCAGCCGTGTGCGGAACCGTGCGGTGCCCCTGACCAGCCACGCTGTTCATATTCCCCGGCCGCGCATCGTCAGTAGCTGGCCAGGCCGGCAGTAGCCGGGAGGAATATCCAGCCGGCTGCGGTCCTGGCGTGCGCGGACCCGGATTCCATGGTCACCCCAGGTTCCCCGCTGGGCGGCAGTGCATGCAGACACCCAGTAGGCAGAAGGTCCCGGCTGGCCTGGACTGCTGGCCCTGGCGTAGCAGGAAGAATGCCCGCATGGTGGCATGGAAAGGGGACCGCACGCGGAGGGTGCTGGGAAATGACCAGGCCAGGTCACCGGGCAGTGGCGCTGCCATCGCAGGAAGATGCGGCCTGCGCCGTGCTGGAGGGCGCGGAGAGCAGGACGGGCGAGGCTTACGCCGCAGTGGCAGAAACTCATTCGGCTGTGGTCTTCTTCGCTGGCGACCGCGCGTACAAGCTGAAGAAGCCGGTCGCCCTCGGTTTCCTCGACTTCACCAACCCCCGGGTGCGGGCGGCGGCGTGCCGCCGTGAGCTCGAGCTGAACCGGCGGTTCGCGCCCGACGTGTACCTGGGGATCGCTGCCGTTCACGGCCCGGACGGCCGGGTCTGTGACCATCTGGTGGTGATGCGGCGGATGCCGACGGACCGGCGGCTGTCTGCGCTGGTGCGAGCGGGGGCCCCGGTCGAGGGCCCGTTGCGTCAGGTGGCGCGGGTACTGGCGGCCTGGCATGCCAGGGCGCCGCGCAGCGCGCAGATCGCCGCGCAGGGCAGCCCGGAGGCGGTGTGGGCCCGGTGGGAGGCCAGCATCAAGCAGCTGCGCGGGTTCGCGGGCCGCCTGCCTGAGCCGGTTCCTGTTGATGAGGTGGAACGACTGGCGCGGCGGTTCGTTTCCGGGCGGGCGGCGCTGTTCGAGGAACGGGTCCGCGGCGGTTACATCGTGGATGGCCACGGCGACCTGCTCGCTGACGACATTTTCTGCACCGGCGACGGGGTGCGCATCCTGGACTGCCTGGAGTTCGATGACCGGCTGCGCTGGATGGACGGGCTGGATGACGCGGCGTTCCTGGCGATGGACCTGGAACGGCTCGGTGCCGCGGACCTGGCGGAGAAATTCACCGGGTGGTATGCCGGGTACTCAGCTGATCCGGTGCCTGCCGCGCTGCGCCACCATTACCTGGCGTACCGAGCTTTCGTCCGCACCAAGATCGCCTTCCTGCGGGCGGCGCAGGGTGACCCCGCAGGCGGGGCAGAGGCGTGGCAGCTGACCGGGATGACGCTGCGCCACCTGCGGGCCGGGGCCGTCACGCTGGTGCTGGTCGGCGGGCTGCCGGGCACGGGGAAGACCGCGCTCGCCGGGGCGCTGGCCGGCCAACTCGGGTTCACCGTGCTCAGCAGCGACCGGATCCGCAAGGAGCTGGCTGGCGTCCCGGCGGAGCAGCGCTGCGCCGCGCCGTGGCAGACCGGGATCTACGCTCCCCACTGGACCGAGCGCACCTACCAGGAGCTGCTCCGCCGCGCGGGCCGTCTGCTCGCTCGCGGTGAATCAGTGATCGCGGATGCGTCCTGGGAGTCACCAGGCCGCAGAGCCGCCGCTGCGGCGCTGGCCGGCGCCGCGCAGGCAGACCTGGTCGCTCTCCGGTGCATTGCTCCCGCGGACGTTGCGCAGCAGCGGCTAGCGGCCAGGACCGCGGGTATCTCCGATGCCGGTGTGGCGGTGGCCCGGCAGATGGCCGCCATGCAGGCACCGTGGCCAGAGGCCGTGACGATCGACACTGGCGGCCCGGGGCCCGGTGCCGGACAGCCGGGCCCGCCCGGCTCGGCCGACGCCGACGCCGACGCCGACGCGGTACAGCGGGCGATCAAGGCGATCCGGCCACCTGGGCCGCAGCATGCCTGGCGTCCGGTCCGGCCGGTCATGGTCCCCGATTGACGGATGGCAGGGGATGACAGCCGCAACGGGTCCGACCCGCCAGCCAGCAGCCCAGTGCGCTCAAGGCTGTCTCGGCCACGGCTGAGCCGGCGCGTTGCAGGGCCGTGGACCCCGGACGAGTTCGATGCCGGTGCCGTCCGAGCCGGGGAGGTCCCATCCGCCGTCCTGGATGTCGATGGTCAGGTGTGACCTTCCGAGCCGCAGGCCGGTCACCCGGAGCGGCAGCTAGCGTCCGGGGATTTCCGGGGCGCACCACAGGCGCCCGGTGCTGGGCTGTGGGGTGAGCCGCAACAGGGCGTGCAGTAGTTGCAGCGGGGCTGCCCAGCCTTGTGGTGAGCATGAGGTCGGGTAGGGAATGGGAGGGGCGTGCTCCTCGCGCGGGAAGCCGCAAGAGAGTTCAGGCACGCAGTAGCCGAAGCAGATGGCGGCGTCGAAGATGGCCTCGGCGACCCGCTGGGCGTGCCGGGTGAAGCCGTAGTGCATCAGGCCGGCTGCACACAGCGCGTTGTCGTGCGGCCATACCGAGCCGTTGTGGTAGCTCATCGGGTTGTAGGCGGTCATGGATGCGGCCAGAGTGCGGATTCCCCAGCCGCTGAACTTCAGCTGGTCTGGCGGTACTGCCTGTCCGCTGCCGGTGCCCGCCTCACTGACGATTGCTTCCTGCGCGCTCGGTCCGCGGGCCATTGGATCAGCCGCTGGCGGTCAGCCGGCCTGCGATCATCCTCCCGCGCTGCCTCGCGCGGCGAATGTGCGCACGGTGGCTCCCCGGGCAGCCGTTCCTCGATGACGGTTAAGGCGAACAGCAGCAGGCCTGCTACCGGGAAGCAGAAAACCAGCACCAGCGCCTCGCCCAGGTCCACGGGCCTCACGCTCCTGCGGCGCCAGAGATCTCGCCGGGCAGTAAGTGGGCCAGGCGCTGCCGGACGCGCCTGGTTCCATGCAACAGACCTGCGGGGCGATTTCCCTCCGCCGGCATTGCCCGGATCAGGTTATAGGGGTCGCCTTGTGAGCCTCTCAGCCTTCGGTTCCTGCCCGCCGCCGTGGTACCTCCGGCGGGGCTCCGCTTTCCAGCTCCTCCGCTCGTCCCGCAGGTCCGCTTCGTAATCTCCGATGGCGCGGCGAGTTCCCAGGGGACGAAAGTCACCGGTGCGCGAGCAGTTGGTCCCTTGGGCCGGAGGTTCGCGACGGCGTGGTATCGGAGCTAAGAGCATCCTGTTATGTCGAGCGAGGAGGCCGTCATGGCCAAGCTAGAGCGCAGGCACCCGCACGTCCCGTTCCCCGACCTGTCCGAGTGGTTTGAGGAGCCGTGGGCGCCGCTGCTGCCGTTCATCGCCGCCCGCGCGTTCCGCGTGGAGGTCTATGTCCAGGAGGGCAAGTATGTTCTCCGTGCCGAGCTACCGGGCCTGGACCCGGAGAAGGACGTTGAGGTCAGCGTCGAGGACGGGACACTGACGATCCACGCGGAGCGGCACGAGGAGCAGGAGGAGCCGCACCGCAGCGAATTCCGCTATGGCTCGCTGACCCGGTCGGTCACGCTGCCAAGAGGGGCGGATACCGAGCACGTCTCTGCCAGCTATGACAAGGGCATCCTGCAGGTCACCGTGCCGGTGCCACAGGCCAAGGGCGAGGGCCGCCGTATCGAGATCACTCACGGCTGAGCCTGGCCGGGGTTGCCGGTGCCTGGCGGGCACATGCACCGGCCATCAGGAGCACGCTGTGGCGGTGAGCCGCTGGTCAGGTGCGGGCCAGTAGGCCTGCCAGCGGCTGGTTGTGGTGCAGGCGGCTGATGGCATCGGCCAGCAGCGGCGCAACGGACTCCACCTGAAGCGCGAGCGCGGCGGAACGGCCCTGCGGCAGGGTGTCGGTGGTGACCACGCGCCGTATCGGCAGCCCCCTGAGGCGCCGGGCCGCCCCTCCCACCAGGAGCCCGTGGGTCGCGGCGACGACAATGACGGACGTGCCCCCGTGAGCGAGGACAACCTGGGTGGCGGCCTCGATCGTTGCGCCGGTACTGATCATGTCGTCCACGATGATGGCGGGGCGACCGGCGACGTGGCCGGCTATCTCCTCGGCGCGTACGGTGGCTCCGGTCAGCCTGGTCTTGCGCACTACCGCGACCGGCCGCTGCAGCAATGAGGCGTAGTGTTCGGCGAGCTTGACCGCGCCGAGGTCGGGTGCCACAACCACCGCATCGCCCGGGACGTCCGGGGCGAGCGCCTCTGCCAGGGCGGGCACGGCCGTCAGAATTTCCACGGGGATACCGCACATGGCTTCCAGCGCAGCGCTGTGCGGGTCGACGACGACGAGGCACTGGGCTCCTGACGCCGCAAGCGCGTCGGCGGCCACCCGGGCACCGACGGGCTCACCGGACCGGCCACGGCGGTCCTGCCGGGCATACCCGAAATAGGGCACGACCGCGGTGATCCGGCCCGCGCCATCCCGGCGGCAGGCGTCGAGCAGTAGGAGCAGTTCCATGAGGTGGTCGCTGACCGGCGGTCCCGTGGGCTGGATCACGTAGACGTCGTCGCCGCGCACGGGGTTCACGACTGGGCGCATCTCGCCGTCCGGGAACCGGTCCAGCTTGCACGTCACCGGCTCAGTGTCCAGTGACTTCGCGATCGCCCCTGCGAGCACTGTGTTAGCGGATCCTGGCACGATCCGAAGGCCCATCCCGCCTCCCAGCCTGTGTGCTCAGTCACTGACCTGACGGTCAGGTCAGCAGCACGCAACGGTCCCCGCCTGGGCAGGGGCCCATTCCCCGGTGGTGATGCGCGAGGGTGAGCCTGACCAGTCCGCTTTCGAGGTCCCGGGGATCGGTGTGAGATTCGGCGGCGAGCTGGGCGAGGGGGGAACATCCGGGTCTGGCCCGGGGCCGGGGAGGCCGAGGTGGCACGCGGCGTACTCGGCGCGTGGGTCGAGCGGCGGCTGCGCGCCAGGCCACACTCCGCGCAGTTCTCGCAGGAACAGCTGGATGGTCACCGGCCCCCGGCCGGGGAGCACGTCCAGGGCCGCCCGCAGCGCGGGATAGGTGGCGAAGCGCTGGCCGATCAGCGCGGCCCGCATCAGCCAGCTCCGGCGCGTCGCTGGGCAGGCTGGGCCGGATCAGCACCGTGCGTCCATCACGCAGGACTAGTTCCTGCTGGTACTGCGCCGGGTAGCCTCGCGGCAGGCTCCCGTGCCCGGATGCGGCGTCCACGACTCACCTCCGCGGAGAAACGGCCAGTTCCATGGCGCCACCGGCTGAACCGTCCAGCGGCCGTCAGGTGCCTGGACGGTCAGCATCAGCCTGCGCGCCCGGCCAGTAGCAGCCGGAGCACGTCCGTGGTCAGGAATTCCGTTGCCTTCCACCGCTTCTACGACAGCATGAGGGCACCCCGCGGCAACAGGGGCGAACGGCCCACCGCTGTCGCGGATGGCAGCTTCCGGCGAGCCGATAGTGCAGGCACATGATCGATGTTCCAGGGCCGAAAGCACCGCCATGGCTGAGCGGCTCGGACATCGGCATCGGTCACCCGCGCTGTGCTGCAAGATCAGGTCAACGGTCACCCTAATGATGGATGGCCTGAGCCGGGCGGGGTGAACATCACCAGGCCAGAGTCATCGATGACCGGGACTGCGCCTGCGCGGGCCGCGAGCATCCTGGTCAGGATCACCTTGAATGCCGTGTCCTGGCGGACGGTCACCACCGGAGTGGTCATGAAATCCCTGACGTCCCTGGGTCATCCCGGTCGCCCCCTGTGCCGTCCACGTCAATCCCGTACGGCACCCGCCCGACGGGCCAGGTGCCTAACCTCCTGGACGCGCCCCCATGCGGGCCAGAATCGCGGGCCCAACGTCACCTGGGCCATCCATTCATGGGTCGCCGCCAGGGCGGACTTTCGGCCCTGGTGCGCGGAGGCTGACCGTCCGAGCATGATCGTGTGGCTAGTGGGAGGAGGCAGCGATGCGAGCAGCAGTGGGTGACGAACTGGTGGTCCGGGGACGTCACGTCGATGACCATGATCGCGAAGGCGTGATCATCGAGATCCATGGTGAGAACGGGTCGCCGCCGTATCTGGTGCGCTGGAGGGATGGCCGCGAGAGCGTGTTCTTCCCCTCTGCCGACACCCTGGTAGAGCATCGTCCCGGCGGGCGGCAGGCCAGCTCTGCGGGGACGTGACGGCGAGCTAGCAGGGCTGCGATGACATGGCCCCCCGCACGGCGGGGCAGTCAGGCAGCGGTGGCCCGGCAGCGAAGGAGGCGCCGTGGCGGGCGGGCTGCTGACGGATTTGTATGAGCTGAACATGGCCGCAAGCTATCTGCGCCGCGGGATGAACGGCCTGGCGACGTTAAGCCTGTTCGTCCGGCGCCTCCCGGCAGACCGGGGGCTCCTGGTCGCGGCGGGCCTGGAAGATTGCCTCCAGTTCCTGGAGGGGTTCTCGCTCACTGCGGAAGACCTGGGCTACCTGCGCCATGCGCAGCGCTACGACGAGGACGTCCTGCGGATGCTCGCGGGGCTGCGGTTCACCGGAGACGTGCGGGCGGTGCCTGAGGGACGGGTGGTGTTCGCGGGTGAGCCGCTCCTGGAAGTGACCGCGCCGGTCGCCGAGGCACAGCTAGCCGAGACAGTGCTGCTCAACCATCTGACGTTCCAGACCAGCGTGGCCACGAAGGCGGCCCGGTGCGTGCTCGCGGCGGCTGGCGCGCAGGTGGTCGATTTCGCGTTCCGGCGTACCCAGGGGATCGAGGCCGGAGTGGCTGTTGCCCGCGCCTCATCGATCGCTGGCTTCGCATCGACCAGCAACACCGAGGCGGCCAGGCGGTATGGCCTGACTGCCGCGGGCACGATGGCGCACTCCTTCATCGAGGCATTCGTCAGTGAGAAGGCGGCCTTCGCCGCATTTGCCCAGGATTTCCCCGGCCAAGCCACGTTCCTCGTGGATACCTATGACACGGAGCAGGGCGTCCGCGCCGCCATCGAGGTGACGCGGCGGCTGCGGCTGCCGGGACCGGTGGGAGTGCGGCTGGATTCCGGGAACCTGGCTGGCCTGGCCAAGCTGGCGCGCCGGATGCTCGATGACGCGG
>DATCFY010000005.1:0-2313 GCA_036509255.1 Streptosporangiaceae bacterium
CGGTAGGCGAGGACGACCCAGACCTGGCCCGGGGCGAAAGTCATCCGCTGCCCGGACGCGGTAGTGAAGGTGGTGCCGCCGTTGGCGTTCGGCCGGGACCAGCGCGTGGTCCAGGCCTTACCGTCGCGCAAGACCAGGGCCGTGCCTGACCCGACGCTCTCCGCGTACGGGGGAGGCTTGCCGTATTCCAGGAACCGGGAGGTGCGCACCGTGGTGTGCTGGATCACCACGGTGGCGGGCGACAGTCGCCCGCCGTCGGTGGTCACCGCCGGCCTGCCGTCCATCGACACCAGCCAGCGGCCTTTCTCCGCCGACCAGGTGAAGCGGAACGAGGCCGCCGGGTAGGACACCGACGCCGACTGGGTGGCCTTGCCGCCCGGCGGCGGCGGGCCGAAGCGGAACCCGATGTCATGGGCCATGCTCGCGCGGTGAGCTTGCCGCAGCAGCTGCCGTGTGTGGGCGTACAGGTTGTAGGGAGCGATGCGGCTGTTGTCCCGGAAGTACCCGCTGGCGATGCCGTCGTAGAGGTCCACGATCCTGGCGGTCCGGTGGATGTACGGGAGCAGCGTGGCCGTCGCGCCTGAGTAGGCGAAGGCAGGTCGGCCGAACTGGCGCAGCAGCTCCAGGTCGTCCTCCCGCGCGCTGCGCACCGGGCCGATGACGCGCGGGTAGTCGGACGAGAAGATCGCCAGGAATCGGCTCAGCCCGCCTTCGACCGGGAGCACAAAGACGGTGTCCGCGTGGGTGAGCCCGGTCTGCGGCCTGGCGTTCACGATGTTGTCGATCTTCACCGCGAGCACCTGGTTCAGCGAGGGCACCGGCTCGCCAGTGAACGGTGACCGGAGCTGGCGCGCGTGCGACGGTGCCGACGCGTGCCCGCAGGCCGCGAGCAGCACGGTTATGACGCCTGCCAACACAACCGCTGCCGCCGCGGTGGTGACGGCCTTGTGCCTGATCCATCTCATCGCATCATCTCGGGCCGCGCACCTCACGCGGATGCACCACCACACCTCTAGATACCACAACGGGCTACCCGGCGGCAGCCTTACGCCGCGGGCCACTCAGGAAGCCAGACCGTACAGCACGGCGACGGCGGTAGGCCCTTGACCTCAAGGGGACTTGAGGTACCAGAGTGGGCATCGGTGGCGGGAACGGATGGCGGCAGAGGTTGATGGGCCGCAGCGGCGAGGAGGACGACGTGAGTGACACTGCGCCAGCTCTGGACGAGGCGTTCGAGCGTATGGCGGCTGCCAGCTTCGAGCTGCCTAACGGCTTCGTCAACCACGGAGCCATGGCGTGTGAGGCGCTGGCCATGCTCGACTGCACCGGCGACATCGACAGCTGGGCGCGCCGGTTCGCCCGGGCGGGCGGGGCATCGGTCGACCCGGTGGTGCCGGCCGGGTTCGAGTGGCGGCAAGCGCTCGGCGACTACCAGCGGCTCGGCGAGTGGATCGGCTACTTCACCCAAGCCATCGACGACGACGGCTGGCCCGCTGTGGTCGCCACCTGGGTGCCGCGGCTGATGCCCGCGCTGCGCACCGCGCTGTTCCACGGCGCCATCCGGACTGCCCATGCGGTGCGGGCCATTGACGCGGCCGACACACCGCCGCGGCGCGGCGAGCTGGCCCGGGCGCTCGGTTACTGGGCGGCCCGCTACCGCGAAGGCCAGCCCGCCGGCCTGCTGCCCCCCGCCGGTGACGTCCGGATGGCGGTCGTGCGGGCCGCGGCCGACGGCGCACGCCGCTACCTGGCCCGGCCCGACATCGTCCACCTGCACGGCGTCACCGGCGCGATGGCCGTCGAAATCCTCGCCGCCCACATCGCGGCCACCGACGGCGCCGCCGCGCTGGCCCAGGTGCACGCCGAGCACGCCGCGCTGTACGCGGCCACCCAACCTGTCACCCAACCTCACCCGGCCCGCCCGCCAGGCAGTGACCTCACCGTGGCGGCCGTGCGCAGCCTGGACCCGCACCAGGTGAAGCTCGTCGAGGCCTGCCAGCGCGGGCACGCGGCAACCGGCGATCCCGCCTTCGCTGCCGCCGCCGAAACGGTCACCGGCCTGCACGCCTGACCGGCAAGCATCGGCCGGCCAGCCGCCTGACCGGGGATCGGGGCCGACTACACCGGCCTGTCGGCGGGCAGGCCGGGCATCCGGGTGTGAGGAAGGTCGGCCCCTCCGCCAGCTCGGCCCGGACCAAGTTTGCGCGCAGGCAGAAGTGCGAGCCCGTCGGCCAACCCGCGTGACGAGCTGCCGCGCCCGCAGGAAACAAAGACGCTACGGCCGCACCGCCACCCTTCTCAAATGCGGCTCGC
>DATCFY010000006.1:0-28454 GCA_036509255.1 Streptosporangiaceae bacterium
CGATGCAATTATCCGGCAGGTCGGCGATCAGTTTCCGGCAGTCGCCCTCGGTGACCTCATTCAATGGAAAGCGCCCCACTGATGAGTTGGTCACGCGCGCTCCTGCTCATTACCGGTGGCGATAGCCGGAACTCTATCTAACGGTCTGACCGGCGCCACGGGACACGCCCGCACTGCCTGGCGGCGCTCTCCCGGGACGGCAAACCCCGCGGTGACAACGGTCACCGCGGGGCTGCAGTCTTCAGTTTCAGACCCGGCGCCAGCGGGCCTCGGCCAGCCCGTAGAGGCCGAACGCGATCAGCCCGATCGCCGCGATGATCAGCAGGAACTCACCGAACGGCGCGTTGCGCAGGGTGTACAGGGACGTGTCCAGGCCGCCCGCCTTGGACGCGTTGTAGGTGATGGCCGCGTCGATCACCAGCACCCCGGCCAGCGCGAACACCAGCCCTCGCGCGATGGTCCCGACCGTGCCCAGCCGCTTCACCATCTTCCGGGTCTGCGCGCTCATCTCCCCGGTCCGCAGGTGCTTCATGAACTTCTGCCGGGCGCCCTCGACCACCAGCGCCAGGCCGACGATCACGATGATCAGCCCGACGATCCCGATCAGGAAGCGGCCGCCGGTGTGCTGCATGACGCTGGCGGTGAAGTCCTTCTGCTGGCCGGCCTGGTTGGTCTTCTTGCCCGCGATGACCTTGAAGGTGAGGAGCGCGAAGCTCGCGTAGACCAGCGCGCGCACCAGCGACTTGAGCCGGGGGCCGGCACCGTTGCCCTCGCCGGACACGCGGAACGCGGCCTCGCTGAGCCGCCACAGCGCGTAGCCGACGAAGCCGATGGCCAGCAGCCACAGCAGGACCAGGCCGAAGGGCTGGGCCGCCAGCAGTTGCAGAGCGCCCTGCTGGTCAGCCTGGTGGCCGCCCTGGCCGATCGCGACCAGGATGGCGACTATGCCGATGAGAATGTAGATCACGCCGCGGGCGGTCAGGCCCGCGCGGGCGAGCAGTTGCGCCGGTCGGCTGTCTGAGGCGCGCCTGGCCTTCATAGATACGCGCGCTGATGATGACGACATCACTGTCTCCGCTCTCGGAAACCGGTCTCGGAACCGGAAGAACCGCCCACCATGTGCCCCTGCGCCGCCTCTTCATGCACGGGTTCTGGCCCGCGTCGCAGGAGGCCAGGTCAGGCCCGGCGGCGAGCGAAAGGCGGGCGGTGATGGCGCTGCCGGAGCAGCAGCCGGATCCGGTGCTCGGCGATCTGGTGCGTGTGGTAGCTGAGCCACAGGCACAGGGCCGCCAGCGGCAGCTCCACCACGCCGCACAGCAGGAACGACTCCCAGCGCTCGTTGGCCGGGGTGGTCATGCAGTCGAACCACGCGTCCACGAGGAGCAGCGTGGCGGTCGCCGAGGCCGCGGTGCTCAGGTACCTCGACCGCCGCAGCGCGAAGTAGGCCGTGCTCGCCAGCCCGGCGAGCAGGAAAACGTCGAACCCGGCCCAGGCGATGTCGTAATTCGGGGACAGCTGGCGGGACGGCAGCGACTCGGCGATGTACCCGATCCACGGCAGCAGGAGCAGCGAGAACAGCACGAACGAAGGGCCGGCCCAGCGCACGAGCCGGGCATCGTCGGTCAGCACCGCGTTCTCCGGCTCGGGGGCCGTGCTGACCAGCTGGTCGAGCCGGGTGAGCGGATCCTGGGCATCCGGGGCTGGTTTCACCGTGCACCTCGTGGTCCTGGCCGGGCATGAGCCCGGCCCGCGTGCTGTTGGTGGTCTTGTATCAGGACTCCTGTACTCCCCGCCAGCAGCAAAGGAACGCTACCGTGACCGTGCACGACATTCCGCTCAGCACCCTGACCGGCCAGCCCGCCTCACTCGGTGACCTGTCGGGCCGCACCCTACTCGTGGTCAACGTCGCGTCCAAGTGCGGCCTGACGCCACAGTACGCGGGGCTGGAGCGGCTCCAGGAGACCTACCGTGACCGCGGGTTCTCGGTCGTCGGCTTCCCATGCAACCAGTTTGGCGGCCAGGAGCCCGGCACAGCCGACGAGATCAGCGAGTTCTGCTCGGCCACCTACGGGGTGAGCTTTCCGCTCTTCGAGAAGATCGAGGTCAACGGGACCGGGCGGCACCCGGTGTATGAGGAGCTCACCGCGGTGCCCGACGCGGACGGCGAAGCGGGCGACATCCAGTGGAACTTCGAGAAGTTCCTGGTCGGCCCGGACGGGGCGGTCATCGCCCGGTTCCGCCCGCGCACCGACCCCGAGGACCCGGCCGTGATCTCCGCGATCGAGACGAACCTGCCCAGCTGACGGCCATTTTTTTCCGCAACGAGAACCAGTCGCCGGGACCGGGATCCGCGACGATTTCCCGCATCCCCGGCCGGATTGGCGGCCGAATGGCTAATCCCTGGCTCAGCTGACCCGGGCTTGCGACAGCACTGCGTGACGTGGCATGCGCAATGAGTTCACATAATCCAGGCCTACCTGGCCCGATGTGAGCCGGCGGAACGAAAGGGACCGCATTGCCGTACTATTCCCGTGTGTCCCAAAGACACCTGATTACTCACTGTAAGGGAACACCTAGCTCGCTGGGGTCGTCCTCGGGTGCGTGACCTGGCGGCCTGACGTGGTGGCGGCCAGGTGACGGCTGGGGGGCGATGCCATGGTGTGTTTCCTGTTGGCTAACTCTTTCTGTTACGCACACAGTGGTCCCCGCATATCTGGCATGCTTCTGCGGTCCAGGGTCAGCCCGGGATCCCGCCCCGCGACCAGGCCAGGAACGCTCAGTGGAGGCCCGCGTTGCTAAGTGCGCCCGAAATCGTTGCGTTGATGCGCCAGGCGGTGCCGCCGGGACGGGACACTCTGGACGACCCGTCCCTGACACGGCTGCGGGAGCTGACCCGGGCGCTACTGGAGGCTAAGCCCGACGCGCAGCAGGAGTACGCGCGGTTCCTGGCCATCAGCGAGCGGGCGCTGCCGCTCCCGGACGACGAACTGGATGCCTGGCTGTGCGGCAAGACCGTGGTCGTGGTGGGCGGGACCGGCTGCATCGGCTCCAAGCTGATGCACCAAGTCGAGATCCGCTGCCCGAAGCGGCTGGTGAGCGTGGGCCGGGGCGTGACAGCCGGGTACCCGCGGCTGCCAGGCGCCGAGTACCTGCAGGCTGACATCCGGGACCGGTCACGGCTCGCGGCCGTGTTCAACGAGGTCCGGCCGGATGTGATCTTCCACGTCGCCGCGCAGCGTGACCCGGGCCTGGCCGAGCACGAGGTGCACCGGACGCTGAGCACGAACGTGCTCGGCACCCAGAACGTCATCACGGTCGCGGCCGAGTGCGGCGTCCCCCAGGTCGTGTGCGCGTCCACCGGCAAGGCGCTGCGCCCGTACTCCCCGGACGTCTACACGGCGTCCAAGCGGGTGGCCGAGTGGGTGGTGGCGCAGGCCGCGGCGGCCACCAGCAGCACCACCTACTCGACCGCGCGGTTCACTCACGTGGTGGACAACTCGATCATCCACGGCCGGCTCCTCGACTGGTGCCGGGGCGGGGTGATCCGCCTGCACAGCGCGGAGATCGGTTTCTACGGGGAGTCCGCGCTCGAGTCGGCCCAGCTGCTGCTGGCGGCCGGGCTGGGCGCACGGCCCGGCGAGCTGCGCGTGCACGCCATCACCGACCTCGGCTGGCCGGTCACCCTGCTCGACGTGACCCTGGGCGTGCTGGCCCAGACGGGCTCCAGCACCCCGATCTACATCAGCGGCTACGACCGCGGCTACGAGCCCATCCCGTTCCCGGGGCTCTACGACCCGCTGACCGCCGGCGAGGTGAGCCCGCTGCTCAGCGCCTTCGAGGCGGCCACCGCCGAACCCATGCCGGGCGGCATGGTGGACGCGTTCCCGCTGGCCGTGACGCCGAGCCGGGAGCTGGACCAGCGGCTGGAGGAACTGGCCGAGGCGTGTCACCGCACGCAGGAGGCCGCGGTGCTGCGCCCGGCGCTCGACCAGGTGTCCTGGGCCCTGCTCGACGCCACGCTCAGCGCGGTGGACCAGCCGGTGCTGGCCCGGGCCGCCCAGTTGACCGTCAAGCACCAGGGCGTGCTGATCCCGGAGCACCAGCGGATGCTGGCCGCGATCATGCGCGAAGCCGGGATCAGCGAGTCCGCCCTGGTCTGACGCCTGGGTCGGTGCGGGTTAGCGCCGGATCCAGACGTAATAGACGCCGTTATGGTTTGAGCTGGTGACGGTGGACGCGAGACGGTAGTCAGGGTCGGCGCGCAGGGTAGTGGCGAGAACGTTGTCCAGGGCCGGGGTCGATTCACCGTTGTAGGCGACCACCTTGAAGTAGCCCGCTTTGATGGCCGCGACGTAGCCGGCGTTGCCGCCCAGGGTGTGGCCCTGCCGGTCGTACGCGATGAAATAGGTCGACGTGAACTGGTCTACCTGCGCATCCGGGTGGTTGCGCAGGTAGTAGATCGGTACCTCGTACGCCTCGACCAGGTAGTGCGCGCCGGGCTGCAGCTGACGGCTCATCACCGAGATAAAGCCGCTGGAATTAGCCCAGCCATTGAACAGGGAGTCGGCCTGGGTCATCCCGATCACCAGGGCCGCTCCCCAGATCGCGATCCCCACCTGGGCCCGGCGGAAGTGGTCGCCGACGATGCGGGCCAGCCCGACTCCAGCGAACGGGGCGGCGAAGAAGAGCCCGAAGCCGATGTGCTTCTGCAGCGAGGTCACGGTGTGGAGATGGATCTGGTCGGCGGGCGCCAGCAGCGCGGTCCCGGTCAGGACGACGCCGAGCATGATGCGGCAGAGCTTGCCGCCCGGCGGCGCGATCAGCTCGCCGGGCTCGGTCCGGGGCCGGAGCGCGTACGCCACGGCACCGATGACGGCCAGCGCGAACGGCAGCCCGCCCCAGGCCAGGCTGTCCCGCAGCAGCAGCGAGGTGGCCGTGGTCCCCGCGGCCCGCGCCGTCGTGGTGAACCTGACGCCGGTCTCGTAGGCCGGGCCAGCCAGGTAGAGCGCGCCGCTGAGCAGCGCGGCAACCGCCGCGGAGAGGGCGGCCAGCGGTATCAGCGCCTTGCGCCCCCGGTACGGCCACGCCGCGAGCGCGCTCAGCACCACGATGGTCGGCACGAACAGCCCCGCGGCGTACTTGGTGGCCACCGCGAGCGCGATCGGCGGCGCGGCCAGCAGGTACCCGGGCCAGCGGAACGGCGCCGTCCGGACGACGATCCAGGTGGCCAGCGCGAGCAGGAACAGCGCCGGGGCGTCGTAGGTGGCCAGCCGCCCGAGGAAGAGAGCCGACTCGGTGACCGAGAAGATCACGGCCGCGCACAGGCCGACCCGCTCGTTGAACAGCCGCCGGGTGAGCGAGTAGAGCAGGGCGGTGGTGCCCAGCATCGCGATCAGGCTGACCGCCCGGGCCGCGGCCAGGCCGCCGACGTCGTCGGCGAGTGCGCCGAGGACGGGGTACAGCACCGGCGCGCCGGAGAAGTAGGAGGAGTAGTCGCCCTGCAGCGGCATCCCGTGCAGCAGGTGGGCGATTTCCAGGTGACCGCTGTACAGGTACAGCGCCTCGTCCTCGAACGCCGTGTTGCTCATCCGGAGGGACAGGGCCGCCTGCACGCACAAGATCGCGAAGAGCACGGCGCGGCTCACCCAGGTCCGCCGCCGGCTCGACGTGCTGAACCGCATCGGGCCGGAGCCGTGCTTCCCGCCGGGCAGCCGGAGCACCCGGGTGCTCTCGCCCGGGGCGTCTGGTTCCGGTGGTCCCAGTAGCAGGGCGTCGCTCTGCTGGGTGAACTTGGCCAGCATCACGGTGTCGACCACGTCCGGCCAGACCGGCGGGCGCTGGCCCCCGGGAGTGCCCCGGTCCCGGCGGACCGGCCCGGGACGCCCGGGAGGCGCCGGGTTATTCGGCCGCCGGCTCATTTCCGCGGATTGACGAGGGTCAGCCCGGCGATGTCACCCGCGATGGCCGCCCGCACGAGCGGGCGCGATTCGACACGCCAGTCGACACCCAGCTTGTTGTAGTCGAACCACATGAACCCGAGCACATCCGGATGCCGGGTCACCGAGTCGACCAGCTGCTGCGCGGATGCGACCGAGGCCGGGCCGGTCTCGATGGCCGTCTCGGCGATGAGGAAGGGCTTGCCGGTGAACTGCCTGATCTCGGTGATCGTGGGCTGGTACAGCGTGGCGTAGGTGTGCGGGCCGGTCGTCGCGAAGTACCCGGTCAGGCCGACCCAGCTGACATAGGCCCGGCCCGGCCAGTACGACCTGAGCTGGATCTGCGGCACCGGGTTGATGATGTTCGGGTTCCACACCCAGATCACGTTGGCCGCCCCGGCCTGGGCGAACAGGTCGTGGATGTGCCGCCAGGCCGCCACGAACTGGGCCGGGGTGGTCTGGCTGGTTCCCCACGGGTACCAGTTGCCGTTCATCTCGTGGCCGAAGCTGATCGCGACCGGGATATTCAGCGCCCGGACGGCCCTGGCGAAGCGGGTGATGTAGCCGTCGCTGCGGCCCGCGGCGATGGACTGGACAGTCACCCCGAACGGCTCCCAGGCCATGTAGTACAGGGCACCGTAGGACCAGGCGTTGGTCACCGCCTGGGTGTCGAACGGCTTGCCCCAGGCCACGTACTGGCCGATGAGGTCCGGCTTGCGGCCGGTGTTGGCCGCGAAGGTCTCGACCGGGGCCAGCGAGTCGGGCGCACCCTCGGCCTCGAGGCCGAGGTACTTCCCGGCGGCCGGGTGCAGAAGCCCGGAGATGTTGTAAGGCTTGCTGCTGGGCCGGGCGCTCGGCGCTGCGCTCGCTGCAGCGTTCTGCCCGCTGGAGGTCGCGGTGGTCGGCGGGGCCAGCAGCCCGCAGCCACTGAGGAGGACGGCCAGACCCAGCAGGACGGCCAGGCTGCTCCGGGAGGCCCTCATGAGGCCTGCCCCGCTCGGGGCTGGATGAGGATCCGGCCGACCACTACGAGCTGGAAGACGCCGAGCACGAAGAGGAGGAAGAAGTTGTACGGATCCATGGTCATCATCCGCCACAGGGCCAGGCCCGCCCAGAGCGCGGCGGACCCTCCGCTCCACAGGACCAGGCCGATCCAGAAGCGCCGCCTGCCGTTCTGCCGGTTCGCGCCGCTGCCCGACGGCTGCCAGCCGTGCAGCCGCCCGCGGACCATGTCCGAGAGCGCGAAGACGTGGGCCCAGCCGCAGACGACCCGGACGGACCAGGCCTCGAGCCGGTACGGGGCACGGTGCCACATCGGGTAGATGACGCCCGCGTAGAACAGTACTGGCACGATGAAGATCAGGTTACGCAGCAGCAGGGTGCCCGGGACGAAGAGCAGCATGCCAATGGACAGGGCGGGCGCCACGAACGTGAAGACGGCGGTGTACACATAGCCGACGAACCCGGTCAGATAGCACAGCCGGGTGTAGAACGGCAGCTTCGTCTTCCAGAAGATCTGGTCCTTTAGCAGGCTCATGGTGCCCGAGCACCAGCGGTACTGCTGGTTCAGGAACGAGAGGATGTTGTCGGGGCAGTTGCCGGTGGACAGCGCGACCGGCAGGTAGCGCAGCCGCCAGCCCAGCCGGTGCAGGTCGAAGCCGGTCCACAGGTCCTCGGAGTGCTCCGCGAGGGACATGCCGCCGTTGGGCTCCAGGGCCGCCCGCCGGTAGACCGCGCAGCTCCCCACACAGATCGCCCCGCCTTTCTTGGCCCGGGCTGTCTGAATAGAGCGGTAAAAGAGTTCCTGAATGGCGCCCGCGCCGCGCTCGACCCAGGTCTGCTGATCCAGGACGTGGAAGAACTGGGGGGTCTGGACAATCCCGACATCAGGAAACATGTCCAGGTAGGGCACGGTCTCCTGGAGCGTGTCCGGCCGGGGGGCGAAGTCCGCGTCCAGCAGCAGGATGTACTCGCCGTCCGAGATCTGGAACCCGAAGCGCAGGTTGCCGGCCTTCTTGAACCAGCCCCGGTCCGGGCGGGTGGCGTAGGCGAACCCGAAATGGCGGGCCATGGCCTTCAGTGCCGGGCTGGCCGAGTCGTCGAGCACGTACGGAGTGACCTGCCCCGGGTAGTGGTTACGCATCACGGCCACGTGGGACCAGGCGTTACGGAGCACTTCGACCGGCTCGCCGCAGACCGGCAGGAAGACGTCCACCGACGGGTAGCGGCGGGGGGCCCAGGCGGCCACGATGCGTTTGTGCTCGTCCACGTCGAAGCTGCGGCTCATCCCGTCCACGGTCAGCGACAGCAGGAAGCAGAACACGCCGAACAGCGCGAACGGCGCGTAGATGATGAACCAGGGAGAGTTCTCGACCATCCGCACCTGGCTGTACACCAGCGGCGGGAAGCTGAGTGCCATACAGAGGGTTAGCACCCAGATGTGCCGCCGGACGTAGGAGTACTTCTCGCTGTCCAGGGGCGGGGTCGGGAGTACCGGCGGCACCGAGCCGGGCGAAGGCGTGGGGAGCAGTGCCCGGCCCTTGCGATGCCGTGGTGCTGCCCTGGAACCCTCCCTGCGTTCGATGACACCAGCCATCGTCGACCCTTTTCTCCATCCGGAAGCCAGTGACGGGCACCCGGACGTAAGGCACGAACGAAACGAACCGGGCGGGGCTTCACAGGATTGTAAGGTCGGGATGTTCCTCAGTGCGGTGAGAACAACCGAATTGGCCCGGCGTTTCCGGACAATCCATTACCAGGCCGCTACGCTCCGCAGTTACTTAGTGGGGTAACCGCCGGTCACCGGCGGAGTGCCGGGGCGGCATATCCTGCTCAGTGGAGAGCGTCAACCTGCGGTGAGCTATGGCGGAGGCAGTCATGGGACTGATGGACAAGGTCAGGGCGCAGGGCACGCAGATCGCCCAGATGGCCCAGGAAACTGCGCGCGAGGGCAAGGTCAAGCTGGACCAGGCCCAGGCCAAGCGCCGGGCTGACGCGATGTTCCGCGACCTGGGTGCGACGGTGTATGCCGAGCGCACCGGGCGGGGCACCCCGGACAGCAAGGACAAGATCGACCGGCTGGTGGACGCGCTGTCCCGGCAGGAAGCGTCCCAGGGTCTTGGCGACCCGGACGGCAGTGCACCGGGAACTACGCCGCCGGGGGACACGTCCGCGGGAGATGCGGCGACAGGAGACGCGGCGACAGGGGATGCGGCGACCGGGGGCACGTCCCCGGGGAGCACCCCGGGGAACTAGCTGGCGGACTCAGTGGTGGCAGGCGAACTGGGCGGCGGTGGCGGACGGGACGCCCGTGGAGGACGCGGCCGGGTTCGGCGTGGTCGTCCCGGAGCTGACCGAGTACCCGTTCGTGCCCAGCACGATCCGGACCTTGGCCAGCCCCTTCACCTGCTGCAGTGACCCGCCCGGCATGACCTTCTGGACCAGCTTGGCCCCGGCCAGGTCGCCGGGCGGGTACTGGATGGCGGTCTGGCTCATGTCGTGCACCGGCCAGGTCAGTCCGGCCTTGACCGGAAAGCCCAGCCTGGACAGGTCAGCGCCGGTGCTGGCGGACAGGCCGCCGATCAGCGTCCCGTTCCAGACTTCGACCGGCACCTGGCTGCGGCGCAGTGACGGGCCAGCCGCCCGGTGGTGCACGACCTTGGGCTTCGTGGCCGGCTTGTCGTTCTTCAGCTCTGTGAACAGGGCCTGCGACTCCTTGGAGTCCCACAGCACGGCCGATTCCCCGGTCGGGGTCTGGTAGTTGTAGTTGGACAGCGGCACGGTCATGAACCGGACGTCGCGGGAGGAGATGCCGCGCATTTGGTCCGCCAGCGCGGCCACATTGAGTCCCTGGTCGACCTTGATCGCGGCCAGTGCCGCTCGCAGGAACCGGTCCAGCTTGACCGGGTTGGCCAGCGTGCCCGAGCTGATCGCCTCGGTGAGCATCGAGGACAGCAGCCGCTGCTGGTCCTGGATCCGGGCCAGGTCCGAGGTGGCGAACGAGTGGCGGTCCCGGGCGTAGGCCAGGGCCGTGATGCCGCTCACGTGGTGCAGCCCCTTGGACAGGTGCAGCCCGCTGTAGGAGTCGTCCACCGCGAACGGCAGGCAGATGTTGACGCCGCCCAGCGCGTCGATGACCTTGACGAAGCCGAGGAAGTTGACCTGGACGAAGTCGTTGATGGTCAGCCCGGTGTTCTGCTCCACGGTCTGGACCACGAGCTTCGGGCCGCCCAGCCCGTAGGCCGCGTTGATCTTGTTCATCCCGTGCCCCGGGATGTCCACCCAGGAGTCGCGGGGCAGGCTGATCACCGTGACCCGGCTCCGGTCGCCGGACACGTGGATGAGCATCATCGTGTCGGAGTTCGAGCTGACCGCGTTGCCCACGTGCAGGGCGAGCTGCTGATGGCGGGTCAGCCCGGAGCGTTGGTCCACCCCGGCCAGCAGCACGTTCAGCGGCCCGCTCGCCGGGGTGCCGGCGGTGCCCGCGTTTACCCGGCCGATGGTGTCGTTGATGTAGCTAGTGAATCCCCAGGCGGTCCCGGCCACGAAGAGCACGACCGCGGACAGGGCGGCGCTGACGGTGAGCATGACGCGGCGGTGCCTGGCCTTCCGGCCCGACGCGATGCGGGTCAGCAGCCGCTGCTGCGCGGCAGATGGCCCGGGCCGCCGCGGCCCGCCGCGGGGCGCGGGCGGATCCTGGTTCTGGTCCGGCCCGGTCACCGGCTTACCTGGGACGCCGGGTCGCCCGCCCGGTGTGCGGCCGGGCTTGTCATCCGGCGCACGACGGGAACCAGAACCGGCCATCCAGCCAGGTTCACGGTATCCGCCCATCGCGTCGTCGCCGTTGTCGGCCATCGGCCCCCCAGATGCCGGCTCTGAGTAGGCTAGCGCGGCCACCACGGATTAGCCGGGAGGCTGGGCGTGTCTCCCGAGTTGCCGGTCGTGTCCGTATCGGGTCTAGCCGGCCGGCGGCTCCGGATCCCGTGGCAGGCCGAGTATCCGTTCGCCGATGATGTTCAGCTGGATGTCGGTGGTCCCCCCGCCGATGGTCAGCGCCCGGGTCAGCAGGACCTGCCGGGCCCAGTGCCAGCCAGCAGAGTTCGCGCCCAGGGCCCCCGCGGCCCCTTGCAGGGACCAGCACAACTCCGCGACCTGCTGGGCGTGCCGCATGCTGAGCAGCTTGCGGACGCTGCCGGTGGCCCCCGGCTCGGTTCCGGACAGCTGCTTCAGCGTGACCCGCATCCCGAGCACGTCGATGGCGTGTCCCTCGGCCACCAGCCGCCCGGCCGTCTCGAGCTGGGCCTGCCGGGACTGCTCGTCCAGGCCGCGGAGCACGCTCAGCAGTTCCGGCGTGCCGCAGCCGAACGTCCAGGTCCGCGACAGTGACACGCGCTCGTTGGCCAGCGTGGTCCTGGCCACCTGCCAGCCGTCGCCGACCTCGCCCACCACCAGGTCGTCCGGCACCAGCACGCCGTCCAGGAAGACCTCGTTGAACAGCGCGTCCCCGGTCAGCTCGCGCAGCGGGCGCACGGTCACCCCCGGTGATTTCATGTCCACCAGGAAGTAGGTGATGCCCGCGTGCCGCCGAGTGGACGGGTCGGTGCGGGCCACGCAGATGGCCCAGTCCGCCTCCCGGGCCAGCGAGGTCCAGATCTTCTGGCCGGTCAGCCGCCAGCCCCCGGCCGCCCCTCCGTCCCCCTGCGCTGCCGCGCCGTCACCCGTCACGCGTTCCGCCTTGGTGGTCAGCCCAGCCAGGTCCGAGCCAGCCCCGGGTTCGCTGAACAGCTGGCACCAGGTGATCTCGCCGCGCAGCGTGGCTGGCAGGAAACGCTCCTGCTGCGCGGGGGTGCCGTACCGGGTCAGGGCCGGTACCACCCAGGCGCCGATCAGCAGGGCCGGGGCCCGCAGCCCGGCCTGCTTCATTTCCTCGGCGATGACCAGCTGCTCCAGCGGCCCGGCCGCCCGGCCCCAGGGGGCGGGCAGGTGCGGGACCACCCAGCCGCCGTCCGCCAGCCGCGGGGTGCGCGCCGGGGGCTCCAGCGCGGCGATGGAAGCCAGTTCCGCACGGATCTGCGTGCGCAGCGGCTCGGCGTCCGCGGGCAGGTCGACACCGGCCGGCCGGCCGGCGCCGCCGAGGGCCAGCTCCGCGACCCGGCGGGCCCAGCCGGTGGCCGGGCCGAGCAGCGCGCGCAGCGAGAGCGCGCGCCGGTAGTACAGGTGGGCCGGATGTTCCCAGGTGTAGCCGATCCCGCCGAGCACCTGGATGCACTCGTGGGTGCAGCTGACTGCCGCGTCGAGCGCCACGACCGCGGCCACCGCGGCGGCGAACTCGCCGTGAGCTTCCGCCCCGGCTGCGTCGTCCGTCCCGGCCGTGTCATCGGACCCGGCCACCTCATCCAGCGCGGCCACGGCGTCCCAGGCCGCCGCGGCGGCCTGCTCGGCCGCGGTGAGCATCCGGGCGCAGCGGTGCTTGACCGCCTGGAACTGGCCGATCGGCCGGCCGAACTGGTGCCGGATCGTGGCGTACTCCGCCGCTGTCCGGACCGCCCAGCCGGCGATGCCGCACGCTTCCGCAGCGAAGAGGGCGGCCGCCAGGCTGGTGACCTGGGTGCGGGTCAGGCCCGGCAGGATCCGCCCGGCGGGCACCGGAACCTGGTCGGCGCGGATGGTGGCCAGCGGACGGGTCGGGTCCAGGCTGTCCAGCCCGGTGACGGTCAGGTCCGCGGCGTCGACCACGACCCACAGCTCCTGCGCCCCGGTCGCCGCCGGCAGCACCATCAGGTCAGCCAGGCCGCCGCCGAGCACCGGGGAGGACTCGCCGTCGAGGATCAGGCCGCCGTCGGTGGCCGTGCCGGTCAGGCCGGGAGCCAGCGCGACGGCCGCGGACCGCGACCCGTCCGCCAGCCCGGCCAGCAGTTTGCCCGTGTCGCCGCCCCCGCGGCTGGCGCCGGCCGGGGCCAGCAGCGCGCCCGCCAGCACCGTGGGCAGGAACGCGCCCGGGACCAGGGCGTACCCCAGCTCCTCGACGGCCACGGCCAGCTCGCTGAGGCCGTAGCCCTGGCCGCCGTACTCCTCCGGCAGGTGCAGGCCAAGTAGTCCCTGCCCGGCCAGGGCCGGGCGCAGCACGTCGGTGTACCGGTCCGCCCCGGCGGACGCTGTCCCGGCGGAGTCCGCCCTGGCGTCGGGGCCGTCGTGCCGCTCGGCCCATCCGCGGACCGACGCGGCCAGTTCCAGGTGCTCTTCGCTGACTCCGAGCGCCATGATTCACCTCGCTGTGAGAGCAGTGCCCGTGCCGCCACAGTAAAGCGAGATGCGGTCCGGGGGAATGCGCGGGTAACGACGCCAAAGTACGGCCGGACCAGGTCAACAATGGGTAGATGCAGCCAGAGCCGCCGCCGGGGGCCAGCGCCCACGACGGCCCCGCCCACGACGGCCCCGCCCCGGGCGCCCCCGCTCCGGGCGGCCCCGACCCGGAGGGGCCCGCGCCCCGTCCGCCCGTCCCGCCGGAGCCTGCCACCGGCCAGGGGCCGCCGGGACGGCTCCGCGCCAGCCGCATGCCGCCGCGCCCCGGCCGGGTTCGCAACCCGGTCTGGTACGCGCTGGTGACCCGGGCCGAGCACGCCGAGCAGGAGGCCCTAGGCGACGTGCACAGGGCCGTGCCCGCCTGGCGGCGCAGCACCCGCGGCGAGCACCGCTGGCCGGTCACGATCAGCGTGATCCTGGCCATCGTGCTGCAGCGCCTGCTGCCAGACCAGCTGTCCATGCGCCCGCTGCCGTCCGGGCTGCTGCCCATCCTCGAAGGCGGCGTGCTGGTCGCCCTGGCCATCGCCAACCCGGTGCGCATCGAGCGCCGCGGCGTGTTCGTGCGCTGGGTCAGCATCGTGCTGATTCTGCTGATCACCTCGGCCAACGCGGCGTCCGCGGTCCTGCTCATCCGGGAGATCATCAAGGGCGGCTCCGAGACGAGCTCCGCAGGGCCCCTGCTCGCCTCCGGCGCTGCCATCTGGGCCACCAACGTGATCGCGTTCGCCCTCTGGTACTGGGAGTTCGACCGGGGCGGCCCGGTGCACCGGGCTCATGGCACCTTCCAGTACCTGGACTTCCTGTTCCCGCAGATGACCATCGACCACCTGGTCGACCCGGACTGGGAACCGCGGTTCGTGGACTACCTCTACCTGTCGTTCACGAATGCCACCGCGTTCAGCCCGACCGACGTCATGCCGCTGGCCCGCTGGGCCAAGCTGACCATGCTGGTCCAGTCGGCGGTGTCCCTGTCGCTGGGCGCGCTGGTCATCGCCCGCGCGGTCAACATCCTCCCGACCGGCTGACCCAGCCCGTGGCCATCCTCGTTACCAACGGGTATTATAGGCTCTTGTTACTCGTCAGTAGCAGTCTGGGTGCTCCAAGGGTTGTCAGAACTGCTCTTCAGAATTGGGGCGGCCATGAGTCACTACAAGAGCAACCTGCGTGACCTCGAGTTCAACCTGTTCGAGGTGCTGCGCCGGCAGGACCTGCTGGGCAGTGATCCCTACCCGGAGCTCGACGAGGAGACCGCCCGCGGCATCCTCGACGAGGTGAACCGGCTGGCCACCGGCCCGATCGCCGAGTCCTTCGAGGACGCCGACCGGAACCCCCCGGTGTTCGACCCGGACACCGCGACGGTGCGGATGCCGGAGAGCTTCAAGAAGTCCTTCGCCGCGTTCATGGACGCCGAGTGGTTCCGCCTCGACCTGCCGGCCGAGCTGGGCGGGATCGCCGCGCCGCGCACCCTGGCCTGGTCGGTGGCCGAGCTGATCCTCGGCGCCAACCCCGCGGTGTGGATGTACTCCGGCGGCCCTAACTTCGCCCAGGTGCTGTGGGCCATCGGCACGCCGGAGCAGCAGCGGTTCGCGCAGCAGGCCATCGACCGCAAATGGGGCAGCACCATGGTGCTGACCGAGCCGGAAGCAGGCTCGGACGTGGGAGCCGGCCGGACCAGGGCCGTCGAGCAGCCCGACGGCACCTGGCACATCGAGGGCGTCAAGCGGTTCATCACCAGCGCCGAGCACGACATGGCCGAGAACATCTTCCACCTGGTGCTGGCCCGCCCCGAGGGAGCCGGGCCCGGTACCAAGGGCCTGTCCATGTTCCTGGTGCCCAAATACCTGGTCGGCCCGGACGGTGAGCTCGGCGAGCGTAACGGCGTCCGGGTCACCGGGGTCGAGCACAAGATGGGCCTGAAGGCCTCCACCACCTGTGAGGTCACCTTCGGTGGGGACCAGCCGGCGGTCGGCACCCTGGTCGGCGGCGTGCACGACGGCATACGGCAGATGTTCCTGATCATCGAGCACGCCCGGATGATGGTCGGCACCAAGGCCATCGCCACCCTGTCCACCGGCTACCTGAACGCGCTGGAGTACGCCAAGCAGCGGGTCCAGGGCGCGGACATGACCCAGATGGCCGACAAGACCGCGCCGCGGGTGACGATCATCCACCACCCCGACGTGCGCCGGATCCTGATGATGCAGAAGGCCTACGCCGAAGGCATGCGGGCCCTGGTGCTGTACACCGCCTCCTGGCAGGACGCGGTGCAGATCGCCAAGGCCGAGGGCCGGACCGAGCCCGGCACCACGGGTGACCTGGCCGTCCGCGTCAACGACCTGCTGCTGCCCGTGGTCAAGGGCGTCGGCTCGGAGCGGGCCTACGAGCTGCTCACGCTCTCCCTGCAGACCTACGGCGGCTCGGGCTTCATCCAGGACTTCCCGATCGAGCAGTACATCCGGGACGCCAAGATCGACAGCCTGTACGAGGGCACCACCGCCATCCAGGGCATGGACCTGTTCTTCCGCAAGACCCTGCGCGACCAGGGTGCCGCCCTGGGCACCGTACTCAGCGAGATCAAGGAGTTCGCGGCCAGCGAGGCCGGCAACGGGCGGCTCAAGACCGAGCGCGCCGCCCTGGCCGCCGCGATCACCGACGTCGAGGCCATCGTCGCGACCCTGTCCGGGTACGCGCTGGCCTCGCTGGAGCAGCCCGCCGAGGTCTACAAGGCCGGCCTGAACAGCACCCGGCTGCTGATGGCCCTCGGTGACCTGCTCATCGGCTGGCTGCTCGCCCGGCAGGCCGAGGTCGCGATCCGCGCCCTGGACGAGGGGGCCGGCCGCGACGAGGCCTTCTACCAGGGCAAGATCGCGACCGCGCGGTTCTTCGCCGAGACCGTGCTGCCCCGGCTCGCGCTGGAGCGGCAGATCGCCGAGGGCACCACGCTGGATCTCATGGAACTGCCCGAGGACGCCTTCTAGGGGAACCCCTAGAACTCGTACTGCACGGCGGCCCGGTCAGCGACGATCGGCGTCACGTACCTGCTGATGATGTCCCGGTGTACCGGGTGGTCCCGGTACACCAGGTAGTCATCCACGTTGCCGAAGTCCGCGACCACCGCGAACTGGTAGCTGCCCGGGTTCAGCCCGGCGTCCAGGCCCACGTGGTAGTCCTTGATTTCCGGGATGGCCCCGGGCAGCGTGCGCAGCTGGCGCGCCAGTTCCTCCTGCTGCTCCCGGGTGGTCCCGGGAGTGAACGTGAACACCACAACGTGCCGGAACATCGGTGATCCCTTCAGGTAAGTCAGCCCCAGGCCAGCATGACGGTCGGGTCGTGGAGCATGGCCCCAATGTCGCGGAGCACGGCCGAGCCCAGGTCGCCGTCCACGATGCGGTGGTCGAACGAGAGCGACAGGGTCGTCACCTTCCGCACCGCGAGCTGGCCGTCCACCACCCACGGTGCGTCCTTGATCTGCCCGAAGGCCAGGATGGCCGCTTCCGGCGGGGTGATGATCGGGGTTCCCGCGTCCACCCCGAACACGCCGACGTTGGTGATGGTGATGGTGCCGCCGGACAGGTCGGCCGGCGACGCCTGGCCCGCCCGCGCCGTGTCGGCCAGGCCGGCCAGCGCCCGGGCCAGCGCGGGCAGGCCCAGTGAGTGCGCGCCTTTGATGGTCGGCACGATCAGCCCGCGGTCGGTCGCGGCGGCGATGCCCAGGTTCACGTAGTGCTTGACCACGATCTCCTGCGCGTCCTCGTCCCAGGTCGCGTTGATCATCGGGTGCCGCGCCACCGCGATCAGCAGCGCCCGGGCCACCAGCAGCAGCGGCGACACCCGGACCCCGGCGAACTCGGGCAGCTCGCGCAGCCGCCGCACCGCCTCGACCGTGGCGTCCACGTCGATCTGCAGGAACTCGGTGACGTGCGGGGCCCGGCGGGCGCTCTCGGTCACCGCCGCCGCGGTGTGCTTGCGGACCCCCTTGATAGGAATCCTTTCCTCCCGCAGGCCGTCCGGTACCGGCCCGGCCTGCGGGGCGGATGTGCCCGCCGCCTGCTGCACATCGTCCCGGGTGATGGACCCGCCCGGCCCGGTGCCAGCCAGCGCGCTCAGGTCCACGCCCAGTCCGCGCGCGAGCTTGCGGACCGGCGGCTTCGCCAGCACCCCCGGGTGGCTGCCCGCCGCACCGTGGGTGCTCTCCCGGGAAACTCCAGGATCCGCAACGGAACCGTTCCCGGCCGGTGCCTTCCGCGCCCGCCGGGTGGTCGCGCTGGCCTTGACGCCGTAGCCGACCAGCACGGCCTGCCGTTCCTCGGCGGGGGGGACCGGCGGGACCAGATCCTCCGACGAGGGATGTGGCCCGGCGGCCGCGATCGCCGCGGGGTCAGTGCGGTCCACGCCCGCCGGGGCAGGCGCCGGGCCTCCCGCCGGGCCGGGCACGTCCACCGCGATGATCGGCGTGCCCACGTCCACGGTCTGGCCCTCGGGGACCATCAGCTCGGCCACCACGCCCGCGTACGGGGAGGGCAGCTCGACCACGGCCTTGGCCGTCTCGATGTCTACGATGATCTGGTTCACGGTCACCGTGTCGCCCGGCTTGACCCGCCAGGTCACGATGTCCGCCTCGGTCAGCCCTTCGCCCACGTCGGGGAGCCGGAACTCGCGGCGCTGGGTGCTCGCAGCGTGGGTCGTCACAGACTCGGTCATTTCCAGCCCCCTCTCAGACGGTAAAGGTGCGGTCCACGGCGTCCAGCACCCGGTCCAGGTCGGGCAGGTAGTGGTCCTCCAGCCGCGACGGCGGGTACGGGGTGGAGAAACCGCCCACCCGCAGCACCGGCGATTCAAGCTGGTAGAAGCACTCCTCGGTGATCCGGGCCGCGATCTCCGCGCCCAGCCCGCCGGTGATCGCCGCCTCATGGGCCACCACGCACCGGCCGGTGCGCTGTACCGACCCGCAGATGGTCTCCATGTCCAGCGGGGACAGCGAGCGCAGGTCGATGACCTCCACAGAGCGACCGTCAGCCCGGGCCGCCACCGCCGACTCCACGCAGGTCCGGACCATCGGCCCGTAGCACAGCAGGGTCACGTCGGTGCCGTCCAGCACGACCCTGGCCCGGTCCAGCGGCAGCGCGGCGGCCAGGTCGGCGGCCGGGTCCACCTCGGCCTTGTCCCAGTAGCGGCGCTTCGGCTCGAAGAAGATGACCGGGTCGTCGCTGCGGACCGACTGCTGGATCATCGCGTAGGCGTCCGTGGAGTTGGCGCAGGCCACTACCCGCAGCCCCGCGGTGTGCGCGAACAGCGCCTCCGGGGACTCGCTGTGATGCTCCACCGCGCCGATCCCGCCGCCGCACGGGATCCGGATCGTGACCGGCACGATCAGCTGGCCCAGCGAGCGCAGCCGCATCTTGGCCAGCTGGCTGACGATCTGGTTGAAGGCCGGGAACACGAACCCGTCGAACTGGATCTCGCAGACTGGCCGGTAGCCGCGCAGCGCGAGCCCGATTGCGGTGCCGATGATGCCGGATTCGGCCAGCGGGGTGTCGACCACCCGGTCCTCGCCGAAGTCCTTCTGCAGCCCGTCGGTGACCCGGAACACGCCACCCAGCTTGCCGACGTCCTCTCCCATCACCAGCACTTTGGGGTCATCCTCGAGCGCCTTGCGCAGCCCCGCGTTGAGCGCCTTGGACAGCGTCATGACCGTCATCGGGCTTCCTCTCCCTCGAACGAATCGAGGTAGGCCGCGTACTGCTCGCGTTCCGCGTCCAGCAGCGTGTTCGGCTCGGCGTACACGTTCTCGAAGATGGACAGCGGCTCCGGGTCCGGCATCTCCAGGCAGGCCTGGCGGACCCGGCCGCCGAGCTGGTCCGCCTCGGCGTCCACCCCCTCGAAGAACGCGGCGTCGGCGGAGCCGGTGCGCACCAGGTACGCCTTGACCCGCTCGATCGGGTCCTTCAGCTTCCACGCCTCCAGCTCGCTGGCCAGCCGGTAGCGGGTCGGGTCGTCGGTGGTGGTGTGCGCGCCCATCCGGTAGGTGAACGCCTCGATGAGCATGGGGCCCTGACCTTCGCGGGCCGCCTGCATGGCCTTCCTGGTCACGGCCAGGCAGGCCAGCACGTCGTTGCCGTCCACCCGCACGCCGGGGAAGCCGAACCCGCTGGCCCGCTGGTAGAGCGGGATGCGGCTCTGCCGCTCCAGCGGCTCGGAGATGGCCCACTGGTTGTTCTGGCAGAAGAACACGACCGGGGCGTTGAACACCGACGCCCAGACGAACGCCTCGTTGACGTCTCCCTGGCTGGTGGCGCCGTCCCCGAAGTAGACGATCACCGCCTCGCCGTCCTCGCCCACCGCGCCGTCCCGCTGGATGCCCATCGCGTAGCCGGTGGCGTGCAGGGTCTGGCTGCCGATCACGATCGTGTACAGGTGGAACTTGTGCGCGGCCGGGTCCCAGCCGCCGTTGCTGACCCCGCGGAACAGTTCCAGCAGCCGGGTCGGGTCCAGTCCGCGGCACCAGGCCACGCCGTGCTCGCGGTAGGTGGGGAAGGCCATGTCCCGGGGGCCGAGCGCCCGGCCCGAGCCGACCTGCGCGGCTTCCTGCCCGAGCAGGGAGGCCCAGATCCCGAGCTCACCCTGCCGCTGCAGGGCGATGGCCTCGGTGTCGATCCGGCGGACCAGGACCAGATCCCGGTAGAGGTCCTTGACCTCGCCGGTGGTCAGGTCCAGCGGGTAGTCCGGATGCTCGATCCGCTCACCCTCCGGGGTGAGCAGCTGGATGGTTTCGGTGCGCCTCCCGGTCGGCCCGTCCAGGCCTGCCGGGGCTCCCGGTGCGGTGACCGCACCGTCCGCGTTGACGGTCACGTGCCACTCCCTCTGGTGGTGGGGTTCACGAGCCCCCATGGTGGTGGGGTTCACTAGGTCATCGTGGCAGATGGGCCTGTGCCCATGGAAACCCTGGTATTGCTCAGCACGGAGCCGGACTGCCCGAACACTCAAACATAGGAAGGCGGGAACCAGTGGCCCGAATCGTCGTCGACGTGATGCTCCGCAAGGAGATCCACGATCCGCAGGGGGAGGCGATCGCCAGCGCGGCGCACCGGCTCGGCTTTGGCCAGGTCCTCGGGGTGCGGCAGGGCAAGCGGTTCGAGGTGGAATTGAGTGGGCCCGCGGACGAGGCCGCGCTGGCCCGGGTAGCCGAGCTGGCCGGGGAACTCCTGGCCAATCCGGTCATCGAGGAGTTCACGTTGCACGAGAGCTGACCTTCAGGCCGGGGCCCGGACGGCCGCCCCCGTTGGGCACAACTACATAACCCTAAGAGTTCACGGTTATCCGCGCCAGGGCCGGGAAAGGTCAGAAGTGGCCAGCACCAACACGGGATGAGGACCTGAGGGGCGGATGCGGGCTCACATGAGACGCGCCGAGGAGTCGATTGTGGACGTTGAGTTCTGCCTGGTGTTTCCGCATGAGGCACTCAGCGTGCCGGTCATGCGCCGGGTCCTGGGCGACACACTACGCCGGCTCGGTGCCGATGAGGAAGGGGTCAGTGACCTCCTCCTCGCGGTGACCGAGGCCTGCACCAACGTGCTCAAGCACGGTGCGCCAGGGCCCCGCTACGAGATCGTGGCCCGGATCGGCCAGCGTGGCTGCCTGATCCAGGTGCTGAACGACGAGCGGGGACTCGATTCACTGCTGGTGCCGGCTCCGCGCCGGCCCATGTGGGACGCCGTGCACGCCCCGTCGCGCTTCCGCCGCCGGGGAGTGGGCGCCGCGCCCCGGCGGGCACCACGCTCCGGCGGGCGGTGGCGCCCGGGCGGGCGGCCGCTGACCGAGGACCAGCCGCTGACCGAGGACCAGATGATCGCCATGCTGCCTGAGTCCGGGCGCGGCCTGGCCATCATGCGGGCCTGTGTGGACGACGTGACGCTGAGCAGCGGCCCCGGCCTGGGCACCGTGGTGTCCCTGGAGAAGCGGATGGCGTGGCGGCACGATGCGCCGATGCTGGAGGACCAGCTCCGGAACGCCGGCTGAGTCACGGGCCACGGTGCCCCTACTACCCCAGACAGCACGGTAACCTGCAGGCAGGACCATCCCCGCTCTCCCCGCTGCGAGGACACTCATGACAGCCCGCGTGGGCGTCGTCACTTTCCCTGGGTCGCTGGATGACGCGGATGCCGCACGCGCCGTAGCCCGGGCCGGCGCCGAACCTATCCCGCTCTGGCACGGCGACCGTGATCTGCGCGGCCTGGCCGCGGTCATCCTGCCGGGCGGCTTCTCTTACGGCGACTACCTGCGCTGCGGGGCCATCGCCCGGTTCGCGCCGGTGATGGGCGAGCTCATTCCGGCCGCCCGGGCCGGGCTGCCGGTCCTGGGCATCTGCAACGGCTTCCAGATCCTCTGCGAGGCCCACCTGCTGCCCGGGGCGCTGACCCGGAATGCGGGCCTGCGGTTCATCGACCGGGTGGTCCGGGTTCGCATCGAGGACACCGGCACCCCGTGGACCGCTGACTACGACCAGGATCAGGAGATCAGGGTGGTGCTGAAGAGCGGCGAAGGCGCCTACGTGGCCGATCCCGCCACGCTGGCCCGGCTCACCTCGTCCGGCCAGGTTGTCGCCCGCTACGCAGGCGGCAACCCGAACGGATCCGTTGGGGATATTGCGGGGGTCCGCAACGATGCAGGCAATGTGGTGGGGCTCATGCCGCACCCGGAACATGCGATCGACGCGCTGACCGGCCCCGGTACCGACGGTCTCGGCTTCTTCACCTCGGTCCTCCGAGCCATGGCGGACCAGTGAGCGGAGCGGCAGACACGGTCACCCGCGCCGCGGCCACGCCCGGCCAGCCGCAGCCCTACGCCGAGCTGGGCCTGACCAGCGCGGAGTACGAGCGGATCGGCGAGCTGCTGGGCCGCCGGCCGACCGACGCGGAGCTGGCCATCTACTCGGTCATGTGGAGCGAGCACTGCTCCTACAAGTCGTCCAAGGTGCACCTGCGCCGGTTCGCCGAGTCCGCGCCGCCGTCGGCGGCCCTGCTCGCCGGGATCGGCCAGAACGCGGGCGTGGTGGACATCGGCCAGGGGTACGCGGTCACGTTCAAGGTCGAGTCGCACAACCACCCCTCGTACGTGGAGCCGTTCCAGGGCGCGGCGACCGGCGTGGGCGGGATCGTCCGCGACATCCTCGCCATGGGGGCCCGCCCGATCGCGGTGATGGACTCGCTGCGGTTCGGGCCCGCGGACGCGCCAGATACCCGCCGGGTGCTGCCCGGGGTGGTGTCAGGCATCTCGTTCTACGGCAACTGCCTGGGCCTGCCCAACATCGGCGGCGAACTCGCCTTCGACCCCTGCTACCGGGGGAACCCGCTGGTCAACGCCCTGTGCGTCGGGGTCATGCGGCATCAGGACCTCAAGCTCGCCGCGGCCCGGGGGACCGGCAACAAGGTGATCCTGTTCGGCTCCCGGACCGGCCCGGACGGCATCGGCGGCGCGTCCGTGCTGGCCAGCGCCACGTTCGGCGGCAGCGATTCCGCCAAGCGGCCCAGCGTCCAGGTCGGCGACCCGTTCATGGAGAAGCTGCTCATCGAGTGCTGCCTGGAGCTGTACGCGGCCGACCTGGTGACCGGCATCCAGGACCTGGGCGCGGCCGGCGTCGCGTGCGCCACCACCGAGCTGGCCGCCGGCGGCGGCGCGGGGATGGACGTGGACCTGGACGTGGTGCCGCTGCGCGACCCGGCGCTCGGCCCGGCCGAGATCCTGATGAGCGAGTCGCAGGAACGCATGATGGCCGTGGTCGAGCCCGGCAACGTCGGCGCTTTCCTGGAGGTCTGCGCCCGCTGGGGGGTGCTGGCCACGGTGATCGGCGAGGTCACCGAAAGTGGCCGGCTGCGGATGACCTGGCGCGGTGAGCAGGTGGTCGACATCCCGCCGGCCAGCGCGGCCGACGAGGGCCCGGTGTACCAGCGGCCCATCCAGCGCCCGGCCGGCCAGGACGCGCTGCAGGCCGACGACCCGGCCGCGCTGCCCCGCCCGGCGGGCGGCCCGGAGCTGCGGGGCACCCTGCTGTCCCTGCTCGCCTCGCCAGGGCTGGCCGACAAGAGCTGGGTCACCGAGCAGTACGACCGGCACGTGCGGGGCAACACGGTACTCGCCATGCCCGAGGACGCCGGGGTGATCCGGATCGACGAGCAGACCGGCCTCGGGGTGGCGCTGGCCACGGACGGGAATGGCCGGTTCGGCCTGCTCGATCCCTACGCGGGCGCCCAGCTCGCGCTGGCCGAGGCCTACCGCAACGTGGCCGCCACCGGGGCGGTGCCGCTCGCGGTGACCAACTGCCTGAACTTCGGCTCGCCCGAGGACCCCGGGGTCATGTGGCAGTTCAGCGAGGCGGTCCGTGGCCTCGCCGATGGGTGCGCCGCCCTCGGGGTCCCGGTCACGGGCGGCAACGTCAGCTTCTACAACCAGACCGACGAGGCGCCCATCCACCCCACCCCGGTGGTCGGGGTGCTCGGCGTGCACGCCGACGTGACCACCCGCGTCCCGATCGGGCTCGCCGCCGTGGGTGTACCGATCGTGCTCCTGGGCCGGACCGCGGCCGAGTTCGGCGGCTCGGCCTGGGCCCAGGTCGCCCACGGGCACTGCGGCGGGCGGCCGCCTGAGGTGGATCTGGCCGCCGAACGGGCCCTGGCCGCGGTGCTGACCCAGGCGGCCGCGGAGGGCCTCCTGGAAGCGGCCCACGACCTGTCTGAGGGCGGGCTGGCCCTGGCGCTGGCCGAATGCTGCCTGGACCAGGGGATCGGCTGCCAGGTGACGCTGCCGGGCGACCTGTTCACCCAGCTGTTCAGCGAGTCGGCCGCCCGGGCCGTGGTCGCGGTCCGGCCCGGCTCCGAGCGGGCCTTTGCCGCGCTGGCCGCCCGGCACGGCGTGCCCGCCAGTGAGCTCGGCGTGACCGGCGGGGACAGCCTGGTGGTTACCGGCCGCACGGAGGAGGCCAGCACGGGGCAGGCCAGCTTCGACATCCCGGTGGACGAGCTCGCCGCGGCGCACCGCGGGACTCTGCCTTCGTTGTTCGAGTGATCGCCTGTCAGTACGCCGACCAGAACATGATCTGCTGTGGCCACGGCTTGCCCGCCGAGCACTTCTGCAGTTCCGCCACCACAGCCCCGCCCGAGGACGCGCTGCCCAGCGCCAGGCACCGCCCGTCGGACGCGCTGCGCAGCTCCCAGTAGTCCCGGCCCTGCGAGTCGGTCCCCTCGAACGGGTGATACCAGCGCTGGTGCAGCCCAGAGTCGCAGCGCGCCAGCTGGGCGGTCGCCTGGCCGCCGCCACCCACCGCGGTCAGGCACCGGCCGCTGGGCGAGAAGAGCAGGACGTATCCGTCGCCGCCCATCTGGTCGGCCTGCCACTGCTGACTGGACTGAACGTTTTCCCCGTCGCCGGTCGGGGTGAAGACCAGCCCGCCCGCCCCGGCGAACAGCAGCCTCACGGAGGAACTCGAGGAGCCGGCCCGGCCGGTCCGGCCCAGGTTGGCCAGGCCTACCGACTGCTGGCTGGTGATCTTGTCAGACAGCCCGAGGTGGCCCCCCTGAGCGGCGTTCGCGCTCCTGGAGTGCAAAAAGGCCACCACGCCCACCCCGACCAGCACTGCCAGCACGACCGTCGCACTGATCAGGACGGCAGCTGTGGCCCGCGATGTGTCCTTGCCCCGTCGCCCAGGACCGCGAATGCCTGCCATAGGCATGACGATTACTGGCTACTGGCCAGTTAGGCCAGCTATATCCAGAAATCGCTCAAATCATGATATATGTCGTCACCCAGCGGCCCCGGCTGTCTACGCGGTGTCCCGGATCATGGTGATTCGGGTCACGGTACGTTAAGGCTGATGCCGCCCCGCCGACCCGACCCCCAGCGACTGCGCACCGCCCTGGGCGCGCAGCGCTCGGCGCTGGGCCAGGAGCCCTGGGCGGGGCCGGCCGAGCCCGGGGTGCTGGGGCGGGCGCTGGCTTTCGCCGTGCTCGGGGCGCTGGACGCCGGCGGGCAACCGGAGCGGGAGGCCCTCCGGGCCGCGGTCACCTACCTGCTGGGCCTGCTCGCCGCGGACGCGCCCGGCCGAGCGGTGGAGGTCCGGGTGCCACCGTACGCCGCGGTCCAGTGCGTGGCCGGCCCCCGGCATACTCGCGGAACCCCGCCGAATGTGGTCGAAACTGACCCGGTGACCTGGGTTCAGCTGGCCCTGGGCCGGCTGTCCTGGGCGCAGGCCCGGGAGGCCGGCCTGGTGAGCGCCAGCGGTCCGCGCGCGGACCTCTCGGAGTGGCTGCCGCTGCTGCGCGGTACGACCAGCGCCTCGTCATCATTAGACTGACCGCGTGGTCAACCCCGATGGCCGACTGACGGACGATGTGGATCCCGGAGAACGGCCTCCTCGGGACGCATGCGGAGTCTTCGGCGTGTGGTCCCCCGGTGAGGAAGTCGCCAAGCTCGCCTACTTCGGCTTGTACGCCCTGCAGCACCGGGGCCAGGAGTCGGCAGGCATCGCCGTCAGCGACGGCGACCGGATCGTGGTGTACAAGGACATGGGCCTGGTGGCCCAGGTCTTCGACGAGGCCGCGCTGTCCACGCTGCGCGGCTACATCGCGGTCGGGCACTGCCGGTACTCCACCAGCGGCGCCTCGACCTGGGAGAACGCCCAGCCCACGTTCCGCTCCACCCCCGTCGCCAGCCTGGCCCTCGGCCACAACGGCAACCTGATCAACACTCTGGAGCTCGCGGCCATCGCCAGCGGCGCCGACGCCGAGGGCGGCGTGGCCGGCCAGCGGGCCACCACCGACACGGACGTGCTCACCGCGCTGTTCGCCGACCCGCGGATGGCCAGCGTCGAGGAGAGTGCGCTGGCCGCGCTGCCGCTAGTGCGCGGGGCCTACTCGCTGGTGTTCATGGACGAGCACACCCTGTACGCGGCCCGCGATCCGCAGGGCTTCCGGCCCCTGGTGCTGGGCCAGCTGGCCCGCGGCTGGGTGGTGGCCAGCGAGACCGCGGCCCTGGACATCGTGGGCGCCTCGTTCGTCCGGGAGATCGAGCCGGGCGAGCTGGTCACCATCGACGAGCGCGGGGTCAGATCGCGGCGCTTTGCCCGGCCGCACCCGGCGGGCTGCCTGTTCGAGTACGTCTACCTGGCCCGCCCGGACACGGCCATCGCGGGACGCAGCGTCCAGGCCACCCGGGTCCAGGTCGGCCGGATGCTGGCCGCCGAGCACCCAGTCGAGGCCGACCTGGTCATCCCGGTGCCGGAGTCGGGCACCCCGGCAGCCATCGGGTACGCGCAGGCCAGCGGCATCCCTTACGGCCAGGGGCTGGTCAAGAACTCCTACGTGGGGCGGACGTTCATCCAGCCCAGCCAGACCATCCGGCAGCGCGGCATCCGGCTCAAGCTGAATCCACTGCGTGAGGTCATCGCCGGGCAGCGGGTTGTCGTGGTGGACGACTCCATCGTGCGCGGCAACACCCAGCAGGCCATCGTGGCCATGCTCCGCGAGGCGGGCGCCGCCGAGGTGCACGTGCGCATCTCCAGCCCGCCGGTGGCGTGGCCGTGCTTCTACGGGATCGACTTCGCGACCCGGGCCGAGCTGATCGCGGGCAGTTCGTCGGTCGAGGAGATCCGCGACGAGATCGGGGCCGACTCGCTCGGCTTCATCTCGCTGGAGGGGCTCACCGAGGCCACGACGATCCCGGCTGGGCGGCTGTGCCGGGCCTGCTTCGACGGTCAGTACCCGATCCCGGTGGCGGAGGCCGAGCGGGGCAAGCATCTGCTGGAAGTCATCCCCCCGGTCCTCTCGTGATGAGCAACACCTACCGGGACGCGGGCGTGGACATCGCCGCCGGCGAGCGCGCGGTGGACCTGATGCGGGCATCGATCGCCCGGACCAGCGGGCCGGAAGTGATCGGTGGCCTGGGCGGGTTCGCCGGACTGTTCGACGCGACCAGGCTGACCACCATGCGGCGGCCGCTGCTGGCCACCTCGACCGACGGCGTGGGTACCAAGGTGCTGATCGCCAGCAGGCTGGGGATCTACGACACGATCGGCATTGACCTGGTCGGGATGGTCGTGGACGACCTGGTGGTGTGCGGAGCTGAACCGCTGTTCATGACCGACTACATGGTCTTCGGGTCCCTCCAGCCGGAGCGCGCGGCGGCCATCCTGTCCGGCGTGGCCGAGGGGTGCGTCCAGGCGGGTTGCGCCCTGATCGGGGGGGAGACGGCCGAGCACCCCGGCCACTTCGGGCCGGACGACTTCGACCTGGCCGGCGCGGCCACCGGCGTGGTCGATGATGACGACCTGCTCGGCCCGCACCTGGTGCAGCCCGGCGACGTGGTGCTGGCGCTGGGCTCGTCGGGGCTGCATTCCAACGGCTTTTCGCTGGTCCGGCAGGTGCTGGAGCGGGCCCACCTGGACCTGGCGGCCGAGTTTCCCGAGATCGGCCGCCCGCTGGGCGCTGAACTGCTCACTCCCACCCGCATTTACGCCCGCGACTGCCTGGCCCTGGCCGCCGACTGCGACGTGCACGCTTACGCCCACATCACCGGCGGCGGGCTGGCCGCCAACCTGGCCCGGGTGCTGCCCACGGGGGCCGACGCGGTCCTGGACCGGGGCACCTGGCGGCCACCGGCCGTGTTCCGGCTGCTCGCGGACCACGGCAGGGTACCGCTGGAAGAAATGGAACGGGTGTTCAACATGGGCGTCGGCATGGCCGCCGTCCTGGCCAGGGCGGACACCGACCGGGCCCTCGGCATACTGGCCGACCGCGGGGTCCCGGCGTGGGTCCTCGGCGAGATCGTGCCTGGCGTGGGAACCGCCCGCCTGACTGGCCGACACTGACTGGCCGGACAGGACTCAGCACCGACCGGCAGGCGCCTAGCCGGAGACTAAAGGCAGGCCCTGGTCAGAGTCAGTCTCTGAGTTAGGCCCGCCTGCTCATGTGTGACCCGTTGCCGTAGCCGAGGTCATCCTCGTCCTCGTCTTCGTCTTCATCGGCATCGTCGGAGTCCGCGTCATCCGCGTAACTCCCGCTGACGTAGGGATCGCTGTCCACGTCCCCATCGTCCCTGCCGACACCCAGCTCAGTCCGCAGCCGGTCAAGGTCCGTGCCGCCGCTGTTGTACTTCAGCTGGCGTGCCACCTTTACCTGCTTGGCCTTGGCTCGGCCGCGCCCCATTGGCTCGACCCCCTCGAACATGCGG
>DATCFY010000007.1:0-73948 GCA_036509255.1 Streptosporangiaceae bacterium
ATGAACCAGTGCTCACGCCACCCCGCGGCGGGCACGACATCCCATCAGCGATCAACTCTCCCGGCCAGCCGGCAGGGGCACGCTCTTTGACCAGGACTCAACGTCCAGGAGCACACAGTGCTCACCTGCCGGCGGCTACCAGCCCCGAGTCTGCCGGATGGCCGACTCGCTAACTCTCATTAGGATTGCTGTCACGCGGCGTACGGTGGCGGCGTGAGCGATCCTGCCGCCCGCCTGGAGATCGTCCGCCACGCTGTTCCCGTTGACCTTGGCGGCGCAGTCCTCGTCGAGAGCTGGTCGAACGACGCGTGGCTCACGGGTGAGTCAGTGCTCCGGGTGTGCTGGCGTGGCGACCGGAAGCGTCTCCTTCGCGAAGAGATGCTCCTGGAGTCGCTCCCGGCTTCGGTTCCTCACGCTTCGGTCGTGGCCGCTGGGTGTACTGAGGGCCTGACCTGGATGGTTGTCCGGCGTCTTCCTGGTGAGCGTCTCGATCTGGTGTGGTCCCGGCTGTCTGCCCGGGAGCGGCGCGACGCCGTCGTCAGCCTGGCGGGTGCGTTGAAGGCCTTGCATCAGTGGGAACCGCCGGCTTCGGTGGCGCAGCAATTGGGGCCGGCGCCCCTGCCCGGGCCAGTCGTGCCGGGTGACCTGGCCGGGGCAACAATTGTGCCGCTTCCGGTCTCGCGCTTGCGCTCTTTGCTGGAGTGGCTCGAGGAACAGCCGGGCATGGGCAGTGATCTCGCTGGCCGGGTGCGGATGCGGGTAGAAGAATTCCGGCCGCTTGTCGGCGATGCGGAGTTCGCGGATGGCGTGGTGGTTCACGGTGATGCCCACCTCGCCAACGTGCTGTGGCATGAGGGACGCCTGGTCGCGCTGCTGGACCTGGAATGGGCCCGCCTGGGTCCGTCTGATCTTGAGTTCGAGGCAATCTGCCGCGACGACCCTGACATTGAGACTCAGGTGTCTTCGCGCGCTGTGGCTGCCTCTGAGGTGCCGGTGCTGGTTTGGCTCCGGGCTGGTTACCCCGAGCTCTTCGACCGGCCGTATCTCACTGAGCGGGTCTGGCTCTATGACATCTGCTATCAGGTCAGGCAGCTGTGCATGACCCGCGAGGTTCCCGGCCCTCCTATGCTCCAGGCCCTGGCCAATCTCACCTTGCGCCCACGGGTGCGATTCCGTTGAGGTGACGAATCCTCATAGCGCTTCCGGCATGCCGGGCGGAGGGTGCGCGATTCGAACCCACTATCAGGCAGTCCTGCTGCGGCCTATTGATCTCCTCGCGGTGATCAGCACGGTTGCCATCGCGGCCCCGATGATCAGGTAACTGACGGCGAAGTCGAGCGCGTGCCAGCTCGGCTGCGGCAACGGAATGGTCCGTGACCGCGGCCGTTTCCGCTGGTCAATAGCTTCTTGGCAGGTGATGATCACCTGTTATCCCGCGCATGTCCCGTGGTGGGATGTCTCCGGCTCGGGAGGCCCCGAATTGACTTGCGCCGCACTGCACGGTTTGCATCTAATGCAAGATGCCCGAAGCCCTGCCGAAGTGCTCGAAGTACCGCATGGCCTGCTGTCGCGAACCAGAGAGTCTGACGCCGGCCAGCTAGCGCAAGCGGTCGGCGCAAGCTTGGATCATCTTCGGCGGTGGCTGTCCTGGGCTGCTGAAGAAGCCGCTGACGTGCAGGCGCAACGTAGGCGCTGCCGCGAGGCCGAAGCACACTGGGCGGACGGCTCCGAATACGCCTACGTGCTGCGTCCCGGGCAATCGGGCGTGGCTATGCCACCGCGTGCGCGAGGGCTCTGACCCAAGCGGGGCTGGCCCTGTCCGACGTGGCCCGGGTCGAGATCCACACCGACGAGGCCAACGCCATCAGCGCCGCCATACCGTGTCGGCTGGGCTACCGGCTTGACAGGGTGGACGAACTTCCGCCTGAGGCTCCCGCACACTCCGGGCGGCAGCAGATCTGGGTCATGGAACGCCCCAGGGCGTGGCTGGCGGAGGGTGTGGGATTCGAACCCACGATGAGACTCACGCCCCATAGCGGTTTTCAAGACCGCCGCCATCGGCCACTAGGCGAACCCTCCTGGCTGCGGCAACCCCGGACCACCAGCTTCTGGGCCCGTTGCGGCTCTGCAGCTTCGCCAGGCCCTGACCGCGGCCTAGCGCAGCCCCAGCCTCTCATATCGCACCCTCTCGCAGCGCCCAAGATCGGACCGCCGCTGTACCGGGTGAGCCGGTGTCCGGTGCGGGAAGGCGGCGCCGGGAACCACCTCACGACTCGGGCCAAAGATCCTCCGGCTCGCGACCGCGGGTCTCGGGGAGCAGCCAGAACAGCACCATGACCAGGGCTGCAGGCAGGAAAGTGACCACCCCCGCCACCCCGAACTGGTCACCAGCGCCGGCGACGGCCCCGAAGGCGACCAGGCCGGTCACCGCCCCCAGCACGCCGGCCGCCGTTGACCAGCCCACCACCGAGGCGCGGACCGAGGTGGGGAACAACTCGTTGATTAGCGCCCCCGCTGCCGGGGCGAAGACCGAGGCGGCGAACACGGCGGAGATGTAGCCGGCCAGCAGGGCCGCGGCGGAACCGCTGTAGGTCAGGGTGGCCAGCAGGGCCACGGCCACCATGGCGAGCGCTCCGGTCAGGCGCCGGCCGACCCGGTCCGCGAGCCAGCGTCCGGCCAGCAGCCCGGCCAGTCCGGCGATGCCCGACCCCACCACCATGCCCGCGGTCACGATGCCCCGGAGGTGGAGGATGTTCTGCGCGAACAGGAAGCCGAAGCTGTTGGCGGGCCCGGTGATGACCGAGATGGCAAAGGCCAGGACCGCGACGACCAGCAGGCGCCGCCGGAAGGGCCGGGCCACGGCGTCGAGCACCGGGATGGGATGCCCGGATTCGGCTACGGCCACGGTGAACCGCTCAGGCTCCTGGACCCACCGCCCGACGAGCGGTAGCAGGGCCAGCGGAACGAGCGCCAGCACGAACACCCCGCGGAACCCGACGGCGTGTGACGCCAGGCTGTGCACGATCGCGATGACCCCGGCCCCCAGGCCGTACCCGGCGGCGATGAGCGCCACGGCCTTGGCCCGGTCCGCCGACGCGGTCTGCTCGGCCGCGATGACCTGCGCTAGCCCGTTCGAGGCGCTGAGCAGGGGACGCCCGCAGGCGAAGATGGCCACGAACCACCAGTAGCTGGGGCTGGCCGCGGCCAGCACCGTCAGGGCCAGCCCGGCGCCGACCGTGATGAGCAGCATCCTCCGGCGGCCGAAATCGTCGGCCAGGCCGGTGATGAGCAGCGCACCGAGTGACGCCAGGCGCATGATGGCCAGCCCGATACCCAGGGCGGTGCCGGACAGCCCGGCTTGGTCAGCGAGGCTCGCGCCGTGGCTCACCTGGCCGAATCCCCGCGCCACGTCGCCGAGCGCCGCTACCACGCCGAACTGCCCGAAGCCGGAAGCGAAGGCGGCGACGGCCACGCCGACCACCGCCCGGTCGTTCCAGCGATGCAGGTGCAGGCCCGCCGGTCCGGAGACCGGGATCGCGCCTGGATCTGTGCCCAACGTCGTCTGCCTTGTCCGTCGCGTGTCCCGGCAGGTCGCCGCGGCCCAGTGCCGTACGGCCCCAATGATCCGGGAGCAGCAGTCAGCCTGATTGGCCTACCTTGTCCAGCGCAAGGGGGCGGCCCGAGCGCGAGGGGGCGCGGCCGTCCCTACACGCGGTAGTGAGTAGGCTCGAGCCAGCAAGAGGGAGGTTCCATGCTGCCCCCGTTTACCTGGCAGGCGGTCCTGGAACGCTGGGAATTCGCGCCTGTCGTGACGGCGATCGTCGTCGTCTTCGCCGCCCTGTACCTGTGGGGCGCGTGGCGCGTCGGCCGCCGCCATCCCGCCCGGCCCTGGCCGTGGTGGCGTACCGCCTTGTTCCTGGGCGGCCTCGCGGTCGTGGTGCTGGCCACCGAGAGCGGCATCGGCGCCTACGACGATGTCCTGTTCTGGGACCACATGATCCAGCACCTGATGCTGATCATGATTGCGCCGCCGTTGCTGGTGCTGGCCCAGCCGGTCACGCTGCTGCTGCACGCCAGCCGGAACCCGGTGCACACCTGGGCTAAGCGCGTGGTGCGGTCCCGGGTGGTCAGCTTCCTCACCTGGCCGCCGTTCGTCCTGATCCTGTACGCGGCGACGATCGCCGGCACGCACCTGACCGGCCTGATGAGCCTGGTCATGAGTAATCCGGCGCTGCACGATGCCGAGCACGCCCTCTACCTGGTGGTCGGGTACCTGTTCTTCCTGCCGATCCTGGGCAGCGAGCCGATCCGCTGGCGGCTGTCCTACCCGATCCGGTTCGTGATGCTGGTCGTGGCCATGCCGGTGGACACGTTCACCGGGCTGGTGCTCGGCACCGAGAACACCCCGATGAAGGGGATGGACAGGATGCGGCCGCCCGGGTCGCTCAGCCCCGTGGCCGACCTGCATGCGGGCGGCGCCGTCATGTGGATCGGCGGGGACGCGATCATGCTCGGCTTCATGATGCTGGTCTTCCTGATGTGGGCGCACGCGGACCGGGTCGGCACGGTCAGCCGGGGCTGGCTGGAAACCGTGCGCACGGCGAGTTTCGAGACCATGGTTGCCCCGCCCTCATCGGCCCGCGGCGCGTCCGGCCCGGAACGCGCCCTGGACGCAACGACCCCGGACGCCCCCGCCGAGTCCGGCGGGGCCGCGCCCGAACCGGCCGTGGCCGGGGCGCGCGGCACCATCGACGACGACGAGCACCTGGACGCCTACAACGCTTACCTGGCCCGGCTGAACCAGCCCGGGCACCGGCCAGGCCGCTAGCCCGGCCTGGTGAATTGCCCGGATAATCACTTTCTGCACATTAGCTGAAATAATCTTGGCCGCGACCTGAACCCGCCGCGCGCCATTCCCGTGACAAGGGGTGCGGCGCGCAGAGCGGGGCGTTCGCTGCATGATGCCAACCGGCCAGTCGTCGGCCAGGGAGTTCGCCGCACGGCGTACTCCCGCGCGGTCGGCCCAGCTTGATGCTGCTTGCCACGCACTGGCCGGCTGGCCGGTGCGGTGGCATGATGCGCTTTCTTCCCCGCCTTTGCGTCGTGCCCGGGCACCCACCGAGGGGTCCGGGCATCCAGGGAAAGGGGTAGCGGGGAATGTCATTCATCCATCGTGTGGCCCTCGCGTCAGCTGCGTCCGTGGCGACTGTCGCCGCAGCGGCCGTGGCCATAGCGCCTGCCGCAGGGGCGCAGGCGCGGGTCACGGCCAGCCCGCATGGGCAGCAATCTTTCATCAGCCACTTCCACAAGCTCTCTACCATCGCCTCGACGGTGCCGGGCAACGGTGACGTCAACCCGTACGGCGTGGCGGTGGTCGGCCGCAGCCAGGGCATCCTGCGCCGCGGGAACGTCCTGATCAGCAACTTCAACAACAAGAAGAACCTCCAGGGCACCGGGACCACGATCGTCCAGGTGTCGCCAGGCGGCTCTGTGCGCACGTTCGCCCGGATCAGCGCCAAGCACCTGCCCGGCGCCTGCCCCGGCGGGATCGGCCTCACCACCGCGCTCAGCATCCTGCGCGGCGGCTGGGTCGTCGTCGGCAGCCTGCCCACCACGAACGGCATGTCTCCCACAGCCAAGGCCGGCTGCCTGCTGGTGCTGGACCGCTGGGGCCATGTCCGCGAGACCCTGTCCGGCCACGGCATCAATGGCCCGTGGGACATGACCGCGATCAGCAACCGCCACTTCGCCCAGCTGTTCGTGACGAACGTTCTCAACGGAACCGTCGCCGCGAACGGCAAGGTCGTCAACCAGGGCACTGTGCTCCGGCTGACCCTGGCCCTGTACGGCCGTCACGCTCCCGCGGTCAAGGATGTGACGACCATCGGGTCCGGGTTCGCGGAGCGGACTGACCCGGCCGCCCTGGTCGTCGGGCCGACCGGCGTGGGGCTGAACCGCCATGGCACCCTCTACGTCGCGGACAGCCTGGGTAACCGGGTCACGGCGATCCCGAACGCCCCGTTCCGGCCAGGCAGCGCCGGGACTGGCTTCGTGGTCACCTCGGGCGGCGCGCTGAACACGCCGCTGGGGCTCACCGTGGCGCCTGGCGGCGACATCCTCACCGTCAACGGCGGCGATGGCAGGCTCGTCGAGACCACCCCGGCGGGAACCCAGGTCGCCCACCGGTTCCTCGACAAGTCCGGCAGCCCCAAGGGCGCGGGCGCGCTGTTCGGCCTGGCCGTCGCGCCGCACGCCGCGGGCCTTTACTACGTGGACGACGCAGTCAACACACTGCGTCTTCTTCACTAACGGTTCTATCGGCCCGGCCAGTACGCCCGCTCATCCAGGGTGCAGGGCCGGTGGACCAGCCGGGGCGCGGTGCCAGGGAGAGGTGCCGCGCCCTGGCCCGCCTGCCCCCCGTCCACACCATGATCGTGGTGCTTTTTGCCCCGCGGGCGGGGCAAAAAGCACCACGCTGATGGGGTTCGGCCCGATCGGCGACACGCCGGCAGGGCTTTCTACGTGAATCTAGGGTTCGGGGTAGAGGCGCGCATAGGCTCCTAGGCCGTGGACCCTGTACGAAACCCTTATGCGCCGGGCGCCGGCCAGCGGCCGCCCGAGCTGGCCGGCCGGGACCGGGAACTCAGCCAGTTCGAGGTCGTGCTGGAACGGATCGCCCGCGGGCGCCCCGAGCGCAGCATCGTGCTCACCGGGCTGCGCGGTGTGGGCAAGACCGTGCTCCTCAACTCCTTCCGCTCGATGGCCCTGCAACGGCTGTGGGGCAGCGGCAAGATCGAGGCCCGGCCGGACCAGTCGATCCGCCGACCGGTCGCGGGCGCGCTGCACATGGCCGTCCGTGAGCTCGCCCCGCGGCACCGTGCGCCGGACCGGATCGAGCAGTTCCTCGGGGTACTCAAGGCGTTCGCGGCCCGGGACCCGAAGGCGCCGAAGGGCACCTTCACCCCGCATCTGGGCATCGACGTGCCCGCGGCCCGGGGCCGGGCCGACTCCGGGGACCTGGAGATCGACCTGATGGAGCTGTTCACCGACGCCGCGTCGGTGGCCGCCGACCTGAGCGTGGGCATCGCGCTGTTCATCGACGAGATGCAGGACATCCCCGCGCCCGACGTGTCCGCGCTGTGCGCCGCCACCCATGAGCTGTCCCAGACCGGTGCCCCGCTCATCGTGGTCGGGGCGGGGCTCCCGCATCTGCCGTCGGTGCTGTCCGCCAGCAAGAGCTACTCCGAACGGCTCTTCCGGTACGTGTCGATCGACCGGCTGGACCGGGCCGCCGCCGACCAGGCGCTGCTCGCCCCCGCCCAGCGGGAGGGGGCCGACTTCGAGCAGGATGCCCTGGACGCGCTGTACCGGGCGGCCGACGGCTACCCGTACTTCGTCCAGGCGTACGGCAAGGTCACCTGGGACGTGGCCACGGCCAGCCCGGTGACCGCAAGAGACGTCGCGGTGGCCAGCCCGCAGGCCGAGGCCGAGCTGGCGGTGGGCTTCTTCGGCAGCCGGTACGAGCGGGCCACCCCTGCGGAACGGGACTACATGCGCGCCATGGCGCAGCTTGGCGACGAGCCGGTGCAGACCGCCCAGGTGGCCGACGAGCTCAGCCGTAAGCCGTCCAGCGTGTCCCCGGCCCGGGACGGGCTGATCAAGAAGGGGCTGATCTATAGCTCCGAACGCGGCCTGATCGCGTTCACCGTGCCGCACTTCGGCCGGTTCCTGCGGGCCCAGCCCGCGTGACTATCCGGCCCTCTGGCTGAGTATCGAGCTTTCTGCAATGATCGCTAGACGCCCGTAGATAACTGCATAGCCCCGTGATGGCCCCGGCCCTGCGTGGGCAAGGTGCTGGTGAGCGAGCCGACGGCCGAGTCCGGGGGCTGGGGCAGGATGGCCGCGTGGATCAGGGGGCGGCGCCGCTTCAGCTGGACCGCGAACACCACCTCCGCGTTCTTCCCGTCCTGGCGGCACGGGAAGACCACGTACCGCCAGCACAGCTCGCGCCACATGTCGATGGGCAGCTCGGTGGTGATCGCCCGGGCGTGCTTGCGCCACAGGCGGCTGCGGTGCAGTGCGGCGAGGGTCCGGTCGGCAGGCACCTGGCGCAGCTCGCACGGGTCGGTGTAGCCCAGCCGGACCAGTGCTTCGCTGACCTCCGGCGACAGGGCGGCGATCAGCGCCAGTTCGGCGCAGACGATGCCGAGGAACAGCAGGTTCCCGTGGCCCCAGGGCGGCAGGTACAGGGCCGGGGTCTCGATGGAGATCAGCGCGGCCCCGGTGAGCAGCAAGGCCCGGGCGAGCGACCGGCGGCCAGCCGGCTGGGTGCTGAAGTCGCCGAAACAGCCACAGCCCAGATCGGGCCGCCGTCCCTTCAGTTCGACCAGCGCGGCTGCGGCGACCATAAAGAACGCGGCGGCGGCGATCCGGGCCCCGGTCGCCGCGCGGGGTGCGAACAGCGCGGTCCGGGCGCGCGTCCCCACCGGCAGCACGGTCACCAGGAGGGCGAGCCCGAGGCTCATCTCGAATGCGCACATGGTCATGGACAGCGGGCGGCGGAGGCGGAGCGGGAACAGCTGGGTGGGCCCCAGGCCTGTGTCTAGCGTGCCGCTGCGCATGACCCGGCTGAGCTTGGCCAGGCACGCGCCGATCAGGATGCCCGCGATGATGGGCGGCTGGATGTCTTGTAGGTCAGCCAGAATTGTGGCCGGGAGAGCCGGGTCCGTCATGGCTGCCCCGCCGATGCTGCGGCGGTGGGCAACGCCAGGGTCCCGAGCGAGACCGTGGCGTTGAAGCAGCCCCGTTCCAGGTCGCCGCCCATGGCCACGAAGCTGGTCACCGGCAGGTCGGCGATCCGCCCCCGGGGCGAAGTGCCGCAGGTCACGCACCGGTCGCAGAAGACCTGCGCCGTCGCGGCGCAGCCGGACACGGGCAGGACCCGCGCCGTTCCGGTGCACTCATTGCGGACCTGGAGCAGGCTTCCCACGGACAGGTACGGCAGCCGCGGGCAGGCGGACCCGGTCAGCGGCTGTTCCCGGCAGGCGGTCTCCGGGTCGAGACCCGGGTACCGCACGCCGTCCTCGTCGGCTAGGTCGGCGGTCTCGTGCCAGACGGCGGATCCCGCGATGCGGTGCGTGGGATGGCCGCGCACCGGCGCCCGCGAGGGTGCCTCACTGGCCCGGTAAGCCGGCTGGGAGGTCGCGGGGATGAGCGCCTCCAGGTACCCGCGCCCCCGCAGCCCGATGAAGTCCACCAGGTAACCGGGCTCCAGCCGGGGGAAGCGGACCTGGAGCCGGCCCGTGGCGTGCGGCGGGATGAGCACAGCCTGGCGCCGGGTGGTGCGGCCCTGGTCGATAAGCATGCTCTCCCGGTCCCGCTCGACGATCACGCCGCTTACCCGGCCTGCGTTGGCCCAGATCCGGTCGGCGACGCCGCGCAGCCCCGGGAGCAGCCGGACCAGGACGGTGTCCCCGCTCTCGAGGGCGGTGGGGTCCAGCGGGCGGCCTTTCCACACGCTGGCCCCGGGCGGCAGCGCGACGCGCCGCTCACCGTCGGCACAGTAGAGGGTGATGATCTGCGGGCTGGCGTCCAGGACCGTCCCGGTGAGCACTCCCGGGTGAGCCGCCGGTCCGGCGGGCTGCGGGCCGTCCGTCCCCGGGCCGTGGACCGCCGCCTTGAGCAGATGCCGCCGCGCCAGGCGCCCTGTGGCAGCTGATCCTGCGCAACGGACACAGCACGCTAAGTCACCACGTTGGACAATCATCGACCCTCCCCAGGCAAAAGTCCCCAGGTCATGACGATGGGGGCGGGGGCGGCGCGCGTCAAGCGGTTCCGGCACGTTGCCCACGAAGCGCCGCCTCGCCGGCACACGGCTGAACCGTGGGGACAGCGTGTTAGCTGGGTACGGTTGGGGTGTGAGCGTCGGGGGCGATCACGTCGTGACCGGTGCGCGGGGGAACGGGGCGATACCGCGCAGCAGGCACGCCGGGACTGAGGGTCAGGGCGATTCCGCGCGAAGAGTTGCGGCGGGCGCGCCAGTCAACCGCGCGGTCGTGGAGCCTGGGCCGGACCGGGAACCGCCGGATCCTGGTGACCCGGCGTTCCACGAGTACGTCACGTCCCGGAGCGGGTCGCTCCTGCGCATGGCCTATCTGCTCACCCGTAACCGGGCGGACGCCGAGGATCTCGTCCAGGCGGCGCTGGCCAAGACCTTCCAGGCGTGGGACCGGATCGAGGACCGTGGCGCGGTGGACGGCTACGTCCGCCGGGCCATGGTGAATACGCACATCTCCTGGTGGCGCCGGCGCCGGGTCGAGGAGTACCCGACAGACGAGATCCCCGATCAGCCGGTCATCGACGATCACGCGAACGACAGCGAGGTGCAGGACGCGCTGCGCCGGGCGATCGGGCGGCTGCCGCAGCGGATGCGGGCCGCCGTGGTGCTGCGCTACTACGAGGACATGAGCGAGGCGGAAATCGCGAATGTCCTCGGGGTCAGCCTGGGCACGGTCAAGAGCACGGTGTCACGGGCGGTGGCCAAGCTGCGAATCGACGCCGACCTGCTGGAAGGCTGAGGGTTTCCCGGCCCTGGAGGGTGCCGTTTCGGCGCAAGGCATGACACGATCCGACGAGGGTGACGTGGGATGACCGGTGCGGTGCGCGCCGGGGGTGAATCACCAGGAGGTGGCCCGTGCTCAGCACGATGATGGACGTGCCCCTGACCGTGACCGGGCTGATGCGGTACGGCACTACGGTCTACGGCGACAGTGAGGTTGTCACGTGCACGACAGACGGCGTCCGCCGCCAGTCGTACGCCCAGACCGGCGCCCGCGCGGCGCAGCTCGCAGGCGCCTTGCGCAGACTCGGCGTGGATGGGGACCAGCGGGTCGCCACCCTGCTGTGGAACAACTCCGAGCACCTCGAGGCCTATCTGGGCGTCCCCTCCATGGGAGCGGTGCTGCACACGCTGAACCTCCGGCTCGACCCGAAGCAGCTCAGCTATATCGCCAACCACGCGGGCGACTACGTGATCATCACCGAGCCCACCCTGGTACCGCTGCTGGCCGCGATCCTGCCCAGCCTGGAAACGGTCCGGCACGTCGTGCTGGCCGGGCCCGCCTCGGGCGAGGGGATGGCCGACGCCGGGGCGCTGGCTGGGCCCGGTCACGAGGTGCATTACTACGAGGAACTGCTCGCCGCCGAGCCGACCACGTTCGACTGGCCTGAGCTGGACGAGCGGACCGCCGCGGCGATGTGCTATACGAGCGGCACTACTGGCATGCCCAAGGGCGTGGTGTACAGCCACCGCTCCACCTACCTGCACGCGATGGGCGCCTGCCTGGGCAACTCGTTCGCCGTCAACGACACCGACCGGGTGCTGCCGGTCGTGCCCATGTTCCACGCCAACGCCTGGGGGCTCGCCTATGCCGCCCTGCTGGCCGGGGCGGACCTGATCATGCCGGACCGCTTCCTGCAGCCCGAGCCGCTGATCCGGCTGATCGAGGCGGAGCGGCCGACGATCGCCGGGGCCGTCCCGACCATCTGGAACGCGCTGCTCCAGCACATCCGGGCCCACGGCGGCGACGTGTCCTCACTCCGCTTGGTCCCGTGCGGTGGCTCCGCGGTCCCGCACGCGCTGATGGAGGCCTTCCAGAAGGAACTCGGCGTGGAGATCCTCCAGGCCTGGGGAATGACCGAGACCTCGCCACTGGGCAGTGTGGCCCGGCCGCCGCGCGGGGTGAGCGGGGAAGAGGCCTGGCACTACCGGGACACCCAGGGCCGCCTGTTCTGCGCGGTCGAGGGGCGGCTGGTCGGGGACGGCGGGGCGGTGCTGCCGAACGACGGCGTGGCGGTCGGCGAGGTCCAGGTCCGCGGCCCCTGGATCACCGGGTCCTACTACAAGGACGATGACCCGGGGAAGTTCGACAATGGCTGGCTGCGCACCGGCGACGTTGGGACCATCGACCGGCTCGGGTACGTGACCCTCACCGACCGGGCCAAGGACGTGATCAAGTCCGGCGGCGAGTGGATCTCGTCCATGGAGCTGGAGAACGTCCTGATGGGCCACCCCGAGGTGGCCGAGGCTGCCGTCATCGGGGTGCCCGACGAGAAGTGGGGCGAGCGCCCGCTCGCCGCGGTGGTCATCAGGGATGGCGCCACGGTGACCCCGAAGGACCTCAAGGCGTACCTGGCCGACCGGATACCCCGCTGGCAGCTCCCCGAGCGCTGGTCGTTCATCGGGGAAGTACCCAAGACCAGCGTCGGGAAGTTCGCGAAGACCCGGATCCGGGATGCGTACGCCGCGGGTGACTACGACGTGGTCGAGGTGCACTAGCGGGGCGGTTTCGGACGCAGTGCGCCAACTGCTTTGGCACGTCCCCCGGCATCCCGGTACGCTGATGCGGACCGCTTGGTCGTCGGGAGGCTTCGCCTAGTCCGGTCTATGGCGCCGCACTGCTAATGCGGTTTGGGTCTACAGCCCATCCGGGGTTCAAATCCCCGAGCCTCCGCCCAGATGAGCAGGGAGTTCGCGCGAACTGCGCGGGCTCCCTGCTCCGTCTCAGTGGCCATCACCCAGACCGCGACGACAGGGAGGGACTCACCATGGCCAGGCTGATCTACATGGTCATCACGTCGCTCGACGGCTACATCGAAGACGACCAGGGCCGCTACGACTGGGGCATGCCCGACGACGAGGTGTTCGGCTTCGTCAATGACTTCGAGCGGCCGGTCGGCACCTATCTCTACGGGCGCCGGCTCTACGAGGCGATGACCGGCTGGGAGACCGCGGACGCCCAGCCCGGCCAGCCTCCCCTGATGCTTGACTTCGCCCGGATCTGGCAGGCCGCCGACAAGGTCGTGTACTCCCGGACGCTGGACCGGGTGTCCACCGCCCGGACGAGGATCGAACGGCACTTCGACCCCGAAGCTGTCCGGCAGATGAAAGCGCAGGCGGACCGCGATATCACCGTGGGCGGTCCTGAGCTCGCGGCCCACGCCATCCGGGCCGGCCTGGTCGACGACTACCACCTGCTCATCTCGCCTGTCGCGGTGGGAAACGGCAAGGCGGCGCTGCCCGGCGATGTCCGCCTGCCCCTCGAGCTGGTGGACGAACGCCGCTTCGGCAACGGCGTAGTCCACCTGCACTACCGGGACGGGGCCGGCCGCCGGTGATGGTTAGCCAGTGATGGTTACCGGCGCCGGCGGTCCGTGGCACTGGTCACGTTCGCGATGATCGCGGCGAACGGCGGGATGGCCAGGGCCACGGCCGACATGATGATGGCCGCGAGGACGGAATAGCGGTCCACCACCGCCCAGGAGAGAATGAACAAGCCGATGCAGACTGACATCAGGGCGAAGTAGCGCCGCTTGTCGATCCGGGACGGCTGCGGTCCCGCCGGGCCGCCCCGGCCCGGCCCGGCCCGCTCCTGGTCGTTCCCCGCCACAATCATCCAGTATGACAAGGGCGCTTTCCGGACCAAGCCGGCCCGACCAGCCCTAACGGTTTGTCCGGCCCGGTGGCGTCTGGATCGACTGAGTTCGCGGGAGCGTCACGGCGTGGCATCACGCTGCCCGGGTCCCCGATGTGAATGCCCCCGCGCACGTCCCCGGTCCGGTGCTCGGTCCGCCGGTGCCTGAACGACCCGCGGTCGCCGACCACGAAGATCCAGAGAATCATCGCCCCGGCGCCTGATGTACCAGTCACTCTGGCTCACCTCCAGTCCTCGCCCCTACCCGTGATGAACAACTAATGCAATAGATCGGGGGGCGTATGGGCGGGGAACTGGCGCGCCCGTCCGCGCCACCCTGGATCAGCCGGGCCGGCGGCTGGGTACGCGGTACGCGCGGCGGGCTGCTGCTCGTCGCCGCGCTGGTGGGCGCGGGCGCAGGGCTGGGCGCGGTGGTCTTCCGCTACCTCGTCTTCGGATTCACCTGGCTGGCTACCGGGCACGTCGAGTTCGGCCAGCAGGGGTACGTCGGCAGCAGCCACTTTCCCTGGCTGGGCCTGGGCTTCTTCGTGGTGATCCCGGTCATCGGCGGCATCATCTACGGCCCGCTGATCTACCGCTATGCCCGGGAGGCCCGCGGTCACGGGGTTCCCGAGGTGATGATCGCGGTCGCCGAGAACGGCGGCCGGATCCGCCCTCAGGTCAGCGTGGTGAAGGCGGTCGCCTCGGCGCTGTGCATCGGCGTGGGCGGGTCGGTCGGCCGGGAGGGGCCGATCGTGCAGATCGGGTCCGCGCTGGCGTCCAGCGTCGGGCAGTGGGTCCGGATGCCGGAGAACCGGCTCCGGATCCTGGTCGCCTGCGGCGCGGCGGGCGGTATCTCCGCCACCTTCAACGCCCCGATCACCGGGGTCTTCTTCGGCGTCGAGATCATCCTGCGGGAGTTCTCCGTCGAGGCGATCTTCCCCGTGATGGTCTCGGCGGCGCTGGCCGACGTGGTCAGCCAGCCGTTCCTCGGCAGCCGGCCGTTCCTGTCCGGCTTCCCGGCGGGCATCTCCCTCCAGCATCCCCGCAACTACCTGCTGGTGGTGGTGCTGGCGGTGGTGGCCGCGCTGATCGGGGTGGGCTTCAAGAACGTGCTCTACGGGACCGAGGACCTCTGCGACCGGCTGTGGAAGAACCGGCCCGAGTGGGCCCGGCCCGCAGTGGGCGGCGTGGCTCTCGGACTGCTGCTGCTGGCACTGCCGCAGATGTACGGCGTCGGCTACCCGGTGATGATCAGGGCCATCGCCGGGGGCTACGCGCTCTGGTTCCTGCTGCTGCTCACGGCGGGGAAGATGCTGGCCACCAGCCTCACCCTGGGCATCGGCGGGTCCGGGGGCGTGTTCGCCCCGTCGCTGTTCCTGGGGGTCACCTCGGGCATGGCGTTCGGTGAGATCGCCGACCACGTGTTCGGGCCGGGCGCCGGCCAGCCGGCGCTCTATGCCGTGGTGGCGATGGGTGCGGTGTTCACCGCGGCGGCGCGGGCCCCGCTGACGTCCCTGGCCAGCGTGGTGGAAATGACCGGGGACTTCAGCCTGACCCTGCCGGTGATGCTGGCCGTCGGGATCGCCACCGCGGTGTCCCGGGCGCTGAGCTACGGCACCATCTACACCACCAAGCTGCTCCGCCGCGGTATCGACATCGACCGGCCCGAGCCCGCCCCGGGCCCCGCGGCCCCGCTGAGCCCTCCCGTGCCATAACCTGTCCCGGGCCGGCTCCGGGAGACCGCCGTACCGGGCTCGCCCGGCCGGCCGCGATCAGCCCGGCCCAAGTCGTGACCAGTGCAGGCGTGCACCGCCGGGGCCCGGCGGGCGTCTGTTATGCGTCACCTCCGAGAGGAAGCGCGAATGCGATTTCAGGCGATGGGTATCGTCCCGGCCGCGGTTGCCGCCGGGCTGGCCTTAGCAGCCTGCTCAGCGGGCAGTTCCGGGAGTTCCGCCAGGCCGTCGGCGGCGAGCAGCGCGGCACCCGGCGCGCATGCCTCGACCCCCGTGGAACCAGAGACGACCGCGGCGGTGCGGGCCGACGCCGATGACTACCTCACGCTGTACACGGCTGGCCAGTTCGCGATCATCTACCAGATGCTGACCTCACCCGCCCGGCAGGCCATCAACCAGCAGGCCTGGGTGGCGGTCCACCGGGGCTGCCCAGGCGCGACCGGCGGGATGACCTACAGGATCCGTGGCGTCGCCGTGACCGGCAAGAGCGCGCTGGTGACCGTGGCCCTGACCGGCAACGCCGCGAAGCCGGAGAGCGCGGCCGAGGCGCTCGTCTACTCCGACGGGCACTGGGGATTCTCGCCCCGGGACCTGGGGATCTACCGGCACGGCAGCGTGTCCGCCGATGTCGCCGCGGCCAAGGCGGCGGGTGGCTGCGCGAGCTGACTGGCCGGGTGGCGCTGGCTGCGTCAGGCGGTGGCGTCCGGAGCCGGGCCGCCGGCCGCCGGCTCCAGGTGGCTCAGGATCTCCACTGCCTCGTCGCGCTCCTGCCCGGCCAGGCTGGGCAGCACCGTGTCGCGGAAGATCCGCGGCAGCACGGTCTCGCGGAAGATGACCGGGTAGGGGAGATATCTCCCCGCCCCGGCCCCGGGGCCAGGGCCGAGCACGTCGCGGGCAGTGCAGCCGGCGAAGTGCGCGAGCACCGCCTCGTTGAACGCCTCCGGGGCCTGGCCGGCTGCGCCGGCCACGATTGTGGTCAGCTTGCGCATGTCCGCCCGGGGCCCGGCGGCGGCGCCGGGCACTTCATCCGTGGTGAGGGTCCACGCCCACAGCTCATGGGGCGTGGCCGCGTCGCAGCGCGCGGTCTGCTCCTCGTCGAACGCCACCCCGTCCCAGGTGACGTACTGGCCCGCGGCGTGGCTGGCCACCGGGTCGATGGTCAGCAGGACGTTGACCACCCCGGCTTGCATGGGCTCGGGTTCCGTCATCACGCCTACCTCCCAGACCGGGCGCGTACTGTCCCGTGGACGTTACCGGCTGCCGGCGCGCCGTCGTTACCGGGGCTGCTTTCCTGACCGGCCGTTCCGGCCATACTCGCCAGGAACGCAGCACCGCGATCCCGCGGCCGCAGCCGTGTCAAGCTAGGTAACAACCGGTCCAGCGGGCCCGATGGTAGGGCAGGGGGTCAGGTCTCCGGATGGGAGAGTGCGGTGAGGAGGCAGCCATGCGATCGTCCGGTCGGGAATTCTTGCGCTTATGTGGTGTGGCGATCGTGGTGGGCGGCCTGGCCGCGGCGCTGGCCCTGCTGTTCATCCCGCTCAGCGTGCAGCGGGATTCGGCCGGCGTGATCACCGGGTTCTGCGGGCCGGGCCTCAGCTCCGATAACGCCGTCCAGGTCCGGCTCGACCCGGGCATCGTCACCACGGGCGGCCGCCCCGGGCAGGCGGGGAGCGCGGCGCAGCAGCAGCAGTTCGAGCAGTCCTGCACGCACGAAGCGGATGGCCAGCTGATCGAGTCGGCCGTCATCGCGGTGCTGGCGGTGCTGATCGGGCTGTCCATGATCGCGGCCCGCGGCCGTCAGGATGACACGCCGGTGCCGCCCGGTGCCGTGCCGCCGTCGCTGAGCAGCTCGGGCACGCCCGGCAGTACTGTCTGGAAGTAGGACCGGGCCGCGGCGGTCGTTCCGACGTCGAAGCCCGCTGCCTCCGACATGTACCAGCGGTGCTCAAGGATCTCGTGGAAGATCTCGGCGGGGGGCAGGCGGCCGCGCAGGTCCTCCGGGATCGCCGCGACCACCGGATCGTAGATGTCGTTGAGCCACTGGCTGGCCGCCACCAGCTCGGGCACCGGACGGCCGCGCTTCTGCTCCAGGTAGGCCCGGAAGCTGGCGATGTCGTTGAGCAGGCGGCGGGCCTGGTTCTCCTCCACGACCAGCCCGGTGCGCAGGAATAGCTGGCGCGCGTGATGCCCGGACTCCGACACCCTGGTCCGCAGCCGGAGCCGGTTCCCGTCCGGCGTGCTGATCAGTTCCACCTCGTCGGCGTCGAAGCCGAGCTCGTTGAGCCGCCGCAGCCGCTGGGCGATCCGGTAACGCTGGTCGTCCGGCTGCAGCAGCTCCTCACGAGTCAGCTCGTCCCAGAGCCGCTCGTACCGCCGGGGCAGCTCGGCGGCGATCTCCAGCGGATCCAGTTCCGGGCTGAGCAGCTCACCGGCCTGGAGATCGAGGAGCTCGCCGTAGACCCGTTCCTCGGCCAGGTCCACGTCGTAATGCCGCTGGCCCGGGGTGAGCGAGGGATGGCGCTCGCTCGTTTCGGCGTCGACCAGGTACGCCTCGAGCGTGCCCGCGTCGTAGCGGAACAGTGTGTTCGACAGCGAGCAGTCACCCCAGAAGAAACCGGACAGGTGCAGCCGGACCAGGAGCTCCACCAGGGCGTCGAGCAGCCGGTCCGTCGGCTGGCCGCCCCGTGAGCTGGAGAATACGGCCCGGTACGTGGTCGAGTAGTCCAGGAACCGGGTGACCAGGATCGCGTCGAGATCCGGCCCGCGGTCCACCACGACGCCTACCACGTGCACCGCAGGCACGTTGAGCTCGGCGAGCTCCCGCAGCAGCCGGTATTCGCGCCGGGCCAGGTTCTCGTTGATCGCCTTGAGCGCGTACACCTCGCCGTCGTCGGCGACGAAGCGGACGATGTGCCGGGAGATGCCGCGCTGCCGTATCTCGACCAGCCGCGGGTCCTGCCACAGCTCGAGCGGCTCCACCCACGGCAGGCTCAGCAGGCCGGCCGCTTCCTCCGTGGGTGGGCTGAAGACGAAGCGCACGGCCTGATCACGCCTCCTAAGCCCGTCTGACCTGCGACTATTACACCGCATCGCAGAGCAGGCCTACCGCTTGCGCACGGCTCGCCGAGTTTAGCCGGAAAACCTCCCCGGAAGTGTGGCCGCCTTCTTTGGCGAGGCGGTGAGCCTGGCCGCGGGCGCCCTCCGGGCCGGCGCCGTGGAAGACCGCTCGTGCGCCCCGGTGTTCCTGGCCCTTGTTGGCCCGCTACCGGGCGCGCTGGCCATCGTGCGCTATACCGTCTACCCCGAGGTACGTGTCCTCCCGGACTGGGCCGTTCCGGCTGCAAACCGGAGCATTAGCCGTAAAGGTGTCAGTAGCCGCGAAAGGGTTTGCGTATGGCCGTCGTGCTCGGGACAGGTGGGGCGCGTGACTGCATCCACGTCATGGACGTGGCTGAAGCGCGTGGTGTGGCCATGGATCGCCTGGCTGACGAGGACGGCCTGCGTATCCTGAACATCGGCACCGGGACGGGCGTGACGGTGCTGCAGTTGGCCCCGGCGTTCCAGGAGGCCCGCGGCGATGTGCGCCGACGTCTGGCGTTTGCGGAGCCTTCACCCGCGGGGTGACGACTCCTAGCCACTTTCTGATCAGCTGTGCTGCATGGTTAAGGAGTGCCCCGTATGCGCATGACCGTCATTGGGACCGGGTATCTGGGGGCGGTGCACGCCGCCTGCATGGCGGACCTCGGTCACGAGGTCCTTGGCGTGGACACCGACACCCGGAAGATCGCCGCGCTCCAGGAGGGCCGCGCGCCCTTCTTCGAGCCCGGCCTCGAAGAGATCCTGGTCCGGGCGGTGCAATCCGGAAAGCTCCGCTTCAGCACCTCGCTGCAGGAGGCCGCGGAGTTCGGCGACGCCCACTTCATCTGCGTCGGGACGCCGCAGCTGCCCGGCGGGACCGGGGCCGATCTGAGCCACATCGAGGCGGTGGTGGACGGTCTGGCCCCGCATCTGACGCGGGACTGCCTTGTGATCGGCAAGTCCACGGTTCCGGTTGGCACCGCGACCCGGCTGGCCGCCCGGATTGCCGGCCTGGCCCCCGTGGGCGCCGCGGCGGGCCTGGCCTGGAACCCGGAATTTCTCCGCGAAGGCTTCGCGGTCCAGGACACGGTGCGCCCGGACCGGATCGTGGTGGGCATCACGTCGGAGGCCGCCGACGTGATGCTGCGCGCGGTGTACGCCAGCGTGCTTGAGCTGGGCACGCCGTACATCACCACGGACCTGGCCACGGCAGAGCTGGTGAAGGTCGCGGCGAACGCCTTCCTGGCGACCAAGATTTCCTTCATCAACGCGGTAGCGAACGTGTGCGACGCGGCGGGCGCGGACGTGATGACGCTCGCGGACGCTCTCGGGCACGACACCCGCATCGGGCGCCGGTTCCTGTCCGCTGGCCTCGGCTTCGGCGGGGGCTGCCTGTCCAAGGACATCCGCGCCTTCATGGCCCGCGCCGACGAGCTGGGAGTGGGCGGTTCCCTGCAGTTCCTCCGCGAGGTAGACGAGATCAACACGGGCCGGCGGACGCTGGCCGTCGAGATGGCCCGCGAGCTGGCCGGCGGGTCCTTTACCGGCCGGAACGTGGCCGTGCTGGGAGCGGCCTTCAAGCCGGATACCGACGACGTGCGGGACTCACCGGCGCTGCAGGTGGCCCGGGAGATCCAGTCCGAGGGCGCGGTCGTGCGGGTGCACGATCCGCGGGCCACCTACAACGCGCGCCGTGCCGTGCCGTCCCTGGACTACGTCGAGGAAGCGGTCAAGGCCTGTGAGGCGGCGGATGTGGTGCTGCACCTGACCGAATGGCGCGAGTACCGTGAGATCGACCCGGTCGACCTGGCCTCGGTGGTCCGGACCCGGTGCCTGCTCGACGGGCGCAACGTGCTGCCGCTGGGCCAGTGGCGATCCGCGGGATGGACCGTGCGGTCCCTGGGCGGCGTAGCCCGGTAACGGGGGAGCGGGATGCGCCTAACGGCGTCGGCTACCTGCTCTGCACCAGCCTGAATAACGGCGCGCATGCGCACAATATGGTGCGTTTCAACATCGGCACCTTGGGGCGTTTCCGTGGACTGCCGACCGGGTAGCTCCCTGCATTCGCCGGTGGGCGCCGGGCCGTTCTCGGGCTGCGGGTGAAGGCACCCGCAGCGCCGGCTTACCGCGACCGAGCCGCCGACGCCATCCGCACTTCCTCAGGCCGGGAGCGGAACCACTCGATTGTGCGACGGACGCCGTCCTCGACACTGACCTCCGGCTGCCAGCCCAGCACCTGGCTGGCCCGGGTGATGACCGGGCAGCGGCGGGTCGGGTCGTCGACCGGCAGCGTCAGGTACTCCACCGGCGAGTCCGAGCCGGTCAGCTGGAGTACCAGCTGCGCGAACTCGGCGACGGTGAACTCTTCCGGGTTCCCGAGGTTCACCGGGCCGTGCTCGGCGGAGTCGATCATGCCCACGATGCCGCGGATCAGGTCGTCGACGTAGCAGAAACTCCGGGTCTGGCTGCCGTCGCCATAAATAGTCAGCGGGTCACCGTTCAGCGCCTGGGTAATGAAGTTCGTGACAATGCGCCCGTCGCGCGCACTCATCCGGGGGCCATACGTGTTGAAGATCCGGATTATGCCAGCATTGACGCCGTGCGTATCCCGGTAGGCCCGGGTCAGCGCCTCGGCGAATCTCTTGGCCTCGTCGTAAACACTTCTCGGGCCGACTGGGTTGACATTGCCCCAGTATTCCTCGGATTGCGGGTGCACCGTCGGGTCGCCATAGACCTCGCTGGTGGAGGCGAGGACGAAGCGCGCACCGTGCCGGCGGGCCAGGTGCAGCGAGTTCTCGGTCCCGCGGCTGCCGGCGGCCAGGGTCTCGAGCGGAAGGCGCAGGTACTCCGGCGGCGAAGCCGGGCTGGCCAGGTGGGCGACGGCGTCGACCGGGCCGGCCACGTCGAAGGCGGAACTGACGTCGGCCTCCACAAACGTGAACTCGGGCCGCCCCGTCAGGTGGGCGACGTTATCCGCACGTCCGGTGGCCAGGTTGTCGACGCATACGGCGCTGTCACCCCTGGCGATTATCGCGTCACAAAGATGGGATCCGAGGAAACCGGCGCCACCCGTCACCACGACTCGCATTTCCCTACTCCTCACGAGGATATTGGCCGGGGGGCTCAGCCCATCGTCACGGCTTGCCCGTGCTCACGCGGCAACAATCCGCGCCAGGGTAATCCGCGGGTAAATCGCACGGGCAAGGCCAGCGCGAATTATGTTCAGAATGTATCAGTGCCCGGCTGTGCCCCGGACGCTTCAGGAGCTTATGGCCAGCTTCACCAGGACCGTGACCAGGGTGTTGTCCCGTCACTCCGGGGCGGGCGGCACCACGACGATCATCGTCAGCAGGACTGGCCCCGTCCCGTCGTTCCGGTAGGCGTGCGGCACGCCGCCCGGGAACCGGGCCGACTGCCCGGCCGTCACCTGGTACTGCTCCCCGGCGACCGTCAGCGTCAGGGTGCCCTCCTCGACCCAGGCCAGTTCCCGGGTGGCGGGCGTGTGCGCGTCCCCGCCGAAGCCCTCGCCAGGCTGGAGCGTCCAGCGCCACAGTTCCGCCGCCCAGGGCGGGTCCGTCGCCGCGATGATCGTGCCCGTTCCCCCGTCCGGGCCGCGCCAGAGCACCCGGGTCTGGTCGGGCTCGCTGATCCGCACGCTGGACTCGCCGGTCACCTCCACCAGTCTGGTCATCGGCACGCCGAATGCGTCGCCGACGCGGGCCAGGGTGCCCAGGTTCGGATTGCCCCGCCCCTGCTCCAGGGAGACCAGGACCCCCTTGCTCACTCCGGACCGGGCGGCCAGCTGGTCCAGTGACCAGCCGCGCTCGGCCCGCAGTGCCTGGAGGGTCCGGGCCAGCGCGGCCGGGATGTCGGCAGCAGCCATTCGTTTATCCGTTCACTTCCGCGCTCAGTATCCGGTTTTGCTCCGCGTACTACGGTCGGTACAGTGAACTACGTAGTTCGCTAAACCGACCGGCCTCCGGGGCCGGCCCGCCCGACCGGGAGCCATCGTGACCATACTCTTCGCCCTGGCGGCGGCCGCGCTCTACGGCAGCGCCGACTTCCTCGGCGGTGCGGTCTCGCGGCGTACCCATGTCCTCTCCGTGCTCGTGGTCTCGGCCCCCGCGGGGGCCGCCCTGCTGCTAGGCGTGGCCCTGGCCGCGGGCGGCCCGGTCGCCACGGCGGGGCTGCCCTGGGCCGCGGCCGCCGGCGTGGCGGGGGGCGCCGGGCTCATCTTGTTCTATGCGGGGCTCGCCGCCGGGCCGATGCGGGTCGTGGCCCCGGTGTCCGCGCTGGTGTCCACCGTGCTCCCGGTCGGCGCGGCGATCGCGGCCGGGGAGCGGCCCGGGCCGCTGGTGTACCTCGGCGGCGGTGTGTGCCTGGCCGCCACCGTACTGGTGAGCTCGGAAGGTATCGGCCGCGGCCAGCCCGCGTCCCCTCCGCGGGCGCGCGGTCTCCTGCTCGGCGTCGGTGCCGGCCTGGCCTTCGGCCTGTTCTTCCTCTTTCTCCGGTACGCGGGGGCCTCGGGCGTGCTCTGGCCCAGCGCCGTGGCCCGGATCACCGGGGCCATGGTCGTCACCGGGGCGGTGGCCTGGCTGGGCGGCGTGGCCTGGCGGGCGGTCAGCCCCTGGCTGCTGGCCGCGGCGGTCGCCTCCGGGCTGCTCGACGCGGCAGCCAACGTCTGCTACGTGGCCGCCACCCGGGACGGGCTGTTCGGCATCGCGGTGGTGCTGACCTCGCTGTACCCGGGGGCCACCGTGCTGCTGGCCCGGGTCGTGCTGGGGGAGCGGCTGCGGCTGCCGCAGCTGGCCGGGCTGCTGCTGGCGCTGGCCGGCATCGCGCTCGTCAGCGTGTGACTGGTGCAGTGCGGCAGGTGCAGTGCGGGCCGGTGCAGTGCGGGCAGGTGCAGCGCCCGGGCCACCGCCGTCAGACTCGTGCTGCCGGACGCTCCGGTCTGCCGGAGCGTCCGGCAGCACGAACCCCGGGGAAGGGGGGATAGCTCTGCTGGGCGACTCAGTCGTCGCCGAAGTCTCTATTCTCCGCGACGAGGGCGTCCGAGGACACCGTCTTCCGTCCCTTGCACATGGGGCAGAGGTAGGTGGTCTCCTCGCCATCCTCGTTCTGCTGGATGAGCACGCCCTGGCCGTCGCACTGCGGGCAGGGGATCTTCTCGGCCGGGAAGATCAGGGCGCAGATCTCGAGGTAGAGCTGCTCCGGGTAGGGCACGTGATCGATGTTGCGCAGGGCCTGGTCCTGGCCGGCCGACTCCAGGATGAACTCCCCGAAGCCCAGCATCCGGCCGAGGGTGGACCGCTGGAAGCTCATGTCCGTGACCTTGACCAGCGGCATCATCGCGACCTTGCGGGTGAAGACCCCGCTGGCCTGGAGCATCCGGTCCGACGTCACCACGAAGTAGTCCTCGGACCACTCCCAGGTCTTGAGGGCCAGGTAGAGCAGCAGCGAGACGACCACCAGCACCAGGACGATGATGCCGTCGTGCGAGTGCCGCAGCACCGTGGTGCCCAGCACCAGGGCGATAAGTACCCCGGCCAGCGCGATCGCGATCGGGCCGATGAGCACCGCAGGGTGCTTGCGGACCGTGATGACCTGGTGCTCGTGTGGCAGCAGGTACTTGTTGACCGCGGCCGGCCCCGCGTTGCGCGCGGTGATCAACCTCATCTCTGGCTCACAGCGAGTTCACGAACGTGGCCAGGGAATTGCCGGCCTCCCTGAGAAGATTTAGCAGGCCATGGATGACATTCGCTGCCCCGGTCGGCTGCGTGATGAGGTAAAAGGCTAGAAAGATGACGATCGCCCAGGTGATGATCTTCTTCAGCATGATCAGCTCCGCGGTCGCCGGCTGCGTCAGCCAGTTAGCTTAGTTTAGCCCAGTGTAATTGCTTTACCAAGACTACCGATTGCAGGCAGCCACCGTACCTTCGATTGCAGGCAGCTACCGTACCTTGATCCCCCGCCCGGACGAACATCACGCGCCGCCCAGGCTGGAAAATTGGCAAGTTCCCGTCCTGTAGGTCCCGCGTCCGCACGGTCGTAACAATAGGTGCACATCTCACTGCCTTAGGTAGTGAGATGTCCCCGGGGCCGGCCGGCCCCGGGCGAGCCTGGGGATTGGCATACGGGCGCCCCGCCGATCTGAGACCATTCCTTGCTGGACGACAGCCCTGGTGAGGTGGCGATGACGGATGTGAATGGCGGCAACGTCGCCGTGATCGTCTACCGGGAGGATGAGGCCTGGGACACCGAAGTCCTGCCGGTCGCCCTCACCGAGGATCTGAAGGGCCTGATCCATGCGCTCCGGCAGCAGCCGAGCCTGGGCGGCACGATTGGGCTGGTCGCGGTCGGGGATGACTTCTTCGTGGCGCTGCGCGTGCTCGGCGGCGAGGTCTCGGTGTTCTTGTCCGACCTGACGGCCTCCGTGGACTGGCCGCTGGCCCGCCAGGTGCTTGAGTACCTCGAGATCCCGGTCCCCGGCGACGACGACCTGGACCAGGTGCTGCCCGCAGGCGAGATGTCGATCTTCGCCGACCTCGGGGTAGACGAGATGGATCTCGGGGCGCTGTCCGGTGACCTGGACCTGTTCCCCGACGAGGCACTGGCCAGCATCGCCCGCCGCCTCGGCTTCGGCCAGGCACTGGACCGTGCGCTGGATGCCGCGCTCGGCCCGTGAGGCGGGCCCCGTGAGGCAACTACATGAAGCAGGCCCCGTGAGATCCAGGCCTGCGTCATGATCAGCGGCTACGCAGCCTCCTTCGAGCCCGCCATGCGCGCCGCGCTCGCGGAGGCCTCGGCGGCGCTGGCCGGGGAACCTCCCGAGGTCCCCGTGGGCGCGGTGGTGCTGGACGCGGCGGGAACGGTCATCGGCCGGGGGCACAACCGGCGAGAGGCCGATACCGATCCCACGGCGCACGCCGAGATCGTGGCGATCCGCGCGGCAGCGGCCGCAGCCGCCGACTGGCGGCTGGCGGGCTGCACCCTGGTCGTCACCCTGGAACCGTGCACCATGTGCGCGGGGGCAATCTCCGCGGCGCGGATGGCGCGCCTGGTCTACGGCGCGGCGGACCCGCGAGCCGGCGCGGCCGGCTCGCTGTGGGACGTGCTCCGCGACCGGAGGCTGGACCAGCAGACCGAGGTCATCCCTGGTGTGCTGGAGGGCGAGTGCGGCCGCCTGCTCCGGGAGTTCTTCGCCAGCCGCAGGCACCGGTGACAAGAGTGTTGCGGCTGGCCCCGGCCCGGACCAGCGGCCCGTCGCTTCGGGTAGGCTCAGCGGCGGTGGAGTCGCCTAGTGGCCGAGGGCGCACGCCTCGAAAGCGTGTGAGGGGGCAACCCCTCCGTGGGTTCAAATCCCACCTCCACCGCCCATACGGACCGCCAAGGCCCGCCTCAGCGCGCCGTGGCGCTCCACATCCGTGCATCGCCGGCCTGACTTGTGGTCGGCGGTCCGCCCAGGCCGAGGGGATGGAGTGCTAGAGCCGCAAAGCACCGCGCTGTTCATCCTGCTCATGGTGGTGTTCTGCGCACTGGTCTGCTGGATGGCTCTGGCCCGGCAGATGGTTTTCCGCGTGTTCGCGGCCTGCCTGGCCTTTGTCCCCGCGATGCTGTTCGGGGTGGCCGCCGTCAACAAGTACTACGACTACTACCAGACCTGGGGCGCGGTCGCCGCGGACGTGGGCGGCCAGAGTCAGGTGGCCACGGCGACCAGCGTGAACCAGGCGTCGGCCACGCAGGTCAGCGCGATCCTGGGCAGCCGGGTGAATCTCCGCGACGCCGCCGTTCACGGGCAGACGATCCGGCTCACCGTCACGGGGAAGTCCAGCCACCTGCACCGGACTGTCTTCGTCTACCTGCCGCCGCAGTATTTCCGCGCGGCCTTCAGCCACTACCGGTTCCCGGTCATCGAGTTGCTGCCCGGGTTCCCCGGCAGCCCCGCAGACTGGATCAACGTGGTCGGCATCACCGCGGCGTACAGCACGCTGCTGACCGGTGGGGCGGCCGTGAAGCCCGCGGTGCTGGTGATGCCGGACTCCAACGGGGGCCGGCGGATCTCGCTGCAGTGCCTGAACGTGCGGCACGGACCGCAGGACGCCACCTTCCTGGCCCAGGACCTGCCGGTGTACCTGGCGCACATCCTCCGGGTGCAGCCGCAGGGTCCGGCCTGGGGCATCGCGGGCTACTCCGAGGGCGGCTACTGCACCGCCAACCTGGCCCTGGTGTACCGGCTGCGGTACGGCGCGGCGGGCGTGATGAGCGGCTACTTCGCCCCGAGCGATGACCAGCTGGGTAACCCGGTCCACACGGTCAACCCGTTCGGCAAGGACCTGCACATGCGCCGGACGAACACTCCCCGGCTGCGGATCGCCCGGCTCCCGGTGAGCGCCTCCATCCCCAGGTTCTGGCTCGGCGTCGGGGGCGAGGACGTCGCGGGGCTCCGCGCGGCACGGCACTTCCAGCGGCTCGTCCTGGCCCGGCAGCCGGGAGTGCAGCTGATGGTGGTGCCGGGCGGCGGGCACACCATGGCCACCTGGCGGGCCCTGGTGCCCTCGCTGCTGGAGTGGATGACGCCGCTGCTGAGCACGGCGGCACAGCATCCCACCCCGGCGAGCCAGGTCGGCAAGCCGCACGTGTCGCGCAAGCACCGGCACCACCGGGCCCGGATCAGCCAGGCCGCGCGCAGCTCAGTCCGTGATACTGCTACCCCGCCTGCGTGAGTGCCGCGGCTGGTGCCCCCCGGCGTCGAGATCGAGCACCCGGGCGTGCAGCACGGACCGCTGGTGCAGGGCCGCACCGAGTGCGCGGTGCAGGCCGTCCTCGAGGTACAGCTCGCCGCGCCAGTGGATGACGTGCGGGAAGAGGTCACCGTAGAACGTGGAGTCCTTGGACAGCAGCAACCGCAGGTCCAGCACGGCCTTCGTAGTGATGAGCTGGTCCAGCCGGACCGGGCGCGGCGGCACCTCCGCCCACTCCCGCGTGGTCCGGGCATGGTCGGGGTAGGGTCTCCCTTCCCCGACCTGCTTGAAGATCACGGCACGAGTCTAGTTGAGCGCAGCGCGACACGGGAGATGGCTGCAGGCCGGCGGCCGGTGGTCCCGTTACTTCCGGCCCGCGCGGTACGTGGCCCAGCCGAGCCCGCCCAGCGCGAGCAGCGCCCCTGCGCCTTCCGCGATCGCCGACACCAGCTTCCCGGGCGGCCCCCACGACGGCTCGTACATGTTCGGCAACCCGGCGACCGGCCCGACGTTGATGTAGGTGTACACGACCACGGCCGCGAACGCGCTGGCTGCGACCAGGAAGGCCACCACCCACACCAGCCTGCGCGGGATGGCCAGCACCGCGACGGCCACCACCAGCGCGATCACCGCCTGCACCCGGAACAGCTGTCCCTGGTTGATCAGCGTGCCGGCGTTCGGGCCGTAGAAGTGTGCGTCCCGCAGGTGGACGACCGCGTCGATGATCAGCGCGGCCGCAGTGCCTGCCCGCAACGCCGCCCCGATGAGCACCAGCGTGAGCGGTCCCGCATGGACACGCCCGGCCGTCTGCACGGGGGTGCCGGTATTCATAGCTGAGCTCCCCATTCCCGTCTCCCTGCCTTGCCTGCACCGTCCTGTTCCCTGCACCGTGCTTCCCGTCTCGCTGGGTCGCTGGTTACGTCACCGCACCGCGTAGCTGTCCACGGCCCGCTCGAGGAGGCTGCCGTAGCGGGCCCAGTCCGCGGCGGGGGTGGCCGCCACCACGACGCTGGATGCGTGGGCACCGCGAACGAAGCAGGCGATCTCCCGGTAGTGGTTGGCGTGCACTCTGGTGACGTAGTCATCGACCACGCACGACCCCGGGCCGCCGCGGAACCTCAGTCCTCCGGCCGCGCCGTCCAGCCGCGCCGAGCTGGCGTCGTCGTCGGTCAGGTGACCGACCCGGAAATGCGCCCAGCCGCTGAGCGTCTCGTCGCCCTGGCGCGGGGTCACGTTGAGGTAGACGAGCACCCGGCCGGACCGGGTAAAGCCCTCGGACACGGTGCCCTTGTCGCCCGTCATGGGACTCAGTGACGGCGGATAGGACAGCACCGCCCCGCCGCCGGGCAGCGTCACCTGGTGCCAGTCCGCCGGGGCGGGGCCGGCCCGGAACCAGTTCAGGGCCGCGCGGCCGGCTGGCCGGCTTCCCGCCGCAGCGGCCACGCGGCTGTGCGCGGCAGCGGAGCCGGAGGAACCGGTGGCAGCGGAGCCAGGGGAACCGGTGGCACCGGAGCCCGATGCGAACGCGACCGAGGCGGCGATGGCCCCCGCCGCGATGACGGTGGCCGCCCCGGCTATCAGGGCCCGGTGCCGCTGGATGCGCATGGGTTTCCGCTCCCGCCCGACGCTGTCCTCAGATGTTCCCGTCGCCGTCGCTGGGCCCGCCGTTGTTGTCGGAGTCGTGGTCGCCGCCGCCGTTCTGCGGGATGCCACCGGAAGACTTCTGCTTCGCCGCCGCGCCCGTGCTCGCCGAGGAGGACGAGTGCGGCGGGCTGCTCGAAGGATGGCTGGCCGGCGCGCTGGAGGAGCCGCCCCCGCAGGCGGTCACCAGCGCGATGACCGCGCCAAACAGGATTGCGATGAGTCGCCGTGAGGTCATGGCCTTGCTCCCGTTGTTCGTAATCAGCTCTCGGACTGTGTACGGCTCGTGCCGCGATCTGGTTCAGCGGCAACCGGCGACGGCCGGTCTGGGAACGCGACCCGCGGCGGGGCCAGGCTGGGCTGGCGGCCGGGGACCCGGGCCGCGCGCAGGCAGCCGGGCGATTGCGGTCTTCGTTATCTGCCTTGGATTTTCCGGGCCCGCAGCCGGGGCTAGGTTCCGGAGCTCACCCGGGCCGTCGCATCGGGGCGGTGCGCATGGCCGCTTCGAACTCGTCCGGGGTCAGGGCCGGCTCGGGCAGCGTGCTCGGGCCCGCCCGCTCCGGGCGCAGGCCGTCCAGGAGGAGGGCCAGGTAGCGGCGCCAGACCTGTGGGCGTGCGTTCCGGGCGTACTCGGCCACCCCGGCGAGCATGAACTCGATGAGCGGCACGTCCGTGGGACACAGGTCGGCCCGCACTGCGCCGGCGGCCTGCGCGCGGCTGACCAGCATGCTGACGAGGGGCTGCATCCGGGCCCGGGCCTGGCCCACCCGGTCGTACCCGTAGGTAGCGAACATGAACAGCTGCCGCAGGCCGCGGTCGGCGGCCAGCAGCGCGCCGGCCTGCTCCAGGAACGAGACCAGGCTGCCCCACTCGTCCGGGTCGGCCAGGGCGTCCTCGGCCAGCGTGACCAGCGCGTCGAGACGGTCGGTGAACAGCGCGTCGGCCAGGGCCTCCTTGTCCGGGAAGCGCCGGTACACGGTGCCTACGCCGACTCCGGCCCGCTGGGCCACGTCGTCCAGGGTGGCCTCCAGCCCCTGCTCGGTGAAGATCTCCGCCGCCGCCCGCAGGATCCGCTGACGGTTCAGCTCGGCGTCCCGGCGCAGCGGCCGCACCGGGGCACACCGGGGCACTGGCGTCGAGGTCATGCGCTTAGTGTACCCCTAAGTGGAGGGGGCGTCTCCGCTTCGTGTTAGGGTCGGCGCTAAAGCGGAGAAGTTCCCTCCAGATTGGGCTGAGCCATGCCAGCTGCGAACCCGCCCGCCAGTCCCGCCGCTGTCGCACCCGGCGCCGACCCGCCGGACCCGAGGCGGTGGTGGATCCTCGCGGTCATCGCCCTGGCGCAGCTGATGGTGGTCCTCGACGGCACGATCGTGAACATCGCGCTGCCGTCAGCGCAGCGGTCGCTGCACTTCACGAACGTGGACCGGCAGTGGGTCGTGACCGCATACGCGCTCGCCTTCGGCAGCCTGCTGCTGCTCGGCGGCCGGGTGTCGACGCTGCTGGGCCGCAAGGTCACCTTCATCGGCGGGCTGATCGGCTTCGCGGGTGCCTCCGCGATCGGCGGCGCAGCGACCAGCTTCGGCATGCTGGTCGGGGCCCGGGCGCTGCAGGGTGCGTTCGGCGCTTTCATGGCCCCGGCGGCCCTGTCCCTGCTGACCACGACGTTCAGCGGGTCAAGAGACCGGGGCCGCGCTTTCGGGGTCTTCGGGGCTATCGCCGGCGCCGGGGCGGCCATCGGCCTGCTGCTCGGCGGCGTGCTGACCGAATACCTGTCCTGGCGCTGGTGCCTGTACGTGAACCTGTTCTTCGCGGCGGCCGCCGTCATCGGCGGCTCGATTCTGCTCGGCCGGCACCCGCGGGGCCACCGGCCCAAGCTGGACGTCCCCGGGGCGGCGTTGGTTTCCGCCGGGATGTTCTGCATCGTCTACGGCTTCTCGAACGCCGCCATTCACAGCTGGCACACGCCCTCGACCTGGGGATTCCTGCTCGCCGGCGTGGTGCTGCTCGCCGCGTTCACCTGGTGGGAGACGCGCGCCACGGAGCCACTGCTGCCCCTGCGGATCGTCCTGGACCGTAACCGCGGCGGCGCGTACCTGTCGATCCTGATCGCGGGCAGCGGCATGTTCGGGATCTTCCTGTTCGTGACCTACTACATGCAGCAGACCCTGGGCTTCTCGCCAGTGATCACCGGGGTGGCCTTCCTGCCCATGGTCGTGATGATCATGACCTTTTCGAACCTGTCCAACATCGTGCTGATGCCCCGCGTCGGCCCTAAGCCGCTGGTCGCGCTGGGCATGGTGCTCGCGGCGGTAGGCATGGCCCTGCTGACCCGGATCGGTGTGCATTCCAATTACGCTGCCGACCTGCTGCCCTCGCTGCTGATCAACGGGGCCGGCCTGGGCATGGTGATCGCGCCGTCGATCAACACCGGGACCTTCGGTGTCGCACCCCAGGATGCGGGGGTGGCCTCGGCCAGCGTGAACACTGGCCAGCAACTCGGCGGATCCATCGGCACCTCGCTGCTCAACACCATCGCCGCCAGCGCCGCCGCGTCCTACCTGGCCGCCCACCTCAGCGCCCGCACCCCGGCCGGCGGCAAGCCCAGCCCTTTGCTGGTCACGCAGTCGCTGGTGCACGGGTACACCACGGCGTTCTGGTGGGCGTCGGGGATCTTCCTCTTCGGCGCGGTCGTGGCCGGCGGGCTGTTCCGCTGGGGCCCGCTCTCGCGGCAGGGCCAGGGGCAGGATCAGCCGGTCCCGGCCCAGGCGGCGGGCACCGCCGTCCAGGGTTCCCCCGCTGACCAGCCGGGTGTGGTCCCCGGCTGATCAGCGGGGGACCACACCCGGGCCATGAGCTGGGCTAACAGCGGCCGACGTAGGCCCCGCTGGTGTACGTGGTCCAGGGGGACCAGTTGGCGCCGTCGGCGGACATGATGACCGCCGCGCGGGCGTTGCCGTACGGGTCGTACGTGGACAGTGAGCCGTTGACCGGGTTGATCTGCCAGTAACCCCGCTCGCCCACCGTCCCGGTGGCGAACTGGTTGCCGCCGGACTCGGCCATCGCGATGGAGGCCGCCGTGACCTCGACCGCGGGGGACCCGCCCGCCTCGACCCACAGAGCTTCCAGGCCGGAGCAGTTCAGCGTGCCGGACAGGTTCGAGGTGGTCGCCGTGGAGGTCTGGCTGCCTACACCGGCGGACGAAGCGTGCCGGGGGGAGTACGCCGTCGTGTGGGTGCTGCCCCCTCCGGCCGACGCCTGGGCTGGCACGGCTGCGGGCGCCGGCAGATGCCGGGGCAGGCGGAGCTTCTCGCCGATGTAGATGGCGTTCGGGTTACTGATCTTCGACTCGTTGGCCGCGTAGAGCGAGCGCCAGTTGGCGTCTTTACCGTAGAAGCGCTCGGTGATGCCGGACAACGTGTTCCCGGCCTCGACGGTGTACGCGCGGCGGCGGGCCGTGGCCTGGGTGCGGGCCGCGTGGGCCGTGGCCGCCTGGGCCGCGGCGGCGTGCGCACCGACCGCGCGGGCGCTGGCCGCCAGGGCGCTGGCCGCCTGGCTGCCGGCGGCGTGGGCGAGGCCGAAGGGGAGGGCAGCGTCATCGAGGTGCGCGTGGACGACATGCGGGGCCGTGGCGGCAGGTGAGGCTGCGGCCAGTCCACCGATGTGCGGAGCCGTGGTGGCCAGGGTGCCCACCACCACAACGGCGGGGGCGGCCTTTCCGGCCGTCTGGGCGACCTTTTCCACCTGCGAAGGGGTCGTGTGCTGACCTGTCCGCCTGATCTTCCGCTTCCTGCGATGCCTGGGTACTGCGCTCACAAGGCTCCTCATGCCGGAATTCGCCCGGTTACTTGGTCAAATACGCCATTTCGCGGGCCTGACGGGGCTGTTCCTGAGGCATGTTGCCAGGACGGCGGTGGTGTGCGCAGTAAAACCGTGCACAGAGCGCAGCGGGTCGACGGGATGCACAAAACGGTACGAAACACGCGCATCATGAGCAGTCGTCCTCACCAATGGTCCAGCGTGGTCCGGCCGGCCCGGCCGGTCGCATCGGACACAATGGGCCGGATGGAACCCGCCGCCCAGTCACCCGTCCCGACCAGGTCGTCCTTGGTGTCGGCCCGGCTGATTTTGCGGCCGGTGCCGTGGGACGCGGTGCGCGCCATTACCGCGGGCAACCGGCTGGGCGACTGGGCCGACGACTATCCGAGCGACGGGGACGTCGTGATCGCCGGGCTGCTCCAGGAGGCCGACCAGGCCGTGGGGCTCGAGGCGGGACAGTCGGCGGCGGGGCAGGTGGCGGCGGGGCAGGTGGCGGCGGGTCCTGGCGACGAAGCCTGGGGCCACCGGCAGGTGGTCGAGCGGGCCAGCGGCCTGGTCGTCGGGGGGATCGGGTTCTTCGGGCCGCCGCACGGCGGCGAGGTGGAGATTGGGTACGGGATTGTGCCCTCCAGGCAAGGCCGCGGCTACGCCACCGAGGCTCTCCAGGCGATGATCGCGATGGCGTGGGCGGACTCGCGGGTGCTGACCGTGGCCGCGGGCACCGACCCGGGGAACGCGGCTTCCCAGCGGGTCCTGGCGAAAGCCGGCTTCCGCCTGATCCCGGCGGCCGGCGAGTTCCGCTACCGGCTCACCCGTGCGGACTAGGTTCCACGGCCACTAAGGCACCGGGCCGGTCGCCCGCCGGGGACCCGTGTGCCGCCAGCAGCCGGGCGAGCTCGTCGCGCGAGTGGATCCCGAGCTTCTGGTAGACGTGGCGCAGGTGGTACTCGACGGTTTTCGGGCTCAGGAACAGCGCGGCCGCCGCTTCCCGGGTGGTCCTTCCCCCGGTGAGCAGGACGGCGATCTGCAGTTCCTGCGGGGTCAGCCCGTCGAGGCTGCTCGGGTCGCGGGGCCGCCTGGTCTCGCCGGTCGCGGCGAGCTCGGCGTGGGCGCGGTCGGCCCAGGGCCGTGCGTCCAGGCGCTCGAACACCTCCGCGGCCGCCCGCAGCTGCTCGCGGGCCAGGACCCGGTTCCGCGCCCGCCGCAGGCGCTCGCCGTAGGCCAGCCTGGTCCGGGCGGCCTCGAAACTGTCCGGCGTCAGCGCGTGCTGCACCATCGCCCGCCCGAAAGCCTCCGCGAACCCGCGCTCGCTGTCAGCGAGCAGCCCCTGGCAGCGGAACGCGCGGGCCAGTGACCACGGCTGGCCCTTGGCCCCCGCCGCGGGCACGAACCGCGCGGCGACCCGCTGCGCCGCGTCGTGGCGGCCGAGCCGCAGGTAGGCGTCGACGAGATCGGCGCCCGGTGAGAGGTCGACGTCGGTGATCCCGTGGTCGGCCAGGAGCCGCTGCAGCCGCTCGAAGTGCCCGGCAGCCGCGTCGGCCTCACCGAGGCCGAGCTCCAGCTCCCCCAGCGCCGCCGTCGCCCAGATCTCATGCAGCCCCATCCCGAGTTCGGCGGACAGCCGGAGGGCTTCGGCGGCGCAGCCCCGGCACTCTTGCTCCCGTCCGCGGCGGGCCTGCAGCCAGGCCAGGCCGGCCAGGCCGAACGTCAGCTCGGTTTGCTGCCCGCTCTCCCGGGCCAGGTCGATCGCTTCCTGGTAGGTAGCCTCGGCGATCGCCCACCGGTCGGTAGTGGCCTGATCCCGGGCGATCAGATTGAGCACGAAGGGCAGCGCGCCGACCGCGGTGCGAGCCCGGGCGGTGCGCAGCACCGGCTCCAGCAGCGAGCGACCGGCGCCGGCCTCGCGCAGGAACAGCGGCCCCACGGCCAGCCACGGGATCAGCCGCAGGTCCTCGCGCAGCCCGGCCGAGCTCTCGGCCAGGCCGGTGGCCTGGCGCAGCGCTTCCGCGCCGGCGGCCGCGTCGCCGCCGAGGATCCGGGCCATTCCGATGGCCATGGCCGCCATGAAGCGGGCGCGTACCGAGGCGCCGGCGGGCAGTGCGGTGCGGGCCCGCTCGGCGACCACTAGCATCTCGGCCGGATTGCCCGCGTAGAAGCAGGCGTTGGCGGCCTCGGCGAGCATGGTCACGGCCCGCTCAGGGTCGGCGTGTTCGGCCGCTGCGGTCAGGATCGCGTGACCCCGCATGACCGGGCCGCGGCGGGCCGCGATGTGGCCCGCCAGCCCCGCGATCTCGACGAGCTCGGCCGGGTCGGTGGTGAGCGGGCGGGCCTCGTCCAGCAGCGCAACCGCCCGGTCGGCCAGCCCGGCGATCCACGCCGCCTCAGCGGCCTCCCGCAGCAGGCGGGCGCGCCGCCCGGGGTCCGCGGCGAGCCGCCCGGCCCGCTCGTACGCCGCCGCAGCGGTCGCGTAGGCGCTGCGATCGCGGCCTCGTGCCCCAGCTTGCTCCAGGGCGGCCGACGCCGGCTCGTCCGGTCCGGTCGCTGCGGCGGCCAGGTGCCAGGCGCGGCGGTCCACATCGCGGTCGGGCAGCGCGGCGGCGAGGGCCCGGTGAGCGTCGCGCCGCTGGCCGGCCGGCGCGTCCGCGTAGATCGCCGACCGGGCGAGCGGATGGCGGAATTTCACCCTGCCCGCCTCGAACGTGACCAGCCCGGCGCCTTCCGCGGCGGCCAGCGCTGACAGGTCCACCCCAAGCTGGGCCGCGGCGCGGCCCAGCGCCGGCATATCACCGGTATCGCTGCTCGCGGCCAGGACCAGGGCGTGCCGGGTAGCCTCGTCGAGCGTGCCCGCCCGGCGCAGGAAGGCGTGGGTGATCGTGGTGGAGACCAGGACGGGGGCGCCTTCCGGCGCGAGCGCGAGGTCGTACGCGTCCGGAGCGAGTTCGAGCAGCGCGAGCGGGTTGCCGCCGGTCGCGCCGTACAAGCGGCTCGCCGCCTCGGGGGCCAGTCCGCGGGGGGCCAGTCCGCGGGGGGTGAGGCCGCCGGGGGCCAGTCCGCGGATCAGCGTCGCCGCCTCGTCGCTGGTCAGGCCGCCGATCCGCAGGGTCGGCAGGTCGGCGCCGTCGAGCAGGGACGGCTCGCCCTCCCGCACCGCGATCAGCACGGCGATGGGATCCGCCACCAGCCGGCGGAACGCGAACAGCAATGCCTGCGCACTCGAACCATCCAGCCAGTGGGCGTCGTCGATCACGACCGCCACCGGCGCATCCTCGGCGTACGCCGCGAGAAGGCTGAGCGTGGCGGCGCCGACCGCGAACCGTTCCTGTCCGGTTCCCGGACGCAGCGCCAGCGCGCTCTCCATCGCGGCCGCCTGGGGCTCCGGGATGGTCGCGAGCAGTGGCAGGGCCGGGCGGATCAGCTCGAGCAGGGAACCGAACGGTATCTGCGCCTCCGACTCGATCCCGCGGGCCTGCAGCAGCCGCATGCCGGCCGCCTGCTGGACCGCGTAGTCGAGCAGCGCCGTCTTGCCGATTCCCGGCTCGCCGGCGAGGGCGAGCGTCGCGCTCCCCCCCGATCGGGCGCGCGTGAGAGCGTGTCCGATTTCCCGCCGCTCACGGGCCCTCCCCAGCAGCATGGCGTGATTGTAAGCACCCGGTGCCGAGCCGGACAGGGGCGCGGAGGACTAGGTGGGCCCCGGAAGCGGCTCAGGCCACCGTGAACTTACGCTCGCTCGAAACCGATCACGGGGAGGGCAAGATGAGTACTGCCGGGCAGGCCGTCGAGGTCGACGGGGACAAGCTCATGCAGTTCGTGTTCCGCGCGGTGGACGAAGTAGGCGCCACCTTGAACGCGGCGCTGGTCGTGCTGGGCGACAAGCTGGGCCTTTACCGGGCGCTGGCCGGCGCGGGCCCGCTGGCGCCAGCCGAGCTGGCTGAGCGCACCGGCACATCCGAGCGTTACGTCCGTGAGTGGCTGAACGCCCAGGCCGCGGGCGGCTACGTCGAGTACGACCCGGCCAGCGGGCGGTACACGCTGCCGCCCGAGCAGGCGGTCGCGCTCACCGAGCCGGACAGCCCGGCCTACCTGCCCGGCTTCTTCCAGGTCGCGGTGGGCTCGGTGGTCGACTCACCCCGGATCATCGAGGCGGCCCGTACGGGGGCCGGGCTGGGCTGGCACGAGCACGTGTCCGACGTCTATGACGGCTGCGAGCGCTTCTTCCGCCCGGGCTACAACGCGAACCTGGTCTCCGGGTGGCTGCCCGCGCTCGACGGGGTCGTGGCCAAGCTGGAGCGCGGGGCGTCCGTCGCGGACGTCGGCTGCGGTCACGGCTCGTCCACGATCCTCATGGCGCAGGCTTTTCCGAAGTCCACCTTCGTCGGCTCGGACTACCACGAGGAGTCGATCAGGACCGCCCGGCAGCGGGCCGAGAGCGCGGGGGTGGCCGGCCGCGTCCACTTCGAGGCCGCCCCGGCCGCTGCCTTCAGCGGCAACGGGTATGACCTGGTTACGATGTTCGATTGCCTGCACGACATAGGTGACCCGGTAGGGGCGGCGCGGCACATCCGCGGGACGCTCAAGCCGGACGGTACCTGGATGATCGTCGAGCCCCAGGCCGGCGACCGAGTCGAGGAGAACCTCAATCCAGTGGGGCGTGCCTACTACGGGTTCTCCACCCTGTTGTGCACGCCCGCGTCACTCTCCCAGGACGTCGGCCTCGCCCTGGGCGCGCAGGCGGGTGAGGCAAGAATCGGGGACGTCGTCGGGGCGGGCGGCTTCACGCGCTTCCGCCGCGCCGCGCAGACACCTTTCAACCTCGTGTTCGAGGCGCGGCCGTGACCACCCGGCCTCAGCCGGCGGTAACGTCCCCGGGCCCGGCTGGGCCCGGGGACACCCCGCCCGGTCACCTGGCTGAGCCTGCAGGCCAGGTGGCCCGGCGAGGCGAGCAGACGCGGGCGCGCTATCCGGACGCCGAGGGTTACCTGGACCGGGACGGCGTCCGGGTCTTCTACGAGGTGTACGGCACCGGCGAGCCCACCATCCTGCTGCTTCCCTCCTGGGAGATCACCCACTCCAGGGCCTGGAAAGCCCAGATTCCGTACTTCGCCCGGCACGCCCGGGTGGTCACGTTCGACCGGCGCGGGAACGGGCGCTCGGACCGGCCCCGCGAAGTGCGCGCGTACGACCGGCGGGCCACCGCCGACGACGCCCGGGCGGTGCTGGGCCACGCGGGGGCCGGGCAGGCGGTCGTCGTGTCCTGGTGCGGAGCCGGGGAAGACCTGCTCCTGGCCGCCGAGCACCCGGATCTGGTCAGTGGCCTGGTGCTGATCGCGCCCGACCTGCTGCTGACCGCGGACCCCGCCGAGGAACAGGGTCCCTTCCCCTTCGACGATGAACCGGAAACGCTGGCCGGATGGGCGAGGTGGAACCGCCACTACTGGCTCCGCGACTGGCCGGGATTCCTTGACTTCTTCTTCTCTGAGATGTTCACCGAGCCGCACTCGACCAAGCAGATCGAAGACGGGATCGGCTGGGGCCTGGAGACCAGCCCGGAGGTCATCCTCCGCGGGATGGACGCGGCGTGGCTGAACGACCCGGACACGGCGCTCCGGCTCTGTGCTCAGGTGCGGTGCCCGACCATGGTCCTCCAAGGGTCGGCGGACGCGATCGTGGGACCGGCCCGCGGGGCGGCCGTGGCCGCCGCCATCCCGCACGCCCGGCTGGTCACGCTGGAGGGCTCCGGCCACGCGCCGCACCTCCGCGACCCGGTCGCGACCAACCTCATCATCCGTGACTTCGCCTGCCCGGCCGAGCCGCCGCCACGCTGGCGCCGGGGCCGTTCGCGCCGCAAGCGCGCCCTGTACATCTCCTCGCCGATCGGTCTCGGCCACGCCCTGCGGGACGTCGCGATCGCGGGAGAACTGCGCGCGCTTCACCCCGGCCTAGAGATCGACTGGCTAGCCCAGCATCCGGTGACCCGGGTCCTGGAGGCCCGCGGCGAGCGGGTCCACCCGGCCAGCGCGTACCTGGCCAGCGAGTCCGGCCACATCGAGTCCGAATCGGCCGAGCACGACCTGCACGCCTTCCAGGCCATCCGGCGGATGGACGAGATCCTGCTCGCGAACTTCATGGTCTTTCATGACCTGGCCTGCGAGGAGGATTACGACCTGTGGATCGGCGACGAGTCCTGGGAACTCGACTACTACCTGCACGAGAACCCGGAGCTGAAGTCGGCCGGGTATGCCTGGCTGACTGATTTCGTCGGATGGTTGCCGATGGCTGACGGCGGGACACACGAGGCCCGCCTGACCGCCGACTACAACGCCGAGATGATCGAGCAAATCGCTCGGTTCCCGCGGGTCCGCGACCGGGCCATCTTCGTGGGTGACCCGGACGACATCGTCCCGGACTCGTTCGGCCCCGGGCTGCCATCTATCCGGGACTGGACCGAGCAGCACTATGACTTCGCGGGCTACGTCACGGGCTTCGACCCGAGCCAGCTCCGCGACCGCACGGCGCTCGGCTACGGCGAGAACGAACGAATCTGCATCGTGACCGTCGGCGGATCCGCGGTGGGCGCCTCCCTGCTCCGGCGGGTGATCGCGGCGTTCCCGCAGGCTAAGGAGCGGGTGCCTGACCTGCGGATGATCATCGTGGCCGGACCGCGGATCGATCCGGGCGTGCTGTCCGGGCTGGGCGGCCTGGCCGGCATGAACGGCTCAGGTGGGCTGGACGGCCGGGGCGGCCTGGATGGGCTGGAGATCCGGGCGTACGTGCCCGATCTGTACCGCCACCTGGCCGTCTGTGACCTGGCCATCGTCCAGGGCGGTCTGACGACCGCGATGGAGCTGACTGCGAACCGGCGGCCGTTCCTGTATTTCCCGCTCCGCCACCATTTCGAGCAAAGCCTCCATGTGCGTCACCGGCTCGGGCGCTACCGCGCCGGACGGTGCATGGACTACGAGACCTCAGGGCCCACCGAGATCGCGGCCGCCATCGCGAACGAGATCGGCCGGGCGGTCGACTACCGTCCGGTCGCCACCGGCGGAGCCGCCCGGGCGGCCGCGCTCCTCGCCGGGCTGCTGTAGGCCTGAAGCGGGCGGCTGGGCAGGAGCAGGCGTGGGCGCTGGTCACGAATCCTTCGACAGGGCCGCCATCTGCGAGTCCATGGGGCCGGCCGGACAGGGCATGTCCGCAATGTTCATGCGGAGCGCCTTCACGGCCGAATCGTAGATCCCCGAGAAGCTGGGGAAGGGCTGGATCGTGTCGCTCAGCACCTCGACCGGGACGTGGGCGCGGATGGCCAGCGTGGCCTGCTGCATCCACTCGCCGGCTTCGGGCCCGAGCGCATAGGCGCCGGTCAGTCGCTGGCCGTCGCTGAGCAGCGTCAGGAATCCGTTGGATTCGGCGTAGGCGTGGGTGTAGGTGGCGGTCTTGGGCACCTCGGACACGAGCGCGGTAGCGCTGTACTGCGCCTCGGTCGCGCCCACCGCTGCGGCCTGCGGATCTGTGTAGGTGACTCGCGGAACGGCTTCGTAGTTCGCCGGCCGCCCATCGCCGCGGATGTTCTCCGCGACCACGTCGCCCTCGTACTCGCCGACGTGGGTCAGCGGCCAGATGCCGTTGACGTCGCCGATCGCCCAGAGATGTTCTCCCGCGCGCAGGTGCTCGTCTACCGGGATCCCGTGCGGCCCGGCCTTGACGCCGACCGTCTCGAGGCCGATCCCCTCGACGCGTGGACGCCGCCCCGTGGCCACGAGCAGCCGGTCGCCGCGCAGGTCCGGACCGCCATCGAACTGCAGGACATACTCCTCGCCCTCCCGCCGCGCGCCGGTAGCGTGCATGCCGAGCCTGAGCTCGATCCCGTCCCGGCGCAGCGCCTCGCTGAGCGCCCTGCCCAGCGGCGCAGGCTCGCGGGGGAGCACCCGGTCGGCGCCCTCGACGATCACCGCCTCGCCGCCGAGACGGCGCACCACCTGCGCAAGCTCGACCCCCGCGGCCCCGCCACCTAGCACGAGCACGCGGCGCGGGACAGCTTTCATGCTCGTCGCCTCGCGGGTGCCCCAGACGCCGTCGAGCTCCCGCAGTCCCGGAACCGGAGGCACGATCGGCTCTGAGCCAGTCGCCACGACGATGTCCTGCGCGGTGTGGCGGACGCCGTCGACTTCGACCACGCCGGTGCCGGCCAGCCGGCCCGTGCCCCGCAGCAGGTCGATGCCCCGGCCTGCCAGCCAGCGCTCCTGGCCAGCGTCGGAATAGTCCGACACCATGAAATCCCGCCAGGCCAGCGCGGCCTGAACGTCGACTTGCGCGCTCGCGCCGGCCTCACGCGCGCCCTGCACCGCCTCGCCCGGGCGCAGCAGCGACTTCGACGGGATGCATGCCCAGTACGAGCACTCGCCGCCGACCAGCTCCCGCTCGATGATGGCGACGTGCAGCCCGCGCGCGGCCAGCGCCGCAGCGCAGTGCTCGCCGGGTGCCCCGCCGCCGAAAACGATCACGTCATAGTCGCTCACGTCGGCAGCTCCGTCCCGGCCTGCTCCGCCACCATGTACGCGGCGTACCAGTCGGGCCAGTTCGCATCGGCCTGGCCGATGCGCTTCTCGTGCTCGCCGTGCGCGGCCGACGCGCGCCGCATCGCGTCCGCCAGGTCCGACGTGGATGCGAAGGCCGTCGCAGCGGCGTCGATCCGTCCCGGCAGCCGCGTCGTGAGCTCCTGCAGCAGCCAGCCGTTGCCGTCCAGGTCGCTGAACGTGGCGAAGGAGCCGTAACTGGCGTGATCGGGACCGGGGCCGCTCACCCGGCCGACCGTGCCTTCGGGCTCGAACTGGGCGCCCGGCGTCCCGGAGTGGAACACCTCGCTGACCTTGGCGCCATGGGCGGCGAGCTCGTCGCGCGCAGCCTGGATATCGGAGGTGATCAGGTACAGGCCCTGGGCCGAGCCGGGCGCGGCCGAGGTGATCTTCGTACCGAATTGGATCGAGCACCCCGAGCCGGGCGGCGTGAACTGGACGACCCGGAAGCCGTTATCGAAGGGGAAGTCGGCGTCGAGCCGCCACCCGAGCCTCTGGTAGAACCCTTTCGCGCGGTCAACATCCGAGACAGGGATGACGACCACCTCGATCTTGACGTCCACGATGCCGGCTCCTCTCCCTTGATCTCCCTTGATGGCAGCGGCCTGGGCCGCCGGCTCCTGCGCCGCAGGGGCTGGTGCTGACATCCCCCTCGCGCCACATATTCCCCAAGTCCACAAAATCTCATCAGCTCGCCCGGGACGGCCGGTGGCGGGCAGTGCCAGCGCCTGGGGCCTGAGGCGACCGGAAACCGGCGCTGCCTGGCAGTCATGATCATTTCCGGCCCGTCAGGGGTGCTCTGCGGGTGGTTCGACATCGTCGTAGACACGGACCGCGGCCAGCAGCCCGTCCGGACCACGCTCGTAGACGCCGATTCCCGCCTGCGGCGGCAGGTCGTGGCTGCCCCAGTGGACACAGTTGTACTCAAGAGCGCAGTGCACGCCGTCGTCGGTCACGGCGCAGTGCTCAAGGCCGATGCCGCCGCCTGCGCTGAAGCACCGGGTAAAGAACGTGCGCAGCGCGGCCGTGCCGCGGTAGGCGTCGTGCGGGCCGAAGGGGCCGCGGAAGTACCCATCCGGCGCGAAGGTGCTCACCACCGCGTCGGCGTCGCCAGCGGCTAGCGCGGCCTGGTATCGGCCGACAACATCACCGGGCTGGGTGTGCCCGGGCTTGAGTATGGGAGGCCTGACGTGACGCCGCTCGTCGACTGGCCATTGGCTGCAGTAGGTGCGGAACACCACCGACAAATCGTCGGGAGACTCGGCGACCACCGCCACCGGCCACGCCAGCTCCCCCCCGTCGTGATCCAGGCGGGCCAGCAGTTCGACCACGGCCCGCCCGCCGGCGTACGTGGAGGCCACGGTCTCGGTTCTTGCTTGCAGCCCCGCCAGCCAGGACAGGTTGTGGCCGATGAACCGCCGCACCTGCTTGTGCCCGCGGACCTCGCCCGCGCGGGGATCGTAGATGACCACCTCACCCGGCCACACAGTCTCCAGGGCGCGGGTGTCACCTTCGTTCAGTGCGGCGAAGTACTCCGCGACCGGATCAGCCTGGCCTGCGGCGCGGGTCTGCCTGCGCGCGAGCTCCACGGCACTGACGAAGTCTGGAAACCACGGCATCTGATCTGAACTCCCTGCTCCCTCGGCGCCCGGAGGACAGGTCCTCCGCAGCCTGCCGACTGTGGCCCTCCGGCAACATCCTCATCCCTGGAGCCGCTCCGCCGGAAGGCCCTCACCAGCGCGCGTCTGGTGTTCCTCTGAGGGTGCGAGAGCCTCAGCACCTTGCCGGCCGCGACGAGCTGGCGCCAGCTTGTCTGCCAGTCCGAGAGATCCGGGCTGGCAGATTCCCAGTCGACAAAGGTTCCCTCGTCGCACCAATCGTCCAGGTGCGCCTCAGTGCTCAGGTGCGGTTCAGTGTCCACGAAGGCCTGCATGAGGCGGCGATCTTGTCAGGGGGTGACGCTCCACCAGGTGTTGTTCGCGCTGCCGGGGTCACCGCTCACCTGCGAGGCAAGGTTCAGGCATGCCGTCAGCTTGCAGAGACAGGAGGCACGACGGAGCCGTGCGTGTCGGTGGCGCCCGGGACATTGGCCGCAGCCCGGGGCTGATCGGACTGTGCCGACAGTCATGTGGCGAGAGCTGGGCGCCGCACAGATGGCGGAGGATAGGAGATTCGAACTCCTGAGGGGTTGTCCCCAACACGCCTTCCAACACTGCTGATGTGCGTTCGTCAGGGTCCGCCACCGTCCGTGACCTGCACCGACGCGCGCCGCGCGGCCGACCGCGAACAGTCCCGGAGGCAGCCGAGGTGCCGCCTCGGGGTTGCGCTATGCCAGTGCGGATACCGGGGTCCACAGAGCGTCGATGGCGCGGTCGGCCTCGGCGAGGCTCTGATCGGCCAGCGGGATCAGTTCGGCCATGGCCGGGTTCGTGTGGGCGAGGGTGAGCTCGGCGGTGATGAAGCGCGGTTGCAGGCCGGTGAGTGAGACGGCGTGCGGAAGCCATGGTTCGGCGTGGTCCCACCCGTGCCGGGGTGTGCCTTCGGTGTAGCCCCCGCCGCGGCTGGCGAGTACGACGAACTCGCGGCCGCCGAGCATGGGGGCCTTGGTCTCGGCATCGATCGACAGTCCGGGCGCGATGAGGTGGTCGACCCAGGCCTTGACGCTGCTGGGTGCGCCGAAGTTGTACAGCGGAAGCCCCAGCAGGATCGTGTCCGCTTCCTTGATCTCGCCGATCAGCTCTTCGGTCAATGCCCACGAGGCGGCCTGGGCGGGGGTGCGGAGCTCGGGCGGCAGTATCCGGGCTAGGCCGGTGGCCGTGTCGAAGTGCGGGAGGGGATGGCTGCCCAGGTCCCGGTAGGTGACGGTGCCTCCGGGGTGCGCAGCGAGCCAGGCGTCGCGGGCGCGGGCGGTGAGCTTGCGGCTGACGGAACGATCACCCTGGATGCTTGAGTCGATGTGCAGCAGATGCGCCACTTCGCTCCCCTTTCATAGATGGTTTGTATAGCACTAATCATTTATAGCACATCGATAGATTGCGCGGGCCGGTATACTCGTCATATGGCTCACCTGCATGTGATCAACCAGCCCGCCCACCACCCCGGTGCGCTGATTGACCACCTCGCACGCAGGATGCGCCAGCGCGCCGAAGCGGCGCTCGCGCCGCTGGCCCTGCGGCCGCGCCATCTCGTGGCCCTGACCGTGCTGCGCGACCGGGGCGGCAGCACTCAGCAGGCGCTCGCCGCCACCCTCGCCATGGACGGGACGAACATCGTCGGGCTGCTCAACGAGCTTGAAGCCAGAAAGCTGATCGAACGGCGGCGCTCGCCCGAAGACCGGCGGCGGCACCAGGTCGAGCTCACCGGCGCCGGCGCGGAGCAGCTCGCCAAAGCCGAGTGCGCGCTGTCAGAGGTCGAGGACGAGGTCCTTGGCGCACTCGACGAAGCCCAGCGCGAGACGCTGTACAGCCTGCTTCAGCAGGCGGCCGCCGGTACAGTCGTGAGCTGCGCCACAGAGGACTAGATGATCTGTCCAAGGGGGGCGCCTGCACCTGGTCGCCACCCTCGGGAGCCTGCCCATCGGCTTCGCCCTGACCGGCGCCAAAACCGGCGAACGACTGTGTCATGGTTGTGTTGCCGAGGCAGCCGTGGTTGATCTGCCGAGTTTCCTGCGATCGTTCTGACGACCAGTGGTCACCGGGACGCAACTGTGAGGTTGTGCTGCCGGGCTGGCCACGCGCCCTTTCCGCACGACCATGACTTCGCGCCGGATGCATGGGTCAGTGCAGGAGTGCGCCTGCCCGGCGGGTGGATGAGACTGGAATGAGACTACGTACCAGGCGGCCCAGGGCCGAGCCGTTACCTGAGCAAGCGTTGTTACTGGTCAACGTGGCGGAGGATAGGAGATTCGAACTCCTGAGGGGTTGCCCCCAACACGCTTTCCAAGCGTGCGCCCTAGGCCACTAGGCGAATCCTCCGCAGGTTAGCTTACCGGGACCGCGGACCCGCCGGGCGCCTCATAGCCGCCCAGTTGAAGCCGGGCCCCCCGGTCAGGCGGGATGCGGCACGACCTCACCCCGGCCGTGGCTAGACTGGGCCCGACCCCCCGCACGGCGCTTATCCCGCCAACTCCCCCAGGGCCGGAAGGCAGCAAGGGTACGCGGGCTCTGGCGGGTGTGCGGGGGGTCCTTACACCCGCCGCGAGGATGAGGTCATGACAGGCGACGTGCCCAGCACCGTTCCTGTGGACCCGGCCCGGCCCGGTGGCCCCCCGCCGCGTCTGGCGTTGTACCGCCGCTACCGGCCGGCGACGTTCGCCGAGGTCAAAGGCCAGGACCACGTCACAGAGCCGCTCCGGCAGGCACTGCGCACCGGGCGGGTGAATCACGCTTACCTGTTCAGCGGGCCCCGCGGCTGCGGCAAGACGACCAGCGCGCGCATCCTGGCCCGGTCACTGAACTGCGCGGAAGGGCCCACCCCCGACCCGTGCGGCAAGTGCGAGTCGTGCGTGGCCCTCGCCCCGGACGGCCCGGGCAGCCTCGACGTGATCGAGATCGACGCCGCCTCGCATGGCGGCGTGGACGACGCCCGGGACCTACGCGAGCGGGCGTTCTACGCGCCGGTGTCCGGGCGCTTCAAGATCTACATCATCGACGAAGCGCACATGGTGACCCGTGAGGGCTTCAACGCGCTCCTCAAGCTCGTCGAGGAACCCCCGCCCCACCTGAAGTTCGTGTTCGCGACCACCGAGCCGGAAAAAGTCATCGCCACCATCCGGTCGCGCACCCACCACTACCCGTTCCGCCTGGTGCCGCCCGCCATCCTGCGGGAGCTGCTGGAGGAGATCCTCAGCGCGGAGCAGATCGCCTACGAGCCTGCGGTCCTGCCGCTGGTGGTCCGCGCGGGCGCCGGATCGGCGCGCGATTCCCTCTCGGTCCTGGACCAGCTGCTGGCCGGGGCGGGTGAGGAGGGGCTGCGCTACGACCGGACGGTCGCCCTGCTCGGGTACACCGACGAGAACCTGCTGGACGAGGTCGCGGACGCGTTCGCGAACGAGGACGGCGCCGCGGTCTTCCGCGCGGTGAACCGGGTGATGGAAGGCGGCCACGACCCCCGCCGGTTCGCCGCCGACCTGCTCGACAGGTTCCGTGACCTGATCGTGCTGGCCGCCGTGCCGGGCGCGGGCCAGACCGGGCTGCTGGACATGCCCGCGGACCGGCTCGACCGGATGACCGAGCAGGCCGGCCGGTTCGGCCAGGCTGAGCTGACCCGGGCGGCGGAACTTATCAGCGAGGGGCTGATCCAGATGCGCGGGGCGACATCGCCCCGGTTGCTGCTGGAGCTCATGTGCGCCCAGATCCTGCTGCCCGCCGCGTCTTCCGGGGAGAAGGCGCTGCTGGTGCGGCTGGAACGGCTGGAACGCAAGCTCGAGGGCGGCGCGCAGGCCGGAGCGTCCGGCCCAGGGGGAGCGGGCGCGGTCCCCGCCCCGGTGTCGGCAGGCCCGGCGCAGGCGCGTCCGCGATCAGCGGGCCCAGCCCAGGGGGGCCCAGCGAAGGCGGGTACCGCCACGGCGGGCCCGGCGCCCACCCCGTCCGCCGGATCCCCGTCCGCCACATCCGCCCCGTCCGCCCCGTCCGCCACATCCGCCGCGTCCGCCGCGTCCGCCCCGGCGGCAGCCGCGGCTTCGCCTGCGCAGGCTCAGGCCCCGCAGGACGGTGCACCTGCTCCCTCCCGGCCCGCGCCGCCAGCATCTCCCGCGGCGCCGGCCGGCGCCGCGCCAGCCGCGGCCACCGCGCCAGCCGCAGCCGCCGCCCACCCCGCAACCGGCGCGTCCTCCGAGGTCGACGCCGTCCGCCAGCGCTGGCCGGAGATCCTCGAAGCGGTCAAGGGCAAGCGCCGGGTGGCCTGGATGCTGCTCAGCAACGCCACCGTGCACTCGCTCGAGGACGGTCTGCTGACCATGCTGTTCCCCCGGGAAGGCGACGCGAAAGGGTTCTCGGCCAGCGGCTGTGACCGTGACCTGACCGGCGTGCTCACCTCGGTGCTGGGGGTGAACCTGCGCATCAAGGCGATGTCCGCCGCGCAGCTGGCCAGCACCCCCGGGGCGCCGCGCAGCCCGCACGGCGGCCCGGACGAGCTGAGCGCCAAAGCCCCGGCGGCGGTGCAGATGCCGTCCGCGCCGCCGGCTGATCCTGAGCCGCCGCACACCCTGTCGGCTGAGGCGCAGCACGACAGCGCCCCGGTGCAGGCGGTCAGCCAGGACCTGACCGGCATGGATCTCATCAAGCGCGAACTCGGCGGCCGGATCATCGCCGAAATCGACGAGCCCTGACGCTGCCGTTCCCACCGGCCGCTCACCCATCTCCCCGAGTCACACTGACCTCTCCCGCCACACCGCCTGCGGCGTGGGTGTCGTGATCATGACTTTGGTGTCGCGGGAACGACACCAAAGTCATGATCACGAAACGGGTACGTGAACCATGGGGCCGATGGGACTCAGGGGGTCACTGCGGCTCCCGGCCCGGCGTCCCGGCACCATTCGCGAGGCGATGCGCCTGCCCCACCCCGCAGGCCGTAGGCTCGAACCGACAGGCCCGTCGGGCGGCCCGGATCGGGCAGGCGAGACGGGCGTCCCAGTCGCCGCGCGTAGGTGCGGGTTGACGGTACCGAGTGAGGGCACAGTGGATCCTGGCGGCCAGATCGATATGCAGCAACTGCTCGCGGCGGCGCAGCAGATGCAGGACCAGCTCATGAGCGCTCAGCAAGAACTCGCCGACGCGGTGGTCGAGGGCAGCGCGGGTGGGGGGCTGGTGAAGGCCAAGGTCAACGGGCAGGGGGACCTCGTGGACCTGACCATCAGCCCGGCCGCCATCGACGCCTCTGACCCTGCGGAAACCGCCCAGACCATCGCCGACCTGGTCCTCGCGGCAGTGCGGGACGCCAACCGGGCCGCGGGTGAACTGCAGGAGGAGAAGATGGGGCCGCTCGCGTCCGGCATCGGGGCGCTCGGCGGCACAGGCGACATGCCCCCCGGCCTGTCCGGTATCCCGGGCATCGGCGACGTCCCCGGCCAGCCCCACGGCGGCGAGCCGCGCGGCGGCGGCGACCTGCGCGGCTGAGCGGCTGAGACCCAGGTGTACGACGGGATCGTCCAGAGCCTCATCGATGAACTCGGCAGACTGCCGGGCGTCGGCCCCAAAGGCGCGCAGCGCATCGCCTTCCATCTGCTCGCCTCCGACAGTACGGACGTCCGGCGGCTGGCGTCGGTGCTGGTCGAGGTGACCGAGCGGGTGCGCTTCTGCCGGATCTGCGGCAACGTGGCCGAGGAAGAGGAGTGCCGGATCTGCCGCGACCCGCGCCGCGATCTTTCCGTCATCTGCGTGGTCGAGGAGCCCAAGGACGTCGCCGCGATCGAGAAGATCCGCGAGTTCCGCGGCCGCTATCACGTGCTCGGCGGGGCGATCAGCCCGATCGACGGGGTCGGCCCGGAGGACCTGTCCACCAGGGAGCTCATGGCGCGACTGGCCGACGGCGCGGTCACCGAGGTCATCCTGGCCATGGACCCCAACCTGGAAGGCGAGGCGACCGCGACCTACCTGGCCCGGCTGCTGAAGCCGCTGGGCATCCGGGTGACCAGGCCCGCCAGCGGGCTGCCGGTCGGCGGTGACCTGGAGTACGCGGACGAGGTCACGCTGGGCCGGGCGTTCGAGGGACGGCGGCTGCTCGATGTCTGACCCGCGTGCTACGACGTCTCCCATGTCGGACATGCAGGCATGCCCGGGAGCCGTGATGCCGAACGCGCCCCTGGCGGCGCGGCGTGTCCCATGAAACCGGACCGGAGGACGGGCAGGCTGGGGACTCGTGAACGAGGCCCGCTGACCCGCAGGACCGCACCCTGGCTGCGAGGAACCCCATGAGCAGTGCTGACCAAGGATCACCGCCTACGCCCTCGGCCGAGGGCTGGAACCCGCTGGCTGACCGGATCGCCGGGCAGGCCCGGGACTTCCTGGACGGGGTCGCCGCCCTGGCCCACGGTGAGGGGGGCGACGAGGCGGTTCCGTTGCTGCTCCTGGAGGTCTCGCAGATCCTGCTGGCCGGCGCGCAGCTGGGCGCGAGCAAAGACGTCATCCTGCCCGACAACTGGGAGCCCGACGTGGGCGCCGACCCGGATCTGGATTCGCTCCGGTCCGGGCTGGCCCGGCGGCTGGCCGACTACGACGAGTACGCCGAGCTGTTCGACCCTTACTCCGACACCGGGCTGACCGCGTTCCGCCTGTCCGACGACCTGGCCGCCGTCGCGGCGGACCTGATTCACGGGCTGCAGCACTACGAGGCCGGCCGTTCCCTGGAAGCCCTGTGGTGGTGGCAGTACTCCTACGTCAACCACTGGGGGACGCACGGCAGCGCGGCGCTGCGGGCCCTGCACGCGGTGCTAGCCCACGCCATGCTCGACGTGTCCGAGGAGTCCACTCTCGCCTGACCCGCGCCGCCCGGAACGGCCCCGCCCGGCAAAACGGGGCGGGAGTGGCCAGCTTGGGTAGGTACACTCAAGCCGCCAACAGCCGGAGCGGGAGGAGCGACTCACCCGTGTCGCTTGTCGTGCAGAAGTACGGTGGATCCTCAGTAGCCGACGCCGACGGCATCAAGCGGGTGGCGCAGCGCATTGTCGCGACCCGCAAGGCGGGGCATTCCGTCGTCGTGGTGGTGTCCGCCATGGGTGACACCACCGACGAACTCCAGGATCTCGCCGCCCAGGTCAGCCCGCTGCCGCCGGGCCGCGAACTCGACATGCTGCTCACCGCGGGTGAGCGGATCTCGATGGCTCTGCTGGCCATGGCGATCGCCAACCTCGGCCTCGAAGGGCGCTCGTTCACCGGGTCCCAGGCCGGCGTGATCACCGACTCCGCGCACGGCAAGGCCCGGATCATCGACGTGACCCCGGGCCGGATCTCCAGCGCGCTGACCGAGGGCGCGATCCCCATCGTGGCCGGCTTCCAGGGCGTGTCCCAGAACGGCAAGGACATCACCACCCTCGGCCGGGGCGGCTCGGACACCACTGCCGTCGCGCTGGCCGCCGCCCTCGAGGCGGATGTCTGCGAGATCTACACCGACGTGGACGGGGTGTTCACCGCCGACCCCCGGATCGTCCGGACCGCCCGGCGCATCCCGTGGATCAGTTACGAGGAAATGCTGGAGATGGCCGCCTGCGGGGCCAAGATCCTCCAGTTGCGGTGCGTGGAGTACGCCCGGCGCTACGCGATGCCGATCCACGTCAGGTCGTCGTTCAGCAACCGCACGGGCACCACGATCAGCGAAGCCAACCAGGAAATGGAGGCGGCCGGGGTGGAGCAGGCGATCATCTCCGGAGTTGCGCACGACCGGAGCGAGGCGAAGATCACGGTGGCCGGGGTACCCGACCGGGTGGGCGTGGCCGCGCAGATCTTCCGCATCGTGGCTGCGGCCGGCATCAACATCGACATGATCGTGCAGAACATCTCCGCCGCAACCACCGGCCGCACGGACATCTCGTTCACGCTGCCCCGCGACGACGGGCAGGCCGCTATGGCCGCGCTGAACGGTTCCCAGCCGGACATCGGCTTCGACACGCTGCTGTACGACGACCGGATCGGCAAGGTGTCGCTGATCGGGGCGGGGATGCGGTCCCACCCCGGGGTCAGCGCCACGTTCTTCGGCGCGCTCGCCGACGCCGCGGTCAACATCGAGATGATCTCCACGTCGGAAATCAGGATCTCGGTGGTGGTGGACCAGAAGGACGTGGACATCGCGGTCACCGCCGCGCACCGGGCCTTCGACCTGGACGCCAGCGAGGTCGAGGCTGTGGTGTACGGGGGGACGGGCCGGTGAGCCGCCGCCCCGGGACGGCCAAGCCGACGCTGGCCGTGGTCGGCGCGACCGGCGCGGTCGGCACGGTCATGCTCGACCTGCTGTCCACCCGCGACGACGTGTGGGGTGAGGTCCGGCTGATCGCCTCGCCGCGGTCCGCGGGCCGGCACCTGCGGGTCCGCGGCGCCGAGATCGAGGTCCTTGCCCTGGCCCCCGAGGTGTTCGACGGGGTCGACGTGGCCATGTTCGACGTGCCCGACGAGGTGTCCGCGCAGTGGGCGCCGGTCGCGGTGGCCCGCGGCGTGGTGGTGGTGGACAACTCGGGGGCGTTCCGGATGGACCCCGAGGTTCCCCTGGTGGTCCCCGAGGTCAACCCGCAGGAGGCCGCGAACCGGCCCAAGGGCATTATCGCCAACCCGAACTGCACCACGCTGTCGCTGATCGTGGCGATGGGCGCGCTGCACCGCGCGTTCGGGCTGGAAGAGATGGTGGTGAGCTCCTACCAGGCCGCCTCGGGTGCGGGCCAGGCCGGGATCGACACCCTGTACGCCCAGATGGACAAGATCGCCGGATCGCGGATGCTCGGTCAGCGGGCCGGTGACCTGCGCGCGGCGGTCGGCGACTTCGGCCCGTTTCCCGCGCCGCTCGCCCTCAACGTGGTGCCCTGGGCCGGCTCGGCCAAGCCAGACGGCTGGTCGTCGGAGGAACTCAAGATCCGCAACGAGTCCCGCAAGATCCTCGGCCTGCCTGGCCTCCGGGTGACGGCTACCTGCGTCCGGGTGCCCGTGGTGACCACCCACTCGGTGGCCGTGCACGCGGTGTTCAGCCGGGAGGTGACCCGGCCGGCCGCGCAGCGGGTCCTCAGCGAGGCGCCGGGCGTGGTGCTCAACGACGACCCGGAACGCGGCGAGTTCCCCACCCCCGCCGACGTGGTGGGCACCGACCCGACCTGGGTGGGCCGGGTCCGCCAGTCCCTGGACAACCCGTGCGCGGTGGACCTGTTCGTCTGCGGCGACAACCTGCGCAAGGGCGCTGCCCTGAACACCGCGCAGATCGCCGAGATGGTCTCCGTCGCGCTCTGAGAGTCAAACCCGACGATCAAATTCAAAGGCACGCAACGAACACCGGCCCGCCCTCACCTACCCGCCCAGGTCGGCGCCGTCGCCCGCCGGTGAGCGCTGGAACGACCAGATGGCCCGGTCCTCCAGCGGCTCATAGCCGAGCCGCTGATAGAGGGCGTTGCTGGTGGGGTTGGCGAGGTCGGTGAACAGCAGCACATGGCCGACCCCGGCGTCCCGGGCCGCCTGGCTGACCACACAGGTCACCGCGCCCGCGTATCCCTTCCCGCGCAGCCCCGGAGGTGTGTACACCGGGCCTACCCGCACCTGCCCGGCCGCCGGGCGGCTCAGCCCGGCCATGGACACAGGCTGGCCCGCGTCTTCCCACAGGGTCAGCCCGCGGTAGGAGAGCCGGTCGTCGACCATCGCGACCAGGTCCTCGGGACCGGACTGGGCTTCCTGCTGGAACGCCTCCGACCAGGCGATGAGCAGGCTGCGGTCGGCCCGTCCGGCCACCCGGGCCTGCCCCGCCGGCCGGGGATCGGGCCAGCGCAGCCCGCCGAGCTCGTAGAGCCGGGACCGCATGTGCAGCTCGACGGCGTCGCCGGTCAGCTCATGCCATGCACCGGCGAAGGCCTCCGCGCCAGCGGGATCCGCGTTCACCCCGCTCACCGTGCGCCGCCGGGCGTGCAGCGCCTGGGCCAGTGCCGCCGCAGCCGCGGCGGGCACACTGGTCAGCGCCACCTGGAACGGTGGCGTGTGCAGGAACGCCGCGCTGGCCTCGCCGTCCGGGCCCTGCCACCAGCCGAACAGCGGCGCGATGGCGCCGTAGCGGGCAGGCCCGGTGGCCCGGAGCGACTCGATGACGCCGAGCAAGATGGTGTGCTGCGCGGGGCGCCGGGCCAGCAGGCCGCCTACGCTGGCCGTGTACTCGGGGAGGCTGTCGCTGAGGAACCAGGGCATGCGCCCCATCGTGACCGCCCGCGCCCTGCCGCGCAGCCCATTTTCCGCCCACCCGGCCCTTCCGCGGCGTCCTGGATTCCGGCGCCTCCGCTCGCTCCCGGTGAGCCCGTCTGCGTGTCCCTCGGGAGCCTGGCCGGGAGGGCTCGCCGGGCGGCTCGTGCGCCCTCCGAAACCCTGCGCTGACGTGCAGTAACAGCACCCTCCGTTAGTTTCTATACCGTTTCGTTGCGAAGCCGGAATCCGCCGCGATAGCATCCTCTTCAGCCCGGTAGAGAAGCGGGATCTCCCGGGGTTGGCGAAGTTGCCAATGCTTGAGCTATTCAGTGTCAAGTAGCCAGACAATGGTAGGTGGCTGAGCAGCTCCTCCCGGGAGGCAATAGTGTCGGCGAAGGGTGACGGTTCGACTGGGCGGCCGCGAGGCCCCGCTCCCAGGAGCGGGCGGCGCGGTTACACGGTGGCCAGGCCCAGGTCAGACGCATGGTTGTGGATCCTCAACGCCGTCGTCATAGGCACAGTGGTGCTCGCGGCCGCTGCTGCCGCCACCACGACCGGGCACACGGTCGTCGCGGCGAGCGATCATTTCCTGCTTTATTATGCTGGCGTTCTTGCGCTTATTGCGCTTACTGCTGAAGTAGGAATTGGCCTGGTCGCTTCTGACCGTATCTTTATGAAGCCCAGCGCCCGGGTCACGGCGCAGGCGCTTCACCGCGCCATGGGATTCGGCGCAATTGCTTTCCTGATTATTCACATTGCGCTTGAGATAATCGCGGGCCGGTCACAGCCGGCCGACGCGGTGATTCCTTTCCTGGATAAGGGAAAGACTTTCTATCTTGGGCTCGGGACCGTCGCGTCCGACATGTTCATCGTGATCATGATGACCGGCATCTACCGCGCCCGGCTGGCCGCGAACATGTCGCCGAAGGCCTGGCGCGTCATCCACGCGTCGGCCTACGCCGCGTGGATCTTCGGGCTGGTGCACGGCCTGCTCGCTGGCCGTCCGGCCAAGTCCTTCTTCGGCTTCTCGGGCTTCGTGGCCTGGTCCTACGGTGCCTGCGTGGTCGCCGTGGCCGCCGCCCTGATGGTGCGGCTCGTGGCCAAGAACCGGGCTGGCAACGAGCTGGCCAGCCACCCGGTCCCGGATTCGGGTGGCGCTGGCGGGTGGACCGCGGCGGCGGCCGCCCTGACCAGCGCAGGTGCGATTCCCGGGGCGGCCGCGCTGACCGCCACGGCCATGCCGGCGCCCGCGCTGAGCGCGGGCTCGCCAGGCGCGCTGGACGGCGCCCGGGCCAGGTCACGCCAGCCGGGCCGGCCCCAGCTCGCCCTCCCGGCGGGCGCGTCCGCGGCTCCGCAGCCTGGCCGCCAGACGCGCAGTGCCCAGTACGGGGGCGCCCAGTACGGGAGCGCCCCCTACGACGAGCGGGCCGCGTATCTCGCGGACACCCGGCGGATCGGCGCCACGGGGCCGATCGGGTCCGGTACGACCGGCTCGTTCGAGCGGACCGGCCAGTTCGGCGGCACCGGCCAGTTCGGCGGAGCTGGCCAGTTCGGCGGGTCGGGCCAGGACCCCCGGGTGAGCAGCGCTCCGCAGGGGCAGACCGGCCCTCTGCACCGGGTCGGCCCGTTCGAGCAGACCGGGCCCATGCCGCCGGTTGGACACTACGAGGGCGCTAGCCACCAGTACGAGCGGACCGGGCAGATCGACCGTTCAGGCCAGTACGAGCAGCCCGCGCAGGACCAGCTGCGCGGCCAGCTGCCGGGTGACCGGGTCTCTGGTGGGCCGTCGTCCTACGGGCCGTCCCCCGCTGGACCGCTTCAGCCTGGACCGCTTCAGCCTGGACAGTTCCAGCGCGGACCGTTTCAGGCGGCGCCCGTGCAGAACGGGTATCCAGGGCAGCCGAAGATGCCGCGGCCGAACGACCAGACCGGCCCCTACGAGCGGCCGCACGAGGACTGGTCGGGTCCCATGCAGCGGATCGGGCCGCCGGCCATGCCGCCCCGCTACGCGGCAGGCAACTACAACGACTGGTCCGGCCCGCTCGAGCGGATCGACCCGGCCGCGCCGCCCTCCCGGTACGGCGCGCCGCCCTCCCAGTACGGCGCGGACGGCCAGTACGGCGGCCGTAGCCAGTACGGGCGCCCGGGCGCCGAGCCGCGGTACGAGCGGACCGGCGAGATCGACCGCTCCGGCCAGTACGAGCGGCCCGACTACGACCAGCCCCAGCGCGACCAGTCTCAGTACGACCAGTCTGAGTACGAGCAGGGTCGGTACGAGCAGTCCCAGTACGGGCCGCGTCGGTACGAGCAGCCCCGGGATGAGCAGCGCCAATACGAGGAGCGCCAGTACGAGCAGCGCCAGTACGAGCAGCGCCAGTACGAGGAGCGCCAGTACGAGCAGCCTCGGCATGAGCAGTCCCAGTACGGGCCGCCAGCCGGCCAGTCTCCGTTCCCGGCCCCGGCGCCGCAGTTCGGCGGGCCACCCAGGTACGCGCCCGCTCCGTACGGCTATGAGGGTCAGCCAGAGCAGCCGATGCCGCACCAGCAGGACCAGTCCGGCGCCTACGATCGGCCGCACCCGGATCCGTACCAGCCGCCGCAGTACCAGCCGGGCCACTACCCGCCTGCCCAGCACGACCCGGGCCCGTACCAGTACCAGCCGCCTGCGGGATACGAGCGCGGCGGGCAGCCGGGGCAGTTTCAGGCACCCATGCGCCACGAGGAGCCGATGCAGTACGACCAGTACCAGCGAGGGCCGGAAGGCCGGTCAGGCCAGTCCGGTCGGCCGGACTCCGACCCGCGGGAACGGGCCGCGCATTATGTTTCCTTCGCTGAGCAGGATGCCACCTTCACCCGGCCACGGTCGGCTGGCGCCCGCGATCAGTTCAGCCCTCAGGATGAGACCGACCCGCTGAACATCGTGCCGCTGAATATCGGGAATTACTCGTGAACTCACTCGCACCACCCCCGGCCATGCGGATTGGCCGGGCCCGGCTGACTGCCGGTCTGGATCGCTTTGAGCGCATTGATCTCACTACGCATCAGGAGATCTTCGGGCCTATGCGCCGGGTGACCGCGCGTCAGCTGATCGAAATGGTGGAAAGCGTCGACCTCCGGGGTCGCGGCGGGGCCGCTTTCCCTTTCGCCCGCAAGCTGCGTGCGGTGGTCGACAACGCCGCCGCGCGGAAGTGCAAGCCCATGATCCTCATCAACGGGACCGAGGGAGAACCGGGCAGCGCCAAGGACAAGATGCTGCTGATCCGCTCGCCGTACCTGGTCCTGGGGGGCGCGCTGCTGGCCGCCCGGGCACTGAGCGCCAAGATGATCATCATCGGGGTGACCGACAGCTCGGTGGCGGCCTCGGTGGCCGAGGCGGCCCGGGCCGAGCCTGACCTCAAGAAGATCGTCCGTGTCGTGGAGGTCCCCGACCGGTTCGTCTCTGGTGAGGGCGGTGCCCTGGTCAACGCGGTGAACGGCAAGATCGCGCTGCCGCCGGGCAAGAAGCGCCGGGCCGCGGAGAGCGGCGTGGACGGCCTGCCCACACTGCTGTCCAACGCCGAGACGTTCGCCCAGCTCGCCGTGCTCGCCATGCTGGGCCAGGAGGGCTACGCCTCCGACGGCACCCCGGACGAGCCCGGCACCGTCCTGCTCACCGTCGGCGGCTCCGCCGGCCGCCCGGCCGTGGTGGAGGTGCCCACCGGGATCCCGCTGGGCACGGTGCTGGATATCTGCGAGGCCACCGCGTTCGACGGCGTGCTGGTGGGGGGGTACCACGGGATGTGGCTGCCTGCCGAGCTCGCCGACGACGTGCCGGTCTCCCGGGCCGGCCTGGACGCGGCGGGCGGCATGCTCGGCGCCGGCATCGTGATGCCGCTCGGCGGCACCTGCCCGCTCGGTGAGGTCGCCCGGGTGGTGCGCTACCTGGCCAAGGAGTCATCCGGGCAGTGCGGCCCGTGCAAGCTCGGCCTGCCCGGCCTGGCCCGCGCGATGAGCGCGCTGGCCGATGGCTCCGGTGGGATGGACACCCTCGACACGGCGCGCCGTACCGCTGCGGTGGTCCGCGGGCGTGGCGCCTGCTCCCATCCGGACGGGGTCTCCCGGTTCGTGCTGTCCGCGCTGGACGTGTTCAGCGATGACCTCACCACACACCTGTTCCGCGGGTCGTGTGGCCGCAAGACCCGCGGCATCCTGCCCCTCGGCCCCGAAGAGTCCGAGGTGCGGCTCAAGGTGGACTGGGCGCGGTGCGACGGGCACGGGCTGTGCGCCAAGATCGCGCCCGAGATGGTCCAGCTCGACAGCCAGGGCTACCCGGCGTTCCTGGACATGCCGGTGCCGTTCTGGCTGGAGCGCGAGGCGCAGCAGGCGGTCGAGATGTGCCCGGCCATGGCGCTCAGCCTGGGCTCCGGGACGGGCTGGGGGCACGACAACACCCCGCGGACCACCCCGGCCATCAGCGCCTCCCAGCCGACCGGACTGCTGCTGTCCAGCTCGTCCAGGGAGCAGCGCCAGCTGCCGAACGCCACCAGGCAGTTGCCCGGCGCGACCCAGCAGCTGCCTGGCCCGCCCCGCTGAGTTCAGCTCCGCGGCGCTGGCCTCCGGCTACGCACCGCCGTCCGGCCGCGCAGTAGTCTCAGGCTTCGGGACACCACCCCATATCGGCGGAGACGGAGAACCACATGAGGGCTGCCCGGTTGCACGCGGTCGGCGACCTGCGCCTGGCCGACGAGCCGGTGCCGGTGCCCGGGCCGGGAGAGAGCCTGGTCCGGGTCACGGCCGTCGGCATCTGCGGCTCGGACCTGCACTGGTGGGACCAGGGCGGGATCGGCGACGCGGCCCTGGATCACCCGCTGGTGCTGGGCCACGAAGCGGCCGGCGTGATCGAGGAAGGACCGCGGCGGGGCCAGCGGGTGGCCATCGACCCCGCCATCCCGGACGGGACTTGCCGGCCGTGCCGCGAGGGTTACCGCAACTTGTGCCTGCACATCCGGTTCGCCGGACATGGGAAGCAGGATGGGGCCATGCGGGAGTTCATGACCTGGCCGGATGAGCTCCTGCACCCGCTCCCGGACGAGGTCAGCGACGCGGATGGCGCCGTGCTGGAACCTCTGGGCGTGGCTATCCACGCGTTCGATCTCGGTCATGTGCACCTGGGTGCGCCGGTCGTGGTGGTCGGTGCCGGCCCCATCGGGCTGCTGCTCGTGCAGTTGCTCCGGGTGGCGGGCGCGGGCCCGGTGACCGTGTTCGAGCCGCTGCCGCACCGTCGCGCGGCTGCCGCGGCCCTGGGGGCCGCCGTGGCGGATCCGGCCGAGGCCGCCGACCCCGAGGCCCTGCGCGCGCTGGTTGGTGAGGGCGCGGCCGTGGCCTTCGAGATCGCCGGCAGCAGCGAGGCGGTGCAGCTGGCGATGGCCGCCACCTGGGCCGGCGGCCGGGTCGTGCTGGGCGGGATCCCCGACGACGACACGACCACGTTCCGGGCCGCGATGGCCCGCCGCAAAGGACTCACGATCGCCATGGTGCGCCGGATGAACGAGGTCTATCCCCGGGCCATCGCCCTGGCCGCGAGCAAGAAGGCGGACCTGACGTCGCTGGTCACCGACAGGTACCCGCTGGAGGAGGCGGCCACCGCGTTCGGGAACGCGGCCCGGCGCACCGGCCTGAAGGTCGTCATCGAGCCCGCCTCCTGACCTCAGGTCACGCACAGACCGGATGGATGTAGCTTTGCTGCACACCTGACTACCCCAGACTTACGTTCACGCCGCTGGGCCAGGCCCCGGCCACATCCTGGGACACGCCGCCGGGTCGCGCAGCGGCCGGTGGCGACTGGTGAGTAACATCCAGCAAATGGCCGATAGCTTTTACGTTCCGGTGGGGGACGGCACCTGGCGGGCGACCGCGCATACAACGGGCCCTTGGGATGAGCGGGCCCAGCATGGCGGCCCGCCGAGCGCGCTGCTGGGCCGGGCCATTCAGCGCTGCGCTCCCCGCGACGACATGATCGTGACCCGGTTCACCTGCGAGATTCTCGGCGCTATCCCGGTTGGTGAGCTGGATGTCCAGGCCCGCCAGGTCCGCCCGGGCCGCAGCGTGGAGTTCCTCGAAGCGGTGGCCAGCGCGGGCGGCCGCGACGTGGCCCGGGCCAGCGCCTGGCGGGTGCTGCGCACCACCAGTGAGACGGTGCTCCCGCCCGCGGAACCGCCACCCGCCCTCCCAGACCGCAGCGCCGGCTCGCCGCCCGCAGGGTGGATCGACGGGTACCTGTCCGCGATCGAGTGGCGGCCAGTCCGCGGCCATTTCGGCGAGCCGGGGCCGGCCACGGTCTGGGCGCGGCTGCGCTATCCCCTGGTCCCGGACGAGGAGCCTGGCCCGCTGGAGCGGGTCCTTGCGGTCGCCGACAGCGGCAACGGCCTGTCCGGCGAGCTCGACATCACCGAATGGCATTTCATCAACCCGGAACTCACCGTGCACCTGCACCGGGAGGCGGCGGGCGAGTGGGTCTGCGTGGACGCGCAGACCGCCATCTCCGCAGGCGGAGCAGGCCTGGCCACCACCGTCCTGTCGGACACCAGCGGACGGCTGGGCGTGGGTGCGCAGTCGCTGCTGGTCAGCCGCCGGCGACCAGCGTCGCCCCCAGCGGGGTCTGCCGGTACATAACCGCGTGCCGGTCCCGCCGGCTGGTGACCAGCCGGGCGTCCCGCAACGCGGCCAGGTGCTCGGACACGGTGCTCGCGGCGAGTTCGTGCCGCCGGGCCAGCGTGTGGGTCGAGGCCGGCTCGGCCAGCGACTCCAGCAGCGCGGCCCGGGTCCGGCCGAGCAGCCGGGCCAGCGCGTCTGACTGGGCCGTCCGGGCCGGCTGCCACAATTCGGCGATCCCGCGGGCCGGGTAGGCCAGGGCGGGGCGGGACGGCGGGTCGATCACGGGGGCCAGGCTCGGCCAGCCGAATGCGCTGGGGATGAGCAGCAGCCCGGCCCCGCCGAGGTGCCGCCGGGCCGTGCCCATCCCCGAGATGACCAGCGACCGCCCGGTCCAGCGCACCCGCGGGTGCAGGTCGCCGAGCATCCGCTCCAGCCCGTAGTCCGCGAGGATCCTGGTCCGGAAGGCCACGTCCGCCTCGATCCGGTCCCGCAGCCGCGGCCAGTGCGGCTCGACCAGCAGCTGCCAGCACTGCGCGAGCAGGTCCGCGACCCGGTCCCGGGTGGCGGCCGGATCCTCCAGCAGCTGCCATGCGCCCGGCGGGACCGGGGCCCCGTACCGCTCGGTCAGTGACCGGCGCACCTCGGAGGCGACCTGGTCCGGCGGCGTGGCCCGGACCCGGGCCAGCTCGCCGGCCATGTCCGCGTTCGCGGTGTCCGGCACGGGACTGAGGAAGTCGGGGGTCCAGCCGCGCTGAGGGCTGAGCGCGAGCAGCGGGCCCAGGTCCAGCCGCTCCGCCTGCGGCCGCACGGCCTCGAGCCAGGGCAGGTGGTACTGGTGCCTGCCCGGTTCGGCGATGACCCGGATCGCGTGCATGGTCTCCCAGGCCGGCGAGACCACGAACCGGGTGCGGGCCGGATCGTCCGGCCCGAACACCATGGTCACGCTCATCGCATCGCCCCGGCCTATGATTCGGCGCACACCGAATATCTGGTCTCGATTCTAGCCGCCGGCCAGCCTGGTCCCCGTGACGTCTTCCGCCCCGGTGAGCCAGACGGGTGCCCCCGCCCCCGGTCCCGGCCGGGCCCGGTACCGGGACGTGCTCGGGTCGGCCGAGTTCCGGGTCATGTTCCTGGCCGACATTGTGTCCATGCTCGGCAACGTGGTGGCCGCGGTCGCGCTCACCGTGCTGGTCTACGAGCAGACCCGGTCCCCGGCGCTGGCCGCCTCGGTCATGGCCCTGGCCTTCCTGCCCTACCTGCTCGGCGGGGTGCTGCTCGGCGCGGCCGCGGACCGGCTGCCCGCCCGCCGGGTCCTGGTGACGTGTGACCTGCTCAGCACGGTGCTGGTGGCCGCCATGGTGATCCCCGGGATGCCCGTTGTCGCGCTGCTCGGACTCTTGTTCACCAACGGCCTGCTCTCCCCGGTGTACCAGGGCGTGCGCGCCGCCGTCCTGCCGGATGTGCTGCCGCCTGGGCCGGGCTACATTCTCGGCCGGTCCATGATGCGGATGGTCGCCCAGTCCGCGCAGATCGCCGGCTTCGGCGCAGGCGGACTGCTGCTCACCGTGGTGTCCCCGCGCGGTGCGCTGGCCTTCGACGCAGCCTCGTTCGCCGCCTCGGCCCTGCTGCTGCGCACCGGCATGCTCCGGCGCCCGCCGCGCGGTGGCCGGGCCGGGGCCGGGTCGATGGCGGGAGACTCGGTACGCGGGATCCGCCGCGTGCTCGCCTGCCGCCCGGTCCGGCGCCTGCTGCTCTTCGGCTGGCTCGTCCCGGTCTGCGCCGTCGCCCCCGAGGCTCTGGCCGCCCCGTACGCCAGCCACATCGGCCAGCCGGCCCGGGTGACGGGCTTCCTGCTCATGGGCATCCCGGCCGGGACGGTGGTGGCCGACCTGATCGCGGCGCGGATGCTCACGTCCCGGCTGCAGCGGCGCATCATCGTCCCGGCCGGGCTGCTGACGTTCGTGCCGCTGGCCGGCTTCGCGGCCAGCCCGCGGCTGGGGCTGGCCCTGGCTCTGCTGGTCATCTCCGGGCTGGGCAGTGCCTGGGGCGCCGGGCAGGACGGGCTGCTGATCGCCGCGGCCCCGGAGGAACTGCGCGGCCGCGCGCTCGCTCTGTCCAGCGCCGGCCTGATGTTCCTCCAGGGCGTGGGGTTCGCATTCTGGGGGCTGGCCGGGCAGTTCGCGCCGGTGACCGCGGTCATCCCGGCCGCGGCCGCAGCCGGGATCCTCGTGGTGCTGCTGCTGCGCCCGCGCGCCCGCTGATTGCTGATAGCTGGTCACGGGCACGATGACCTGCGTGTTTGCTGATCCGTCCCGTGAGCCGGCGCTGGAGCGGGCTATGCCCGCCGACGCCGTGCCCGGCTCCACGATCCCCGAGGACAGCGAAGCGGAGATCCTGCTCCACGACGGGACGTGGGTCTGGGCCCAGGTGATCGGGCAGCGCAAAGACCGGCGCGGCCGCTGGTGTGTCGGGCTGCGCTGGTACGCCAGCCCCACCGTGGGCGGCCGGGAAGGCTGGTACCTCTACGACCCCCGGCTGATCCGCCGCCCGCCGTTAACGCCGGCCGCCCGCCTGCGGCGCCGGCCCGCCCAGATCCCGGCCGTGCCGCGGCGCCCGGTCGTAGTCAGCACCGCCGTACCCGGGTGTGTCGTATCCAGCCGTCCCGAAGCCAGCCCCCCCGGACCCGGGCTCCTCGTACGTGGGCATCCCGAAGCTGGGTGGGCTGAAGCTGGGTGGGCCGTAACCTGCACTGTTGTAGCCGCCGGCCCCGTAACCGCTCCCGCCGTAGTCGGGCAGGCCCAGGGTGGCCAGGCCAGGAAGTTCGCGTCGCGGGGAGTTCCCGGCCTGCTGCTCGAACAAATGCCAGGCCCTGAATTCCTCGACCAGCCCGTCAAAGATCGTCCGCATAGGGCGACTCTTCCACCTAGCCAGCATGAAATCCAGGCAACGACCGATCTAGGCGAGCCTGGCTAAAAGTATCCCGATATCCCCAGTTAACGGTGGAAACCGGAATGAAAACCAAAATTCTCCGCAACGAAAACCGTCCCCCAACCCGGCCCGCGGCCCGCTGATGCGGCCGCGGGCCGGGGAAGGGGCCTGCCAGTGGGGTGCCGCGACGTCGCAGGGAGAATGCGAGCCCGCGCCCGCCGGCCGCCGCCGCGTGGACGATCCGCGCGGCCCCGGCCCCGGCCCCGGCGGAACTCAGGAGAGGTAGGGGGCCTGGTGGGCGCCGGCCACGGTGAGGGCCAGTCCCATGGCCGCGGCCAGCCATCCGAGGCGGCGGCGCGACCCGAACAGGATCAGCACGCCGAGCAGGTAGACCTCGTCGATGGACCTCAGGTCTGCGTGACCGGACCAGATATTCGCCGACAAGCCGCCAAGCTCGACGACGTACAGCAGGAACGCGAGCCGCTCGTACCGGGGCCCGGCAGGCGGCCGCACCTCGGCCGCATGGATGTCGGGCGCGCCGATGTCGGGGGCGCGGACGTCGGGCCCGCGCAGCGAGGCCAAGGCGGCGGCCGTGCATGCTCCGAGCGTGGCCACCTCGAGGGACCAGATGCAGGCGGCTCCGGTGGGTGGCCAGAGCAGGCCGAGGTTCATCCGGAGAGCGTCGGTGAACTGGCCGAACGGGAGCCCGGGACTGGAGTTGCTGGCCGCGCTGGCCAGCAGGATGGCTGAGCCGGTGACCTGGCGGAGGACCAGCTGCCAGGCCGTGAACGCCAGCAGCGGCACCATCCAGGCCAGGTCCGGGACGCCGGGCCGGGCCGGCGCGATCTGGTGGGTGAGATCCGCTGGCTGCGCCGTGACCCGGCGGCCCTGGCCGCCATGCGCGCCGCTTCGGCGGGCCTGTCCCGGCCACGCGCGGCGGACGGCATCGCCCGGGTACTCGCCGGCCTGGCGGCCCGGCTGGATGGGGAGGATCGCCTGGCCAGGGCACGATACCGCCCGCGGCAGCAGAACCTAGGCACGGCACGAGCTGAGCGCTAGCGCGTTACTTCCACCGATCGGCGAGCTGCAGTTCTGTTTCCCTGATCAGGTCGCGCAGCTCTGCTGGGTCCTGGCCGCGGACCACCCGAGGCGGGCTCGACATCAGCCGGCGCGCGTAGAGCAGCCCCGCGATCCCCCGCCACACGTGCCAGCGTGGGAACTCGTGGCCGTAACTCCACCACTCCGGGTGTTCAGAGCCAGCAGTCATTAATTCGGCAGCAGCTTCCTTCTTCATCGGCTCGCTCTCCCTGGTGCACCAGGGTCACATCGCGGGCCGGTGTAGCCGGCACGCAACCCTGAATGCAAATGATTGCAGAGACGTCCGGAGAGGGCAATGGGTGATTTGCACTCTTATCGTGACGGATCGGCGTACTCCGCCCTCAGTGCCGGCCAGGCCCGCGGGGCACGAGATGCTGGCCCGGCCGGGCGTGGCCGGGGCCGGTGCGAGCCAGCGTGCTGCGGCCGGCGCGATGTCCGGATAGGTTGCCCTGACCTGGATGGCGCTTCCGCTAGGGGCTAAGTTGTGCTGTCCCGGGCGGCATCCGCGGAGGTCGCTGGCTATGTCCTGGACGCGCGGGCGGAGCTGGGGGGCACTTCAGCCTGACGGTTGGGGTGGCGGCTTTCGGCTAGACATAGCCGCCTGTCCGTCACGGCGTGGATGCCGCCGGCCGGCCGGGTGTCGCCCTGATCTCGACCCCGGCCGGGCTTACGATGAACAAACTGATGCAAGCGATTGCGCATGAAGATCGGCGGCGATTCACTCGCCGGCGGAGGAAAAGCTCAGCCCGGGTCCTGTCCGCCGAAGACGCCGAGGACGACCGCGGTGGCCTACGGCCACCCGGCGCCCGGCGCGGGGGCTGGGTAGGCGACGACCTGGCCGCTGGGTTCGGATTGGTCCGCGCTGCCCCAGTGCTGGGCGACGACATACAGCTGCGGGTGCTCGTCGCGGCTGAGTATGCAGGCAAAGGCGCCTCGGTCCAGGTCGATCGTCGCGAGAGTCTCACCGCCCTCGCGGATACGGACGCAGTGGCGGTTGGCTACATCCGCGTACCAGACAGTGTTCTCGGCGTCGACGCAGATCCCGTCCGGGTGGTCCGCCCCGGCGTCGGCCCACACCCGGCGGTTGCCGAGAGCGCCGTCAGGCAAGATGTCGTAGGCCGTGATCCGGTTGCCGTAGGACTCGGCCACGAGCAGCGTCCCGCCATCGGCGGTGATCGCCATGCCATTGGGGAAGGCGAGGTCGTCGGCGACCTGCCGGACCGACCCGTCGGATGCGACGAGCGCCACGAGACCGGGTGCCGGTTCCCCACCTGGGAAGTCGAAGCCGATGCTGTTGACGTAGGCGTTGCCGTGCGCGTCCACCACGATGTCGTTCCAAGGCTTCTCGGAGATGGGAGCCAGATCGGCATGTGTGACCATCGAGCCGTCCGGCTCCCGGCGGAGCAGCCGCCGCTGCGCCGAGTCCACCACCACAAGACGCCCGTCTGGCAAGAAGTCGATGCACATCGGAAACGACGCCACGCTGGCTACTACTTCGTGCCCACCTGCCGGGTCGAGCGCGATCACCTGGTGAGCGCCCCAGTCGGAAAACCACACGCGCCCGTCATGCCACCGGGGCGACTCGCCGAACGCGATCCCCGTCATCAGTACCGTCACGTCAAGACAGACGTTCTTCATGGTCAGTACTCATCGGTCGCAGCACCGGAAACGTGTATCCAGGAATAGCACGTGACCACGTACAAGGTCGGGGCGGCCGGATCCGAACCGGCGGCTTCACTCACATGCCGCTGCGCGCGCGGGACGGTGCGATCGCCACCGGAAAGGGAGGACCGTCATGCCACGGGAGATCATCACGGCCGCGAACGCGCCGAGTTCGCCGCTCTACAGCCAGGGAGTCAAGGCCGGGCCGCACGTGCTCGTCTCAGGCATCGTCGGCATCGACCCGGGCACGGGCAGCCTCGCCGGAAGCACCATCCAGGATCAGACACGACAGGCGCTGACGAATTGCGAGGCCATTCTCCAAGCTGGCGGCGCCAGCCTGGATGACGTCATCGAGGTCGGGGTACTGCTCACCAACCCCGCCGACTTCGCCGGCCTCAACGAGGAATACGCGCGGTGGTTCCCGTCGGGGCCACCGACCCGCTACGTCGCCAAGCTCGGCGTCGACCTGCCCGGACTGCTCGTCTCTATCCGCATGACAGCATTCATCACCTGACGTTGCAGGTGCGGCCACCTCAGGCCGGGCAGATTCCAGTGATCGCGCCCGAGGCCGGTCAGCCGTTCTGGCCGGCCCCGCCGCCGGGCCCGGGCGTGCCGGTGTAGAACGCGGTGGTGCGGTCAGCGGCGGCCCGGGCCCCGGCCGGGTCAGTGCCGAAGGCCACGCTCGCCTCATACCAGGCGTCGCTGGACGCGGCCAGGAACCGGTGGCCCTCCTCAGACGCGGACCACCCGGCCACCGTGGCCGGGTCGACCGCCCGCCGGGTGGTCAGGTGCAGGTACAGGCCGATCAGGCCGCTGTCCCAGCCCACCCCGACCGCACCGGGGCCGAACTGCGCCCACCGCTCGTCGTCCACATGCGCGATGTGGTCCAGCCGGAAGAGGGTCCGGCCGTTGCCCTCGTCGGCCAGCCGCAGCTCGATCCAGCTCACGTCGCCGCCCATCTCCCAGGTCGCGTCGAAGCCGTGCGGCGGGTCACAGCGGGTGACGATCCCGCCCGCGTTGCCCTCCAGTTGGTACCGGCCGCCCTCCTTCAGCTCCCCGCTCACCGGCAGGAACCAGCGCGGGATGCGTTCCGGGCTGGTGCAGGCGTCCCAGACATCGGTGAGCTCGGCCAGGTAGCTGCGGGACACCGTGACCACCCGGGCCTGCCCGGCCCCCAGCACCCGGCCGCCCACCTCGCGGCGGACCGCACTGATCTCCTCGGTCACATCGATCATGGTTTCTTCCTCCGCTCGTGCTTGCCTCGCGCCAGCTCGGTGGCCAGCGCGTCCAAGTGCGGCGTCCAGAACCGGCGGAACTGGTCGAGCCAGGCGTCGATGTCGCGCAGCGGCTCGTGCGCGACCGCGTAGAGGCGGCGCGCGCCGTCCGGTCGTACCGTGGCGAAACCGTTGTCCCGCAACACCCTGAGGTGCTGGGAGACGGCCGGCTGGGAGATGCCGAACTCGCGCTGGATCACCTCGCAGAGCGCGCCGGAGGTGAGCTCGCTGTCCCCGAGCAGCTCCAGGATGCGGCGGCGCACCGGATCGCCGAGTACGTCGAAAGCGTGCACCAGGCTAAAGTATCAGTAAAGGCTTATATAAGTACAGTCTTACAGATGCCCGGTACAGCGGACTGGCGGCCTCGCCGTCTCGAAGTAGCCCAGGCAGGTCAGCCAAGATCGACGATGACTCCATGTCCTGGGGTTCCGTGCCGAGCGGTAACGTTCCCGGAACGATCGGGATTTACTGTTGCTGGATGGTGAAGCCTCGGGCATGCGAGGTCACGCCGCAGGCCACGGGTGACGGGGGCACGATGACAGGCGCGGGCACCCAGACCGCGCCGGACCGCAAAGCCGCCTCGGGACCGCGGCGGGCGGCCTGGCGCGCGGCGACCTGGTCACTAACCTGGGCGCCGCGGCGGCGGCCGCGGCCTATGCCACGCTCGGTGCGCTCATAGTCCGCCGCGCGGGCAACGCCATCGGCTGGATGATGCTGGGCGAGGGCGCGGCATCGGCGTTCCTCGCGCCGGCCTCCGCTTACGCGGTGGCCGGGATAGCGACGTTTCCCGGGTCGCTCCCGGCGGCCAGGCAGGTGGGCGCGCTCGCGCAGGGCAGCTTCGCTCTTGTCGCCTTCACCATCGCGTTCATGTTCCTGCTGTTCCCGACCGGGACGCTGCCGTCGCGGCGCTGGCTTCCCGTCGCGGCGGCCGGCTTGCTGCTGGCCGGCCTGGCCACGGCCGGCCTGGCCGTGCACCCGGGGCCGGTGGCGCTGCCCGCCCCCGGCGGGGTCTCGCTGAGCATCCCGAATCCGCTGGGTGCGGGCAATCTCGGGCCGGTGCTGGGTACGCTGCTGATCGGCACGTTCCCCGGGGTTGTGGCAGCGCTCGCCCCGTTCCTGGCCGCCGCGTTGGTGCTGCTCAACGTCCGGTACCGGGCTGGCGGCCAGCTGCTGCGGCAGCAGGGTCAAGTGGCTCGCCCTGATCGCCGTGGTGTTCGTCGTCGCCGTGCTCTTCGTCGTGATTGGCACCGCAGCCGGACACTCCTGGTCCTGGCTGGTCACCACCGCGTATACCGCCGGCGAGGTCTCGGTGCTGCTGGGCGTCCCGGTGGCGATGACCATCGCGATCCTCAGGCACCGGCTGTATGACATCGACCGGATCATCTCCCGCACCCTGGCCTACGCCATCGTCACCGGCCTGCTGGTCGGCCTGTACGCGGGCTTGGTGCTGCTGGCCACCCAAGTGCTGGGATTCCACAGTTCGGTAGCGGTGGCCGTGTCGACGCTGGCCGCAGCGGCTCTGTTCAGTCCGTTGCGGCGACGGGTGCAGCGGATGGTGGACGGGCGGTTCAACCGGGCCCGGTACGACGCGGAGGCGACCGTGGCGGTCTTCGCGGCGCAGCTGAAAGACGTCGTTGACCTGGACTCACTCCGGGATGATCTGGCCAGTGCCGTACACAAGGCCCTGGAGCCCGCTCACCTATCGGTGTGGATCCGTCCGCGCGACTGAGGCTGACTTCCGGCTCCGCGCCACCGTCAAGCCCGGCCCTCGCGGAATCACCGAGCCCGCACCGGCGGCGGTCGCCCGCACACCGCCCCCGAAAACTCCGGGGCGGTTTCCGGCGCCCGGTTGGCCTGCTCCTGGTGCAGGGCGTGCTGCCTGGGCGGGGGTGATGTCCGGGAGGGATGCCCGGCCGCCGGATGCGCCGGCGGCCGGGGGATCTTCGCTGCTCGATGCTGGGTGCGACAGGCCGTCCGGGTCGGGTGCTCAGCGGATGTACAGTTCGTCGGCGTCGTACTCGGTGAACTCCATGTTCGACGCCACATCGGTCATGCCGAGCGACTGGAACGCGGGGAAGAGCTGCTCGGCGGACCACCGGTCCATATGGGCCTTGGACTGCCACACGGTCACCACGTGGAGCCCCTTCTCGTCCGTGCCGGCCGCCCAGGCGAGCAGGCCGTCGATGTCCTGGGGCGGGTTGTGCTTGGCGGAGACCGCGCGGAAGCCGTCGATCGTTACCCCGGGCGTCGCCGCGATGTGGATGTGTGCCATGTTTGTCCTGCCTTTCCTGAGTTTGTGCTGGCAGGAAGGACGCTACGGGAAAGCCCGGATCCGGCCATCCGGGGAATCACTCACCCGAGTACTCATTCACCGTCGGCCTGGGTACTCATAGCCGGCTCGCGTCATGCTCTTCGCTGACCCAGGCGGCGATCTGGCTGCGGTTGCGGAGCCCGAGCTTGGCCAGGATGTGCTGGACGTGGTTCTCGGCCGTCCGTTCGGAGACGTACAGGTTCTGGCCGATCTGCTTGTTGGTCAGTCCCTGCCCGACCAGCCGGGCCACCTCGCGCTCGCGGGGACTGAGGGGTGAGTCGCTGGCCGGCGCGGCCGTCAGCTGGGCTTGGAGCTGTTCGATCCGTTCGGTGAACGGGACCATCCCGAGCTGCTCGGCCTCGCGGGCGGCGGTGGCCAGCGCGGCCAGCGCCTCGTCCCGGTCGCCGGGCGCCTGCCGGCGGGTGAGCGCGGCGGCGAGTTCGACGCGGGCTTGCACGGCGCAGCCGCGGGCGCCGTTCGTGTCGCAGATCGAGGCCGCCGTCTGCAGGTCTTCCACCGCCGCGTCGAGCTGGCCCAGTGCGGCGGCCGCGTGCCCGAGCGGCAGCTCGACCGGGCCCATGTAGGTCCCGGGCCCGGCGCCGTTCGCGACGTGCTGGCCCCGGAACGGCTCGAACTGCGCCGCCAGGAACTCGATGTCCTGCGTCCGGCCGAGGCCGATGGCGACCGACAGCCCGTGCGCCCAGGCCGCCATGCGCATCGCCGGTATCGGCGTCCAGGACCGGACCGGGCCGGCCTGGGCATAGGCGGCCTCAGCGGCGGCGCGGTCGCCCTGGTGCAGGCGGATCAGCGCGAGGGTAAGCGCGGGGAAGACGGTGGCGATGCCGCGGGTGGTGTCCACGGCGTCCGGCTGCAGGTGCGCGGGGATCTGGTCCCATAGCGCGATCATGCCGGATCTGCTGAACCCGACGTGCAGGCCGGCCTGGCCGAGGATCACTGAGCAGCCGCCGAACGCGAACGGGTGTCCCATGTCGCTGAACACCTTGAACGCCTGCCAGGCCAGCTGAATCGCCTCGGTGAAGCGCCCGGTAGCCAGCGCGAGCGTCGCAGAGGTCTCCAAGAACTGCCATTGCGCGAGCGGGCCGGGGAGCCGTTCCACGCAGACTTCGAGGTCGGCGAGCTCACGCCGGACGCTCCTCAGCTGCCCCGTCTCAAACAGAGTGTCGATCCGCCACAGCCGCCCCCACATCTCGAGCCAGGCGCTGCCCGCCGCGTCGGCGGCCTCCAGTATCCGGCTCGCCAGCACGGCCCGTTCGGTGACTCCGTCGGGGGCGCAGCAAGCCAGCTGGCGGGCCTTGAGCGCGTCCACGAGCGCGACCGGGTCCCCCGCCGATCCGGCAACGGCCAGCGCGTCCCGGCTGACCTGTCCCGCCCGGTCGTACTCGCCGCGGTACACCAGCGCCTGCGCGTACCGCGAGGAGACCCGGGCCCGCAGACCATCAGGAAGGTCTTCCCCGGCGAGGGCCTGCTCGCAGATGCGGCAGATCTCCCCGTCCCATTCCGGTACGCCGCTGGCCTCCATGACCAGCGCCGTGCGGGCGAGCCAGAGCCGGTCACGGCGGCGCTCGGCCCGCCGGCCGACTCCGGCCGCCGTCTCCTGCGATCCGGGCAGGTCCCCGCAGCGGTGCAGGGCCACCGCCAGGGCGAGCTCAAGCCGGGAGCGGTCGTTCTCGCCGATCTCGTCACCACCGACCAGCAGCGCCTGCCGGTGCAGGCGCACAGCCTCCTCGAAGGCCAGCGACTGGGCCGCCACGCCGGCGGCCGCCTCGCACGCCGCTACCGCCTTCGTCCGGTCACCGGGCAGCGATGCGTCGACCCGGTGCCGGGCGACCTCAGTCAGGTGCAGATCCAGCTGCCCCTCGTAGAGAGCCTCGATCGCGTCCGCTGCGGCGGTGTGCAGCCGCCGTTGCTCCGCTGCGCTCAGCCGGGCGGCCACCGCCGAGCGGACCAGCGCGTGCGAGAACCTGTGATCACCAGGACGGTCCCCGGCCACCAGGAATCCGGCGGCCCGGCACTCGTCCAGCGGGCTGAGCAGGGCAAGCACAGGTACGTCCAGGATCCTGGCCACTACGCCAGCCGAGAAGTTGTTGCCTGCCACGGCGGCGGTCTGCACCAGAGCCCGGGCGGGATCCGACAGCTGCGCCAGCCGGTGGGCCGTCGCCTCCGCCACCCGTCCCGGCACCGGCACCGGCCCGACGCGCCGCTGCTCGCCGAGCATGCGGGCCAGCTCGCGGACCAGGAACGGGTTGCCCCCCGTTTCGGAGTGCACCTCACCGGCCTCGTCTGCCGATGCCGGCAACCCGGCGGCGAGCAGCATATCCCCGACCGCGCGGACGGGCAGGCCACGAAGGTCTACCCGTTCGGTGTTGGCATCCGCGGACAGACGCGGCAGGAGCCCGGCGCTCGTGTCACCGGAGGCCGCCGACTCCCGGTAGGTCGCCAAGACCAAGATGAGCGTCCCTCGCAGCTGGCGCACGACATCGGCGAGCAAGACCGCCGACGCCTCGTCCGCCCACTGCAGATCATCGAGGACCAGCAGCAACCCGCCCGGCCTGGCCGCCTGCGCCAGCCGCCGGCGAACCTCGGCGAACATCGCGAACCGCTGGGCGCTGCCGGAATCGGCGCCATCAGCCAGCGCCGAGCGTTCGGCGTCACCCAAGACCCGGGGCCACAGGCCCGCACCGGACGGGTCATCATCGGCAGCCCGGACGGCGGGCTCATCCAGAACCAGCTGCCACAGGCCGTACGGCGGCAGGCTGTCCCGGTCAGCCACCCGGGCCCACGCCACCGGCACGCCCCTCGCGGCGGCCGACGCGGCGGCCTCTTCCGCCAGCCGGGTCTTCCCGATCCCCGCCTCACCCGTGCACAGCACGAGGCGGCCGCCACCCACCAGGGCGTCGTCCAGCAGCAGCATGACCCGAGCCAGCTCGCGGTCACGGCCCACCATCGGCCCGGAGACCCCGTCCTGTGCATCCCCCACCAGGCAACCATAAAGCCGGAGGCCGTCGGCGCCCTAGAGGTGAACAGCATCGTCGGTGGCCTGCAGCGGCCACAGACACCACGGAGTGTCGCCTAACTACCGGAACTACTGTTGCCCAGCAGCCGGAACCGCGTCCGCAACCTGGGTCACCTGCGCTTGCTGGGGGTGATCATTGCTGCCGTGACCGCGCTGACGGTGGCCTGCCTAGTGCACTGCAGGTCGTCGTTGATCACACGTTGGCCTGCCTGGTTGCCAAGCTCGACGCCGAAGGCACCAAGCTCATGACCATCGAGGCCGTCCCCTGCCCACACTCAGGATGCGTGGATCTGCGCGACGGGCGCTACCCAGATGATGGCGTCCTTCACCTGACCGCAGCCGAGTGGGCCGAGTTCTTCACCGCAGCGCGGGGACTTCGACGAGCTGACCGGACGGATGAGACCACCACCCGAGACACCCCATCGTTGCTAGGTACACCCCGGTCAGAAGATGTGCCTACCAGTTGGGCAGGGGCGCCCCTGGACGCGTCCCAAGTCCGCCGGTACCGCCGGATCAAGCTGACCAGCCAGATCGCCTGACAAGCTCAGGTCGTACGCCCGTGATCGCCGCCTCGCCGACGATGACCTTCTCTTCACCATGCCGACTCCGGAACCAGTGCTGACTGACCCTGACCTCCTGGGCCGCACCTCGCCGAATGCCGGTGGGCGGACCTATCGGCATGGAACGCTGAGTGCGTACACGGCCGGAAGTTGCCGGTGCGTGCATTGCAGGAGTGCCTTCGCTCAGTACCGGGCGCGGCGGCGGGCGGCCGGGAAGGATGATCCGCGCACGCCACGAGTTCGCGACACCGACGGTCACATCCCACGCGACTGGTTCCGCAATCAGATCTGGCGGCCAGCACTCGCTGAGGCTGGGGTGACCGTGGTACGCCCGCATGACTTGCGGCGCGCGCATGCCTCATGGCTTCTAGCTGGTGGCGCGGACCTGCAGGCCGTAAAGGAGCGTCTCGGCCATGCGTCCATCGCCACCACCGAGAAGTACTGCACACGCTCCCAGATGCTGACGACTCCACGCTGGATGCTTTCACAAGGATCCGCGATCGTTCCGCAGCGGCACGAGCATGACCCCGCTGAAGGCTCTGTAGGAGATGGCTAGACCACCGCTGTCCGAGTAATCCAGTCTTCCGCTCATGCCGAATTGGGGCGTGGGGCCATTCGCTTGGGTGCCGGCCGATTTGGGCTGCGGCGGCCGTGAAGCTCGGCGGTCGTCCATTTGGCGAGCTTCGCCCAGCGCTCGCGTGGCGCGACGACCTCCGGGAGAATGGCGGCGCGCTCGACGGCGTTCGGGCCTTGCCGGCAAAGGGAAAGAACTTCTCGTTCCGCGGCTGCATCCGTAGGCCGATGGGACATCCTCCTGGGCCAACGACGTGTACCGCCGTACGTGGCGCGCCGCCGCTTCGCAAGAAGGTTGTCAGTTCCCAGCGGACGACAAAGGCAAAGGCAAGGAGATCTCACTCCTTGCCACTTTTAACGTATAGCAGACTGGGGGGCTTGCGGCAAGACCCGGGTCGTGCTGCAGAATCGGCGGCCGGACCAAGAACGGACGAAGACATGGGGCACGACGTGCGTGTGTTGTTGTCGACCTATGGGGGACGCGGTGACGAACCGCTGGTGGGACTGGCGGTGCGGTTGCGGGCGCTGGGCGCGGAGGTGCGGGTGTGCGCGCCGCCCGACTGGGCGGAGCGGCCGGCCGACTCGTCAGAGGGAAGGCAACGAGAGATGAGGACGTGCCCAACACGAGGTTCGACAGAGCTGGAGGCGCCAGTGATTCGATCGGCCAGTGCAGTGCAACGGAGCACGGCTGCCTCGGAGGTATCGCGGTGAGCGAGCAGCACGTGTTGGGTCTTCAAGAGGTTGACGAGATGCAGGTCGCGGTCGTTGGCGGCAAGGGCGCGCACCTGGGGGTGCTGTCGCGGATCGACGGCATCCGCGTGCCGGCTGGCTTTTGCGTGACGACGGACGCCTTCCGGCGGATCATGGCGGAAGCGCCCTCGATCGACGATCGGCTCGATCAGCTGTCGCGCCTGAACCCGGACGACCGGGAGGCGATCCGCACGCTCAGCGCGGAGATCCGCCGGA
>DATCFY010000008.1:0-3234 GCA_036509255.1 Streptosporangiaceae bacterium
CGCCCCGATCACCGCGGGCACCTCGATCACGGCGTCGTCGGCCAGGAACGGGAACGTGCCCGCGTTCCGGACGTTGACCACCTGGGTGTCCCCGGTGTCGCCGACCAGCGAGGCGAGCAGCGCCACCGCCGCCTCGGAGTAGAACGCGCCGCCACGCTCGGACAGCAGGGCGGGCTTCTGGTCCAGGGCCGGGTCGGCGTACATGGCCAGCAGTTCCCGCTCGATCGCCGCGACCTCCTCGGCCCGGGTCGGGCGGGTCCGCTCCTCCGCCACCACCGCGTCGTGCGCCCAGAAGTAGCGCAGGTAATAGGACGGCACCGCGCCCACGTCGTGCAGCACCGACGCGGGCAGCCCCGTGTGCGAGGCGATCTCCTCGCCGTGCGCGGCGATCAGCCCGGGCAGCCGGTCGGTGCCGTCCACCAGGACGGCCCGCTCCCAGGTCAGGTGGTTGAGGCCGACGTGATCCAGCTGGACCTGGGCCGGGTTGGTGCCGAGCAGCCGGGCGAACAGCCGCTGGAACCCGATCGCCACGTTGCACAGGCCGACCGCGCGGTGCCCGGCGTCCAGCAGGGCGCGGGTGACGATGCCGACCGGGTTGGTGAAGTCGATGATCCACGCGCCGGGGTCGGCCCGCTGCCGGGCCCGCTCCGCGATGTCCAGCACGATCGGCACCGTGCGCAGCGCCTTGGCCAGCCCGCCCGCGCCGGTGGTCTCCTGGCCGACGCAGCCGCACTCCAGCGGCCAGGTCTCGTCCCGCTGCCGGGCGGCCTGGCCGCCGACCCGGAGCTGGAGCAGGACCGCGCCCGCCCCGTCGAGCCCCTCATCCAGGTTCGCCGTCCAGCTGACCCGGGCTGGGTGCCCGTACGCGCGCATGATCCGGGCTGACACCGGCCCGACCACGGCCAGCCTGCTCTCGTCCGGGTCGACCAGGGTCAGCTCGGTGACCTTGAGCGCACCCGTGAGCCGGGCCACCCCGTCGACCAGTTCCGGCGTGTACGTCGATCCGCCGCCCACCACTGTGATTTTCATCGGAAAGCCCTGATCCCTATCAAAACGCCTTTACCTCCGCGCCGGCCTGGGCCACGAAACACGCCGCCTCATGCCGGGGTCCCAGCTCCACCAGGCCCGGCGTGGCCTGGTGGCACTCGTCGATGGCCAGCGGGCAGCGCCAGCGGAACCGGCAGCCCGGGACCGGGTCGATGACCCGGGGCGGCTCGCCGCGGTCGGTCTCCGCGGTGATGTCCAGCGGGGCCCGCGGGTCCGGCACCGCGGACAGCAGCAGCTGGGTGTACGGGTGCTTCGGCGCCGCCAGCACCCCCTCGACCGGGCCGGTCTCCGCGATCTGGCCCGCGTACATCACGATGAGCCGGTCCGCGATGTACCGCGCGCTGGCGATGTCGTGGGTGATGTACAGGATCGAGACCCCTTCCTTGTCACGCAGCCGGGCCATCAGGTTCAGCAGCCCGATCCGGATGGACACGTCCAGCATGGACACCGGCTCATCGGCCAGGATCAATTTCGGCCGCAGGGCCAGGGCCTGCGCGAAGCCGACCCGCTGCCGCTGGCCGCCGCTCAGCTCGTGCGGGTAGCGCTGCAGCACCTCCGCGGCCGGAGTCAGCCCCACCACCTCGAAGACCCGTTCCGCCTCGGCGTGCCGCTGCGCGGCGGACAGCTCCGGGCGGTGCAGCTTCAGGCCGCGCAGCACGCCGTGCGAGATCCGCAGCACCGGGTTGATGGAGCTGAACGGGTCCTGGAACACCATCGGGACCAGCCCCGTGTAGTTCAGGGTGTCGGCCCGGGAGCGCCGCCGCGACACCGGCTGGCCCTGGAAGTAGATCTCGCCGCTGGTCGGCTTGTACAGCTTGGCCAGCAGCCGGGCGATGGTGCTCTTGCCGCTGCCGCTCTCCCCGGCCAGGGCGACGATCTCCCGGTCCCCGATGTCGAGGCTGACGTCATCTACCGCGTGCAGGGTCCGGCGGGACAGCGCGTTCCCGATCTTGAAGTGCTTACTCAGTCCCTCCGTCCGCAGCAGCGGCGCGGTGCTGGCCTTATCTGGGCCGTCCTGGGCTGGCGCGTCACTCATCGCTGCCGCCTTCCTCCGTGGCCACGCTCCCCGCGGCGCCGCCAGTCGCGACACTGCTCACGCTGCCGGTGGCGGAGCCGGGCGGCGGGGTCCCGTTGCGGAGATTTTGATCTTGTCCGTGATCTTGACTGTGCAGGAGGCAGCGGACCTGCACCGGGCCGACCTCATAGAGCGCGGGCGGCGTGGCCCGGCACTCGTCCATGACCTTGGGGCAGCGCGGCGCGAACCGGCAGCCCGGCGGGGGCCGGGCCAGGTCCGGCGGGGCGCCCGGGATGCCGGTCAGCGGCAGCCGGGGCCCGCGGATCGAGGGGAACGCCTCCAGCAGGCCGGCGCTGTACGGGTGCAGCGGCGCGTCGAATACCTGCCGGGTCGGGCCGAACTCGGCCACCTGCCCCGCGTACATCACCATCAGCCGGTCGGAGAAGTGGCTGACCAGCGACATGTCGTGGGTGACGAAGATGACCGCGAAGCCGAGCCGCTGCTGCAGGTCCTTGATCTGGACCATCAGCGACCGCTGGGCCACCACGTCCAGGGCCGAGGTCGGCTCGTCCATGATGACCAGGTCCGGGGTGAACAGCATGGCCATGGCGATCATGGACCGCTGCCGCATCCCGCCGGACAGCTGGTGCGGGTAGCTCTTGAGGTGCACCGGGTCGATGCCGACCATGCGGAGCACCTCGGCGGATCGCTCCGCGATCTCGGCCTTGGACGTCACGCCGTGCGCCCGCATCGCGTCCTTGAACTGCGAGCCGATCGACTTGACCGGGTTGAGCGCGTTCATCGCGCTCTGCATGACCACGGACAGGTCCTTCCAGCGTACCGCGGCCAGCTGGGCGTCGGTCAGCCCGACCATGCTGCGGCCCTGGAAGGTCACGCTGCCGTCGGTGATCTCGGCCGGCGGGACCAGCAGCTGGGCGATCGCGAACAGCAGCGTCGACTTGCCGCAGCCGGACTCGCCGACCACGCCGATGAACTCGCCCGGGTCCAGGTCGAAGCTCACGTCCTCGACTGCGCGGACCGTGCCGCGCTCCATGGCGTACTCCACGGTCAGGCCGCTGACCTGGAGGATCGGGTCAGGCACGGGTCACCCGCTTCCTTCGCACCGGCCGCAGCGCGGGGTTGCCGATCTCGTCGAAGGCGTAGTTGAGCAG
>DATCFY010000009.1:0-38646 GCA_036509255.1 Streptosporangiaceae bacterium
GGAGATGGACCTGGCCCGGCACATGCAAGGCCGGCTCTGGTACCCGCCGTTCGACGAGAAGCGGGCCAGCATCCAGGAGATCGTCGACCTGTTCAAGGCCGGGCGGATGTACCCGCACGCCATCATGAACTGGCAGTCCAAAGAGCAGCTGGACATGGAGTTCATCCTGAACACCCCGGCCACCATCATCGACTCCCGCACGGTCGAGGTCGAAGGACGGCGGTTCACCGCACGCAACCTGGTGCTGTGCACCGGCGCCCGGACCCGGTACCCGGACATCCCCGGGATCGGGATCAAGGGCGTCTACGACTTCGCCACCCTGATCGAGGACCTCGACTACGAGCCGAACCGCTGCGTGATCATCGGCGGGTCCAAGGTGGCCCTGGAGTACGGGTCGTTCTTCCAGGCCACCGGCTGCCAGACCACGATCCTGACCCGCAGCCCGCTGATGGAGACGGCCAGCCTGCACCACGTGGACGCGGGGCTGCGCGAGTACGTGGTCGCGATGATGAAAGACCGCGGCATCGAGATCGTCGAGGGCGCTGAACCGCTCGAGGTGCTCGGCAACGGCAAGGTCACCGGGGTCCGCTACCGGGAGCCGGGCGGCGCAGTCCGGGAGATCGACACCGACTTCGTGTTCGTCGGCACCGGGGAGCGGCCCGACCTCAGCATGTACGCGCCGCTGGGGCTGGCCACCGACGAGCGCGGGTTCGTGATCGCGGACACCCACATGCGCACGTCCGTCCCCGGGGTATACGCGGCCGGCGACCTGGTCGGCCCCCCGATGGAAATGTTCAAGGCCCGCAAGTGCGGGGTCGGCGCGGCCCGCAACATCATGGGCGAGGACTACGCGTTCGACTTCACCGAGTACCCGGACTTCCTGCACACCACCTACGAGGTGACCTGGTGCGGCCTGTCCGAGGCGGAGGCGAAGGCGAAGTACCGCAACGTCATCAAGATCCAGATGCCGCCGGACGACGCCGACCCGGAAACGTTCGCGCTGCCGGCCGCCGAGGGGTCGATGCTGTACGCGTTCACCCGGCCGATCCTGTCCGGCTGGCTCAAGCTCGTCATCGACGCGGACAGCCGCAAGATCCTCGGCGCGCACCACGTCGGCTACGGGGCCAAGGACGCGTTCCAGTACATCGACTACCTGATCCGCCGGCCCGAGGGCTTCACCATGGACGAGATGGCCGAGCTGAACGAGCTGTTCCTCAACCCGGAGCACTTCATCCAGCTGTGCCGGCTGCGGGCGGGCCAGAGCAGCCCGGTGAACCTGTGAGTGACCCACGGGTGGCGGTGGTCACCGGCGGCGCGTCCGGGATCGGGCTGGCCACCTGCGGGCGGCTGCGGGACGAGGGGTTCACGGTAGCCGCGCTGGACATGAAGCCGGACGGCGCGGCCGACGTGGCGGCGAAGACGCTGCGCTGCGACGTCACCGACGAGGGCGACGTCGACAGCGCCATGGCCGTGGTCGCGTCGCTCCTGGGTCCCATCGACGTCCTGGTGAACAACGCCGGGATCACCGGCTCCCAGGCTGCGGCCCGGTGCCACGAGACCCCGGTCCAGGAGTGGGACCGGGTCCAGGCGGTCAACGTGCGCGGCCCGTTCCTGTGCAGCCGCGCGGTGCTGCCATCCATGATCGCCCGCGGGTCCGGGCACATCATCACGATCGCGTCGATCGCCGGGCTGGTCGCGTTCCCGGGCCGGTGCGCGTACACCGCGTCCAAGGGTGCGGCGCTGATGCTCACCCGGTCGATCGCGGTGGACTACGCGGCGGCCGGCATCCGGGCCAACGCCATCTGCCCCGGCATGGTGTATACCCCGATGACCAGCTGGCGGCTGGACCAGCCGGCCCTGCGCGCCGAGGTGGAGGACCGGATCCCGATCGGGCGGGTGGCCGATCCCGCCGAGATCGCGGACGCGGTCGCGCTGCTGGCCTCCGGGCGGCTCGGCTACATGACCGGCCACCCGCTGGTCCTGGACGGCGGGATGTCCGCACTGTGAGTGCGAACGCGGGAACTACCGCGGTGAGCGCGGGCAGTACGGCGGACGGTTTTCGTTGCGGAAAAGAAGGCGGGTCACGATGACAGGCAAGCTGGCGGGCAAGACAGCCGTGGTGACCGGGGCGGGCTCGGGCATCGGCCGGGCCGCTGCGGCCCTGTTCGCACGGGAGGGCGCGGCGGTTGCCGTGGTGGACCTCAGCGCCGACGCGGCCAAGGACGCGGCGGAGGAGATCGCCGCCGCCGGCGGCACGGCGCTCGCCGTCGCGGCGAACGTCGCCGACCGGCTGCAGGTCACCAGTGCTTTCCAACAGATCCGCAACGAGTACCAGCGGGTGGACGTGTTGTATAACAACGCCGGCGTGAACAGCGCTGGGTCCGTGATCGACGCCACCGAGGACGACTGGGACCGGAGCTTCGCGGTCAACGCCAAAGGCACGTACCTGTGCTCCCAGGCGGCCGCGCCGTCCATGGTGGCGGCCGGCGGGGGGTCGATCATCAACCAGGGCTCGGTCGCCGCGCTGGTCGGCATCGCGAACTTCGCCTCCTACTGCGCGTCCAAGGGCGCGGTGGTCGCGCTGACCCGGTCCATGTCCGTGGACCTGGCGCCGCACGGGGTGCGGGTCAACGTGATCTGCCCGGGCACCGTGTACACGCCGCTGATGGAGCCCATGCTGCGGGCCCGCGGCGGCGGGGACATGGCAGCCGGCCTGGCGCTGACCGTGGCCAAGTACCCGATCGGGCGGCTCGGCACGCCGGAGGAAATCGCGGCGGTGGCGCTGTTCCTGGCCAGCGACGACTCGTCGTTCATGACCGGCTCGGTGATCACGGCGGACGGGGGCATGACCTCCCAGTAACTGTCCCGGCGGGACGACCCTGTCCTGCCAGGACAGGATTACGGGCGGGGTTTGTCCCCGGGCCCGGTTAGTTCTGGCCCCGAATGGATCTACGCTCCGGGTGACCTGATCCACGGGGTGGTGGAAGCGTGAGTCCACTCGAGACCAGCAGAGTCGAGCCACCGGCCGGCACGTACCGGGACGATCTGGGCCTGCTCCGCAGTCAGCTGACCAATCTGCGGGCCCTGCTGGTGCTGTCCATCCTGATGACGGAGAGCGCGGACGACCAGCAGATCCTGCGGCTCGCGACGAGCGCGGCCACGTCGCTGGGCAGCTGGCAGATCGCGGGCTTCGTGATCGGGGACGCGTGGTGGGCCGGCGGCGCCACCGTTCCGGGGTCCGGCGGCCCGGAGCTGGCCGCTGAGCTCCGTGCCCTGCCCGAGACCGGCGGCCCGGTGGCCAGCCTGGACGCCGGCTGGGCCTGGGCGTACCCGCTGCGGAGCATCGCGGGACGGCTCGGCTACCTGATCGTGCACGCCCCGCACGAGCCCGTCGTCGAGGAACAGTTCCTGGCCCAGGTGCTGGCCCAGCAGACCGGGGTGGCGGTGTCCAACGCCCAGCTGCACAGGCGGGAGCGGGACACGGCGGAGCAGCTGGCCATGACCAACGGGGCGCTCGAGGAGACGGTGGCCACGCTGCGCCACGGCATGACCATCCACGAACGGCTCACCCGGGTCGCCGCGGCCGGTGAGGGTGCGGCCGGCATCGCCGAGGCGCTGCACGACCTGACCGGACTCGCGGTCGCGGTGGAGGACCGCTACGGCAACCTGTCCGCGTGGGCCGGTCCCGGCCGTCCGGCCCGGTACCCGAAACCTCCCGCCTACGAGCGGGAGCAGCTGCTGCGCCGGCTGATGACCGCGGGCCGGTCGGTCCGCGACGGCGGCCGGGTGGTCGCGCTGGCCTCGCCCCGCCCCGGCGTGCTCGGGCTGCTTGCGCTGATGGATCCTGACCGCCGGGCGGGCACCACGGACGTGATGGCCCTGGAGCACGGCGCCACCGTCCTCGCCGTCGAGCTGGCCCGGCTGCGCGGGCTGGCCGACACCGAGCTGCGGGTCCGCCGGGAGCTGGTGCACGACCTGCTCACCGGGACCGGCGACGAGAGCGCCTACCTGCGCGCCGAGGCGCTGGGGTACGACCTCGGGCGGCCGCACCAGGTGGCGGTGGTGGAGGTGGCGGAGAGCTCACCGGCCCAGGAGGACGTGCTGCACGCCACCCGCCGGGTGCTGCGCCACCAGCAGCTGCCCTGCCTGCTGGGCAGCATGGCCGGCACGGTGGTGATCGTGGCGGCAGCCGGCGATCGGGGGGACTGGGAGGCGCTGCGGGCCGGCATCGTGGCCGAGCTGGGCGACGGGAGCCGCTGCCGGATCGGCGTCGGGGACGCCTACCCGCGGCCGTCGGAGCTGCCCCGCTCGCTGCGGGAGGCGCGGCTCGCGCTGCGGATGCAGAAGGCGTCCGCCTCAGCCGAGCGGACCTCGGTGTTCGCCGACCTCGACGTGCTCCGGATGCTGGCCGCGGTGGACGACCTTACCGACGTGGAGGCGTTCGTCCGCAAGTGGCTTGGCGCGCTGGCGGCCTACGACGAGCGCAAGCACACCGAACTGGTCAAGACCCTGATCCAGTACCTGCAGCACGGCGGCGGGTACGAGGCCACCTCCCGGGCGCTTTCCGTGCACCGCAGCACGCTGAAGTACCGGCTGCAGCGGATCCGTGAGCTGACCGGGTTCGATCTGGGTGACCCGGAGACCCACTTCAACCTGCAGCTCGCGGCCCGGGCGTACGTGACCCTGCAGGCCCTCACCGATCCGGCGGCCTGAATGGGCCTGAGCGTCGCAGGCCAGGCGCTCAGTTGGTCCGGCCAGGACGAGGCTGTGTGCGCGGCACCACCGTAGCGTCCTGACCATGGACGTCGCCGATGACCTGGAACTCTTCGAGCAGATGTGTTTCCTGCGCCATTTCGAGGAGCGGGCCGACGTGCTCTACCGGCGGGGCCTGATCCACGGCCCGGTGCATCTAGGGCTCGGCCACGAGGCGGTGGCGGTCGGCGCCGCGTCCGTGCTCCGCCCGGACGACTACTCGCTGGGTACCTACCGGGGGCACGCGCACGCGCTGGCCCGCGGCGCCCCGGCTGACGCGGTCCTGGCCGAGCTGCTCGGCCGCGAGGGCGGTATCTGCGGCGGCAAGGGCGGGTCCATGCACATCACCAGCGTGGAGCACGGCTACTACGGCTCCTATGCGATCGTCGGCGCGCATCTCCCGATCGCCTGCGGACTGGCCTGGGCCGCCCTGATCCGCCGCACGGAACAGGTCACGGTGTGCTTCTTCGGCGACGGCGCGACCAACATCGGCGCGTTCCACGAAGCGGTCAACCTGGCCGCGGTGTGGCGGCTGCCGGTCGTGTTCGTGTGCGAGAACAACTGGTACATGGAGTACACCCCGATCGGGGAGGTGATCCCGGTCGCGCTGCCCGCCGCCGACCGGGCCGCCGCTTACGGGCTGGACCGGATCGTGGTGGACGGCAACGACGTCGCGGCCGTCCGGCAGGTGGTCGGCGACGCGGTCCGCGCGGCCCGGGACGGGCAGGGCCCGAGCCTGGTCGAGGCGCAGACCTACCGGCTCAAGGGACACTCGGCCGCGGACGGCGGCGCGTACCGGCCGGCGGAGGAAGTCGCGCGGTGGCGTGAGCGGGACCCGCTGCTGCGCACCCGGGCCGTGCTGGCCGCCGCGGGCACGGCCCCGGAGAAGCTGGACGAGATCGAGGCGCGGATCAAGTCCGGCCTGGCCGAACTGGCCCAGCAGATACTGGCCCGGCCCGCTCCCGACCCCGCCGGGGCCTGGACCGACGTGTGGAGCGATGGGAGCTGGCAATGGCGGAACTGACCTACCGGCAGGCCGTCGCCGCCGCGCTGGCCCAGGAGATGGCCCGCGACGACCGGGTCGTGCTGCTCGGTGAGGACGTCGCCTCGGGCGGGGTGTTCAAGACCACCGGGGGGCTGCGGGAGCGGTTCGGGGCGGACCGGGTCCGGAACACGCCGATCTCCGAGCAGGCCATCGCGGGCGCGGCCATGGGCGCCGCCATGGCCGGGCTGCGGCCGGTCGCCGAGATCATGTTCTCGGATTTCTACGCGACCTGCTGGGACCAGGTGGCCAACGAGATCGCGAAGGTCCGCTACATGACCGGGGGCCAGGTCAGCCTGCCGCTGGTGCTCCGCGGCGCGAACGGTTCCGGCGGGCTCGGGTTCGGCAGCCAGCACGGCCAGTCGGTGGAGAACTGGGCCATGACCGTGCCCGGCCTGAAGATCGCTTCACCGGCCGGGCCGGCCGAGGCGTTCGGGCTGCTCGCCGCGGCCATCCGGGACGACGACCCGGTCATGGTGTTCGAGCACAAGGCGCTGTACGGGCGCAAGGAGGAGATCGGCGACGGCGAACAGGTCGTGCCGCTCGGGCAGGCCCGGACCGTGCGGGCCGGGCGGGATGTCACCCTCGTCGGGCTGTCCATCACGGTGGGCACCTGCCTGGCCGCCGCCCAGGAACTGGCCGCCGAGGGGATCGAGGCCGAGGTCATCGACCTGCGCACGCTGGTGCCGCTGGACGCGGCCACGGTTCTGGCGTCGGTAGCACGGACCGGACGGCTGGTGGTGGTGGAGGAGAACCCCGGCCAGCTCGGCTGGGGCGCCTCGGTCGCGGCGATCGCGGCGCAGGAGGCCTTCGGCTCGCTGACCGCCCCGGTCACCCGGGTCAGCGGCGGCAACGTGCCGCTGCCGGTGGCCGCCTCCCTCGAGGCCGAGGTGGACGTGTCGGTGGCCCGGGTCGCCGGGGCGGTGCGGGGCGTGCTGGGGGCCAGCCGCCCGCTCAGCAGTACCGGCTAGCAGAGCAGCAGTGCCGGCTAGAGAGCAGTACGAGTCCGAGCAGAAAGGCTGAGATCAATGGAGATTCGCGGAGAAGACGTCCTGCTGCCCGTCTCGGCGGTATCGGCGTTCCCCCGGCCGCACTGGCTGCAGGGCCGGGTGCTCGGCTCGCTGAGCGAACCGGTCTACCGCAGCCACAACAAGCGGGTGGCCTACGAGGACGCCTGCCATATCTGCGCGCACGAGCAGGAAAAGGCCGGGCTGGACATCCTGTGTGACGGCGCCCAGTACTACGAGTGGGAGGCACCCGGCTTCCAGCTGGAGCCGATCTTCCACTTCATCCCGGAGAACCTGGGCGGGTTCGTGCCCTACGGGCCGCCTGGCGAGGGCGCGAAGTACCGGCCGTTCTACCAGGCCGTGGTCAAGGGCAAGATCACCTGGGAGCGGCCCATCTTCGAGAGCGTGGTCATGACCATGCAGAACGTCACCGACAAGCCGTTCAAGGTGGCGTTCCTCGGCCCCGCGCAGCAGAGCATCATCGTCAAGGACGAGTACTACGGCGACCAGGTCGCGGTGGCCCGGGACCTGGCCGTGGCCATGAATCAGGAGCTGAAGTACCTGGTCAGCATGGGCCTGGAGGCGGTGCAGCTGATCGACGTGCTCGCCCCGTACACGCAGGACATGTGGCAGATCGAAATGCAGAACATCATGTTCGACGGCGTGGACGCGATCAAGTTCTGGCACATCTGCTACGGCAGCGTGGACGGCCAGCGGGACGTGTTCGACGGGCACGCTGCCGAGATGATGCCGCTGTTCAAGGAGTCGCCCGCCGACGTGATCCACCTGGAGTTCACCAACAAGGGCTTCGACGAGCTGGAGGCGTTCCGCGACTTCCCCACCGACAAGGTGCTCGGCGTGGGCGTCGTGGACGCGAAGAACCTGCAGGTGGAGACCCCCGAGCAGATCGAGGCCCGGATCCGGGGCGCGCTGGAAGTGGTCCCGGCGGACCGGCTGCTGGTGGCGCCGGACTGCGGGCTGGGTTACTTCAGCCGGACCGCCGCCTACGCCAAGCTGCGCAACATGGGCCAGGCGGCCGCGGCCGTGCGCAGTTCCCTCTGACCAGTTCCGCCTGACCAGCGCCGGCGGGCCGGTACGCCCGGGGCGTACCGGCCCGCGCGGTGTTAGATTCACCAGGGGAGGACGCGTATGACCGCAGAGGTAGCCCGCGAGGTGCTCGGTCTGCAGCTGCGCGTGGGAGATCACATCTGCGGCTTCTACCGCCAGCCCTCCGAGCGGGACGACATCCTCATCCCCTTTCTGGTCGAGGGGCTCAAGGCGGGCGACAAGTGCACCTGCGTGGTGGACAGCTGCACCCCCGATGACGTGCTGGCCCGGATGTCGGAGCAGATCGAGGTGGATGCCTACGTGTCGGACTGCCAGCTGGAGGTGCTTGACTCCTACGGCACCTACCTGGCCGATGGCGGCTTCCTGCCCGAGCGGATGCTGAAGTTCTGGGAGGGCAAGGCCCGCCAGAGCCTGGGCGGCGAGCGCCCGGGGCGCCGCAGTCCGGGTGATGAGCGCCCGGGGCAGGAGCGGCCCCGCCCGGACGGCCCGATGCGGGCCCGGAACATCGGCGACATGAGCTGGGCGCACCGCGACGAGGCGGTGGTCGGCGACCTGATGGGCTACGAATCCGAGCTCAACCGGATCATGTCCAACTTCCCGCAGGTCAACCTCTGCCTCTACGACCTGACCCGGTGCTCCGGGGACCTGATCATGGACGTGCTGAAGACCCACCCCAAGGCCCTCCTCGGCGGCATGGTCATCGACAACCCTTATTACCTGGACCCGGACGAGTTCCTGGCCCACAGGCTGGATCGTGACCGCTGAGCCAGGCGTGGCGGCTCCCCCGGCCGCCGCGCGGATCCCGTCCGAGCGCACCCATCACGGCGATACCGTCATCGACGAATACGCCTGGCTGGCCGGCAAGGAGAACCCGGAGACGATCGCGTTCCTGGAGGCCGAGAACGCCTATACGGAGGCGATGACGGCAGGCCAGGCCGCGCTGCGCAGCGAGCTCTTCGGCGAGATCAAGGCCCGGACCCAGGAGACCGACCTGTCCGTGCCCACCCGCAAGGGCGGCTGGTGGTATTACTCCCGGACGGTCGAGGGGAAACAGTACGCTCTGCACTGCCGGCGGCCCGTCCGGCCGGACGACACGGGACCGCCGCTGACCGCTGACGGCGGCCCGCTGGACGGGGAGGAAGTGCTGCTCGACGGGAACGAGCTGGCCGGTGACGGGCAGTTCTTCTCACTGGGCGCCTTCAGCGTGAGCCCCGACGGGCGGCAGCTGGCCTACTCCACCGACTTCGCCGGCAGCGAGCGGTTCACCCTGCGGGTCAAGGACCTGCTCTCGGGGGAAACCGCGCCCGACGAGATCCCCGGCACGTTCTACGGCGGCGCGTGGTCGGCCGACGGCACGGCGCTGTTCTACGTGACCGTCGACGAGGCATGGCGGCCGTACCGGGTGTGGCGGCACCACATCGGCACCCCGGCTGCCGAAGACGTGGTCGTGTTCGAGGAGCCCGACGAGCGGTTCTGGGCCGGGGTCCGGCTGACGCGCAGCGAGCGTTTCCTGATCATCTCTGCCTCGAGCAAGCTGACCAGCGAGGTGTGGCTGCTCGACGCGGCGGACCCGGGCGGGGAGCTCAGGGTCGTGACCCCGCGCCGCCAGGGTGTCGAGTACGAGGTCGAGCACCAGGGGAGGGACGCTACCGACCGGCTGCTGATCCTGCACAACGACCACGCGGAGAACTTCGAGCTGGCCCAGGCGCCGCTGTCCGACCCGGCGGCGTGGACACCCGTCGTGCGCCACCGCGCCGACACCCGGCTGCTCGGGGTAGACGCGTTCGCGGACCACCTCGTCGTCCACCTGCGCAAAGACGGCCTGACCGGGCTGCGGGTGCTGCGCGCCGACGGCAGCGCGCACGAGATCGCCTTCCCCGAAGCGGTCTACCGGGTCTCGCCCGGGGCGAACCCCGAGTACGCCGCCCGGGCCTTCCGGCTGGGCTACGGCTCGCTGGTGACGCCCGACTCGGTGTACGACTGCGACACCGAGACCGGCGAACTGACCTTGTTGCGGCGCCGCCCGGTGCTGCCCCTGCCCGGCGGCGCCGAGTACGACCCGGCCGACTACGAGCAGCACCGGCTGTGGGCGACCGCGCCGGACGGCACCCAGGTCCCGATCTCGCTGGTCTGCCGCGCGGGGATGGCCCGCGACGGCCGCGCGCCGTTTGTGCTGTACGGCTACGGCAGCTACGAGGCCTCGATCGACCCGGGCTTCTCCATCCCACGGCTGTCCCTGCTCGACCGGGGCTTCGGCTACGCGATCGCGCACATCCGCGGCGGGGGTGAGCTGGGCCGCCGCTGGTACGACGACGGCAAGATGCTTCGCAAGATCAACACGTTCACCGACTTCGTGGCCAGCGCGCGCCACCTGGTCAGCGAGGGCTGGACGTCGCCGCGGCGGCTGGTCGCGCGGGGCGGCTCCGCCGGCGGCCTGCTGGTGGGGGCGGCACTGAACATCGACCCGGGTGCCTTCGGCGCCATGGTGGCCCAGGTCCCGTTCGTGGACGCGCTGACCAGCATCCTGGATCCGTCCCTGCCGCTCACGGTGACCGAGTGGGAGGAGTGGGGCGACCCGCTGCACGACCCCGAGGTCTACCGCTACATGAAGTCCTATTCGCCATACGAGAACATCGCCACCGACCGGGACTACCCGCCGGTGCTGGCGGTCACCAGCCTGAACGACACCCGGGTGCTCTATACCGAGCCGGCGAAATGGATCGCCCGGCTCCAGGCCGAGGCGCCGGGCGGCCCGTTCCTGCTCAGGACAGAGATGGCCGCCGGGCACGGCGGACGCAGCGGCCGGTACGACGCGTGGCTCGAGGAGGCCCTGGTGCTGGCCTGGATCGTGGCCACCGCCGGCTCGGGGGGTTAACGACCGTAGGCGTGCCAGTGCGCGCCGAACAGCGCTTCCTCGCTGATCGCCTTGGGCGCGATGGTCCGCGACACCCAGGTCAGGTTGATGAAGTGCCGGGCGTTCACGTTCTCGGTGGTGATGTTGCCGCCCCAGGTCCCGCAGCTGAGGCTGAGCGTGAACGGCAGGCCGTTGCGCGGGCTGCCTGCCCCCTCGTTCAGGTTCTGGTTCACCAGCACCCTGGCCGTCCGGGTCGTCATGGCCAGCTGCTCCACGTTCGCGTCCGAGCTGGTGTGGATGCCACAGGTGTGACCGAGTCCCTGGTAGGCGGTGATCGCGTTGACCAGCTCCGCGGCGGCGGCGATGCCGCCCTCGTAGCGGTAGAGGGCCAGGACCACGGACAGCTTCTCGCCGGAGAACGGGTGGTCAGGGCCCGCACCCGTCTCCTCCACCAGGATCATCGGGCAGCCTGAATCGACCTCGAAGCCGGCCAGCCCCGCGATGTGGGCCGCGGACTTCGCCACCACGGCAACCGCGGGCACCGGGCCGCCATCTGGCCACATCACCCGGCGCAGCGCCTCCTTCTGCTGCTCGTCGCAGCGGTGTGCGCCGGCCTCGGTCAGCCGCCGGAGCAGCTCGTCGTAGACGTCGCCGTGCACGACGAGCGCGTTGTCGGCCAGGCAGCTGGTGGCGAAGTCGAAGGTCTTCGCGGTGAGGATGGCAGACGCCGCGTCGGCCAGGTCAGCGGTCTCGTCCACCACGTGCACGGCGTTACCCACCCCCACCCCGTAGGCCGGCGTGCCGGAGCTGTAGGCGGCGTGCACCATGCCCGCGCCGCCGGTCGCGACGATCAGGTCGGCCTGGCGCATCAGCTCCTGGGTCTTCGGCAGGGACGGTGCGGGCAGCGACTGGACCAGGTCCGCGGGGGCGCCGACCTGCTCACACGCGGCCCGCATAAACCCGACCACCGCCTCGGTGGCGCCGGCGGTCCGCGGGTGCGGCGCACAGATGATCGCGTTCCGGCCCTTGAGCGCGAACAGCGCCTTGACCGGCGGGGTCGCGTCCGGGCCGGTGGTCGGGATCAGGGCCGCCACTACCCCGACCGGCTTGGCGATCTTCACCAGCCCCGCCTCGGGCAGCTCCTCGACCACGCCGACGGTGCGCAGCCCGGTCATGTCGGCCAGCACTCCGGTCACCCGCTTGTTGATCTTGGCGACCTTGTCGGCGTAGTTGCCGAACCCGCCCTCGTCGACCGCGAGCCGGGCCAGCGCCTCGGCGTGGTCCTTGCGCACCACGGCCCAGGCCACCGCGGTGACCAGCTCGTCCACCTGCTCCTGGGTGTAGGACTCGATGGCGCGGGCGGCCGCGCGGGCCCGGGCCACGACCGCGGCGACCTCGCTGGCCGCCGTGTTCTCCGCCACCGGGGTGGCGGCCTGCTCCGCATGCTTGCTGCTGGTGCGCTCCGTCATATAGCCCAGCGTGACGCCCGCGAGCGCCGATTCCACTGTTCTGGCGGGTCGAGCCTGCTCCGCTTCTTTGTCCCGGCAAGACCTGACCGGCGCGGCAGCGCGGCCCGCATGCTCGGATGACCAGGCATCGAGGCGATGGGAGCACGGGTGGCACGGCTCGTGGTGATCGGCGGCGGTGCCGCCGGCATGTCGGCCGCGTCGGCGGCCCGGCGCGCCGACCCCGGCCTCGACGTGGTGGTTTGCGAGGCAGGAGGCTTCGCCGCCTACGGCATGTGCGGGATCCCCTACTACCTGGGCGGCACCGTGCCGGAGCCGGAGCGCCTGCTCGCCTATCCCCCGTCGGTCTTCCGCGAGAAGCGCGGCATCGACCTGCGGCTGCATACCCGGGTCACCGGGATCGACCCGGACGCCCGCCAGGTGCGCCTGGCCGCCGGGCAGGTGCACCTGGCCGCCGGGAACGACGCGGCGCTGGCGCCGCCCGCCACCGCGGGGGAATCGCTGGCCTACGACGCGCTGGTGGTGACTACCGGCGCCGACCCGGTGCGCCCGCCGGTGCCCGGCCTGGACGAGCGACGGGTGTTCACGATCCGGTCGCTGGACGAGGCGATCGGGCTGCGGCGGCTGCTGGCCAGCGGGACGGTCCGCCGCGCGGTGGTGGTGGGCGCCGGGTACGTCGGGCTGGAGACCGCGGAAGCGCTGGTCTGCGCGGGCGTCGAGGTGGACGTGGTCGAGGCGCTGCCCGGGGTGCTGGGCACCGTGGACGAGCCGATCGCCGCGCTGGCCCAGGCGGAGGTGCAACGGCATGCGAGGCTGCGGCTCGGCGCCCGGCTGGAAGCGGTGGACAGGGGCAGCACCCCGGCCGGCTGCCTGACCGCCGTGGTGGACGGCGAGGAGCTCGCCACCGACCTGGTGGTCGTCGCGGTCGGCGTCCGCCCGGCCACTCGCCTGCTGATTCAGGCAGGTGCCGGGCACTTGCCCGACGGCTCGGTGGTGGTGGATTCCGGGATGCGCACCTCGGTGCCGGGCATCTTCGCGGCGGGAGACGCGGTCGCGGTGCCGCACCTGGTGCTGGGCCGTCCCGCCTGGGTCCCGCTCGGGCCGGCCGCCAATAAGACCGGCCGGGTGGCCGGCACGGTGGCCGCCGGGGGGACCGCCTCGTTCCGCGGCGTGGTCGGCACCGCGGTGGTGAAGGTGTTCGACCTGGAGGTGGCCCGGACCGGGCTGGGGCTGGCCGAGGCCCGGGCGGCCGGGCTGGACGCGGTGGCCACCGACGCGGTATCCCGGTCCCGGGCCAAGTACTACCCGGGCAGCTCACCGCTGCACGTCCGGCTGGTGCACACCCCCGACGGCCGACTGCTCGGCGGCCAGCTCGCGGGCCGCGAGGGCGCCGCCAAGCGCGTTGACGTGCTGGCCACCGCGCTGCACGCGGGGTTCAGCGTGGCTGACCTGGCGGAGCTCGACCTCAGCTACGCCCCGCCGTTCGCGCCGGTCTACGACCCGGTGCTGACCGCCGCGATCAAGGCCGGCCGCAGGGTAGCCGCCCTCACCGCTGGAGGATCCCCATGAGCCTGCACCCACCGGCCGACAAGCGGGCCAGCCTGACCGACGCGGCCGCACTGGTCGCCGACGGCGCCCTGGTCGCGCTGGGCGGCGGCCTGTCCGCCCGGCTGCCCATGGCCCTGGTCCGGGAGCTGGTCCGGCAACGCCGCACCGGACTGCACCTGGTCGGGTCAGCCCACAGCATCGACGTGGACCTGCTGGTGGGCGCCGGGGCGGTCCGCCGGTGCGAGGAAAGCTACGTGGGCTTCGAGCAGGACCTCGGGCTGGCCCCCGCGTACCGCCGGGCCGCCGAGGAGGGCACCATCGAGGTGGCGGAGAGCTGCTGCGCCACGATCCTGGCCCAACTGCGGGCAGCCGAGATGGGCGTGCCGTTCCTGCCGGTCCGCGGGGTCCGCGGTTCCGACATCGTCCGGCTGCACCCCGAATACGCGGAGATCACCTGCCCGTTCACCGGGGAGACGCTGGTCGCGGTGCCGCCGCTGCGTCCCGACGTGGCCCTGCTGCACGCCCCGTCGGGAGACCGCTACGGCAACCTGCACCTGGAGCAGCCGTACGTGCTGGACGAGCGGTTCGCGTCCGCGTCGCGGATGGTGATCGCGACCGTGGACGAGATGGTCTCCACCGAGCAGGTGACCGCAGCCGGCGTCACCATCCCCGGGCATCTGGTGGCGGCGGTGGCGCACGTCCCGTTCGGGGCGCATCCCGCGTCGTGCTATCCGCGCTACGCCTACGACCGCCGTCACCTGCGGGAGTACGTGGCGGCAGCTCAGGCCGGGCCGGAAGACCTGGACAAGTACCTGGCCACCTACGTGCAGGACAGCGAGGAGAGCTACCGGGGCGCGATCGGCCCTGACCGGCTCTCCCAGCTGGCCACCTGGTCCCGGTCCACCGAGGCGTGGCAGCAGCTCTTTTCGCGAGCGGGAGATCCGTCATGAGCTGGAGCATTGATGAGTGGTTCGTGGTGACGCTGGCCCGGACCATCCGGCCGCGGGAGACGGTGTTCCACGGCTTCGGCAGCCCCTGCGCCCAGGTCGCGATGCACGTGGCCCGGCGCACCCACGCGCGCGACATGACGCTGGTCGAGGGGGCCATGTACGCCATCAACCCCGACCCGCCGTTCATCCCGCCGACCAGCAACGACGCGAGCCTGAGCCGGGGAGCGGCGTACAGCATGCGGTTCGAGGAGTTCTTCGACGCCGCGGTCCGGGGCGACGTCGACCGGATGTTCCTGTCCGGGGGGCAGATCGACGGGTACGGCAACACCAACGTGACGGCGATCGGCGCTGACGTACCCCAGGGCGGGCAGCCGAAGGTGAAGCTCGGCGGCGGGGGCGGCGGCTGCAACCTGTCCGCCACCATCGGCCACCTCACGGTCTGGACCACCCGACATCGCTCCGGCCGCACCCTGGTCCGCGACTGTGACTTCGTCACCGACATGGGCCACCGCACCCGCCTCGGCACCCGGGCCGAGCTCGGCTTCACCGGCGGCGGCCCGCAGTGGCTGGTCACCGAGCTGGGCGTGTTCGACTACCCGGGCGGGCAGGCCCGGCTGGTGCAGGTCTTCCCGGACGTCAGCGTGGCTGAGGTCCGCGACGCCACCGGCTTCGACCTGCAGGTCGCCGGGGACCTGCGCACGGTCCCGCCCCCGTCGGCGTCCGAGCTGGCCGCGGTCCGGTCGGTGGACCCGCTGGGGGTGCGCACGTCCGAGTTCTCAGCGAAGGAGCTGAAGCGGACGTTCGAGGCGGGTCACGGCCAGGACTGCGCATGCTGAACGGCCGCGACGGCCTCGCCGCCGTGTTCGCGCCGCGCCGGGTCGCCCTGGTCGGGGCATCCGACCGGCCCGGCTCGGTGGGCCGCCTGCTGTGGGACAACCTGGCCGGCTTCCCCGGCGAGGTCGTGCCGGTGGGCCCGGCGGCCCGGGTCGGCGGCCAGCCAGGCTACCCCAGCCTGCGGGACGTCCCCGGCCAGGTGGACCTGGCTGTGGTCGCCACCCCCGCCGCCACCGTGCCAGGCATCATCCGGGATGCCGCCAGCCAGGGCGTCGCCGCGGTGGTCGTGCTCAGCGCGGGCTTCGCGGAGACCGGCGGCGAAGGCGCGCAGTTGCAGGCCGAAGCGGTGGCCGCGGCCCGGGCGGGCGGGGTGCGGCTGGTCGGCCCCAACTGTTTCGGGGTGCAGAACGCCGACCTTCCGCTGAACGCGTCGATCGCGGCTGGCACGCCGCGCGGCGGCGGGGGCGTCAGCATCGTCACCCAGTCCGGGTCCTACGGGATGGCCGTGCACGCGCTGGGCCAGGACGAGGGCCTGCGCGTGGCCAAGGTATTCGCGGCGGGCAACAAGGCCGACATCACCGACGCGGAGCTGCTCGCCTACCTGCGGCAGGACCCCGACACCTCGGTCATCTGCCTGCTGCTGGAGTCGATCACCGACGCGCGCGGGTTCTTCACCGAGGCATGCCTGACCACTCCGCACAAGCCGGTCGTGGCGGTCGTCGGCGGGCGGACCAGCGCCGGGCAGCGGGCCGCCAATTCGCACACCGCCGCGCTGGCCACCGACGACGCGGTCCGCGACGCCGCGCTGCGCCAGGCCGGCGTGGTCCGCGTGCGCACCGGCCTCCAGGTGCTCGACGCGGCCCGGGCCCTGTCCAGCCAGCCCGTGCCCCGCGGCCCCCGGGTGGCGGTGATCACCAACTCCGGGGGCACCGGGGTGGAGCTGACTGACCTGCTGGCCGACCAGGGGCTCGTGGTGCCAGAGCTGAGTGAGCCCCTGCAGAAGGAGCTGCGGGCCATCATGCCGGCGTACGCCAGCGCCCAGAACCCGGTGGACATGACGCCGGCCTGGAAGTTGTTCGCCACCGTGTACCCGAGCGCGATCGAGATGCTGGCCCGGTCGGGTGAGGTCGACGTGGTCGTGCCGGTGCTGCTGCAGCGGTCCGCGTCGGCCGAGGTCGCGTCGGCGGTCCGGGACGCGGTGGAGCGGCTGCGGGCCGACTCGGTGCCGGTGCCGGTCTACGTGTGCTGGGTGGCGCCCCGGTCCGCGGATCAGCACGCGCAGGTGCTGCACGAGGCGGGGGTGCCGTGCTTCACGTGGCCAGAGCGGACGGCGCAGGTGGCCGGGGTGGCGGTGCGGTGCGGTCAGGGTCTGCGGGCGGAGGAAGAGCAGGCGCCGCGTGAGGTGTCCGGGGCGCCGGCTCGACCGCCCGCACCGCTGCCGGCCGCGGCACCGAACGGTTTTCTGCCCGCCCAGGCAGCACGGGACCTGCTGGCGGCGACCGGGATCCCGGTGATCGAGACCGTAAGATGCCGGAGTGCGGCATCGGCGGCGGCAGCAGCCGAATGCCTGGGCTATCCCGTGGTCGCGAAGGTTGATCACCCGGATCTGGTCCACAAGAGCGACGCCGGCGGGGTCCGGCTGGGACTCGGCTCGGGGACGGAAGTGGCTGAGGCCGCCGCTGAGCTACTCGGGCTGGCGGCTGGAGCATCAGTGCTGGTACAGCGCCAGCATCAGGGAATAGAGCTGCTGGTAGGCGGAGTCCGGGACCCGGACTTCGGGGCCATGGTGATGACCGGCTTCGGCGGGATACTCGTGGAGACGCAGCGGGATGTCCAGCTGGCCGTGGCCCCTGTGGATACCGGGCAGGCCCTGGCCATGCTGTCGTCGTTGCGTGGCGCTCCCATCTTCGGCGGCCTGCGAGGCAGTCCGCCGATACCCCTGGGTTTCGTTGCGGAAATCATCGTGGCCGTCGGAGACCTGATGGTGGCGCATCCCGAGCTCGCCGAACTGGACCTGAACCCGGTGCTGGCCGGCCCGCACGGATGCGTGGCGGTCGACTGGCGGATTGGCACCCGGTAATCCGCCGGCCTCCGGATTCGGCCCGGCGGCCAGCAACATCGTCGCCTAACAGCGCCGCCGGACGGGGCCGCCTGCTGATGCACGGCTAGGCTGCACCACCCGCAGCCCGCCCGCTCCGGCCCGCGTGCTGACCAGTCCCCGCTGGCGCAGGGCCGCGGTCCACGCCGCCCGTTCGGCTCCCGACAGGTGCGTACGGACCAGCCAGATCCGGCTGCAGGCATGCTGCCGGGCCTGCGCCAGGGCCAGGGACAGCGCCGCGTTGACACCCGCCGGGTCCCGGTCGCGCGCGACGATGATGCGTGGCTGCCCCGGGAAATATGCTTCGTACCCTTGCAAAACCACGGCGTCGGGCCGGCGGGCCGGGGTGCCGAGCGGCCAGTAGTAGGCAAAGCCCCAGTTACTGCTCAGGTTCACCACGATCACGTCGCCAGGCGCGGCGTGTGCGGCGACGTAGCGAGCCTGATCGCGCACGTCCTCGTGGGGAATCGAGTGGCTTCGCACGTACGGCTGAGCGCCGGCGGTGAAGGCCGCCGCGGCGGCGACCGCCAGCACGGCGGCTATACCGCCCTTGAGCCAGGGCCGCACGAGTGAGCCCAGCCCGGCCACCCCGATCGCGGCGACCACGACCGTGATGGCGAACAGGAAGGTCGAGGTGCGCAGGTCGAGGAACGGGTATTTCTTCAGGGCGGAGAGGGCGAGCATCTCCGGCCAGAGCGCGGTGATCGCGATCGCCGTCGCCGGCCTGCCCAGCCGGAAGATAGTGACCAGCCCGGCTATGAACAGCGGGACTCCCAGCCACACCGGCCCAAGCCCGAAGTAGGCATGAACGGCGTTGACCTGCGAGATCACGAAGGTGCTGCTCGCCCGCAGGCCATGGGCGGCCGGCAGGTAGTAGTCCGCCCAGTAGGCGGTGAGCCCGGGCACGACTGCGCGGGCATCGAAACCCTCGTAGACGCCGAGCATGAGGATGGCCGTGCCGGTACCGGTCACGACCGCTTCCGCTAGCCGGCGCCAGGCGCGGCGCGCCAACTGGACGGCACACACGGCTCCGAACGCCGCGAGGCCCACGAATGCGGCGGCATGGCTCAGCAGCATGCCGCCCCAGACGGCGACTGACAGGCCAGCCAGCCGCCAGCGCGACCATTCGCGTTCGAGCTGCGAGGTCAGCGCCAGCGTCAGCAAGGCCATGCAGGCATCCGCGGTGTACTGCTTCAGGTCGTTGCGTACGAGCATGGCGGGGGCGAGGAGCACCCCAATCCCGGCCAGCAGGCCGGCGGTGACCGAGGCGGGCCGCCAGCGCCAGCCGATCCGGCGCGCGAACCAGTAGGCGATCACCACGGCGGCCCCGGCGAAGCCGAGCGGCAGCAGCCGGGCGGTCTGCGTCCCGCTGACGGTGACCACGCGCATCAGTGCTGACCAGCCGATCGGCGTGCTGGAGGTCGTCTCGGGCAGTTGCGTCAGCGGGAACCGGGTAGTGACCGCGACCCAGGCTTCGTCGGTCCAGAACGGCTGCCTGAGCAGGTAGCCCACGTCGTGGACCACCAAGACGAGCAGCCCGAGCAGGAGTACGGCCAATGGTTCCGCGCTGAGCCAGCGCCCGGTCACCGTTCGTAGCCGGGCCAAGGGACCCGTAGCTGGGCCGGGCGCCGTTGGAGTTGCTCCCCGGGCGGACCCAGGCGCATCGTCATCCACGCGCAACCGGTTGCGGTCTTGATTGGAGCCCGGTGAGGCCGGCAATCTCACGGGCGGCAGCTTACGGGAGAGCGCCAGCAACCGGCGCCGTTAACCGACCAGCTGCGGTGGCCCGAGCGGGACGGGATCCGGGTCAGGTCACGGCCAGCACGACCCGCCGCCGAACGCGCAGGCCGCCTCACCGGCCAGCCGCTGGCCGTCGCCGGGTCGTAGCGCTGGGAGAAGTGGGTCCGATGGCGTGACGCACGCTGGACTTTTTAGATCGCGATCAACCGGACGGCCGGGTCAAGCAGACGGAGATCGCCGGGATCGGAGGTGACAACTTGCTGCCCTGCGCGGCGCGCACAGATCACCACATGGGCATCGGCGATATCGGCTGTTCCGCTCGCCGCGAGCAGCCTGCCAACATTCGTCGCGTCCACCCGGCCGAGATCGACGACGTCGGTTGTCGGCTGGCGAACCAGGCGCGCCAGCCGGATCTGTCGATCCGGCCGCCGGACTGCCTGGGCCAGCGCAGTGGCCGGAACCGTGACTCGGGCACCGGTTTCACGTGCGCGGGCAAGGAGGATCACTACGCGGCGGTCGTTTCGGTCCAGGGCGATCAGGCCGCCTGCGTCGAGGGTTACGCCCGGCATCAGGCCGCTGACCTGCCCCCACGCTGTGTGACACCAAGTACCTCATCAGCCCAGGTGCGCTCGCTGTCGGAGAGCGCACCGCCGGTTTCCTGCAGCGCCTCGGCGAGCAGTGCCCCCCACCCCGCCACGTCATCCAAAGAGACGCCGACAGCGTGCTGTACGAAGCCGGAAACGCTCGCTGCGATCCCCGCATCCACCAGGCTGCGGATCCGTTCGAGCTGCGCCTCGTCGAGAGTGATCGTCACCTTCTTTGACGCCATACCAGTTACCATACCACCGTGGCGGATGACGCCATGATCCTGCCTGCCGCCATGACCACCACACCAAGCAGTCCTCGGCTGGACCGTCAGCCACGACCAGCCGGCCCCCTCACCCGGACCGCTACCGGCCGCCGCCCCCACACCGGCACCCCGCCGAGTACGCGGATGAACGCCTCGGCCGAACGCGGATTTCTGCCCCGGCGTGGGCAGGAGCGAGCCGAGAACGGTCCCCGGGGAGGGAAGAAACTCGCTGGCCAGCCGGCCTACGCTCCTCGCACCTAGCTGCGCCCGTGCAGCCGGAGCTGCGCAACCGGAAGGAGCGACGATGCTCATCGGCGGTCAGGACATCTTGCTGCCCACCACGATGGTGGGTAACTATCCCAATCCACGGTGGTACGACGGGCACGCGTTCGCGACGCTGCCCAAGGGTGAGTTCATCCACGACTCGATCAGCAAGGAAGCGTTCGAGGATGTCGTGGGCGCGATCGTGAGCGACCAGGAGTCGGCCGGCCTCGACGTCATCAGTGACGGGAAGGTGTACGGCGGGGACTCCCCATACGGCACGATCCTTTACTACTACCTGGAGCGCATGTCCGGTTACCGGCTGTCCGGGCCGCCGATCGGGCTGCCGATCTACTCCACCTTGTTTTCCCCCACTTGCGTCGGCGAGATCGCCCGGGAAGTGCCGTTCCACCTGGTCAACCTGCGCGCCGTCCGGAAGGCGACCAAGAAGCCGGTCAAGGTGTCCTACACCGGCCTGGGCGTGATCGCCGCGGCCACCACCAACCTGCACTACAAAGACACCCGGGAAGTCGCGATGGCGCTGGCCAAGGCGTTCAACGAGGACTTCAAGGAGCTCGCCGACAACGGTTGCGACATCATCCAGCTGGATGAGTTCGTCTGGCCGTACGGCATGGGCGACTGGGAGATCGATGCGCTCAACGCCTCGGTCGAGGGCGTGAACTGCGAGTTCTGGGTGCACACCTGCTGGGGCAACTACTCCGGCACGCCCGCCTACTTCCCGGACGAGACCACGACCGAGTTTGGCGCGTTCGTGCTGGACAAGCGGGCCTCCGACGCCCCCGCCCCGGAACGCGCGCACGCCATCTTCCCGCACGTGCTCAACGCCAACATCCACGCGCTGAACTACGAGGTCGGCCGGACCGGCCCGGACGACCTCAAGCCGCTCACCGACAACAACTGGACCAAGCCGTTCGTGGCCGGGGTGATCGACGTCAAGTCCACGGTCACGGAGAGCGCGGACGAGGTCGCCGACCGGATCAGGCAGGTCCTCGAGTACGTGCCCGCCGATCGGCTGGGCCTGTCCACCGACTGCGGGCTGATCAACCTGCCCCGGATGATCGCCGCGAGCAAACTGCGCGCGCTCGCCGACGGCGCCGCGATGGTCCGCGCCGAGGTCCAGGGCTAGGTCGCTGAGGTCGTTGGCCCCGGGGGCCCAGATAGGTCCCGGGTCTCCGGGGCCAACGAATCCGCCAAACCTCACCCCGCCAGGACAGCGAAACTCGGGTGCCCGCGTGCCTATGGTGCGACCACACCATAGAGCGGGAGGCGCACCGTGCCCGAGTGTCCCACCTTCCTCCGGCTGCCAGCCCGGGCGGTCAAGCCCCGGTCCCGCGGCGTCACCCACGTACTGGACAGCGGGCTCACCCCGGAGGCCACCCGGGCCTTCCTCGGGCACACCGGGCACCTGGTGGACATCGTGAAGGTGGGCTGGGGCATCGGGTACGTCGACCCGGCGCTGGAAGAGCGGGTTGACATCTGCGCGGGCTACGACTGCCCAGTCTCGCTGGGTGGGACCCTGCTCGAGCTGGCCGCACTGCAAGACCGGGTCGGCGAGCTGCGGGACTGGGCGCTGAAGGTCGGGATAACGCACGTCGAGGTGTCCAACGGACTGCGGGCGCTGCCCGCCAGCCGGAAGCACGCCCTGGTCCGCGAGCTGGCCGTGGACTTCGTCGTGCTCGCTGAAACCGGGGCCAAGGAGGGTAACTACCCGCCGACCCCGGCGGAGTGGGCCCAGGAGATGGCCATCGACCTCGAGGCCGGCGCTACGTGGGTGATCGCCGAGGGCCGGGAGAGTGGCACGGTCGGGCTGTACCACCCGGACCAGGGAATCCGGGAGGAGCTGGTGACGGCCATCGTGGACGGGATCCCCCAGGACAAGGTGATCTTCGAGGCCCCGGATAAGAGCCAGCAGGCCTGGTTCGTCCGCCAGCTCGGGGCGGACGTGAACCTTGGCAACGTTGCCCCGGGCAGCGTGCTTTCGCTGGAGACGTTGCGGCTCGGGCTGCGTGCGGACACCGCATCGGCCGCCGCGCTCACGTGACCGGAGCACTGGCGTGATCCCCGAGCCCGCGCCCAACACGATCACCCGGCCGTACCGGGGCCTGTCCGTGCAGGAGGTCGGCGTGCCGCTCACCCGGGCAGGCATCGAGGGCCTGCTGCGCGGCCGGGAAATTTACCGGCGCACCGCGTTCCTGGCGCTGCGCAACGGGCCTGACACCGCGCTGGTCGCGGTCCGCCCGTCCGATCCCGGCCCGCTATTCTCCCCGGTTGCTGAGCTGCGCGTGCTGTCCGGCCCGGAGACCACAGCGTGGATCACCGACCCGGAGGCCGACGTGGGCAACGCCACCTCACTCGCCGCGGTGGCCATGAAGCATCAGCATGACAGCGTGCTCGCCTACGTTGTGCAGGGCAAGTTCGAGCACGTCAACTTCATCTGGCGGCCCGCCCCGGTCTCGATCCGGGTCACCGAGGTCATCCCGCCCCATCCGCCGAAACTGCTGGCCATGGCCGAGCAGGTCGTCGCTTTCGACGAGGATCTGCCCCCGGTCGACCTGATCCTCGATGCCGTGGACGTGGGTGAGCTGGTCGCCGCGAACCCGGCGCCGCACTATCTGCTCCCCTGCCGTGGCAGCGGCATGGCCGGCGGCCAGGAAGTGAGTTTCCTGGACACCCACCCGCCCTACCACGGCGACTGGCTGCTGGTCGGCTGCGAGCGTTCGCGCCAGTTCCACGAGTATTTCTACGCAACGGAGCCGTCCCGGGTCGATCTCTGTCCCAAGGCGAGGGTTATGCAGGCCCAGCCCGGGGGGCGGGTACTCACCAAGTGCTGCCTGCTGGAACGCGGCATCGAGGTCCACGGCAGCACAGCGGTCGTGCCGTGGGGCGCCAACCTGGACGAGGTCCGCGCTGCCCTTCGCGGCCTCTGTGGCATCCCGCCGGTGGGCGACTCCTCATGACCAGCGCGCATCCTGCTGATTCAGCGATCTTCGGCCACCTGTGGACCACGGTGGAGGCCTCTGCCCTGTTCACCGATGAGGGACGGACCCAGGCGTGGCTGCAGATCCTGGCCGCCCTGGCCCAGGCCCAGGCGGACGTGGGCCTGGTGCCGCCGGCCGCTGCCGAGGCTATCCGGGCGCACGCTGACGTCGGTCTGATCGACCTGGGGCTGGTTGCGCAGCAGACGCGCGAGACCGGGCACTCGACCATGGGGCTGATCCGCGCGCTGCGTGATGTGCTTCCCGAGCACGCGCGGGAATGGGTGTACTACGGCGCCACCGTGCAAGATCTCTCGGACACGTGGTTCGCACTGGTGTTCCGCGCGGTGGGCGACATCGCCGAGCGGGACGTGACGCGCATGCGTGACCGGGCCCTCGGACTCGCCGGGGAGTACCGGGATACGCCGATGTGCGGGCGGACGCACGGGCAGCCCGGGCTGCCGATCACGTTCGGGTTCAAGGCGGCCGTGTGGGCCGCCGAACTGGACCGGCACCTGCAGCGGCTGCGGCAGGGCCGGGGCCGGTGGGAGGTCGTGCAGCTGGGCGGGGCGCTCGGGACGATGGAGTTCTGGGGCGACCGGGCTCTCGGCCTGCTGGAGGGATTCGCCGCGCAGCTGGGCCTGGGCGTTCCCGTGGTCCCGTGGATCACGGCCCGGGACGGGGTGGCCGAGTTCATCTGGCTGCTTGCCGCGATCTCCGCGACGGCGGGCAAGATCGGCAACGAGGTCTACCAGCTGCAGCGGCCGGAGATCGGGGAGCTGCGGGAGGCGTTCACGCCGGGCACGGTCGGCTCGATCACCATGCCGCATAAGCGCAACCCGGAGATCTCCGAGCACCTGGTCACCCTGTCCCGGGTGACCAGGGCGCAGGCCGGCCTGGCCCTGGACGGGATGATGTGCGAGCACGAGCGGGACGGCCGGGCCTGGAAGGCCGAGTGGCTGATGGTCCCCGAGACCTCCATGGCCTTCGCGGCCTGCGCAGGATCCGCGGCCCGGATGCTGGACGGGTTGAGCGCCGACCCGGCCCGGATGCTGGCCAATATCGGCAGCCACCGTGGCTACCTGCTGTCCGAACCGGTGATGCGGGCGCTGGCCGACCGGCTCGGCAAGCACTCAGCGCACGACAGCGTGTACGCCGCGGCTATGCACGGCATCGACACCGCGCAGGACTTCCGCACCGCGCTGCGGGGGGACGCGCGGCTGGACGCGATCCCCGACGCCGAACTGGACAAGCTGCTCGAGGTGAGCTCGTCGCTAGGCTCGTGCGGCGCGTTCGTGGACCGGGTTCGGCGGGAGTGCACCGGAGCATGGCGGTGAGTGTGGGGAGCCCCCGCAGCACCTCGGCCCGTTCCGCGGCGGGCTCCGGCGGTCCTGCGGCTGACCGCCTGGCCGAGCAGCCGCGCGTGGATCTGGTCATCGCCCCGACCCCCCTGCATCCGGCGCCGCGGCTGTCACGCGAGCTGGGGGTCCCGTTGCTGTTCAAACGGGACGACCTGGCCGGGGCCGGCCTGGGCGGCAACAAGCTGCGCGGGCTGGAGTTCCTCATCGCGGACGCGCTCGCCCAGGGCTGCGACAGCCTGGTAACCGGCGCGGGACCGCAGTCCAACTGGACGATGCTGGCCGCCCTGGCCTGCCTGCGCTACGGGCTCGAGCCGCACGTCGTGTGCTACGGCAACGCCGCCGCACACGAAGCCCAGCGGGCCGAGGGCAATATGCGGCTGCACCGCTGGCTTGGGGTGGACGTCCGGTTCACCGGGGTGGCGGAACGGTCGTCGGTGGACGCGGGTATCGAGGAGGTCACCGCGGAGCTGCGTGCCGCGGGCCGGCGGCCTTACCCGGTGCCGCGCGGCGGCGCGACGCCGCTGGGCGCGCTCGGCTACGTCCGGGCCAGCGTGGAGCTGGCCGCCCAGCTGGCCACCCTGGATGAACCGCCGGCCGGGCTGTGGCTGGCCACCGGGTCGTGCGGGACCCAGGCCGGGCTGACCGCCGGGGTGGCTCTCACCGCCGCGGCCTACCAGGTCGTGGGCGTGACCGTGAGCCGCCCGGTCGCGGAAGCCGCTGGCCGGGTCCGGGAGCTGGCCGCCGCGGCGGCCGCACTGGCCGGGATCGGCACGGGCATCCCCAGTCCGGAGGTGCGGGGCGGCTGGATCGGGCCGGGGTACGGCGTCGCGTCCGCGGCCGGGGAGGCGGCGGCGCGGCTCGTCGCGGCGACCGAGGGCGTGTTCCTGGATCCGGTGTTCGGGGCTAAGGCCATGGCTGCCCTGATCGCTGACTGCCACGCCGGCCGGGTGCATGGTCCTCAGGTGTTCCTCGTGACCGGGGGCGCGCCCACGCTGTTCGCCGGGCCAGTGCTCGCCGGGCCGGCTGCGGATCGATTCGGAGGTGATGCGTGATGGCCGGGGTACGTCCTCCGGAGGGTTACCTCGGCACCGCGGCGCGGATTACCAGCGGGCCCGCACCCGAACTGGTCGAGGCGGGTTACGCACTGGAGATCGGCGACGCGCCGCTCCTGCACCGGGGCTTGACCCTGGCCGACCTCGCCCACCTGGTCGAGCTGGTCGACTGCGGCGCGCTCACCCGCGAGGAGGCGGCGCCGGTCGGCGCGGCACTGCTCAAGCTGCTCGACTCACCGGCCGCCGAGTTCCCCTACGACCCGGTGTACGGCGACGCCTACAACAGCCGGGAACGGGAACTGGAGCGGGAACTCGGCCCGGCGGCCGGCCGCCTGCACCTGGGCCGGACTCGCCGCGAGGCGGGCCGTATCGCGTTCCGCCTCGCCCTCCGGGACCGGCTGCTCAGCCTGCACGCCGACGTGGCCTCGTTCGCCCGCGCCGTCGCGGATCAGGCCACCCGGCAGGCCGGCACGCTATGGGCCGACACCACGTACCTGCAGCCCGCCCAGCCGTCCACATTCGGCCACTACCTGGGTGGCTTCGCCGAGCAGGCCGTGCGCCACCTGGACCGGATCGAGGCCGCATACGGACTCGTGGACGTGTCGCCCGGTGGGGCCGGCGGAGTGGGCGGGACCCGGCTGCCACTGGACCGGGGCCGGCTGGCCCGCGGACTGGGGTTCGGCGCGGTCGGCCCGCACACCCGCGACGCGATGTGGTCGGCCGACGCCCTGGCCGACGCGGTTCTCGCGGCCGCGCAGGCCGTGGCGACCCTCAGCCAGCTCGCCTCGGACCTGGAGATCTTCGCCAGCCCGGCGTTCGGCTACGTGACGCTGGACGCCTCGCTCTGCCGGGCCAGCGTGCTGATGCCGCAGAAACGCAACCCGTACGCGCTGCCGGTGCTGCGCGGCGGCGCGGGCACCCTCGTCGGCCGCCTGACCGGGCTGCTCGCGACCGGGCTCACCCCGTCGGCGCGAACCGACAACTGGCTCTACGCCTACGGTGAGGTGGCCGGGGCCCTCGACCTCGCGGGCCGGCTCGTCCGGCTGGGAACAGCGGTGGTGACCGGCCTGAGCGTGGACGCGGGAGTCCTGGCCGAGCAGGCGGTCAGTCACTTCACCGCAGCGGCCGACCTTGCGGAGGACCTGACCCAGCGCTACCGGCTCGACTACCGCACGGCCTACCGGGTGGTCGGCCGGGCCGTCGCCGCGACGCTAGCCCGCGGCGGGGACGAGCTGACCGTGCCGGTGGTGCGCGCCGCCGCCGCGGAGATCACCGGGGTCGAGCTACCGATCACCGCGGACTTCCTGAGTGCGGCCACTGACCCGGCCGTGGTCGTGGCGGCCCGCGACGCCCCGGGCGGAGCGAGTCCGGGCCGGGTCCGGGAGCATGCCCGGCGGGTGCGGCGCCGCGTGGGAGCAGCCAGACAGTGGAACGCCGCCCGCCAGGCCCGTCAGGCCGAAGCGGAAGCCGCCCTGCTCACCGCCGCCCAGGCCCTCACGTCCGGCGTCTGAGCCGCCCGGGTCTACTCGCGGGTCCAGTGCGGCCTGCTGAACATCCGGCCGATCCGGTTGTGCAGCGCGGGGCCGGTCTCGTCCAGCATGTTGACGTGATAGACGGGCGCACCGTCCGGCGGCTGCAGCAGCCCGATGTCTGAGTGGTCCAGGTCGCACCGGATATAGCCCGCAGTGATGGCGGCGACCTTGTCCGCATCAACGAAACGCAGCGCGCCTGACACCGATGCGTGTTCGAGGTTCCTGGCCGCAGTCTGGTGGCCCTTCGCGAGCTCCTTCTGGATCTCGCGGTCGGTGAAGGCGCCTCCGCCGACCCAGACCACGATCCCGTCGAACAAGTCCAGCTGCGGGACCTCCAGGACGTGCTCCAGGAGGCCGAATTGCTCCCCATCCCGGGTGAGCACCGGCACTCCCGGCGTCACTGCCTCGTAGGAGACCAGGAATTCATCTTCCACGCCGACCTCCCGGATATCGGACCCACGGCGCTGCGGGAAACGACGCTACGCAGCGAGTGCCACCGCCAATATACGGAGTCGCACCGACGTCCCGCAGACCGCCTGCGATCTGCGGGAAGCGCTCAGGGGTGGCTGAGGGCCGGGCCACGGTGGGCACGGGGAGGGCCGGGACCGTGGCCGGCACGTTCCCCGCCCTGGCCAAGCGCGGCCTGCCGGCAGCGGCTGCCTCAGTGGCCCGTGGCTCCCGCAGCGGGCTGATAGTTGCGGCCACTCCCGGTGCTCCCGGGGCTGGCGCATTGACGCGATCATTGCGGGCGGAAACGCTCGGTTTGCGCGCAGTGATGAGTCGGCTCTGATGTGGAGAAATCAGACATTGCACCGGTCATACAGGTAAAGACCGTGGCGCGGCCGCTAGAGCCTGCTGCGCCATCAGGAATGTCCGGCACGAGCAAACAGGTGGATGATGGAAATAAGCGGCCTGATCCGCCGGCTAGTAATCATATCGGCCTCTCCAGCCACTGGACCTGCGGAAACCTTCGCACGTCCGCGTGTAAGCCGTGACGACCTGCTGTGCTCCACCTCCTCGGCAGTCAATGAGATTCCACCACCGCACGGCGAGCTGAAGTTTTAGAATGTCCAATTCCTAACCGGCGAATCCGGGTACGCTTCCGGGGTGGCATTCACCCTGTCATTACCAGAGCGGAAGCATTGTCCGATTCTGATAGAAACCACAGCTTACGCCTCGTAATGACTTATTTCGAACGGCGTATATGGGGATGAGGATCCTTGTAACCAGGGCTCCCGAAGGACCGGTGGACGGCTGCTGGCTCAGGGTTCCGGCAAGGGAGCGGGCCCCACCGGTAACCCCAGGACCTGGGATCGGGAGCGCGGCGCGGGGGGCAGCCCTGTACGCGGCAGTTAGCGGCAAAAACCATCAAATGCATAGGAGCAGGCTGATGTCAAAGCTCATTCAATTCAGGCCCGCGCTGGTCACCGTGGCGGCAGGTGCCGCCCTGGCCGGGACGTTAACGGTTGCGGGCACCGCCAGTGCGACCTCGCGTGCGGGCGACGCGCATGGGGCGAAGCTGTCCGGAGCAGCCGGGCCTAGCCACTCAGGCCGGGGCACCGGACCTCATCGGCCCAGTACCCCGTTCTCGGACTGGCCGATGTTCCGTGCTGATGCCGGCCACTCCGGTGTCTCCCCGGAGACGGCGATCAGCACCACGACCGCCTCGTCGCTGACGTCGCAGTGGACCGCGACGCTCGGCAGCCAGAGCGACACCTCGCCCGCCGTGGCCACGAGCGCCTCACTCGGCAAGGCACTCGTCTACGCCGGCGCCGATAACCACCTCTACGCCTACCCGGCGGGCGGTGGCGCTGCGGTCTGGAGCTACAAGCTCGCGACCGGTGTGGTCGAGACCTCACCCGCGGTGGCCAACGGCGTCGTGTACTTCGGCTCCACCAGCGGCAGGATGTACGCGGTGAACGCCTCAACCGGCGCATTGGAGTGCTCGTACAACACCGGGCAGGCCATCCTGGCCTCCCCGGTCGTGGTCAACGACCCCGACGGCTCAGGGCCGGTGGTCTACGACGGCACCGTCCCCAGCAGCGCGAACGGAGGGGAGTACGCCATCTACGGCCCGGGCAACACGCACGGCGCCTGCACCAAGGACTGGGAGTTCACCGCGTTCGCGGTCTCCCCGGCCGGCAGCTGGTCGGCTCCCGCGTACAGTACCGGCGAGAACGGCGTCCCGGAGCTGGTGTTCGGCAGCCGCGACAGCGACGACTCTGTCTACGCGCTCAACGCCAACACTGGCGCCCTGCTCTGGCGTTACCGGACGTCCACCGCGGATCTGGCCGACGTAGGCGCTCCCCCGACCGTCTCCGCGCCAGGGGTGAACGGCTTCGCCGGCGGTGCCGTGTACGTGACCGGCAAAGACAAGATCGTCTATGCCCTCAACCTCACGACCGGCAAGCTGATCTGGAAGCACGGCCTCGCCGTGGGCACGCACGGCGACCTGGCGGGGAGCTCCCTGGTGGGCGACCGGATCTACCTCGGGTCAGACACTGGTGTGTACGCGCTGAACGCCAGCACCGGGGCGCCGGTCTGGCATGCCCTTTCCCAGGCCGTGTTCTACGCTTCTCCCGCGGTCACCGGGCCGGCCGCGCGGCAGGTGCTCATGATCGGGAGCAACGAGGGCACCCTTTACGCACTTAGCCTGGCGACCGGCGCGACCCTGTGGGCGCAGCAGGCCGCCAAGGGGGGCTTCTGGGCCTCTCCCGCCATCTCGCAGGGCGCCGTCTACGTGGCGGGGCTGGACGGCGTGCTCCGAAGCTACGCACCCCGGTCTTAACCGGCTGAGCAGGTCGGCCGAGCCTTCGGCTGACTGCCCGGCCAGGCTGGTGCGGGTCTGGGCCGCGATCATGCCGGTGCCGCTCGAAGGCGGCCGGCAGATCGCTCACCGCCCGCACCAGCTTGCCGGGAGGCGGACCCAACCAGGGAACTCGCCCGGAACGCGGGCAGCCGAATTGGCTGCCCGCGTTTCATAATCCAGGATCCTGACCTGGCCTTCTGCCGCAGGACGGCACTCCGCCGGCCCCCGGCAGGCTTTCCGGCGGTGGCGCTGCCCTGCGCGGGACGGCCCGGCTGTGCTTATCGGCTAGGCGCCAACCACTAGCACGTCGTACCCGGCGGGGTCCCGTCGACCGTGGCCGACAGGATGAATGCCCGCGACGCACTATGTGACGGTGAGTAGTCTTTTGGGCGCACAAAGTAGTAGGGTCGGGATTGGGAGGTGACTGCTCCCAGTACCGGCTCGGGTTGATGCCGGTTGGCATAGGGGGTCCGATGAGTGCATCACCCGACGTAGCGACTGATGGCGGGCGTGCGGTGATCCGCGTGTTCTTGCTTGATGACCACGAAGTGGTACGCCGCGGGCTCAGGGATCTGCTTGAGGCAGAAACTGGCATCGAGGTGGTCGGGGACGCAGGGACCGCCGAATCGGGGATGAGCCGCATGCTGGTGCTGCGTCCCGATGTGGGCCTGCTCGATGTCCGGCTTCCGGACGGGGATGGCGTGACGGTGTGCCGTGAGATACGTTCCGCGCTCCCCGGCACGGCCTGCCTGATGCTCACCGCCTACGGGGACGATCGGGCGTTGCTGGGCGCCATCATGGCGGGCGCAGCAGGCTATGTGACCAAGGGGGCGTCTGGCAGCCAGTTGATAGGCGCGGTACGCACGGTCGCGGCCGGCCGGTCGACTCTCGATGCCGATGCCGCACAACGGGTGATGCGGCGCCTGCGCGACGGAGCCTCCGGCGAAGCTCCCCTGTCGGCCCTTTCCGCGCAGGAGAAGCGGGTCCTGGACCTGATCGGTGATGGCCTGACCAACCGCCAGATTGCTGAGCACATGTTCCTGGCGGAAAAGACCGCGAAGAATTACGTGTCCTCGGTGCTTACCAAGCTGGGAATGCAGCGGCGGTCGCAGGCAGCGGCCTTCGTGGCGCGGCTCACGGGCGTGCCGGGTCAATAACCCCGGTCCGCAATTGGTCGGGGCGACCACCGGAAGGTCCGGTGCCCGCGGCCAGGGCTTAGCCTCGATCCACCGCGTGAATGCGGATGATCGGTTTCGGCAGGGGTCGCCGTGATGTGATCTTGAGTATGCCGGCTGGGCGTGTTGTTGCTGCCGCTTACCTGTTCTGCGGCTTGTCCGGATGTTTCTCGTGGGGTCAGGGGCTGGCGGCCCGGGAGGCCATGCGGGTGCGCTGACCGGGTGCGCTGGTCAGGCTGCTGTGGCGGGCGGCGGCCTGCAGGCGGCTTCGAAGAGGTTCATCCATTCGGCCTGGCGGTGCCATCCTTCGGGCAGGTGCAGGGTGATGTGGCCGCGGCCGTGGCGGGCGATCCGGGCAGCGTCGGTGATCAGGCCGGCCCGGATGGTGGCGCCCCGGGCCCTGGCATGGAACGGGGACGCGAGCGTGCCGGCGGCGCGGGTCAGGCTGGCGGTGATGGCGGCCAGGGTGAGCCAGGCGGCGTTGGCCGGGAAGTGCCCCGAGGGCGAGCGGGCCGTCGTTCCAGCCGGCGAAGACCTGCTCGATGATGGCGTGGCCGCGGTGGTGCGCCTCGGCCTGGATCGTCTCGAACGGGCTGCCGGTGAAGACGGCGTGGTAGCGCCAGGCGGTGAAGAGCTCACCCTGGCCCTGCAGGGGCACGGTGACCGAGAAATACGCCCCGGCGCTGCGGATAGCGCCCAGGACCGCGGCGGAGTGGTAGGCCGGGCCGATCCGGGCCACTAACCGGCCAGAGCACCCAGCCTGCCGTGCGGCGCTGATCGCCTCGGTGGCCAGCGACGCGGCGCCGCGGGCGGAGTTCGCGCTGCCGCCGCGCAGCCGGGTCGCCGCGATCACCGGGGCCTCGCCACCGGGCAGCAACGGTGTCTGGCGGGCCAGCTCCGCCAGCATCCGGCGGGCCACCGCATCCAGCTGCCGGACATGGCCCCAGGTGAACGACCGCAGGAACGACCCGAGCGTCGACGGTGCCCGGATCCCGGCGAACAGCTCGCTCATCGCGCCGTGGCGCAGCACGTCCATGTCATCGATGCTGTCCCCCGCGACCAGGCAGGCCACCTTCAGGTGCGCGTTCACTCCGGCGGCCCGCCGGTGCTGGCATGCTCACTGACAAGATCAGCCAGCCCCGCCAATCGCACTTGCGAGGTGTCCTCTCCAGCTAGACGACGGAAGCGTAAGGAACTCCCATCGTCCCAGCTCAGAGGACACCTTTCGCGTCGACACGCCCGAATGCGCACCTATTCACGCGGTGGATCGAGGCCTTAGTGGGTAGTCGAGAAATTGGTGACCGCCAGGCCTTTACCGCCTGACCAGATTTCAAAGCCAGCCTGGACGCACCACAGCAGCGAGGACGCGCGGACGTCGCCGAGTTTCTCGGCTTCCGCCATGAACGGCGCTAGCCGCAGCGTTGCTGCTGCCACGGGAGTAGCACGCCGGAACGAGAGGTAATAGCGTCCGGGATCAGTCGAGCGCGGCACCACATACCATTTCGCACCGTCGATCTTAACGGTCGGGTACAGCCGCTCCCACCACGACGGCTTGCTGTACCGGAGCCAGATCATGATCTCAGATGTACCGACTCCGACGCGCGGGCCGACCCATAGGTCCAGGGACGAGTTCCACACGCCGCTGTGCTGCGGTGTCACGGTCCCCCAGCTCACCGTGTAGTTCCCGAGTGATCCTGCCCGGGGCGTCACGCCCTCGCCACCCACTGGGCACACTCCCGCGAAGCAGCCGGTCCCAATGTAGGGATAAGCCCGCACCATCGATGAGTGCCCCCATCCTGGGGAGCGGGTGACGGTGAAGCCCGCGCGCAGACCCGGGTCCGAGAGGCACATCCCCAGGTCGTTGTGGTTAATGCTGGGCTTGTTCCTGACGACGTACTGCTGGCCGGTCGCACCGGTGGCCTGCAAGGCCTGCCAGGGGTGGCAGGCCACCGGCGCGGGAGATGTGGCGGCGGCGGCGGGACTGGCCAGGATCATGCAGGCTGCGGCGGTCAGCACGCTCAGCACTCTTCTCGTCGGCCGGGCGACGGGACGGGACATCATGTCAGCTTCCCTTCTGCGGGTTCAGGGGCACCACCGTAACCGCATTTATCCCTGTGGCACTTATGCTTCTCGCAAACATTTTGCTCCTCGGGCTGGTTCGCCAGGCATGGCAGGCCATAATGTCGCCCCTAAAGCGGCAGATACGACGATCATGCATATCTGAGCGCCAATGGTGACAGAGCGATTAGTTTTGCCATGGAACCGGCCTGGCGTTGGCAACCACTCGCGGGATGACCGGGACTCATGTAGCCTCACCTGCGCGCAATCCGCTCAGCACGGAGATGGTTTGGGATGATATGGGGCGCAGCGAGTCTCGGCATGAGGGGATATGTATGGACTCTGTTAAGGTCTCGAATAAATAGGACACTCATGCGAATAAGATCATCTTCCCGGTCACCGGGTGCCCGCCGTTGATGGGTCACGACGACCGCTCACTAGCCCAGCACAAACGCCAGATTGTGTATCGGATTCCTGATCTTGAGCCGGGTGACGGGTGCCTGGGCAGCGAGGCGTGCGCCAGCGGACCTGCGCCAGCCGCAGCCTGGTTACGGGGGCTGTGGGACGTGATGGCGTGATCGCCGCCCAGGACCGAGGCCTTAGACGCTGAACCGGATGGAGAGCATGGTGCAGACTGCCGCAGAGATCATCGCCGGCATGCATGAGGCGGTGCCGCGTGGCAGGCAGTGCCTGACGGGCGCAGAGTTGAAGTGCCTGGCTCGCCTTACGCAGACACTGCTGGCCAGCAAGCCGGAAGCGCAGGAGGAGTACGCCAGATTCCTGGCCGCGGTCCGGAAAGACATCGATCTGCCGGGGCCCGTCCTAGCGGCATGCCTGCAGGGGAAGCGGATACTGGTCACCGGCGGCACAGGCTGCATTGGCTCGGCGCTGATGGCACAACTGGCCCAGTTCTCTCCCGCGCGGTTGGTAAGCGTCAGCCGCGGCGTCACCCAGGGCTGGCCACGTCTTCCGGGCGCTGAGTATGTCCAGGCTGATATCAGGGACAGAGATCAACTGGCCGCCGCCTTCGACCAGGCGAGATGCGACATCGTTTTCCACGTCGCCGGGCAGCGAGATCCGGGCCTCGCCGAGCACGAGGTGCACCGCACCGTGACCACGAACGTACTGGGCACCTGCAACGTGCTCAGCGCCGCCGCTACGTTCGAGGTTCCGCATGTGATCTTCGCATCGACCGGGAAGGCTTTGCGTCCTTACGCGGACGAGGTGTACACGGCCTCCAAGCGAGTCGCCGAGTGGCTGCTCTGGCGGGCAGCGGCGCGCGGGTTGGCCACCTACTCGGTCGCGAGGTTCACCCACGTGATTGACAACTCGATCGTCCATGCCCGGCTGCTGGACTGGTGTGACGGCGGAGTGATCCGCCTGCATGACACCGGCATCGCCTTCTACGTTCAGTCTGCACTCCAGTCGGCACAGTTGCTGCTGGCGGCCGAGGCAGGCGCGCAACCCGGCTCGCTCCAGGTGCACGCCATCAGCGACCTCGACTGGCCGGTCACCCTGCTCGACGTGGCGCTCGGAGTGCTCGCGCGGACCGGTTCCGCGGCGCCCATCTACTTCAGCGGCTACGACCGTGGGTATGAGGCCAGGCCGTTTCCCGGGCTCTACGACCCGCTGACCGCAGGTGACGTGAGCCCCCTGATCAGCGCCTTCGAAGCCACCGATGCCCGACCGTCGTTGTGCCCGGCCGTTGACGCCTTCCCGTATCGGGTGGCATCTGTCTCCGCACTCGACGAGCGGATGCAGGCACTAGCCGACACCTGCGCGCGAACCGAGGAGCCCGGGCCAGTGCGCGCGGCGCTCGACGAACTGTCGTGGTCGCTGTTCGATGCCACCCTGTCGGCTGTTCCTCACCAGGTACTGACCCGTGCGGTCCAGCTCAGCGCCCCGCACCGGGGCAGCATGCATGCGGTGCATGAACGGATGCGGGCCGCGATCGAGCGACATGCGGCTGCGGTAGTCCCGCTGCCATCGCCTAGGCCATCCAGCAGGAATAGCGCTGCCCAGCTGAGATGACCAGCACCTTGGGATGAACGCGGCGTTGGGCTCGGAGGTGACCTCCGCCCCGTACCGTGCCGGGCCGATGGATCGGCCCCGCAGCCGGAAGCCCGCAGCCCGCAGCTTCCGTCATTTTCTGGGCCGGAGGATTGAGGGACGTTCAGCCCAGCTGCCAGCGCGTCACGTGGCTGGGTGCCCGGAATTAAGGTGGATTTGTGCTGCTTGCCGAGTAACGTCGGAGATATGGCGCGTAATCCAAAAAAATGCGCCCTGCGGCCACGGCAAGGAAATGAGAAGGTATAAGCACCTAGAATGTTTACCTGAACATCCGGCCCGAAAATTATATGATTCCCATGACCGAAAGCCGGTCACTCTCGGGAGGATTTTTCTGGGTCATGGAGACTTACGATGACAATCCGCTGCTTAGAACAACCAATGGGGGGAAACTTCGTGAAAGGCGGTCCGGGGTTCGGCGCCGTGATCTGGATCGTGTTCGGGATCTCGGCGTGCTCGACCTTACTGCTGACATTGACAGTACGGCTGTTCTTCCGCCGTGGGAAGAGGGCAATGGAGCCGTAGACGTCAGCCGCAACTTCGAGATTCCCCGGGTAACCTTCCGGCCGCGCCGGGGACTGGTGATCTTCCCAGTCACCATGATCGTGGCCGGCTCGGTCTTTCTGCACAAGACCGCCCTAGGTGCATTCTCCCCGGGCGAGAGCTGGATGCTCGGGGTGTGGGCAATCAGCCTCACTTTCGTGCTCTCCCAGATCATCCTCGCGTGGTTCCAGCGCCCCTTCACCGTGACGGATGCGCAGCGCGCCAAGCTGGACCGCCTGGCCGTCGCCGCCGTGATCCCCTGCTACAACGAGGATCCAGCCATCCTTGACCGGACCATCTACGCCCTCTTCGCCCAGACCCGCGCACCCGACTGGGTGATCGTGGTCGATGATGGTTCCACGGCCAATTACACCGATGTCCGTGCGCGCTGGCAGGCCTACCCGTCTACCACGGAATTCATGTGGATACGCCAGCACAATCAGGGCAAAAAGCACGCGCAGGCCGCTGCTTTCCGCGCGGTACCCTCTGCCGACATCTACGCCACGATGGATTCGGACTCCGCTCTCGAGCAGCGAGCCATCGAGGAAGGCCTCAAGCCCTTCGCCAGCCGTGACGTGACCTCGGTTGCGGGTCTGGAGATGGCCTACAACCTGAGGACCAACATTCTCACCCGGGCCATGGGCCTGCGATCCCTCGCTTTCCAGCTTTTCGCCATGAGTGCGCAGAGCGTCGCCGGGGGAAATGTGGTGATTAACCCGGGTGCCTTCTCGCTTTACCGGGGCTGGCTGATTCACCAGAGCTTGCCCGCCTACCTGGAGGAGACATTCTTCGGGGTCCCAGTGACCCTGGGCGATGACACCGCCCTGAGCATGTTCTCCCTGCTGCACGGACGGGCTGTCCATCAGCCCACGGCGGTGTCGATGCCGGTATATCCGGAAACGCTGTCGCACCACCTGCGTCAGTGGACACGCTGGATGCGGGCTTCCACGATCCGGACGCTGTGGCGGATTCGCTATCTGCGCCTGCGTTCCTACGCCTGGTGGTTCGTGGTGTATCAGCAGTACGCCTTCTTCGCGTCGGCTGCGGTGTCCCTGGCGGTACCGTTCGCCTGGCCGGCCACCCGTAACCTGGTCTTCGCCAGCTGTCTCGCCCTGGTCGCCTGGCCACTTGCGGTGGCTCTGCGCCTGGTCACCGTGAGCCGCTCTGACCAGCGGTGGCCCTCCTGGCTGGCCTCAACGGCACTGCTGCCCTTCGCGGCCCTGTGGTACCTCCTGGTACTGCGCCAGATCCGCTTCTACGGCATGGCCACCTGTCATCGTCAGGGCTGGATCACCCGGAAGAAGGTGGAAGTGACTCTCGCCGGCTCCCCTGCCCCCCATGCCCCCGCTGCGGAAGTGCTCGTCTATGAATAGGGCCAGACTCGTTGCCGCGCTCATCGCGGCGGTAGGAGTGACCATCACGGTCACCGGTGCCGGCTCCGCCCTCTGGCTGTACCGGCATGAACCCGTCCCCCGGGGCGGGCACGTGGTCGTGCTTCCCCAGGCCAGCTCCGCGCCCACCCCCGAGTCGGCCATCGGCGACCCTGGGCCGATGCACTACCTCGGCGTCTTCGAGCATGACACCGCCAGCACCTACCGGCCGGCGACACTCTTCACCTCAGTGGCTGGGCGCAAGCCCAACCTCACGGTTTACTACAGCAGCTGGGGCATGCCATTCCGGGCCCGCTTTGCTACTGCGGCCGCCCGGGCCGGAGCCGTCGTGCTAGTCCACATGGAGCCCTGGCACCAATCGATGGCCGCTATCGCCGCCGGGAACTCAGACCGCTACCTGCGCCAGTTCGCCGCGGCGGTCCGCCACTACGGCGGCCACGTCGTCATAAGCTTCGCCCCTGAGGCGGACGGCCGCTGGTATCCCTGGGGATGGCATCACGCCAACCCAGCCCGGTGGGTGGCGGCATGGCGGCATGTGGTGACGGTGTTCCGCCAGTCGGGCGCAACCAACGTGACCTGGCTATGGGTCATGAGCGGACATAGCCGCGCCACTGGGCTGGTCCGGCGCTGGTGGCCGGGCCACCGCTACGTGGACTGGATCGGCGTCGATGGGTACTACTTCAGGCCTGCCGACACGTTCAGGAGTGTCATCGGCAACACGGTGAGAAACATCCGGAAGTTCACCCGGAAGCCAATCCTTCTGTCCGAAATCGGCATCGGCCCGCGTGCCGGGCAGGCCGCGAAGATTCCCGGCCTGTTCGCCGGTATGCGCCGTGATCACCTGCTGGGCTTGCTCTATTTCGATGTGAACCAGCATCAGGGGCTGTACCACCAGGCCTGGCGGCTGGATGATCACCCAGCCGCCGTCGCGGCTTTCCGTGCCGGGGTGAGATCCTCGCGGCTGAGCACAGCCACCAGGCGGGACGCGAACGTGCCGGGCGGGTCGGCTCAGGTGGGTGGCTAGTGAGCTGTGCCGGTGGTGGCCTGCGGGCGCCGGCATGACAGTTCCGCGGGCCCGGCTCGGTGCCGGGCCCGCGGAACGGGGTGTGGCTGCTGGCTTAGCAGCCTGCGGGCTTGATCAGTAGCCCGCGGTCTTCATGATCTGGAAGAACTGGTCGGTCCGGGCCATGTT
>DATCFY010000010.1:0-14361 GCA_036509255.1 Streptosporangiaceae bacterium
CCACCTCCGCCAGCCTGCGCTGGGGCGAAGTGACCGCGCTGCGGCGCTGCGATATCGACCTGAAGGCGGGCACCGTGCGGGTCCGGGCGGCGCTCGTGGAGCGGTCCACGGGTGAAATCCTGCTCGGCCCGCCCAAGTCCCGGGCCGGGCGCCGCATCGTCGGCATCCCGCGGGTGATCATCCCGGTACTGCGCGAGCACCTGACGATCTACGTCAAGGACGAACCCGGAGCCCTGGCGTTCCCCGGAGCCCAGGGCGGCCCGCTGCGCCGGGGCAACTTCAACAAGATGTCCGCCTGGCCCTACGCTGTCCGGTCGATCGGCGCCGAAGGTCTGCACTTCCACGATCTGCGGCACACCGGCAACACGTTCGCGGCGTCCAGCGGCGCGGGCCTGCGGGATCTGATGGCCCGGATGGGGCACGACAGCGAGCGGGCGGCCATGATCTACCAGCACGAGGCCCGCGGCGCGGACCAGGCCATCACAAGCGCCATCGACCATCACGTCCAAGCCGAGCAGCAGCCCGGCGACGAGGACGGCGACGGCCAGGCGGGCGCGCTCGCCCCCGTGGGCTAATGGCACGCTAATGGCACAGAAGATCAACAACCGTCTGGAAGAGGGAACTGGTCGCGCTCGGGACATCCGCGCTGACCTGCACGAACCTAGCTGGAGCGGGTGACGAGAATCGAACTCGCACTATCAGCTTGGGAAGCTGACGTTCTACCATTGAACTACACCCGCATGCGCCCGCCAGGGCCCGTCCCGGGGTGCTGACGCCGCCCCGACATAGTACCGGAAGCGCCGGCCGCAAGGGTGCGCACAGCCGGTAGGTTGCCAGGGTGCTCCTCTCCGACCGTGACATCCGTGCGGAAGTCGATTCCGGCAGGGTCCGGCTCGATCCGTATACGCCTGAGCTGATTCAGCCGTCCAGCATCGACGTGCGCCTGGACCGCTACTTCCGGGTCTTCGAGAACCACCGTTACCCGCACATCGATCCCGCGGTGGAACAGCCCGACCTGACCCGGCTGGTGGAGACGGAGGGCAAGGATCCCTTCGTCCTGCACCCGGGGGAATTCGTGCTCGCGTCCACCTACGAGGTGGTGTCGCTGCCCGATGACCTGGCCGGGCGGCTGGAAGGCAAGAGCTCGCTCGGCCGGCTCGGGCTGCTGACTCACTCGACCGCCGGCTGGATCGATCCGGGCTTTTCCGGCCACGTCACCCTGGAGTTGTCGAACGTGGCCACGCTCCCGATCAAGCTCTGGCCGGGGATGAAGATCGGCCAGCTGTGCCTATTCCGGACCAGCTCACCGGCGGAGCACCCGTACGGTTCCAGCGTGTACGGCTCGCGCTACCAGGACCAGCGCGGTCCCACGCCGTCCCGCTCCTACCTGAACTTCTACCGCACGGACGTCTAGCTAAGAACGCGGGACGAAGTCATGCGCCCTGGAACGCGCCTTGAGCGCGTGCCAGGGCCGCCAGTCGTTCGGCGACCGGGTAAGCCTGTGGTGTCACGCAGGAATCACGGCAGCAGATCTGCGCTCGGCCCGAGATATCCGCCGCAGCGTGCAGGCCGCGGAGGTACGGGTCAGCGGGAAGGCCCTTCTTTCTATAACGAAGAGCGACCGGACCGGCCGCTAACCGGACCCGATACTCGCCCAGATGGCCTGAGGGGCCACCACCAGGCTACGGCTGATCACCAGGTCGGCCGGGCTCCCAGCCGGGCACCGCGGAAGCGGGCCCTGCGAGGCGCTGCTGGACTTCCCGCAGCGCCTCGCGGAGCGCGTCGCGCTCCGTCTCCAGCTCCCTGACCCGCTGTTCCAGCTGCAGGACCCGGCGGATCGACGGCAGCGTCATCCCCTCGTCAGCGAGCCGCACCACGTACTGGATCACGGTGATCTCGTTGCGGGTGTACCGGCGCTGCCGGCCGCTGGACCGGGACGGGACCACTACCCCGAAGTCGTCGAGCCGGCGCAGGAAGGCCTGCTGGATCTCGAGCATGGCCGAGACCTGCCCGACGGTGAACAACGGCAGGTTCTCGTCCTCGAACGGCAGCGACGGCATGACTCTCTCCATACTGATCGCGGGCCCGGACAGCTGGCTGTCCGGGCCCGGCGATGTGAATCCTACGGCCCGCGCTGACCGGTCCTGCGGCCATTGGTCAGCGCGTCACGAGGTGCTCGATCAGGCGGTGAGGCCCTTTGGCGCCTCGCTCTGGATCTCGACCTTGCGCGGCTTGGCCGCCTCGGCGACCGGGACCTGCACGGTCAGCACGCCGTGGACGTACCCGGCCTCGACCTTGTCGGAGTCGATCGCGCTACCGAGCCGGATCCGGCGGGAGAACGTGCCGGTCACGCGCTCGCGGATGTACGGCTTCTCCCCCTCGGCCAGCTCCTCGTCCCGCTTGGCGCTGATGCTGAGCACACCTCGGTCCACGGTGACCTCGATACTGGCGGGGTCGATACCCGGCAGGTCGAAGCGCAGCACGAGGCCGTCCTCAGTCCGGGTGGCGTCCATCGGCATGCCCGCGGCCGTGCCCGGGCGGAATGAGGACCAGGCCGGGCCGAAGGCCCGCTCAATCCTGCGGTCAAAATCCCTGGTGAAGGGGTCAAACGTGGTCAGCAACATGAAGCTCGCCTCCAGGTGACATCGTGGGCTCCTACCTGAGTCCACGATTAGTGCATCTTCTACTTGAAGAAAACCTTCAACTCAAACTAAATATTTCCTAGGGCCCACGCGTCGTGAGCTACCCCGGCGGCTGCTTGACCTGGGAATCACCCTCGGGGCGGACGGTAATCGCTACTATCCGTGATTACTGATTACTGAACGCATCCGAACGCGTGGCCGGGGTTGGCCCACGCGAGGGGTAGACCCGGGGGAAACGCAACACTATGGACACCATCGATGACGTGGCGGGGCTGGTCAGCATCGGCCAGCTGGCCAAGGCCGCGGGCGTGAGCAGCCGGACCATCCGGTACTACGAGGAACTCGGGATCCTGCCCGAGCCCCGGCGCACCAGCGGCGGCACCCGCAAGTACCCGCGCGAGTACTGCGGTTATATCGAGACCGCGCTGGCCCTCAAGGACCTGGGCTTCCGCCTGGAGGAGGTCAAGCCGCTGGCCAGGCTGGCCCTGGGCCGGGCGATAGCGCCCGGGCAGCGGGCCAGGGCCGCGCAGCTGGTGGAAGACCGGATCCAGGCGCTGGACCGGCAGGTGACAGTGTTGCGCAAACTCCGCGAGTGCGTGGATCAGCCGGACGGGATGACGGGCCTGGACCCGCTCGATCTGCGGACCGGAGCGGTGGCCTGGCCGGCCTTATGCTCGTTACCAGTGGCCGGCCCGGCAGCACCCCCGGCCGGCCATGGGAACGCGAGCCTCGGAGGCCGGCATGACGGACGGGATTATCCTGCTGGTGCTCATCGCCGCCCTAGTCGCGTTCGGCGTGACCCGGGGTCGGCGCCGCCTGGGGATGGGCAACGCGACCGGCCGCACCTGGATCATCATCATGGCTGCGGTGATCCTGGCGCTCCTCGCCCTCTGGGCCTACCAGACCCACAGCGGGTGAACCAGGCGCACGGCGGGTGACGAGGACGCCGCCCGGTCAGCCGACCGGGTCGGGACGCAGCGGCATCTCGAACCAGACCGCTTTGCCGTCCCGGGTCGGCCGGGACCCCCACCGGGTGGCCAGCTGATCGACGAGGTAAAGCCCGCGGCCGCCTTCGTCAGTCTCGCCCGCGCTGCGGATCCGCGGGAGCCGCAGGTCGTTGTCGAACACCTCGACCCACACCGCCTCGCCGCCGCGGCGCAACCTCAGGGTGAAGGTCTTGCCTGCCTCGGCCGCGCCTTCGTCGCTGAACGCGACCGGGGCCCAGCCGGCGGCCAGCCCGGGTGGCCGCTGGGCGGCCGCGCCGGCCACCTCCAGGGTCAGCGCCCGGCGAGGCGCCCGCGACGCGGCCGTGTGCAGCACGACGTTGGTGACGACCTCGGAGACCAGCAGGCAGGTCAGCTCGACCTGCTCGCCTTCCATCCCCCAGGACCGGAACGTGGCCTCAGCCAGCCTGCGCGCCTCGGACACCTTGATCGGCTCGGCGGGGAAGGTGCAGTCCCAGGAGGCCAGGTCCACGGATGACGTTCGGATGGCGACGATGGCCATGTCGTCGTCGATGTCTCCCGGCACCGCCTCCTGCGCGGCCTGCGCGATCTGCTCGACGTCGCCGTGCGCCACCCGGCGCACCGCCTGGTGCAGCATCAGCCGGGCGTCGTCCTCGGAATAGGTACCGAGTCCGTCGGACCGGTGCCGCCGGTCGGTGAGCCCGTCGGTGTACAGCACCAGCCCGGAACCGGCCGGCAGATAACGGGTCTCCTCCCGGTAGGTCGGCAGCGCGGGCAGACCCTTCCCGCGGACGCCGAGCAGCACGCCCTTATGTTCCATCTCCAGCTCGCCGACCTCGCCGCCGACGATGAGCAGCGGCGCGTCGTGGCCGGCGTTGGCGAACGACAGCGTGCGGGACCACGCGTCGTAGACCAGGTAGGTGCAGCTGACCGTGGGCGGGTCGGGTGCCCCAGGGTCGTTGGCGTGCCCCTTGGCCAGGCTGAGAGTGCGGCACCACTCGTCCAGCTTGCGCAGGATCTCCGCGGGCGGCTTGTCATCCTGGGCGAAGGCGCGCAGCGCGGCGCGGAGCTGGCCCATGACCGCGGCCGCCCGGGCTCCGCGCCCCTCCACGTCACCGATGACGATGCCGACCCGGCCCGCTGACAGCGGGATGATGTCGTACCAGTCCCCGCCGACCTGCGTCTGGATGCCCTGGCCGTGCGTCACCAGTGGCTTGGCGGGCACGTACCGGCAGGCCACCTCCAGCCCGTCCAGCGTGGGCAGCTGCTGGGGTAGCAGGCTGGTCTGGAAGGCGAGGGCGGTCCGCCGCTCCTCCTCGAACAGCAGCGCGTTGTCGATGGCCACCGCGACCCGGCTGGCCACCGCGCTGAGGAAATCGCGGTCGTCCGCGTCGTAGTACTGCTCGTGCCGCTTAGTCAGGCCGGACAGCGCGAGGCTCATCACGCCGAGCAGCTCGCCCCGGGCGATCAGCGGGGCGGCCACGACCGAGCGCAGGCCGACGCCCTCGGCGGCCTGCAGGCTGGGCTGGCTGGGGGCCCGCGGCGGCTGTATCTCGTCGAGGTTCTCCAGCACCACCGCCTCCAGGCGGGTCATCGCCTGCTGGCAGAAGTGCCCGTCGGGGTACCTGATCGGGTCGCCGACCCGGGCCCAGCTGCCCGCCGGCGGAATCCAGCCGCCCGCGTTCGTCTGCACCTGGCGGATCAGCCTGTCTCCCCGGAACAGGTCGATAATGCAGTGGTCGGCGAACTGCGGCACCAGCGTCTCGGCCACGTGCCGCAGGGTGGTGCCGAACTCGAGCGACCCGGCCAGCTGCTCACCGATGCGCTCGAGCAGCGCCACCCGGTCACGTTCCCGGCGGCTGCTGCGCCGGCTGGCCTCCCGCGCGAGGATGACGATGCCGTCGATCGAGCCCGACGGGTGGCGCAGGGGCATGGCCTGGGCACGGACGAACACGCGCGACCCGTCGCCGCGGATGACCGCGAACGTGCCGTCCCCGCCACGGCCGCGGAGCACCTGTTTGGCCAGCTCCGCCGCCTTCCCGACGTCGCCGCCGGTGAACGCCAGGGACAGCACCGGCCGGCCGAGCAGCTTGCCCCCGTCGGGGAAACCGAACAGCGCGGCCGCGAAAGGATTGGCGTAGAGGAGGTTGCCCTGCCGGTCGGTGACCACCACGGCCGCGGCGATCTGGGCCAGGATGGTCTGGGCCGGCAAGTAGGCCTCGTAGGCCGCAGCCTGCTCACTTACTGGCCGCTCAGTCACCGGCCACACCCCCATGGAGGCGGATAGCGGCGTGGAGGTCCAGGCGGGTACTGACAGCCTGGGCCACGTTCAGCGCCTGGCGACAAAGACATGGGCGGCCACCAGGCGGGGCAGCTCCGCCGTGACCCTGCCAACCCTGTCCTCACTGGTCACCCGCACACCCTCGTCGCTTACCGCGAGTGTCACCTCGCGTCCGGGTTGTATCCCGATCCGCTTGAGTTTAAGCATCAGCGAAGGATCGCTTTGGACTTGTTCGCTGATCCGCAGGACCGTTACCGGGGCCGCAAGCTTCGCCGCGACCGCCGTCATCGCCTCGGCCTGTTCTTCCCCGGCGGCTACCGATCGCTGCCGTGCGTCGGGCGGCACGCCGAGCTCGTCCAGGCCGGGGATGATGTTGCCGTGCGGGCAGGCGACCGGGTACTCGAGCAGCTCCACCAGCCTGCGCTCGACGTTTTCCGAGATCACGTGCTCCCACCGGCAGGCCTCGACGTGCACCTCTTCCCAGGGCAGCCCGATGACCCCGACCAGAAGGCACTCGGCCAGGCGGTGCTTGCGCATCACCCGCATGGCCAGGGTCGCGCCCGCGGGGGTGAGCGAGAGCTGACGGTCGCCCTCCACCTTGACCAGCCCGTCGCGCTCCATGCGCGCCACGGTCTGGCTGACCGTCGGCCCGCTCTGTGACAGCCGCTCCGCTATGCGCGCCCGCAGCGGGACGATGCCCTCCTCTTCCAGTTCGAAGATCGTGCGGAGGTACATCTCGGTGGTGTCGATGAGCCCATGCACCGTCTCCAGGCCTCCCTCCTCACCTGATGCTATGCCGGCTGGGCGCAACCACGGCCCGGCGAGCGGGTGACGGCGTGCTGGCCTCGCGGATCAGGCGGGGCCGGGGATCTACGGCGCCAGCCGCTCGAGTACCCAGTCCTGGCCGTCGCGGCGGTAGCGGAGCCGGTCGTGCAGACGGCTCGGCCGCCCCTCCCAGAACTCCATGACCTCCGGCAGGACCCGGTAGCCGCCCCAGAAATCCGCCATCGGCACGGTGGTCCCCTCCGGCCAGCGGGCCTCCAGTTCCTGGTAGCGCTCTTCCAGCTCCGCGCGGGACGCCAGCACGGACGACTGCCGGCTGGCCCAGGCGCCGAGCTGCGAGCCGCGCGGCCGGGAGTGGAAGTAAGGCTCGCTCTCGGTGGTGGACAGGGCCTCCACCGGACCTTCGATGATCACTTGCCGCTGGATGGGATGCCAGGGGAAGACGAGGCAGGCGTACGGCTGCCCGGCCAGGTGCTGCCCCTTGGCCGAGGTCCGGTTGGTATAGAAAACGAAGCCCTCCGGGCCGTAATCCTTCAGCAGCACGGTACGGGCGCGGGGGCGGCCGGCCGGGGAGACGGTGGCGAGCACCATGGCGGTGGGCTCGGGCAGGCCCGCGCTGACCACGTCGTCCATCCAGTGGGCGAACAGCACCACAGGCTCGGCCGGGGCCTCGGCTTCATCCAGGGGATGACGGGACGCTTCCACGGGAATGATCCTCACACACCGGCCGTCCCGGCGGGTGCATCGGTCCAGCGTGCCCAGTGTCACGGTCAGCCGATCTACCGGATTATTGTGCCAGCAGGGTTGAATTAACCCGGCTGACTCAAATGGGCAGCCGCAGGGAGGCACCCCTCCTCCCGGTACGCATTCCCCGCAGCTCACGAGGACACACGAGGACCACGGAGGACCGCACATGTCCGATTTCGTGCCTGGGCTCGAAGGCGTCGTCGCCTTCGAGACAACGATCGCCGAGCCGGACCGGGAGGGCGGGGCACTCCGCTACCGGGGCGTGGACATCGAGGAACTCGTTGGCCACGTGTCGTTCGGCCACGTGTGGGGCCTGCTGGTGGACAACAAGTTCGCTCCGGGGCTGCCCCCCGCTGAGCCCTACCCGATCCCCGTGCACTCCGGCGATATCCGGGTGGACGTACAGAGCGCGCTCGCCATGCTGGCCCCCGCCTGGGGCATGCGCCAGCTGCTGGACATCGACGACGAGCAGGCCCGTGACGACCTGGCCCGCGCCTCGGTCATGGCGCTGTCGTTCGTGGCCCAGTCGGCCCGGGGCCCCGGGCTGCCGCCGGTCCCGCAGGAGCGGATCGACGAGGCGCGCAATATCGTCGAGCGCTTCATGATCCGCTGGCGGGGCGACCCTGACCCGCGGCATGTCAAGGCCGTCGACGCGTACTGGGCCTCCGCTGCCGAGCACGGCATGAACGCCTCCACGTTTACCGCCCGGGTCATCGCCTCGACTGGTGCGGACGTGGCCGCCTCCCTGTCCGGCGCGGTCGGCGCGATGTCCGGGCCGCTGCACGGTGGCGCGCCCGCGCGCGTGCTGTCCATGATCGAGGAAGTCGAGCGGACCGGCGACGCGGTCAAGTTCGTCAAGGCCTCCCTGGACCGCGGCGACCGGCTGATGGGCTTCGGGCACCGGGTGTACCGGGCCGAGGACCCCCGGGCCCGGGTGCTGCGGCGGACGGCCAAGGAACTCGGGGCCCCGCGCGCAGAGGTGGCCGAGGCCCTGGAGGAGGCGGCCCTGACCGAACTGCACGCTCGCCGGCCGGACCGGGTGCTGGCCACGAACGTGGAGTTCTGGGCGGCCATCGTGCTGGACTTCGCGGAGGTCCCGCCGCACATGTTCACGTCCATGTTCACCTGCGCGAGGACCGCGGGCTGGGCCGCGCACATCCTGGAGCAGAAGCAGACCGGCCGTCTCGTCCGGCCCAGCGCCCGTTATGTGGGGCCGCCGTCCCGCCCTGTCAGCGACGTCCCCGGCGCGGAGCAGGTCCTCGGCGAGGTGTGACAGAACTGGGGAGCGGGCCGGAGCCAGGCGGCCTGCTCCCCGGGGCTGGATAGGCTGGCAGCGTGACCGACATCGCCATTCCCGCGGGTCTGAAGCCGGCCGACGGACGCTTCGGCTGCGGGCCCTCCAAGATCCGCCCTGAGCAGCTCACGGCGCTGGCCGCGTCGTCCGCCAGCTATCTCGGTACCTCGCACCGCCAGGCCCCGGTCCGCTCCCTGGTCCGGCGGGTCAGGGAGGGCCTGGCCGAGCTGTTCGCGGTCCCCGACGGGTACCAGGTTGTCCTGGGCAACGGCGGGACCACGGCGTTCTGGGAGATCGCCGCGTTCGGGCTGATCCGGCAGAAGTCGCAGCACCTGTCGTTCGGCGAGTTCTCCGCGAAGTTCAGCAAGGTCGCCCAGGCCGCTCCCTGGCTGGATGACCCGACGGTGATCGCCTCGCCGCCCGGTAGCCACCCGGTGGCGCGGGACGAGACCGGGGTGGACACCTACGCGCTGACCCACAACGAGACCTCCACCGGCGTGGCCATGCCCGTCCGCCGGGTGCGGGAGACCGACCCCGGGGCGCTGGTGATCGTGGACGCCACGAGCGGCGCCGGGGGCCTCCCGGTCCAGGCCGGCGACTGTGACGTGTACTACTTCGCGCCGCAGAAGTGCTTCGGCTCTGACGGCGGGCTGTGGCTCGCGCTGATGTCGCCGGCGGCGCTGGACCGCGCCGCCGAGATCGCGGCCAGCGGCCGCTACATCCCCGAGTTCTTCTCGCTGCCGGTGGCCATCGACAACTCCGCCAAGCAGCAGACGTACAACACCCCGTCGGTGGCGACGCTGCTGCTGCTGGCCGACCAGGTGGAATGGATGCTGGGCCAGGGCGGTCTCAGCTGGGCGGTGGAGCGGACCGCCGATTCCTCGTCGCGGCTGTACACCTGGGCCGAGAAGGCGCCCTACGCCACCCCGTTCGTCACCGATCCCGCGCAGCGGTCCCAGGTCGTGGGCACCATCGACTTCACCGAGAGCGTTGACGCGGCGGCCGTGGCGGCGGCCCTGCGGGCGAACGGGATCGTGGACACCGAGCCGTACCGCAAGCTGGGCCGTAACCAGCTGCGGATCGGCATGTTCCCCGCGGTGGACCCGGCCGACGTGGAGGCGCTGACCGCCTGCGTCGACTACGTCATCGAGCGGCTGTAGGACGGCGGGAAACGGCTAAGCGCACGACCGCGCCGATGAGCGCGCCCGCCACCAGGATCGCGAGCACCAGGGGAAGCAGCCACCGGGTCGTGCGGTTCACATCAGGCAGCCTATGCCCGGGGCCTACGTCCCGGGCACGGCCGATACTCGCAGCGGCCAGCTGGCCAGGGTCTCGTACCGCGGCCGGTCGTGGGCGCGGCCGCCGGGCAGATGACTGCGGATCAGGTGGATCTCCCCCGCGGTCCACGGCGTGCCGGTGTATCCGGACAGGCTGTCCACCAGCGGCCGCATGTCAACGGGGGCCCGGCACCGGGCCAGGGTCAGGTGCGGCTGGAAGCGCCTGCCCTCCTCCGCCGGCACCGCGCCCGCCCGCCTCGCTCCGGCCGCCACCGACGCGGCCAGGGCGGCGAGCCCGCGCGGCTCGTCCTGCACCCCGGTCCACAGCACCCGGGCCCGGGCGGCGCCGGGGAACGCGCCCGCCCCGCGCAGGGAGACCAGGAGGGTGGGGTGGCGGGCCGCGGCGCGTTCCAGCCGCGGCATCAGCCGGACGCCGGCCTGCTCGTTCACCTCGCCGAGGAAGGCCAGCGTGACGTGCCAGGCGTCACGGCCCGTCCAGCGCAGCTCAGGCCATGACGGCCGGAACTGGGCCACCGCCTCGTCCAGCACGTCGGCCGCCTGCGCCGGCACCCCGACCGCGACGAACAGCCTCATATCCCATTCGTAGCACCAGCCGCCGGGGCCAGCCGCGCGCCGGGGGAAGAAACGCCTCAGGCGACCATGCGGGCTAGCGCGGCCGGGCGCAGATAGTCCCGGGCCCCCACCCCGCGCCGCCGGGCGACCAGCAGGCCGATGACGCCGGCCGCGGCCGCCGAGATGACCCCGCCGGCCAGCAGGCTCATCCGCGGGCCGAAATGCTCCGCAACCCAGCCGACCATCGGTGACCCGAGCGGCGCACCGCCGAGCAACACCAGCATGTACAGCCCCATCACCCGGCCGCGCATATCCGGGGCCGAGGCGAGCTGGACTGTGGAGTTAGCCGCCGTGTTCAGCGTCAGCAGGATGAGCCCGGTCGGCACCAGCATGGCCAGGAACAGCCAGAACGAGGGCATCAGTGCGGTGAGCACTTCCAGCAGGCCGAATGAGAACGCGGCGGTGACCAGCAGGCGCAGCCCGGGCTTGCTGCGCCGGGCGGCGAGCAGGGCCCCGGCCAGCGCGCCCACCGCGAACACCGCGGAGGCCACGCCGAACGCGGTGGCCCCGGTGTGGAACACCTGCCGGGACATAAGCGCGTTGGTCACCTGGAAGTTCATCCCGAAGGTAGCCACGAAGAAGATCAGCACCATGGGCAGCAGCAGCTCGGGCCGGGCGCGCACGTAGGCGAACCCCTCGCGGAGCTGGCCCCGCTGCCGGGGCACCCGCTCGACCGGGTGCAGCTCGCCGGGCCGCATCAGCTTGAGGCCGGTGAGCACCGCGAGATAGGAGGCCGCGTTGAGGAAAAAGGCGGTGGGCGTGCCTAGCGCGCCGATCACCAGCCCGGCGGCGGCCGGCCCGGCGATGCGGGCCAGGTTGAAGATCGCGCTGTTCAGGGCGATGGCGTTGGGCATGTCGGCGTGGCCGACCATCTCGGTCACGAACGCCTGCCGGGTGGGGTTGTCCACCACCGTGGCCAGGCCCAGCCCGAAGGCCAGCGCGAAGACCTGCCAGACCCGGACCGTCCCGGTCACCGCCAGTACGCCGAGGATCAGCGCGAGCAGCCCCATGGCGGTCTGCGTCATCATCAGGATGCGCCGCTTGGAGTAGCGGTCCGCGACCGCCCCGCCCCAGGGGCTGGCCAGCATGGGCAGGAACTGCAGCCCCGTCGCGATGCCCAGCGCGGTGCCGCTGCCGTGGGTCAGCTGGAGGACCAGCCAGTCCTGGGCCACCCGCTGCATCCAGGTGCCACTGTTGGAGACGACCTGGCCGATGGCGAACAGCCGGTAGTTGCGGGTCCCCAGGGACCGGAAGGTCCGCAGCCGGGAACCACTCTTGGCCGGCGCGCCGTCGCCAGGCCCGGTCAGGACTGGCTGAGCTTCTCCAGAATCGGCGCGGCGGCGCGCAGCGTCGCCCGCTCCTGTGGAGTCAGCTCGTTCAGCCGCCGGGCCAGCCAGGCGTCCCGCCGCCGGCGGGACTTCGTCACCAGTTCCAGGCCCGCTGGGGTTACGGTCAGGACCACCTGCCGCCGGTCGGAGGCATGTGCTGCTCGCGTGACGAGCTTCCATTCCTCCAGGGCGGCAATGACGCGCGTCATCGACGGCGGCTGTACCCGCTCGTGCCCGGCCAGCTCGCCCGGGCTCATCGCGCCGTGCTTCTCCAGCGTCGCCAAGGCGGCGAACTGCGTGTCGGAAAGCACCGGCTCTGCCTGGCCGGGCGCGGTCCGCTCGACCCGCAGCCGGCGAGCCAGACGGCTCACCGAGATCCGTAGCACTGTTGCCAGGCCCGCGTCGGACCTGGTCCCCGAGGTTGTCATTATCTTTAGCCTGAGTCATTACTTTTGCTAACGATATGCGGGCCGCGAGCATTCCGTCAAACCGTTAGCAAGGCGAACGGGTGGCACCCCAACGGGGCGTGGACCAAGTACACCACGCGGAAGGCCGTTAGCCTGGGTTAGGTGACCAGGAAACTTCGGCCCGCGCCGCCGCCGCTGGAGGCCAATGACCAGCTCGTGACCGCGGTCATCACCGCCGCGTGGGCCATCGGCCTGATCAGCGTCCTGGTGCTGCGCGACGATCTGTCGCCAGGTGACCGCTGGTGGGTCTGGACTTGCGCGGTCGGTCTGTGCCTGGGCCTGTTCGGCCTGTGGTACGTGCCCCGGCTGAAGCGCGCCCGGGCGCGGCAGGCGAAGCGCCGTTCGGCGCCCCGGAGCTGACTGCGCCGCCAGATCTGGCCGGGCGCGCGCTGACCTGGCTGCTAGTTGTGGTCGAGCGGCTCGAAGACCGTCTCCTCGATCGACACACCGGGCATGTCCACCAGCTCGTAGCCGAGCTCGTCGATAACCGGCCGCAACGGCTGGTCCGCGGTCGCTGCGGTCACGCCCTCGGAATGCGCCCCGCAGCCATGATCGACGGAGACGACCCGGCCATCGTCGGGCGCGTACTCATTCGCGCAGACCCCGAACACCCGTCCCAGCGGGCCGCCCAGCCGCACGAAGAACCCGCACCCCGAGCACAGGCCGGGGGCGGCGCTGGCCAGCGGCGTCTTGGGACCATGCTCACTGGTGTACCAGCGCAGCGCGGTATCGTCCCGGCCGATCGCTGAGAGCACCCGGGCCCGCGGCGGCCGCTCCCCGAGACCCTCCGTCGCGGTGGCGCCAGCCCCCGCCGCCACGGAGACGGCGCCGGCGAGGTCTTCCGTTGCGGCGTCGGAGGTGTAGCCCTGGCCTTCGGCCGGGGCGTCCAGGTCTTCGGCGGGGTCGTCCAGGTCTTCGGTCAACGGCCCGGCGGCCGGGACCGGGACCAGGTCTTCGGGCTCAGTCCCAGGCATGGCCCAGGCCGTCTCGCCCCAGTCGGCCACCCCGTCGTCCCCTTCCAGGGACGCGGCCGGTACCAGCCGGGGGTCATCCGGAGGCGCCGGGAGCAGGTCCCCTACGCCCAGGTCGCCGGGCAGCAGCCGCTCCCGCCAGGGCACCCAGTCCGGGGCCAGGATCGCGTCCGCCCCCGGGATCAGCAGGCTCTCATCGACGGTGACGTTCTTGGCCCGGGAGGCCCGGGCCACGGTGATCGCCCAGCACCAGCCGCGGTAGGCGGGATCGAGGCAGCTGAACAGGTGCGTCACCACCCGGTCCCCGTCGGCCGTGACGCCGAGGTGCTCGCCGACGCGTTCGGCCCCCGCCATCTCCTCAGCCGCGCCGCGCGCCAAGTCAACCGCCTGCGCGCAGGCGTCATCCGGTTCCTTGCTCCGTGCACGCCCAGGGCTCACGGTGAGCAATTGTCCCCCATTCACGCACCGGCTGTGCGTCAGAAACCACATCAGCCAGCGAAGTCTGGCCCGTCGGGGTCGTTGCCCCTCTGAGAACGCAGAATACTGGGACCATGGGACTGTCCGGTGCGCGGCCGCAAGCGAGGCGGGCGGCCGGCGGTTTCGCGTCCGGGGTGCGCTCGACCGGCCGGGTCGGCGCGTCCACCGCGCGAGGCACCGGCCGGGTCATCCGCAGGCTGACCCAGGCCTCCGGGGCCGGCCGGACCGGGCTGGACCGGGTCATCGAGCTGACCGCGGCAGGCGCCGCGGCTGACGCGTTCGTGGCCGTCGCCCTGGCCGGGACGCTGTTCTTCAGCACCTCAGTGGACCAGGCCCGAGGCAGGATCGCGCTCACCCTGCTCATCACGATGGCGCCGTTCGCCGTGCTGGCCCCGTTCATCGGGCCGATGCTGGACCGGGTCCGGGACGGGCGCCGGTACATCATGATCGGCACCCTGCTGGCCCGCGGCCTGCTCTGCTGGGGGATGGCGGGCGC
>DATCFY010000011.1:0-79639 GCA_036509255.1 Streptosporangiaceae bacterium
TCGCCGGTGAGCAGCATGACCGCGGCGTTGCCCGGGCCGATGCTGTGCGCGAGCAGCGCGGACATCCCGCCGCCGCCGATCCAGCCCAGCTTGATCTCCGGGGCGGCGAACGTGGCCGGCCCGGCGGCGAGCCGGATGTCGCAGCCCAGGGCCAGTTCCAGGCCCCCGCCGAGGGCGTACCCGTTCACCGCGGCGATGACCGGCTTGCGGAGGGCCCGGATCGCGTCGCAGTAGTCCGGGCGGTTCCCGAACTGCCACGGGGTCGCGTAGTCGTCCAGCCCGGCGATGTCGCTGCCGGCGCAGAACGCCCGTCCGGTGCCGGTCAGGATGACCACGCGGATCTCGGGGTCGTCGTTCAGCCGGGCCACGTGGCCGGCCAGCGCCCCGGTCATCGGCGGGGTGAACGCGTTGAGCTTGGCGGGCCGGTCGATAGTCAGCTCGGCGACGTGGCCGCGCACGTCCAGCCGCACCTCACCGGGGACGGGGGTCATGGTGTTCCTGCTCCTTCGGCGTCCTGTTCACGTGCGAGGTCCGCGTTCTGCTCGCGGATCAGGTCGGCGCGGGCGCCCTCGACGATCTCGCGCATCGCGGCCTCGGCCTTGCGGTGGTGACCGCGCTGGATGGCGTCGGCCACCCGCTGATGGGTGGGCAGCGTCTCGCGGTTGTGGGCGACCGAAAGGGTGTGCAGCGGGCGGATCGCGCCGAGCGCCACGCTGACCACGTCGTGGATGTACAGCAGCAGGTCGTTCTCGCAGGCCGCGAACACGGCCCGGTGGAAGGCCAGGTCGGCCGCGATGAACTCGTCCGGCGACTCGACCGTCGCCCACAGCGTGGTCATGGCCGCGGCGATCACGCCGCGCTGGGCCGCGCTGGCCGACTCGGCGGCCAGCCGGGCCGCGCCGGGCTCCAGTGCAACCCGCAGGTCGGCCAGGGCGCGGATGTCCGCCGGGCTGGGGTCCTCGGAGTACCGCCAGCGCAGTACGTCCGGATCGAGCAGGTTCCACGATTCGCGCGGGCGCACCCGGGTCCCGGCGCTGGTGCGGCTCTCCAGCAGTCCCTTGCCGGCCAGCACCTTCACGCCCTCGCGCAGCGCCGAACGGCCCACCTCGAACCGGCTGACCAGCTCGTCCTCGGTGGGAACCGGGCTGCCCGGGCCGAGCTCACCGCGCACGATCGCCGCCCCCAGCGCATGCACCACCTGGGCGTGCCGGGCCTGGCCGGGGTATGCGGCGTTCACGGGCAGCGCTTCCAATCCTGGTCGGGCGATCCTGGTCGGGCCATCCGCTGGGGCGCTCCTAGTCGGGCGTTCCAGGTCAGCGGGGTGCTGACCAGCCCGAGGCTACGTTCCCGCTTCCCAGACGTCAAGCACTTCATCAGATGAAGTCATTCGTTGGTCTGATGAACCGTTGACGTGAGCGACCCTCCGCCGTACGCTGCCGGAGGGCGGCCCGGGTTGGTCCGCCGCACCGGGCGGAGGGAGATCCGTGCAGCTGATCAGGTACCGCGCGGGCGAGGGCGCCCCGCAGGTCGGGGTGCTCGACGGTGATCAGGCCTGGCCCCTCCCGGGGGTCGCGACGATGGCCGAGCTGCTGGGCCGGCCTGTCACCTGGATCCGTGGTGCCTGTGAAACCGTCCTGGCTGACGGGGCCGGGGGGACGGGCCACGGACAGGATCCGTTGCGGAGAATTAAGGTGCTGGCGCCCGTGGACGGGGCCACCGAGGTGTGGGCCGCCGGGGTGACCTACGAGCGGAGCATGCACGCGCGGGTCCAGGAGAGCCTGGATTCGGCCGACATCTACGACCGGGTGTACTCGGCGCCGCGGCCGGAGCTGTTCTTCAAGTCAGCCGCGTGGCGGGTGGCCGGTCCCGGTGACCGGGTCAGCGCACGCGCGGACTCGCAGGTGGACGTGCCCGAGCCGGAGCTCGCCGCCGTGCTCAACGCCGACGGCGACGTGGTCGGCTACACCATCTGCAACGACATGAGCTCCCGGTCGATCGAGGGGGAGAACCCGCTCTACCTGCCGCAGGCCAAGATCTACCTGGGCGGCTGCGCGGCCGGGCCGGGGATCCGGCCGGCCTGGGAAGTCCCGGACCCGTACGGGCTCACTATCGAGATGACCATCAGCCGGGGCGGCGGGAGCGCGTGGACCGGACAGGCCAGCACGGCCGGGCTGCGCCGGACCGTGCCCGAGCTGGCCGCGTTCTTGTTCCGCGAGGAGGAGTTTCCGGCGGGCGCGCTGCTGTCCACGGGCACGTCCCTGGTTCCGGACCTGCCGTTCACGCTGGAGGCGGGGGACGAGATCCGCATTTCGATCTCGGAGATCGGTGAGCTGGTCAATCACGTGGTGCGCGGCAAGGCTGCACTGCGCGCCTGACGTGATCTCCGGGCCGGTGATGGCCGATGCTGGCCGCCGGTGATGCCCGCCCATTCCAGCCGCCCATTCCAGCCGCCCATTCCAGCGCGGGTTTACTACGGGGCGTGCCGGGTACTAGTCAAGGGTTATAGCGCAGATGCGCGGATCGAGGTGATCCACAATGCCGTGGTGGGAAACAGTACTTTTCCTCATAGCAGTAGTTCTGGCCATCTGGGGCTTCCTCTCGGTCGTCGGTTTCCGCACCCGAACGCTTACCAGCAGGTCCCACCGGACCGCCGAGGACTTGTACCCCAACTACGCTGACTCCGCGCATAAGCAGCGCCAGTACGCCCGGGAACACGGCGGTGAGTGGCGCAATCACGACAACCTGCCGGGTGACTCCGGGGGCAGCACGCCGTAACGGGTGTAACTGGTCAGCGGGTCTGGCGCCGCTGACCGGCGCACCGGAGGCCCGCCGCCGGCTGGCGCTACAGTCAGGGCTCATGACGACGTGGCCGCCCGGATGATCCTGCTCCCGGATGGGGGCGCAGTAGACGCGGGAATCACTGACCAGGGCCTCTGGACCCTCCGGCCTGCGGCCGGGACGGAACCGCTGCCCGGTCGTTTCATCCTCCCTGGCCTGGTGGACGCGCACTGCCATCTCAGCGTCGGTTGGGCAGACGGCGAGCCCGTGGCGCTGGACGCCGAGGCGATGCGGGCCAACCTCCGGCAGGCGCACACGGCCGGCGTCACCGCGATCCGGGACACGGGCAGTCCCGGCAGCGTCACCCTCGAGCTTGCCGCGAGCGCTGAAGGTGCCGGGCTGCGAGCGTGCGGGCGGTTCCTCGCCCCCGCGGGCCGGTACTACCCGGCGCTGCACGTGCCGGTTCCACGTGCAGAGCTGGTAGCTGCGGCCCTGGCCGAGGTCAGGGCGGGGGCAACCTGGATCAAGCTGATCGCGGACTTCCCGCACCTGAATCCGGGTGAGCTGCCGTCGGACCCGGCGCCGACCTACCCGCTGGCCGACATCCAGGGCCTGGTGGAGGCGGTTCACGGCGCCGGAGCCCGCGTCGCGGTGCATTCCACCACGCGGTACGTGACGGAACTGATCGCCGCCGGGATCGATTCGGTCGAGCACGGCACCGCCCTCGACGAAGCCGACATCGCCTCGCTGGCGGCGCGCGGCGGGGCGTGGACGCCCACTCTGTGCGCGACGACCAGCGTCCGCCCCGGAGAAACCGCTGTGCAGCGGAAACAACGCCTGGAACGCACCGAGCGGCTCCGTTACCTGCTCCCGCGGGCAGCCGGCCTCGGCGTGACGATCATGACCGGAACCGACGTGGCCGGGAGTATCCCGCGCGAGGTCACGCTGCTCGCCGAGCTCGGGCTGGCGCCGGAGGCGGCACTGGCGGCGGCCAGCACGGCCGCACGCCGGTTCCTGGGGTTCGCCGTACCCGAGGAAGGTGAACCCGCCGACCTGGTCAGCTACCACGATGACCCGCGCGACGATCCCGCCGTGCTGGGCCACCCGGCAGCCGTTTTCCTGCGCGGTACCCGTATCAGGTAAGCGACCTGCCCTGATCCGCGCTTGTTCACAGGCTGCGGCCACTGACGTCCGCCGTGCGAGCGTTTGCTCATATCGTAAACATCTGCTCAACTCAGAGAAGGGCAGTGTTCCCGGGACCGCGGCACAGCCTGCCGCCGTTGCCGGCCTGCTCCGGCGGCACGAGACCGCGAGGCCGGACCAGCCGCCGACCACCGGGAGGGCCTCATGTCTACCGCCGCGTCCATCGGTGCCAGCAACGTCATCGACCTCGCCCTGGCCGGAGCGGCCGTTGTGGTGACGGGCGCGGGCAGCGGGATCGGGGCGGCTACGGCCCGGCTGCTCGGCGCGGCGGGCGCGTCCGTGCTGCTGGCCGGCCGGCCGCGCGCAGTTCAACGTGCTGCTGCACCTGGTCGTCCCGGTAGTGGCCTCGGCCGCGGGCATCCTGGTCGTCTGGAAGTCCTACTTCTCCCCGTTCACCAGCACCGGGCCGGTGTACTGGGGCCTGATGACTTTCGTTGTCGTCCTCGTGCTCACCGTGGTCATCCTGATCTACCTCAAGGTCACCGGCCAAGAGGACTGGGTGCGCCGGGCGCAACTGGTGTTCGAGCAGACCGGTGGCCACTAGGGCAGGGCGGCAGGGTCACTCCAGGTGGGCTGTGTCGTTGTAGAGGCGGAGGATCCAGCGCTGGGGCATGACGACCAGCCGGGAGATCGACGCGTTGTCCGCGCCGAGGAACGCGAACGGCCGCGACCCGGTGGCCATGGCGAGCAGCACGGCGATCACGCCGCCGTGCACGACGACCGCGACCCGCTGGTCGGGATGGACCGCGGCGATCCGCTTGATGGCGCCGCTGGTCCGGGCCTCGAACGCGTCGGTGGGCTCGGCGCCGGGGATCACGTCCCACCGTTCCTCAGCCCACATCCGCTCGGCGATCGGGTGATTGTCGGCGACCATCTTGCGGAACCGGCCCGCTTCCCATTCGCCCAGGTGTACCTCGCGCAGATCCGGCTCCACCTGCGGGGTGAGCCCGAGCCGCCCGGCCAGCGGCGCCGCTGTCTGTACCGTGCGGCGCAGTGAGGTCACGTAGATGGCGTCGATGGGCTGCTTGGCCAGCCGCCCGGCCAGCCGCTCGGCCTGCTCGCGCCCATTCTCCGAGAGTTCCGGGTCGGCGTGCCCGTCCACTAGCGGGAACGGCTTGTCCATGTACGCGGCCTCGGACTCGCCGTGCCGGATGACCAGGATGTCGGTCGCGCCCGGCGGCGGCCGGAACCGGGCCTGCCGGTAGGCAACCTCGCCCGGGTGCGCTTCGCGGCCGGGGCCGGCGGGCGGCTGGTTCTCGGGCATCACCGCGTCATCACCACGTCCGCAGGGTAGCCCGCGGCGCTGTGTTCCTCACGAGCAGGGCGCTTCACGGCCAGGCCCGGTGGAGATCCGGCTATTGTGCGATGCGGCCGGTGCGGCTCGCCGCCAGGGCGCCCCTGGCATCCGTGACCGCCGCCATCCTGGCGCCGGGCGGTTCCCGGGCCGGGCCCGCGACCGGGGAGGGCAGATGGCTCCTGCAGAGTACGACTTCATCATCGTCGGCGGAGGCTCGGCAGGCAGCGCCCTCGCCAACCGCCTGTCCGCCGATCCCGGCACCCGGGTGCTCGTCCTGGAGGCTGGCCGGCCGGACTACCCGTGGGACGTGTACATCCACATGCCGGCCGCGCTGACCTTCCCGATCGGCAACAAGTTCTACGACTGGGGTTACGAGTCCGAGCCCGAGCCGGACCTGAACGGCCGCCGCGTCTACCACGCCCGCGGCAAGGTGCTCGGCGGGTCAAGCAGCATCAACGGGATGATCTTCCAGCGCGGCAACCCCCTGGACTACGAGCGCTGGGCCGCGGACCCGGGGATGGCCGACTGGGACTACGCCCACTGCCTGCCGTACTTCAAGAAGATGGAGACCTGCCTGGCCGGGGCGGACGAGTACCGGGGCGGCAGCGGCCCGCTGGTGCTGGAGCGCGGGCCGGCCACCGGCCGGCTGTTCCAGGCGTTCTTCGCCGCGGTGCAGCAGGCCGGGTACCCGCTGACCGACGACGTGAACGGCTACCGGCAGGAGGGCTTCGCGGCCTTCGACCGGAACATCCACCACGGGCGCCGGCTCAGCGCGGCCCGGGCCTACCTGCACCCCGTGATGAACCGGCCCAACCTCGACGTGACCTGCCGCGCCTACGCCACCAGGATCCTCTTCGAGGGTGAGCGGGCGGTGGGCGTCGAGTACCAGGAGGGCGGTGGGCGCCGAGGAGGGGGACCGGCCCGGCTGGTCCGGGGCACCGAGATCATCCTGTGCGGCGGCGCGATCAACACCCCGCAGCTGCTCCAGCTGTCCGGCGTGGGGCCGGCCGGGCTGCTGGACGGGCTGGGCATCCACGTGGTCGCCGGCCTGCCCGGGGTGGGCGAGAACCTGCAGGACCACCTCGAGGTGTACGTGCAGTACGGGTCCAAGCTGCCGGTGTCGGTGGCCCCCGCGCTCAAGTGGCGCAACCGGCCCATGGTCGGCGCCAGGTGGCTCTTCCTGCGCAGCGGCCCGGGCGCCACCAACCACTTCGAGGGCGGCGGGTTCATCCGCAGCAACGACGAGGTCGCCTACCCGAACCTCATGTATCACTTCCTGCCCATCGCGATCCGCTACGACGGCTCGTCCCCGGCAGGCGGCCACGGGTACCAGGTCCACGTCGGGCCCATGTACTCCGACTCCCGCGGCTCGGTCCGGATCACCTCGCGCGACCCCGCGGTCCATCCGGCGCTGCGGTTCAACTACCTGTCCACCCCGACCGACCGCCGGGAGTGGGCCGAGGCCGTCCGGGTCACCCGGGACATCCTGAGCCAGCCGGCGTTCGACGAGTACAACGCGGGTGAGCTGTCCCCGGGGACGGAGGTCGCGACCGACGAGCAGATTCTCGACTGGGTCCGCCGCGACGCCGAGACCGCGCTGCACCCGTCGTGCACCGCCAGGATGGGCACCGGCGCGGACGCGGTCACCGACCCGGCCACGATGCGGGTGCACGGGCTGGACGGGTTGCGGATCGTGGACGCCTCGGTGATGCCGTACATCACCAACGGCAACATCTACGCCCCGGTCATGATGACCGCCGAGAAGGCCGCCGACCTGATCCTGGGCAACACCCCGCTCGCCCCGGAGACCGTCCCCTTCTACCGCCACCAGCCCCAGCAGCCGGTAACCGAGCCCGGATGACGGACCCCAGGGACCCCCGGGGGCTGCGGCCGGACGCGCCGCTGCTGGACGCCTGGCTGCGGTTCACCGCGCAGGCGGAGGCAGGTGAGCTCACCCCGATGAGCGTCCCCGGGCACAAACAGCGCCGCGACCTGACCGGCGCCGTGACCGCGGGAGACGCGCCGCTCTACGGCGGGCTCGACACGATCAAGCACGCGGACGAGCTCCTCACCGAGGCGGAGGCACGGGCCGCGCGGCTGTGGGGCGCCGACTGGTGCCGGTTCTCGGTGGCCGGCTCGACGCACGGCAACCAGGCCCTCGCCCTGGCCGCGGGCGAGCCGGGCCAGCCGATCGTGGTCACCCGGGCGCTGCACCGCTCGCTGCTGCTCGGCATCGTGCTGGCCGGCCTGGACCCGGTGTGGGTGCTGCCCGAGGTGGACCCCGCGACCGGGCTGCCCGGCCCGGTGCCGGTCGGCGCGGTCCGGGACGCACTGGCCCGCTGCCCGGACGCCTGCGCGGTGTTCCTCGGCGACCCGTCCTACGTGGGCACCACCGGCGACCTGGCCGGGCACGCGTCGGCCGCGCACGAGGCCGGGGTGCCGCTGCTGGTCGACGCGGCCTGGGCCGCGCACCTGGGCTTCCACCCGGGGCTGCCGCCGCATGCCCTGACGGCCGGCGCGGACGCCATAGTGACCAGCGCGCATAAGGCGTTGCCCGCCTACACCCAGGGCGCGCTGGTGCTGGCCCGCACGGGTTCCGGGCGCCTCGATCCGGCCCGCCTGCAGCGGGCGTTCGAGGCGACCCACACGACCAGCCCGGCCGGCGCGATCATGGCGAGCATCGACGCGGCCCGGGCGCTGCTGGCCCGCGACGGCGAGGAACTGTGCGGCCGGCTGCTGCGCGCCGTCGCGGCAGCCAGGGACCGGCTCCGCCGGGTGCCGGGCCTGGACGTGCTGGACGGCCCGGGGGTCGAGCCCGCCAAGCTGGTCGTCATGCTGGCCGGGACCGGGGCGCATGGCAACGCGGTGGAGGCGGACCTCATCGCGGCGGGCATGCCGGTGGAGATGGCCGACCGGGACACGATCATCCCGATCGTCACCCTGGCCGACGACGAGGCGGCGGTGGCCCGCTTCACCGACACTCTCGCGGCCATCGTGGAGGCGCATCGCGGGCCGCCCCGGCGGCCGGTGCCGGCCGCGTCGTGGACGGTCATTCCCGACGTGGCGATGCCGCCGCGGCAAGCCTTCTTTTGCCGCAACGAAACCCGCTCCGCCGCCGAGGCCGTGGGCCGGATCAGCGGTGAACTGGTGGCGCCCTACCCACCGGGCGTCCCGGTGCTGGCCCCGGGTGAGGTGATCACCGCGGCGGCCCTCGACGCGCTGCGCGCGGCCCGGGCCGACGGCGGCCGGATTGCGTACGCCGCCGATCCCACCCTGGCCACGTTCCAGGTCATCGCCCGGGCGTAACACCCTGGCTACCGGAAACAACCTTTACTGGCCCATTGTGGGCGAGGCCGCCGCGGCCTAGCCTGGGCCGATGGATCTTGGGCGGCGGCGCGGCATGGTCAGGTCCGGGCGCGGGCTCAGCGTGGCCGGGCTCAGCGTGGCCGAGCTCAGCGTGGGCGGGCGTGGTGTGGGCGGGCGTGGTGTGGCCGGGCGCGCGGGCGGCGTGGGGCGCGCGGCGGCGGCCCTGACCGCCGCCAGCCTCGCGGCGGCGGCGTTCTGCGGGGCGGCCGGGCCGGCCAGCGGGTCGGTGCGCGCCCCCGTGCGGGCTGCAGTGCGGGCTGCAGTGCGGGCTGCGCTGCGGTCCGCCGCGCCCGCAGGCTCGCAGGTCGCCAAGATCTGCGCCGAGCCGTCCTCGGGGGCGGTGCTCACCACCGGGTCACACCGGACCGCGGCCGGGGCGCCGGCCGCCGTGATCCGGGTGGACCAGGTCGGCTACCCGTCCGGCGCGGCCAAGCTGGCCGAGATCATGACCAAGGCCAGGCCCTCGGCTGATCTGCCCGGTGGTGGACTGCGCTGGGTCGTGGTGCGGGCCGGCTCCTGCACGGTGGCCGCGACGGGGCTGGCCCGCCAGGACCTCGGCTCGTGGAGTAAGCGTTACGGCTGGGTGTGGGCCGCCCGGTTCACCGGGCTCCGCGCCGCCGGCCGGTACCGGATCGGGATCCTGGGCGACGCGTCGGCGGCTTCGCCCTGGTTCACGATCGGCCCGGCCGCGCAGCTCTACGCACGGCCGCTGGCCAACGCGCTCTACTTCTACGAAAACGAACGGGACGGCCCGGACTTCATCCACACCGCGCTGCGCAGTGCGCCTGGTCACCTCAACGACCTGAGCGCGATGACGTACCGCAGCCCTCCGGTCGACGAGAACGGCAACTTCAAGGGCAGCCTGGCCAAGTACGCGACCGGGGTGCGGATCAACGCCTCCGGCGGCTGGTTCGACGCCGGGGACTACCTGCATTTCGTGGAGACGACCAGCTACACCGAGGCCATCCTGCTGCAGGGCATCGCGTCGTTCCCGGGGCAGATGGGTTCCGGGGCTGGCCCGGGATCGCCCGGGGCCGACTTCACCGGTGAGGCCCGCTTCGGGCTGGACTTCCTGCAGCGGATGTGGAATCAGCGGACCAGGACCCTGTACTACGAGGTCGGCACCGGCGAGGCGAACAGTTACTACCTCGCTGACCACGACATCTGGCGGCTGCCCCAGGCTGACGATCACTACCAGGGCACCAACCCGCACTACACCTACATCCGGCATCCCCCGGTGTTCCGGGCCGGCAAGCCCGGCGCGCCGATCAGCCCGAACCTGGCCGGCCGGCTGGCCGCCGACTTCGCCCTCTGCTACCAGGTGTTCCGGCACTCCGACCCGGGCTACGCGGGCACCTGCCTGCGCGAGGCCGAGACCGTCTACGCGCAGGCGGGCACGCACTGGAAAGGCCAGCTGCTCACCGCGCTGCCGTGGGACTTCTACCCGGAGACCAGCTGGCGGGACGACATGATGCTCGGCGCGGCCGAACTAGCCCGCGCCCTCCAGGACGCGGGCCGCCCGGCCGCCCTGCCGGACGGCCTTCCGGTCCGGTCGTCCGTGACCTACCTGCGGGACGCTGCCGGCTGGGCCAGCGAGTGGGTGCACAGTAAGCAGGCCCTGTCCGACACGCTGAACCTGTACGACATGAGCGCGCTGGCCGACTACGAGCTCGACCTGGCCCTGGCCCGCCAGCCGGTGCCCGGCCTGGCCATCAGCCGGGCCCAGCTGGCCGGCAACCTGCGCGGGCAGATCGAGAAGGGGATCGGCACCGCCGCCCGGGACCCGTTCGGTTTCGGGTTCGCCTGGGACCAGTGGGACACCACCACGCACGGCGCCGGGCTGACCGTGATGGCGGACGAGTACGACGCCCTGGCTGGCCGCCCCGTCTACGCGTCCTGGGGGCAGCGCTGGCTCGACGACATCCTGGGCAACAACGCCTGGGGCGTCTCGCTCATCGTCGGGGACGGCACCGTGTACCCGGACTGCATGCAGCACCAGGTCGCGAACCTGGCCGGGTCGCTCGACGGGCAGCCGCCGGTGCTGGCCGGGGCGACGGTCGAGGGGCCGAACTCGTTCGCGGCCACCGGCACCGTGGCCGACATGCGGCTCTGCGCGGCGAACGCCCCGGGCGACGTCCCGTATGCGGCGTACAACGGGCAGAAGGCGGTGTTCGCCGACAACGTGCAGTCCTACTCCACCGTGGAGCCGGCCATCGACCTCACCGCCCTGACCCCGCTGGCTTTCGCCTGGCAGCAGAGCGCGGCGCGCTCCGGCTGGCGGTAGGCCCCCGGCCAGCTTGCTCATCCCCCGCCGCATCGCGGCAGAGCGGCGTAAGCCTATCCCCGGGGCGCCGGCGCGTGAGATACCGTGGGGCCGGCGAAATGGAGACCGCGTGACGGCAATCGTGGATGAGGCTGGCGGGCCGGCCCGGCGGCGGGTCGGCGTCCTGGTCACGACGGCGGCGCTGGTGTGGGCAGCCGATGTGATCAGCAAGGTGATCGTCGTCGCGACGCTCAGCGAGAACGCGCCGGTCCTGGTGATCGGCTCGCTGTTGCGGCTGGACTACATCCGCAATCCTGGGGCGGCCTTCTCGCTCGGCGCGGACGGGTACACGGTCGTCTTCACGCTGATCGCGGCGGCAGTGATCATCGCCATCCTGCGGATGGCCCGCACCCTGGCCAGCCGCCGCTGGGCGGTCGCGCTCGGCCTGCTGCTCGGCGGCGCGCTGGGCAACCTGACCGACCGGATCGCCCGGAGTCCCGGGCCGCTGCGCGGCTGGGTGGTCGACTTCATCCAGCTGCCGCACTGGCCGGTGTTCAACCTGGCCGACTCGGCGATCTGCTGCGGCGGCGCGCTGATGGTCCTGCTCACGGTGCTCGGCCTGCGTCCGGACGGCCAGGTCGAGCGCGGGCGCGGTGCAGGTGAAACCCGCAGCGCTGACACGGGTGGCGGGGAGCCCAGCGGCGGCGCCGGGGCAGAAGCTATCCGCTGAGCCCTATCCGCTGAGTCGCTATCCGCTGAGCCGGGGCCCCGGGTAGAGGATCGTCTTGGGCTCGGTGAAGGTCTCCATCGCGAACCGGCCACCGACCCGGCCCCGCCCGCTCACCGAGCCAGACCGCCCGCCGAACGGCAGATGCGACTCCCACAGGTTGGTGGAGGCGTTGACGTTGACCCAGCCGGCCCGGGCCTGCTCCGCGAAGGCCAGCCCGCGCTCCAGGTCGCTGGTGAACACCGCCGCGGTCAGCCCGAACGGCGAGGAGTTGGTCAGCTCCAGCGCCTGTGCGGCGGACGTCACCGGGGTGATGGGCACCACGGGGCCGAACGTCTCCTCGGTGGCGATCAGCATGTCGGCCGTCACCCCGTCCAGCACGGTCGGCTCCGCGTAGAGCGAGGTGGGGAAGCCGGGGGCGCGCCGCCCGCCGTGGCACAGCTTGGCGCCGCGGCTCACCGCGTCGGCGACGTGCCGGTCGAACTTGGCCGCGGTGGCCTCGTTGTTCAGCGGGCCCATCGTGGTCTCCGGGTCGAACGGGTCACCCAGCCGGACCCGGTCCGCGGTCGCCGCGACCAGCCGCTCGGTGAACTCGGCGCGGATCGCGGCGTGCACCAGGAACCGCTCGCCCGCGGTGCAGCTCTGGCCAGCGCACAGGTACGCGGCCTCCAGCGCGGCGTCCACGGCCAGGTCCAGATCCGCGTCCTCCAGGATCACCATCGGGCCGTTGCCGCCCAGCTCGAGCAGCTGTGTCTTGCCGGCCGCGCGGGCCGCGACCAGGCCGCCGGTGGCTACCGACCCGATGAAACCCACGGCCGCCACCGCCGGGTGCCCGGCCAGCGCATCCCCGGCCACCGGCCCGGGACCAGGCAGGAAGCTGAACACGCCGGGCGGCGTGCCTTCCGCCGCGATGATCCCGGCCAGCACCGCGCAGCAGGCGCTGGTGCTCGGGGCGGGCACCCAGACCACGGCGTTGCCGGCCGCCAGCGCGGGAGCGAAGAGCTCCGCGCCCATCGTGTACGGCCAGTTCCAGGGGCTGATCACGGCGACCACGCCGAGCGGCACCCGGGCGGTGATCACCCGTCGTCCGGCCGACGTGGACGGGGGGAACGCCCCGTCCAGCCGCCGCACGTCCGCGGCGGCCATCCGGAAGTACTCGGCCAGCTCATCGACCTCGTCGTAGGCCTCCGCCAGCAGCGGCTTGCCCTGGTCCAGGGTGAGCACCCGGGCCAGGTCATCGCGCCGCCCGAGGATGGCCCCGGCGACGCGCTCGCACCAGGCCGCCCGCTCGAACGGCGAGCGGGCCGCCCAGTCCGGCCAGGCCCGGGCCGCCGCCTGGACGGCATCGTCCACGTCCGCGGGACCGGCCACCGCGACCGAGGCGAACCTCTCCCCGGTCGCCGGGCTGATCGCCGCGTCCGGGGTGGTGTGCCCGGCGCGCCACTGGCCGCCGATGTAGAGCAGGTATTCGTCCATAGTGTTGTGAGTCTCCGGGGCCCCGCCCGCCTCCGCATGCCCCTTCACTGCGCCTTCTTCCGTCCTCGCTCGTTCCTCGCTGGTCGCCCGGTCGGCGCCGTGCCCCGTTGGCTCGGGCTCAGGAGTCCGCGCAGAGCCGTCCCAGCTCGTGCAGCTTGTCCGGCGGCATCCGGTAGGCCGGCCCTGAGATCGACACCGCCGCCACGCAGCCGCCGCCCGGGCCGAACACCGGGGCGGCCACCGCGACCAGCCCATCCTCCAGCTCCGCGACCGCCGTGGCGAAGCCGTCCCGGCGGATCCGGGCCAGTTCCTCAGCCAGCGCGGCGCGGCTGGTGATGGTGTGCTCGGTGTACCGCTCCAGCCGGGCCGGCGCGGGAAGGGCGGCGAACGCGAGCAGCACCTTGCCGTTGGCCACCGCGTGCGGCCGGGTGCGACGGCCGACCCAGCCGCCGGAGCTGCTCAGGATGTAGGTGCTTGGCACCTCGGCCACGTTCAGCACGTCCGGGCCGGCGGGTACCGCGAGGTTGATGGTCTCGCCGGTCAGCTGCGAGAGCTTCTCCATGGCGGGCTGCATGGTGGCCACGATGTCGGCGCTGCGCAGGGCCACGGTGCCGAGCCGGATAATCTCGACTCCCAGCCGGTACCGCCGGCCCGACCGGGCCAGGAAGCCGGTCCGTTCCAGGGTGGCGGCTAGCCGTGAGGCGGTGGACTTATGCACGCCCAGCGCCTCGGCGATCTCTGTCACACTGAGTTCCGGCCTGCCGTCGTCGAAGCTGGCGAGCAGAGTCAGCACGCGCTCGGCTGACTGGTAGGTTGCGCCCGCCGCAACGAGGCTCTCGCTCACGCAACCAGAATGACCAATTCGCCCGTTCTGCGTCAACTGCCGTCACGGGCGGCTCATGGCATACTCACTGTCGAGTTCCGCCGAAATTGCGCTGGGCAGCCCGTTTCTCCCGGTGGGTGCCCCCGAGGGACGAGAGCAGGCCCGGGCATGGCCGACCCTGATGACGAGCCCACCGTCGGATCCGTGCACGATCCGCTTCCTGAGGCCCTGGGACTGGCCCGGGCCGCCGCCGAGGCCGGGCTGGGCCTGAAGCTCCTGGGCGGCCTGGCCGTCCGGGTGCTCTGCCCGGATTTCCCGCCTCGGCTGCGCCGGGACCAGGACATCGACTTCGCCTGCCTGGCCAAAGGCCGCAAGGACGTCGCGGCCTGGCTCGCCGATCATGACTGCGTGCCTGACCGCCGGTTCAACAACCTCAACGGTGACCGGCAGATGTACTTCAACGCCCCGTCCGGCCGGCCCATCGACGTGATGGTGGACCGGCTGACCATGTGCCACACGCTGGACTTCCGCCCGTCGTTCGGCCGGCTGCCGCTCACCGTTGATTCCGTGGACGTGCTGCTGTCCAAGCTGCAGATCGTTGAGCTCAACGAGAAGGACGCGCGGGACATCATGCACCTGCTGGCCGGGCTCCCGATCGGTGAGAGCGCACCGCCGATGATCGACACCGGCCGGTTCGGCAAGGTGCTGGGCGCCGACTGGGGCTGGTGGCGGACGGTCACCGAGAACCTGGCCAAGCTGCCCGCCCTGCTGGCCGAGAAGCCCGGGCTGCTCCCGTCCGCGCCGCGGCACGACCCGCTCGCCCAGGCGCGGCAGTTGCTGGACATCGCGCAGACGACCCCGAAAGGGGTCAAGTGGAAGCTCCGGGCGAACGTCGGCGACCGGGTCCGCTGGTACGAGCTTCCCGAGGAAGTCGCCCACTAGCAGCAGGCTTACCGGGGATGCCGCCTAAATTCGCTTATTCATGCTTGACGCCGGTTTCGGCAGGGTGCTAGACGTTGCACAGGACGCACGGGCGTTGCGCACCGCGCCGGTAAACCTTGCACGCGTGGACCAGGAAGGCGTGGTGTTCACATGAGGGTCTTCTTCGCCACTGACATCCACGGCTCGGAGGTCTGCTGGCGGAAGTTCCTGAACGCGGCGGCGTTCTACAAGGCCGACCTGGTCGTGCTGGGCGGGGACGTCACGGGCAAGGTCATGGTGCCGGTCGTGGCGCACAACGGCTACTGGCAGGCGGTGGTCCGCGGCGAGGCCATCCGGATGGAAACCAGGACCGAACTCGAAGAGGTACAGAAGAAGATCCGCAACGCCGGGCACTACCCGGCCCTGGTCAGCCCCGATGAGCTGCAGGCCCTGAGCGACGAAGAGGGCGCGGTGGACCGGCGGTTCAGCGTTGAGATGACCCGCTCGCTGGACCGGTGGCTGGACATGGCCGACGGGAAGCTGGGCGGCGGCGACATCCCGTGCATCCTCAACGGCGGCAACGACGACATCTGGGAGATCGACGACATCATCGAGGCCTCGCCGAGCGTCACCTTCGGCGAGGCCAAGTCCCTCGACCTCGACGGCTTCCACCTGGTGTCGATGGGCTGGACCAACCCGACCCCGTGGAATACATTCCGCGAGGCTCCCGAGGAACAGCTTAAGGAAAAGATAGACGCGGTAGTCAGCCAGATCCCGGACATGGAACGGGCCATCTTCAATTTCCACGCCCCGCCCTACGGGACCGGCCTGGACGAGGCGCCCGCACTCGACGAGACGTTGCGGCCGACGCATGGCGGGGCGGTCATGAAGGCGGTGGGATCGACCGCCGTGCGCGACGCCATTAACAACTACCAGCCAATGCTCTCGGTGCACGGGCACATCCACGAGAGCCGCGGCATCAAACGCATGGGCCGGACGCTGGCGATCAATCCCGGCAGTGTTTACGGAGACGGCGTCCTGCAGGGCGCCGTACTCGAACTGAACCCCAAGAAGGGGAAGGTCACCAAATACCTTCTGGTAAACGGCTGAAACCGGCCGGCTCGTCAGTGCCTGAGCAATAGGCTGGCCCCGCTACCCCCCCAAAGGCCCCCCAATCGGGAGATCAGCATGGCAACTGGCGCAATTGGCGGCGAGACGCCGACACTGTTCCTACGCAAAGCCACCGGGCTGGTCCGTGGCTGGTCCGTCCGGGACTCGATCATCTACGCCTGCCTGGCGACTAACTTCGTCACGCTGGGACTCTATGAGTTCACCTTCGCCGGGCCCGCCTTCCCCAAGGGACAGTTCATCACCGCGACCCTGATTTCAGGTGTCTGGGTCTCGTTCCTTGTCATCGCCTACGCGGGCCTGGTGGTCACCATCCCGCGGGCGGGAGGTGATTACGTCTGGCAGAGCCGGATCCTGGGCAGTGGCATCGGCTTTGTCCTGGCCGCCACCGGATGGTGGTTCATTCTCTGGCTCTGGGCGCCCATCTACGGCAACATCCTCTCGGTCCAGCTATTCGAGCCCCTGTGGGCCACGCTGAAATGGACCTGGCCCGCGGGCGGTGCCGCCTGGTTCGGCACCAACAACGGGATCTTCATCGTCACGCTCATCACGATCGCCCTGGCCGGCGTGCTGGTCTCGCTCGGGATGGGTGGGTACGCGAAGATCCAGAGGTGGTTCTTCCTCGGCGGCATGGTCGGCTTCGCCGTCGTTGTGGTGCTGCTCCTGGTCAACTCGCACGCCAGCTTCGTGAGCTCGTTCAACCTCGAGGGCCAGAAGCTGTTCGGCGTGCACAACGCGTACCAGCACACCAACGCCGCGGCGCACAAGGCCGGGTACACCACGTCGCCGTTCGGCTTCGGCCCGCTCGGGCCGACGATGCTGCTCGTGCCGGCCTTCATGTTCTTCCTGCTGTGGCCGAACTGGGGGACCACCCTCTATGGGGAGATCCGCGGGGCGAGTGACTTCCGCCGGGTGTTCAGCGGCATGTTCGTCGGCCTGTGGATCACTGTCATCTTGACGGTCATCTTCTTCCTGCTGGTCGCCAAGACCATCGGCTGGGGCTTCTACCAGAACCTCAACGCGCTCGACTTCGCGGCGACGCCTACCTTCGGCATCTGGCCGTACCCGTTCATGTTCGCGGGCTGGCTGGTGCACAACACGGCGTTCCAGGTCGTACTGATCCTCGTGCTGAGCCTGTGGTTCTTCGCCTGGGTCGGCACCCTGTTCCTGTCCTCGACCCGGGTCATCTTCGCCGCCGCGTTCGACCGGGTGCTCCCGGACCGGGCCGCCGAGGTCTCCGAGCGGCGCAAGGTCCCGGTGTGGTCGCTGATCCTGATGCTGCTCCCGGCGGCTGGGCTGGCCGCGGTCTACGCTTACTCGACCACGTTCCGGTCCTACACGCTGGACGCCACCCTGGTCATCGCGGTCACCTACCTGGGGAGCGCCATCGCCGTCGTGCTCCTGCCTTTCATCAAGCCCGATCTGTGGCGCGCCTCGCCGGCCAGCCGGATCAAGCTGCTCGGCGTGCCGGTCGTCCCGGTGGCCGGGGTCATCACGATCGGCCTGCTCGTCTTCAACCTCTACGAGTGGCTCAGTAACGACAACTACTTCGTGAACAGTCATGACTCACTCATTTACATGGGCGCCATGTACGTGCTGGCCATCGTGATCTACGTGATCGCCCGGATCGTGCGCACTAGGCAGGGCATCGACCTGCGACTGATCAACAAGGAGATCCCAGTCGAATAAGCATGGCGCTGCTGCAAGGCACGGCATGAGTGGAGTGCCCGGCCCCGCCGCCAGAGTTGCCGGTGGCGGGGCCGAGGCAACCCCGCGGTCAGCGGGGGCGGGACGCGACACGGATAGGCAGGAATCAGCGGCATGAATGACACACCGGGCCGGGCGAGTGCGGTGATCGTGGGCGCCGGGATCGTCGGTAACAGCCTGGCCTGCCATCTGGCCCGGCTCGGCTGGCGGGACCTGGTCCTGGTGGACAAGGGGCCGATGCCGAACCCGGGGGGCTCGACCGGGCACGCCTCCAACTTCATCTTCCCCATCGAGTACTCGAAGATGATGATGGAGCTGACCCGGGACAGCACCGAGCAGTACCAGGAGCTCGGGGTGTTCACCCAGAGTGGCGGCGTCGAGGTGGCCCGGACCCAGGTCCGGATGGATGAGCTGCGGCGGCGCTGCACCGCCGCCAAGGCCTGGGGCATCCCGGCTGAGGTGATCTCACCCGCCGAGGTCGCGAAGCTGGTGCCGTACCTGGATGAGTCCGTGATCCTGGGCGGGGCGTACTTCCCCACCGTGGGCGTGGTCGACTCGCTGCGGGCCGGCACGCTGATGCGGGAGGAGGCGCAGCGGTCCGGCGCGCTCCAGGTCGTGGCGGGCGCCGAGGTGCTCGGCATCGACACCAGCGGGCGCGGCCGGAACGGGCGGCCGAAGATCACCTCGGTGCGGACCACCGCCGGGGAGATCGAGACCAGCATCTGCGTGATCTGCTGCGGGGTGTGGAGCCCGCGCATCGCCCGGATGGCCGGGGCCCGGCTCCCGCTCACCCCGATCGTGCACCAGATGATCAGCGTCGGCCCCATCGCGCTGTTCGCCGGCACGCAGGGAGAGATCACCTACCCGATCGTGCGTGACGTGGACACGAACATGTACGAGCGGCAGCACGGCGGCGATATGGAGGTGGGCTCCTACGCCCACCGGCCGATCATCGTCCCCCCGGACGACATCCCCTCCATCGAGGAATCCGCGCTGTCCCCGACCGAGCTGCCGTTCACCGCGGACGACTTCGACCCGCAGCTCGCCGAGGCGCTCGAGCTCATGCCCGAACTGCTGGGCGACGAGAAGGCCGGTATCCGGTACGCGATCAACGGCCTGATCTCGATGACCCCGGACGGCCACCCGCTGCTCGGCCCGGCACCGGAGGTGGACGGGCTGTGGTCGGCCGCGGCCAGCTGGATCAAGGAGGGGCCGGGAGTCGGCCGCGTCGTGGCCGAGTGGATGAGCGGTCAGGTCCCGACCGTCGACGTGGACGAGGCCAACGTCGCCCGGTTCTACCCGAGCCAGCGCACCGTGGCCCACGTCCAGGCGCGGGCCCGGGAGGGCTTCAACAAGATGTACGGGATCGTGCATCCGGCCGAGCAATGGGAGTCCGGCCGGCCGGTGCGGGTCAGCCCGGTCTACGACCGGGAGCGGGAGCTGGGCGCGGTCTTCTTCGAGACGGCCGGCTGGGAACGCCCGTACTGGTACGCGTCCAACGAGTCACTGCAGGAGAGGTATGCCGGACGGCTGATGCCCAGGGACGCCGAGTGGGACGCCCGCTGGTGGTCGCCGGTCATCAACGCCGAGCACCTCGCCATGCGGGACGCGTGCGGGCTCGTCGACCTGTCCGCTTTCGCGATCTTCGACGTCACCGGGCCGTCCGCACTGGACGTGGTGCAGTCGCTGGCCGTCGCGCAGCTCGACGTGGCCCCCGGCCGGGTCGTGTACACCTCGCTGCTGGACGAGCGGGGCGGGTTCAAGGCCGACCTGACCGTCATGCGGCTCGGCCGGGAGCGGTTCCGGGTGGTGACGGGCGGCGCGACCGGCCAGGCCGACCTGGCCTGGTTCGCCGAGCACCTGCCCGCCGACGGCACGGCCGCGCTCGCCGACCAGACCTCCGCCCAGGTCACGATCGGGCTGTGGGGGCCGCGGGCGCGCGATGTACTGCAGTCCGTCACCCGCGACGACGTGAGCCACGCCGGGTTCCCCTTCGCCACCTGCCGGGAGGTGGAGATCGCGGGCCTGTCCGTGCTGGCTTCACGGATCTCTTACGTGGGCGAGCTCGGCTGGGAACTGCACGTGCCCGTCGAGCAGGGCGGCAAGCTGTGGGACGCGCTCTGGGCGGCGGGTACCCCGCACGGGCTGGTGCCGGTCGGCATCGGTGTGTACGGCACCACCGGCCGGCTGGAAAAGGGCTACCGTGCCTTCGGGAACGAGCTGACCGCGGACTATACCCTGGTCGAGGCGGGGATGACCCGTCCCAAGGTGAAGGCCCAGCCGTTCATCGGCAAGGAGGCCTACCTGGCCCAGCGGGCTGAGCCACCCGCCGCGGTGCTGTGCACGCTCACCGTGGACGACCACACCCCGCCCAGCGGGCCAGCCCGCTACATGCTGGGTGGCGAGCCCATCCTGTCGCCCGCCGGTGAGCGGCTGGTGGACGCGAAGGGCCGGCCGTCGTACGTGACCAGCGCCGGGTCCGGCCCGTCGGTGGGCCGGCACCTGCTGCTGGCCTACCTGCCCCCGGCCCAGGCCAGCGTGGGCACCCGACTCCAGGTCGAATGCTTTGGCGACGCCTACCCGGTGACCGTGGCGGTGGCCGGAGCCACCCCCTTGTTCGACCCGGACAACGCGCGGATCCGGAGCTGACCGGCCGTGGAGATCGCCGTCTGCGTGAAGCGGGTTCCCCAGGTCGGTGGCCGCATCGTGGTCACCCCGGACGGGCAGGACGTGGACACCCGGATGTCCGGGTTCGCGATCAGCCCGCATGAGGAATGCGCGGTAGAAGAGGCCGTCCAGATCACCGAGCGGCTGGGCGGCACCGTGTCGGTGCTGACCCTGGGGCCGGCCGAGGCCGCCGACCAGCTGCGTGACGCCCTCGCGCTCGGCGCCCACCGGGCGGTCCTGCTGGAGGCCGGCGGCCATGCGTGGGGCCCGGCCGGGACTGCTGCCGCGATCGTCGCCGAGGTGCGCCGCCGGTCCGCCGAGGGCCCGGCCTACGACCTGCTGCTGCTCGGCAATGAGGCGGCCGACACCGGGGACTACCAGGTGGGCATCCGGGTCGCGCACGGTCTCGGCTGGCCGTGCGCCACCGGTATCAAGCAGCTGGAGGTCACCGGGGACGCGGTGCGGGCCCGCCGGGAGTACCGGGGCCACGAGGAGACGTTCGAGTTCGGGCTGCCTGCGGTGATCACCGTCAAGGAAGGCATCAACCTGCCCCGGTACCCGTCCCTGCCGGGACGGCTGCGGGCCAAGCGGGCCGCGGTCGAGCAGTACCAGCCGCAATGGCAGCCCGAGGGGCTGCGCACGCGCGGGCTCCGGGTGCCGGACCAGCCGCGGCAGCAGGCGACCGTGCTGGGGACCGGGACGGACGCGGTCCCCGCCCTGGTCCGGTTGCTGGACGAGCTGGGGATCTTGAAATGAGCGTGCTGACGTGAACGTACTCTGCCTGGTCGAACTGGACGACGCCGGTGTGACGGATGCGTCGCTGCGCGCCCTGACCTTCGCCCGGTCGCTGGTCACCGGCGGCGCGCCGGGGGACCCGGGTGGGGGCCGCCCGGTCCTCGCCGCCGTTGCGTTCGGGCCGGCTGACCGGGTGCCGGCCAGTCTCCTCGGCCGCTACGGGGTGACCGAGGCGTACGTCATCGAGCCGGCCACCCTGGACGGGTACGCCCCGCAGGCCTGGGCGCGAAGCCTCGAAGGCCTGCTCGGCGTGACCCTGGCCGCCGCGGTGGTGGCGGCGGGCACGGACTGCGGCAGCGAGGTGCTCGCCCATCTCGGTGCGCTGACCGGCCAGCCGATGGCCGCGAACTGCATCGCGGCCAGCCGGGCCGCGGACGGCACGCTGGCGGTGTCCCGCCAGCGCTGGGCCGGTCTGCTCATCGAGGACGCCACCCTGGAGGGGATGCCCGCCCTGCTCACCGTGGCTACCGATGCCGTGCCGCCCGTGCCGGTCGACGCGGCGCCGGTTGATGCGGGCGCGGCCGGTGATACGGCCGATCCGCCCGTCCGTGTCCACGAGCCCGACCTGGACCCCGCGGACCTGCGGGTCCGGGCGACCGTGTCGGCCGGCCGCGAGGGCGGGGTATCGCTGGCTACCGCCCGGGTGGTGGTCGGCGGGGGCCGCGGCGTCGGCGGGCCGGACGGCTTCGCCCCGCTGGAGGAACTGGCCAGCTTGCTCGGCGGGGTGGTCGGGGTGTCCCGCGTGGTCACCAGCCAGGGCTGGCGGCCGCACACTCAGCAAGTGGGCCAGACCGGCACCAAGATCACCCCCGAGCTCTACCTGGCCTGCGGGATCAGCGGGGCGATCCAGCACATGGCGGGCTGCGGCAGCGCCAGGAACATCGTCGTGGTCAACACCGACCCCTCGGCGCCGATCCTGTCCCGGGCCGACTACGCGGTGATCGGCGACCTGGCTGAGGTGATCCCGGCCCTGGTGGCGGCGCTCAAGGACCGGCGCTGACGGAGCGGCGCTGACGGACCAGGGCCCACGGAGCAGGGCCTACGGAGCAGGGCTCACCGGCAGGTACTGAGGGGCTGGACCCGCCGGCCGCGCCGGCGGGTCCAGCCTCCGGCAGGTCAGTCCGCGGGACCGGCCGGGTCAGGGGGTCAGGTCCGCTGCGCGGCCTCGAGGTTTTCCCGCACCGCGCGGGTCAGCGGATGATCCAGGCCGAGGGCCTGCTCGCAGTCGGCCAGTGTGCGCTCGAACACCTCGATCGCCTCGGACAGCCGCAGCGCGGCGTGATAGGCGGACGCCAGGTTCGCCCGTGAGGTGAGGGTGGACTGGTGGGTCGGGCCGAGCACGCGCTCGCAGGCGACCAGGGTCTGCTCGTAGAGCGGCAGCGCGTCCTTGAGCCGCCCGGCCGAGTGATAGGCGTTGGCCAGATTTCCGCGGGCCGTCATGGTGTCCATGTCGTCAGGCCCCTGGGCCAGCTCCCGGTCGGCCAGTGTCCGTTCGTATACCGGGATGGCGTCCTTGACCCGCCGGGCCGCGAGATAGGCGTTGGCCAGGTTGCCGCGCGCGGTCATGGTGTCCGGGTGGTAGCTGCCCAGGACCCGCTCCCGGTCTGCGACCACCCGCTCGTACTGCGGCAGTGCCTGTTTCATCCGCCCGGCGATCCGGTAGGCGTAAGCCAGGTCGGCGCGGGCGGCCATGCTCTCCGGATGGTCCGGGCCCTGGGCCCGCTCCCGGTCGACCAGGATCCGCTCGTACACTGGCACGGCCTGCCTGAGCTGGCCCACCGTCTGGTAGGCCTGGGCCAGCCCGGCCCGGGCGGCGAGCGTGTCCGGGTGCGCTGGCCCCAGTCCTTGCTCCAGGTCCGCCAGGGTCTGCTGGTACACGGGGAGGGCATGCTCGGGCCGGCCCGCGGCCAGGTACGCGCCGGCCAGCTCACCGCGCGCGGCCAGCGTGTCCGGGTGCCGCGCGCCCAGCACCCATTCGCGGTCTGCGACCACCCGTTCGTACATCGGCAGGGCCTCGGCGTGCCGACCCCCGGCGGCGTAGGCCCTCGCGAGGTGGCCACAGGAGGCCAGCGTGTCCGGATGGTCCCTGCCCAGCACCCGCTGCCGCTCCGTGAGCGTCCGCTCGTGCACGCTGATGGCGTCGTCGAGCCGGCCCGCCGTCTCGTAGGCCGAGGCCAGGCCGTCGCGGCAGCGGAATGCCTGGCTGTGGTCCGGGCCGAGCGTCCGGGTGCTGGTCTCCAGCATGTCCTGCCAGTAGGCGAGCCCCGGGCCGCTGATCTCGTCGCTGCCCAGGCTGCGCCCCGCCTGCATCAGGACCGGGTGGGTCTCCGGGGTCCAGAGCAGATCGCCGCTGTGCTCGCGCAGGCTGATGGTGCTGTCCCGCAGGGCCTGCGCCAGCCGGGGCGGAACCGGGTCCCCGGGCCAGGACTGCAGTAGCGCGTCCGCGGTGGCCCGGACGGCCCGCTCCAGCTCCGCCGGCGGGATGATGCCGCGGGTCATGGCCTGGATCGCCGGATGCACCTGCACGGTCCGCGTGGTGCTGGCCGGGTTTATCGTGACCAGCCCGGCCCGGGCGACCGCGTGCACCGCGTCGCGGGCCTGGGCCGGCTCGGCCGGCATGGCCGGATGGCCGGTCAGGTAACCGCAGGCGGCCGGGGTGGTGAAGAAGACACCCGGGATGCCGGCCGGGTCGAGCAGGGCGGCCAGCACCAGGGCCGGCCGGGCGAAGCCGGCGGGCGGGATCTGGTCAGCCAGGTCCGTGGCCAGCGACCAGGTCACGCTGGCGTGGCCAAGCGCGGCATAGTCCAGCCTCGGCCCGTCGAGTTCGGTGCGGGCGGATCCCGGGCCGTCCCAGGCGCTGCCGGGCCGCCGGCTGGCGCTGTTCATCCGCTGCTTCCGGTCGTGGTACCAGCGCCGGTAGTCGCGGCAGCTGGCCCCAGTGCAGATCAGCGTGGCTGTGGCGTGGGCCAGTGCGAGCGGGTGGCAGTCCAGGTCGGCCGCCAGGTCCAGGGCCTCGGTCCGCTGGCCGGGGTCGGTGGCGAGCCGCGCGGTCAGGTACGCCAGGGCTTCGCGGGTGCTGAACGCGGGAACCGGCGCGATCCTGCGGTGCGGCGCGGCCAGGTTGCCGTCCTGGCGGGCCGTGACCACGACCCGGCCGCTGGGTCCGGCCGGCCACAGGTCAGCCAGGTCGGCTGGATCCGCTAGGTCATCGAGGACCACTAGCCAACGCCGCTCGGTGCTGGACAACCAGGCCAGGAAGCGCTGCGCCCCGGTCAGCAGGTCGTCGCCCGGATCGGCGGCGCCCAGTTCCGCCAGGGCCAGCGCGTATCCGCTCAGGATCGCGTTCCTGCTGCTGGCCTTGACCCAGACGAGCAGATCCACCGCACGGGTATCCCAGAGCTGATGCGCCAGGGCCGCGGCCAGCTGCGTCTTGCCCGTGCCGCCAGAAACGGCCAGGTAATCAGGGTCGCGGGAGGTGGCCTGCCGGGCCGCGCTGCGGGAGGCGGCCGAGTGTGCCAGGATGCCGGAGGCCGTCAACTGTGCCGGGATGCCGGAGGCCGCCAGGCGTGCCGGGCCACCGGGGGCCGCCAGGCCTGCCGGATCGCCAGGCAGGGGTGCCGGATCGCCAGGCAGGGGTGCCGGGTCGCCAGAGGCCGCCAGGCTGGCCGGGTCGCCGGAGGCGGCGAGGTGAGCAGACCCGGCCGCAGCAGCCAGAGAGGCAGAGCCGCCGGAGGCGTTCAGATGAGCTGCCCCGCTCAGCGCAGCGGCAGGGTTCAGGAAACTGCCGGAGGCTGGGGCCTGCTCGGCAGGACTGGCGTCGGGTGGGGGAGCGAGAATTAACGTGTCCCCGGGATTCAGCTTGCCGATCGGGCCTAGCCCCGTCTCGGGGCGCGGGCTATGGCAGTCAGCCAGGGGCGGGACTGGGCCGCAGCGCAGCGGCCAGTCCACTAGATGGGCCTACGCAATGGCCATCGGGGCCCCGGCGACCTCGTTGCCGTTGTGTGACTGTTCACCGTCTGCTCCCACCCACAGCCGGACATCTTGCGCGATCAGTTGCAGTCGATCGAAACAGTTGCACAAGACAGCCTATGACGGCGCAGGCCTGTGTGGGCAGCGTTCTGTAGGCATAAGGAAACGCATCGCGGCCGGCGGTGCGTGACCAGCCGGCGGTCCGCCCGCGCCATTTCAGATGGCTAACTGGCCGTGATCCGGCCCGGCCAGTCTGCGCAGCAACCCGGCCCGCCATTCCTCTGTCTGCTTGACCTGGTTAAAGGTAAACAGGTGCAGCCCGGCTACGCCTGCGCCGGGGGCGGCCAGGGCCGCACCGGTCCGCTCCAGCAGCCGCTCCGGACTGTAGCCACCGGGCAGGCCGAGGCGCAGAAACCACTCGGTGTGCCCGGCCAGGAACCGTGTGGATTCGGCTACACCGGCCCGGGCGGCCATGCGCAGGAGCCTCGCCCGGTCCACCGGGCCCGCCAGTCCCACGTAGAGCGGCAGCGTGACGCCGCGCGCCCGGATCCGGGACACCCACTTCCGCAGCACGGCCGGGTCGAAGCACAGGTTGCTCACGATGTAGGAGGAGTGATGCCGCTTATCCCACATGGCCTGCACGGTGATGTCGTCGTCGATCCGCGGGTGGCTTTCCGGGTAGCCGGTGATCCCGACCCGGGCGAACGGGCGCCCCATCTCGGTGAGCCGGGTGAGCAGTGACAGTGCGCTGTCGAACTGGCCGGCCGGGGGATCGGCGTCGCCCGCGGGCACGAACACGTCATCCACCCCGCAGGCCAGCAGTCGGGTCACGATGGCGTCCAGGTGCGCGTCGTCCACCACCAGGCGGGCGGACAGGTGCGGCACGACCCGATACCCCCGGGCCGCCAGCCGCTCGGTCAGGTCCAGCGTGGCGTCCAGTCCCTTGGCCGGCGAGGCAGTCACGGTCACGGTCATCCCGGGTGGAACCCAGTCCGCCACGGCCTGCTCGACCGATCCGGAGGGGAAGACCTCGTAGCGCGGCTGCGCCAGCAGCGCCGCCGCGCTCATCAGCCCCCCGCGCACCGCTTCTCCTCGTGTGTGCCATCGGCTGGGCGCATCGCCGGTCCGTGCGGGCGGGACGCCGGCCCGCGCGTCGTGATCATGACTTAGGTGTCGCTGGAACGACACCAATGTCATGATCACGAGTCTGGTGCGGGGCTGAAGGTGGTGGTGGGGCTAGAGGTGGCAGTGGGGCTGATGGTGAGTTTTCCGTGGGCTGGGAGGCGGCGAGCTGGGAGGCGGCGGTCTGGGGGGCGGCCGCCGGGGGGTTCCCGGCCAGGAGGCGTTCGAGTTCGTGTTCCAGGCGGGCCGTGCCGGTGTCGATGATGGTGAGGGGCAGGCCGAACTGGGCCGCTATGGCCTCTGCCTCGGCGGCCAGCGCCGGGTCGCGCGACTGGGCCAGCCAGACCACCCGGCGGTAGTGGCCAAAGTAGTCCGGCCACAGTCCGGGGTAGCGGTCCAGGCCGAGTTCGGCGAGCACGGTCCGGCGGAAACTGCGGACCAGGAAGTCCGTCAGCACGTACGTGCCGGGCTCCGCCTCGAACAGCGCCGCCACCCGGTCCGGGCCGGCCAGCAGGTCGTAGCAGTGCAGCCCCGGGAGCCGGCGCAGACCCAGCCGGGCGGACAGCTGATCCAGCGCACCGTACGTGCCGCAGTCGGCGTAGCCGATCGCCACCGGCAGGCCGCGGGCCTGAGCCGCCCTGGCCAGCCGCTCGACCTCCGGGGTGATCGCGGCGGGGCGGTTGTGCAGCAGCGCGGGCAGGCAGTGCAGCTCGACTGGCCAGCCCCGGCGGGCGGCGATGTCCCGGATGGGGCCGCCGAGCGCTCCGCAGGCGATCACCACCGCCTGAGGCGCCTGCGCCGATTGAGGCTGGCGGTGTGGTTGGGGCCGCTGAGGCTTCTGGGGCTGGGGCCGAACCGGGTCAGCCGGGGAAGGCCAGCTGGTCGACGAAGCGGTCGTTGAAGTCGGCGCGGTCGGATAGCTCGACATACCTCACCTCTTCCAGCAGGGCCAGCCCGCCGGCCCGCTCCCGCACACTGAGCAGGGCCATCTTGGCTCCCTCACCAGCGACGTTCCCCGCGCTGACCACCCGGAGCACCGGGATGTCCGGCACCAGGCCGAGCCGGATCGCGTTGGCGGGGGACAGGTAGCTGCCGAACGAGCCGGCCAGCAGAACCTGCTGGATGTCGGCCGGCTCCAGCCCGGCTTCCTCCAGCAGGATGCGCCACCCGGTCGCGATGGCGGCCTTGGCGAACTGAAGCTCGCGGACGTCGCGCTGGGACAGGTACACCGACTGGGACACGTTGCCCGGCTCACCCAGCCAGTGCAGCACGAACACCCGTTCCGCGCCGAGCTGGGTCAGCCGGCCCGCCAGCCCGGGGGCTAGCTCCGCGGCCCGCTCTTCGCTGACCAGCCGGCCGGAGGAATCGAGCAGGCCCAGCCGGACCAGCCCGGTGACCGCGTCCACCAGCCCCGACCCGCACAGGCCAGCCGGCTCGGCGTCCCCGATGACTTTGAGTTCCAGGTCGTCGGGGGTCATCGTGACCACCTCGATGGCGCCGTCCGCGGCCCGCATCCCGCACCGGATCGCCGCGCCCTCGAACGCGGGCCCCGCGGGCGCGGCCGTGGCCAGCAGCCAGTCCCGGTTGCCCAGCACGATCTCGCAGTTGGTGCCGATGTCGATGAACAGCCGGATCCGGGCGTCCCGGTCCATCCCCGAGGCGAGCAGCCCGGCCGTGATGTCGCCGCCCACGTAGGCGCCGAAGGGCGGGAACACCACCGCCCGGGCCCGCGGGTGGGCGGGCACGCCCAGGTCGGCCGCGAGCACCTCGGGCAGCAGCCGGGTGGCCAGGATGAACGGGGCCACGCCCAGCGGCTCCGGGTCGATGCCGAGCACGATGTGCGTCATGGTTGCGTTCCCGGCCAGCGCGACCTCGTACACCTCGGCCGGGTCGATCCCGCCCGCCGCGCAGGCCTCCGCGGCCAGCTCGGCCAGGGTCTGCTGGGCCAGCGCGGTCAGCCGGGCCAACGCGGCGGGGTCCATCATCGTGGCGCTGATCCGGGTGATCACGTCGGCGCCGAAGGGTTGCTGCTGGTTGAGGGACGAGGCCACCGCGACCGGGGTGCCGGTGGACAGGTCGAGCACGGTGGCCACCACCGTCGTGGTGCCCAGGTCGAACGCGACGCCGAACAGCCGTCCCGAGGTGTCCCCGGGCTGCACGTCGATCAGCACGTCATCGGCGATCACCGCGGTGACCTTATAGTCCGCGGCGCGCAGGACCCGGCCCGCCACCCGGACCGCGTACAGGTCCACCCGCAGTTCCAGGTCGTCTACGGCGGCCAGGATCCGCTCGACGTCACTGCGCTGGTCGGCCAGCGACGGCTCGTCCAGCTCCACGTAGCGTTTCTGCACCGCGGGCCGCAGGATGACCTGGCGGCCGACTCCGACCGTCGCCGCCTTGGGCCGGGTGACCAGCGGGGGGACCTCGATCCGCGCGTCCCCGGCGGCCAGCACCCGGCAGGCCAGCCGCCAGCCGTCGCGCAGTTCATCCGGCGAGAACGCGCGGATGTCCAGCGCCGACGGGGTCGCCGCACCGTCCAGCATCCGCACCTTGCATTTCTTGCAGGTGCCGTGGCCGCCGCAGGTCGAGTCGATCGCGATGCCATTCCAGCTCGCCGCGTCGAACACGCTCACCCCGGCGGGCACCCGGACCTGCCGGCCGCTGGGCACGAACCGCAAGTCGACCCGGACCGGGCCGCCGGTCCCCGGGTCAGCGTGCGGGGGGAGCGCGCCGTCGGGGTCTTCGTTGCGGCGAATTGAGCGCTGCGTGCTGCCTCCCGCAGCGGCCGTGCCGGGCGGCACCATCGTCACGGCGTCGCCTGGGCCTGTGCTTGCTGGGACTGGGCCTGCGCGGCCTGCTGGGCCCGGTGCGCAGCGATCCACGCGGCACCCCAGGGATCACGATCGAGGAGCAGGTCGGCGGCCTGCACGGCGCGGACGATCTGCGGCGCGCGGGCGTCCAGGATGGCGCTGGTCAGGCCGCTGGTGATGGCCATGGGCAGGAACGCCGCGCCAATCGCGTGCCGGTCCGGCATGCCGAACGAGACGTTGGACGCGCCGAGCGTGGTGTTGACCCCGAACTCCTCGCGCAGCAGCGCGATCGTCTCCATGGTCTTGACCACCAGGGAGGTGTCCGCGCCGACCGGCATGGCCAGCGGGTCGATCACGATGTCCTCGGCCGGGATGCCGAACCGGCCGGTCGCCACGTCGATGATCTTGCGGGCCAGGTCCAGGCGCTTGCGCGGGTCCTCGGGGATCTCCTCCTCGTCGTTGGGGAGCGCGATGACCGCGGCGCCGTACTTCTTCACCAGCGGGAGGATCGCCTCCAGCCGCTCGTCCTCGGCGGTCACCGAGTTGACCAGCGCCTTGCCCTCGTAAGCGGCCAGCCCCGCGTCGAGCACCTCGATGATCGACGAGTCGATGCACAGCGGCAGGTCGGTCAGCCCCTGGATGAGCTTGACCGCGGCCACCATCAGCTCCGCCTCGTCCGCCAGCGGCGCGCCCATGTTCACGTCCAGGACCATGGCCCCGCCCGCCACCTGCTGCGCCACGTCGATCTCGATCCGGGACAGGTCACCGCGCCGCAGCTGCTCCTGGAAGATCCTGCGGCCGGTCGGGTTGATCCGCTCGCCGATGATGCAGAACGGGTGCTCCGGGCTGATCGTGACCGTCTTGGTGGCCGACCTGAGAACTGTCTCCATGCGCGTGCTCCCTAGGCCGGTGTCATCGCGCGGCGCCGGCGCAGCAGTTCCTTGGCCCGGGCCACCGCGGCCGAGGCGTCGGCCGCGTACCCGTCCGCACCGACCACGTCCGCGTACTCCTGGGTGACCGGCGCGCCGCCCACCATCACGATGACCTGGTCGCGCAGGCCGGCCTTCTGCAGCGCGTTGATGTTCGCCTTGAACATCGGCATGGTCGTGGTCAGGAACGCGGAGAAGCCCACGATGTCCGGCTTGTGCTCCTGGATCGCGGCGATGAACTTCTCGGGCGCGACCTGGACGCCGAGGTCGATGACCTGGAACCCGGCTCCCTCGAACATGATGTTGACCAGGTTCTTGCCGATGTCGTGCACGTCGCCTTTAACCGTGCCCATAACGATCGTTCCGATGGACTCGGCACCGGTCTCGGCCAGCAGCGGGCGGAGAACTTCCAGCGCGCCCGCCATGGCCTTGCCCGCGATCAGCATCTCCGGGACGAAGAAGTCGCCGCGCTCGAACCGGGCGCCCACCTCCTCCAGCGAGGGGATCAGCGCCTCGTAGAGCAGGACCTCCGGGCCCAGGCCCATCTCCAGGCCGGCGTTGGTCAGGCTGAGCACCTCGGGCGCGTTGCCTACCAAGGTGAAGTCATAAAGCTGGCGGAGCAGCTCCTCCTGCGTCACGAGGCACCTTCTCTCTATCGCCTGGCGGGGGATTTTTCGTGCTGGGGGCCGGGGGAGGTGCAGTGGCCGAGGACCGCGGACAGCCCGGCCGCCTGGGCCACGCACTCCGTGGCCACCGCCGGGATCGCCGCCGGGGTGAGACGGCTGGCCGGCGCGGTCACCGACAGGGCGCCCACCACCTCCGCGCCGTCCCGGAAGACGGGGGCGGCCACCGCGACCAGCCCCGGCTCCAGTTCCTCGTCGGTGACCGCGTACCCGCTCCGGCGGACCAGGCGCAGGTTGTCCTCGAGTGCTGCCCGGCTGGTCAGGGTCTGGCTGGTGCGGGCCTCCAGCCGGCCCGGCGGCAGTTGCGCCGCGCCGTAGGCCAGCAGTACCTTGCCGAGCGCGGCACAGTGCAGCGGCACCGGCCGGCCGATCCAGTTAGTGCCGCCGATCAGGTATCTGCTGTCCACCTGGGCGATCTGCGCGACCACGCCGTCCCGGGCCACGCCCAGGTTCACGGTCTCGCCGGTCTGCTCGCCGAGCCGGTCCAGGAACGGGCGGGCCACCTCGATCAGGCCGGCCTCGGCGCCGCCCCGCCAGGCGTACCGCACGAACACGTCGCCGGGGCGGAACCGGCCGTCGCCGTCGCGGCGCACCAGCCCGCCGCGCTCCAGCGCGTCCAGCAGCCGTGACGTGGTGCTCTTTGCCAGCCCGGTGGCCGCGGCGAGCTCGGTGAACGTGACCGAGTCCGGCGCGTGCACCACCTCGGTCACCAGCCGCGCCGCCCGGTCCACCGCCTGCGTGCCGGTGGGAGCGGTGGGAGTGGCCACTGACGCCTCCCGCATCCCCGGCGCTCGCATGCCGCGCTGCCCGCTACGCCTGCCCATGAGTTCCACAGCTTGTAGGGTTCGAGCCCATAAGTTCCATGTTACGGAACTCTGTTCTACTATGTGATGCTACGTAGGGTGCCTGGGAGGGTCAAGACGGCCGGAGGTGGCGATGTTCCGTAACACGATGCCCCGCTACGAGATCCTCTCCCCGGACGCCATCGGCGTGCTGGACAAGGGGTGGCGGCGCATCGTCTCGGAGATCGGCGTGCAGTTCGCCAAGCCCGAGGCGGTGGAGCTGTTCCGCCAGGCGGGCCAGAGGGTCGACGGCGAGGCCGTGTTCCTCGACCCGGACTTCGTGCTCGAGCAGGTGGCCAAGGCGCCCCGGGAGTTCGACATCCAGGCCCGGAACCCGGCCAACAGCGTGCACATCGGCGGCGACCAGATGGTGTTCGGCGGGGTCTACGGCTCCCCGTTCATCCGCGAGGGCGACGTCCGCCGGGACGCAACCATGGAGGACTTCCGCCGGCTGAGCATGCTGGCCCAGGCCTTCCCGCAGCTGGACACGGCCGGGGGAGTGATCTGCGAGCCGAACGACACGCCGCTCGACTCACGGCACCTCGACATGATCTACGCGCTGCAGACGGTGACCGACAAGATCTACATGGGCAACGTGGTGTCCGGGCCCAACGCGGCCGACACGATCAAGATGACCGAGATCCTGTTCGGCGGCGGCGCGGGCGCGGACCGGGGCCGGGCGTCGATCGAGCAGACGCCGGCCACCATCTCGCTGATCAACTGCAACTCGCCGCTGCGCTGGGACGACCGGATGCTGGACGCCCAGTTCGAGTACTGCGCCGCGAACCAGCCGGTGGTGCTGACCCCGTTCCTGCTCATGGGGGCGATGTCGCCGGTGTCGATCCCGGCCGCGCTGGTCCAGCAGCTCGCCGAGGCGCTGTCCGGCATCGCGCTGGCCCAGCTGATCCGGCCCGGCTGCCCGGTCGTGTTCGGCTCGTTCCTGTCCAACATCGACATGCAGTCCGGCTCGCCCAGTTTCGGCACCCCCGAGTCGGCCATCGGGCTGTTCTGCACCGGGCAGCTCGCCCGGCACTACGGGCTGCCGTTCCGCACCGGCGGCGGCCTCAACTCCAGCCAGACCGCGGACGCGCAGGCGGCGTACGAGTCCCTGATGACGCTGCTGCCGACGTTCCTGGCCGGCACCAACTTCGTCATGCACGCGGCCGGATGGCTCGAAGGCGGCCTGGTCAGCTGCTACGAGAAGTTCATCATCGACATCGAGCTGCTCCGCATGCTCCGGGTGGAGTTCACGCCGCTGGAGATCGACGAGGCCTCGCTCGCGTTCGGGGCGCACGAGGAGGTGGGCCACGGCGGCCACTTCCTCGGGGCCCAGCACACCATGGAGCGGTTCCGGGAGTGCTTCTACCGGCCGCTGCTCTCCTCCACGGCCAACTATGAGCGCTGGGTGCGGCTCGGGGCCAAGGACGCCGCAGCGCGGGCGGGGGAGATCTGCGCGAAGACGTTGGCGGAGTACGAGGCGCCGCCGATGGATGACGCGATCCGCGCGGAACTCGAGGAGTTCGTGACCCGCAGGCGCGCGGAGCTGGGCGACTAGGCCCCGGGCTGTGCCGCGCGCGGCCGCCGCGGACTCCCGCTCCCGAAGCTGGTGTCAGTCGGCGCCACGGCGACATTATCGTGGTGCTTTTTGCCCCGTATACGGGGCAAAAAGCACCACGATAATGCTGGACTGGGCTAGGTGGCCGAGATGGGGAGATGGGTGTGGCCGTGGACAGCCAGGCCCTCGCGGTGGACGGGCGGACCGGCCAGCCTCAGGGCCGGGAACCGGGAGAGCAGGGCCGGGAACGCGACCTGTGCCTCGAGCCGGGCCAGGGGCGCGCCCAGGCAGTAATGGATGCCGCCGCCGAACGACAGCGGCGGTTGCTCCTTCCGGCCCAGGATCAGCTGCTCCGGGTCGGTGAACGCGGCGGGATCGTGGTTCGCCGCGCCCAGCAGGGTCATGACCCGCTGCCCCGGGTCCAGGTGCAGCTCGCCGATGTCCAGCCCGGCTGCCTCCCCGGCGGGCACGCTGCGGCCGAACAGCATCTGCACGGGTGAGTCGAACCGCAGCAACTCCTCCGTCGCCCGGCCGGCGAGGCCCGGCTCGTCGCGCAGCCGGGCGGCCTCGCCGGGGTGATTCAGCAGGGCGGTCAGGCCGTTGGACAGCAGCCCGGTCGTGGTCTCGAAACCGGCCGCCAGCAGTAACGCCGCCATCGTGACCAGTTCCTCGCCGCTCAGCCTGTCTGAGCCGGCTGCCGGGCCGTCTGTCGGGCCGTCCATGGGGGCGTCCATGGACGGCGTCCATCGGGCCGTCTGTCGGGCCGTCCATGGGGGTGTGCACGGAGCCGCCCGCCGCGGCGGTCATCGCCGAGATCAGGTCCTCCGCCGGATGGACTCGACAGTGCTCAGCCAGGTCAGCCAGGTAGTCGCGGATGGACGCGGCCGCCGAGTCGGCCCGGTCCACGGCCAGCGGGCTGAGCACCTCCAGCACCGCGGTCCAGTCCCTCGCCCAGCCCTGGAACATCGGCCGGTCCGCGGCCGGGATGCCGAGCAGCTCCCCGATCACCGTGACCGGCAGCGGGAACGCGAACGCCGCGACGAAGTCGGTCTCCGCGGCCGAGGCCAGCCGGTCGCACGCCTCGGCCACGATCCGCTCCACCGCAGGCCGCAGCGCCGCGATCCGCCGCGCGGTGAACGTGGCCGACACCAGACGGCGCAGCCGGGTGTGGTCCGGCGGATTGAGCATCAGGATGCTGGTGAACATCAGCCGCAGGGCCGGCCGCTCCGCCCAGTCCGGGTAGCCGGACATGACCAGCAGGCGCCCCGGGTTCTTGCGCAGCCGGTGATCCCGGAGCACCGCCGAGCAGGCCCGGTAGCCGATGACCACGAGCGTCCCGTCGGGGCTGAGTACCGCCGGTCCCAGGTCGCGCAGCTGCGCGTAGAGCGGATACGGATCGGCCTGCCCCTCCGGCGTGGATAGCGCGGCCAGCAACTCCCCGGCGCGGTCGGTCAACGCGGCCCCCGGATGCTCGGCAGACAATGACTGGCCCAGCATGGTCTGGGCCCAGTATGCCGGACCGGCCCGCCCGGGGAAAAGGCCCGGGCCGGCAGGCGGCGGCTAGCATGTGGGCCGTGACTGACTCAGGGATCGATCCTCAGGCGACCGGAGCGCAGGGTGTCGGCCTGGCCACGGTGGTGACCCGTGCGCCTGCCGGCGGCCCTGCGCCTGGCCCCACGGTGCTGGACACCTGGTTCCCCGCGCCGGAATTGATCCCGGCCACGGACAGCGGCGGCACCGTCCGCCTGTCCGCGGCCGAGGCAGCCGAGGCACTCGGCTCCGACGCGGCCGCGCTGCTCGGCGAGGACGAGGCCCGGGGGGTCGAGGTCATCGCGGTGCGCACCACGATCGGCTCCCTGGCCGGGCCGCCGGCCGACGCCTACGACGCCTACCTGAGGCTGCACCTGCTGTCCGGCCGCCTGGTCCGCCCGCGCGGCTGCAATCTGGACGGCATCTTCGGGACGCTGGCCAACGTGGTGTGGACCAGCCACGGGCCCTGCCCCGTCCCCGGCTTCGAGGCCACCCGGCTGCGGCTGCGCCGCCTCGGCCCGGTCACCGTGCACGGCGTCGATAAGTTCCCGCGCATGGTGGACTACGTGCTGCCGGCCGGGGTGCGGATCGCCGACGCGGACCGCGTCCGGCTCGGCGCGCACCTGGCCGAGGGGACCACGGTCATGCACGAGGGCTTCGTCAACTACAACGCGGGCACCCTCGGCACGTCCATGGTGGAAGGCCGGATCTCGGCCGGGGTGGTGGTCGGGGACGGCTCCGACGTGGGCGGCGGCGCGTCCATCATGGGCACCCTGTCCGGCGGCGGCAAGGAGACGATCTCGGTCGGGGAGCGGTGCCTGATCGGCGCGAACGCCGGCATCGGCATTTCCCTCGGCGACGACTGCGTGGTGGAGGCCGGGTTGTACGTGACCGCGGGAACCAAGGTCGCGCTGCCGGACGGGCAGGTGGTCAAGGCCCGCGAGCTGTCCGGCCGTCCCGGGCTGCTGTGGCTGCGCGACTCGCAGACCGGCGCGGTCCGGGTCGCCGAGCGCGGCGGGCACGGCATCGCGCTGAACGCCGCCCTGCACGCGAACGCCTGACGGCCGGGAAGGAACACCATGCGGCTCGCCACCTGGAACGTCAACTCGGTGCAGGCCAGGCTGCCCCGGCTGCTCAGCTGGCTTGACGAGACCCGGCCGGACGTGCTCTGCCTGCAGGAGACCAAGACATCCGACGACGGCTTCCCGGCCGGGGAGGTCGGCGAGCTCGGCTACGAGGCCGCGCTGTACGGCACGGGCCGCTGGAACGGGGTGGCCATCCTGTCCCGGGCCGGCCTGGACGACGTGCGCCGCGGCTTTCCGGGTGAGCCAGGGTTCCCCGGCCCGGAGGCCCGCGCCATCTCCGCCACCTGCGCGGGCTGCCGGGTGTGGTCCGTCTACGTGCCCAACGGCCGGGCCCTGGACAGTCCCCACCTAGCCTACAAATTGTCCTGGCTTGGAGTCCTGCGTGACGCACTGGCCGCCGAGCTCAGCCCGGAGGGGGACAAAGTGCGGCTCGCCGTGTGCGGGGACTTCAACATCGCCCCCCGCGACGACGACGTGTGGGACCCGGCCGCGTTCATCGGCTCCACCCACGTCACCCCCGAGGAACGGGCCGCCCTGGCCGGCCTGCTGGACCTCGGGCTCACTGACGTCCCGGCCCGGGCGCTCAAGGGCGAGCCGTTCACCTACTGGGATTACCGGGCCGGCATGTTCCACAAGGGCATGGGCATGCGCATCGACCTGGTCCTCGCCAGCGGCGCGGTGGCCGCGGGGGTCAAGGACGCCTACGTGGACCGGGAAGCCCGCAAGGGCAAGGGCCCGTCCGACCACGCCCCGATCGTGGTCGACCTGGATCTGACCGCCCCCGCCTGACCCAGCGCCTATCCTCGGCGTTCATGGTTGCCCTTGTCTGGCTCCGCCGGGACCTCCGCGTGCACGACCATCCGGCACTGTGCGCGGCACTGGCCGGGCATGAGCGGATCGTGCCGGTCTTCTGCCTGGACGACCGGCTGCTCCATGGGCGGCACGCGTCCGGATCACGCACCGCGTTCCTCCTGGAGAGCCTGACCGACCTGGACGGCCAGCTCGCTGAACGCGGTGCCCGGCTGGTCATCAGGCACGGGCCGCCGGAGCGGGAACTGCCCGCGCTGGCCGGGGAGACCGGGGCTACCGAGATCCACCTGAGCAGCGACCCCAGCCCGTACGAGGCCATCCGGGGGCGCCAGGTGCTCGCGGCTCTTGAGCAGGACGGCGTCACCGGGCACGCCCATCCGGGGATCAGCGTGGTGGACGACGTCCGCGCCATCCGGACCGGGCAGGGGCGTCCTTACACCGTCTTCACGCCGTTCTACCGCAACTGGGATGGCATCAGGCGGCGCGCTGTCCTGGACCCGCCCAAACGGATCGACTTGCCGGCGAAGATCCGGCACGGCCGGGTACCTTCCCTGGCCAGCCTGGGGCTGGAGCAGGAGGTGGCTGAGCCGGCCCGGGGCGGGGAGAGCGCGGGGCTGACCCGGCTGGCGGAGTTCGTGGACGGCCCGATGCGGGACTACGATTCCGGCCGCGACCAGGCCGGCGCCGATGCCTCGTCCCGGCTGTCTCCCTATCTGCGGTTCGGCTGCCTGTCACCGCGCGCGGTCGAAGACCAGCTGCCCCGCGGGACGGCGGCCGGCCCGGAGGGCGCGGAAGCGTTCCGGCGCCAGCTGTGCTGGCGTGACTTCTACCAGCATGTCCTGGTGCATCACCCGGAGAACTCCCGGCAGGAATTCCAGCCCCGCTACCGCGGCACGCTGACCTGGACGGGCGACGACGCCGAGTTCACCGCCTGGACCGAGGGCCGGACCGGCTTCCCGCTGGTGGACGCGGGCATGCGGCAGCTGCGCCGGGAAGGCTGGATGCACAACCGGGTGCGGCTGCTGGTCGGCTCGTTCCTGACCAAGGACCTGGGCATCGACTGGCGCCGCGGCGAGGAGTGGTTCATGCGCCTGCTCCTGGATGGCGACCAGGCCAGCAACAACGGTAACTGGCAGTGGATCGCGTCGGTGGGGGTGGATCCACAGCCCGCCTTCCGGCGCATCTACAACCCGTCCCTCCAGCAGGAGCGGTTCGATCCGGACGGCCGGTACGTGCGCCGCTACGTCCCCGAGCTGACCCGGGTTCCGGACGAATACCTGGCCGAGCCGTGGCGGATGCCTGAGCAGGAGCAGGACCGGGCCGGGTGCCGGATCGGCCGGGACTATCCGGGGCCGATCGTGGATCACAAGCAGGCCCGGCAGGCCGCATTGGACCGCTACCGGGACGCGGCGGCCGCCTCCGGATCCTGACTCCCGGCGGCCGCTAGAGCGTCAGGATCAGCATGTAGCCCATGGTGACGCCCATCGCGATCTGGCAGCAGGCCGCCAGCGTGGGCGACAGCACCCACCCACCCGGGCGGGCCGACCGGTCCGGTCCGTCCCCGCCGGCGGGGACGGCCGGTCCGCCAGTGGGCGCGGCCCCGGCCCGGGCCAGCGCCGGCAGCCGGTCAGCCTGCCACATCACGTAGCCCACCATGAACACGGCCAGCATCAGCGCGAGCAGCGGGAAGCGTCCGCCGGCGGCTGATCCGCCCATGGCTATGCCGGTCTCCGGTCCCGGTCTCGCCGCGCGGACGGCGAGCGGCATGTACACCATGGCGCCGCACATCACCAGGTGAGGCAGCGGGTGACGGTGCGGCGCGCGGCCCCGCTCAGGTGCCGCGGTCCGGCGGGCGCGCCACGCCTGCCACCCGAACCAGGCCATGCCACCCGCAAACATCCCTGCCCACAGGCGGTCGGGCAGTGGGTTGAGCCAGCTCACCAGCATGCCTGCCATGGCCACGCCCATCACGGTGAGCACCAGGTTGGCGCCGCGCTCGGCCCCCCGCTGGTGCCCCCGCGCAATAACCACGCGGCTGGCGCAGTACGCGGCGGTCGCGATCATGATCGCGGCGAGGATGCCCGCGAGCCACGACGGTCCTCCCACGTCACTGCCCTCCCCGCGGGCCGCCGGCCGATCGTTCCCGCCTCATCGGTCCGCGGGCAGGCCAGAAAGCGAGAACAAGCAAGACCAGCAACGGGCCCGTATCTGGGTCGGTGCCACCGCCAGCGAGAATGCCCCCCAGGGCCTGGCCCGCCACCCAGATCGCGGTGGCCACCACCATCGCCACGGCGAGAGCCAGCCGGGCCGCCGGTGGCGGCAGGTACCCGCCGGCGGCGATCAGGGCCAGCAGGCCGGCGAGCACGACCGAGGCAGCCAGTCCCTGGTGGGCCACCAACGCCGCGCCGTGCTGGCCGATCGCAGCCAGCCAGGAAGGCTCGCCGCTCGTCAGGCTGGACAGCATGTCGTGCACTGCCTGCGGGGCACGGTTCGCGGGCAGCAGCGCGAAGTAGGCCAGGCTGGCCCACAAGATGAGCCAGACCGCCCGGGCGGCGGGGGCGCCTACCGCCCGGGCCGCGATGAACGGCGCGGGTGCCGCGCTGGCGCCCCCGGCGGCGCCGCGCTCGCGGGGCCAGAGCAGGACCGCGAGCAAGGCGTACAGGACCGCCGCGCCCGGGGCACCACTGACCGGGCTGGCCGTCCCGGTGAGCACCCCGCCGAGGCCCTCACCGAACCACCACACGCCCAGGCTCCAGACGACTGAGGCTCCCAGGGCGGCCTTGACCGTGGGCCGCCAGGCGATGCCGAGGGCGAGCAGGAGCTGGATCGTGGCAAAGGCCGCATTGAGCACCACCGGGTGCTGCCCCACGAGACGGGCGTCCCAGATGATGGGCCGGCTCACCAGGTCCGGGTTGCCCGCTGCCGCAGCGGCGAGCATCTGGCCGAAGGCCCTGCTGAACATGACCGGCTGGTACTGCAGGATCGCGTCCAGCAGCCACAGGGCACCCAGGGCCAGTTGCAGCCGCCGCCGGGCGTCGGGTGCAGCCCACTCCGCCGGGGTGATAGCGCGATAGTCACCCGGCGCGCCCGTGCCGCGCTGGGTAACGGCTATCTCACTCACGGCTGGCTCTCCCTGTTCCGCGCGTAATTCGCCATGTGCTCGCTGCGGCGCGATCGGTGCAGGGCCTTATCTGATGCGCCAGGGTGCGATATGAGAAGCGTAAAGGCCGGGCTATTCTGGTCGCAAGCAGGAGACGTTCCGGGTTTACCGACAGCGCTCTGAACTGGTATGACGCTGCGGCGGTCAGCAATATCCGGGACGGCCGATAAACCGGGCGGGGGTATCCGGGGAACCCCCGGGAGGTATTAGGCAAATACCGGCCCGGGAGAGTGGCAAACCCGGCCGGAGTATTTGTGGGCGGCTCAGGCCGTCCTCGTCCGCGCACCATGTGGCGCAGTAGCGCCACGATTATCCGGAACCAGAAACAATGGGCGCGGCGCGGCCTGCCGGGACCCGTGCGCCCTGCTTGCCGTGGGCTCTGCTTGCCGTGCGGCTCCTTCCCGCGTCCCTCGCTCCTGCGTCCAGTCGGTGTCGCGGCCCTTCGGGATGCTGGCCTGAACTCGGCGGCGGATCCCCCATCCGCAGCCGCTCCCGCCCCGAACGCCTAGAGGAGGAAAAAATCCCGGAAAAGTTGTTGGCGCCGGGCGGGAGCAGAACTCCTAACTGTGCTGGCGCCTCCCGGGCCGGCCTAAGTGAGGGGACGCACCATGGACTCACTGACCAAGGGATCGGGCATCGCCGTCAGCGCACTCATCGCGGCGACGGCCACCGTCTTACTGCTGCTGCCCGGGCACCCGCGAGCCGCGCCCGGGGTCATGATGGCCACGGCCGCGGCGACATCGTCGTCGGGCACGCCTGAGCCGAGCCTGCAGCTCCCGGACACCAGCACGCCCGCTCCTGGCCGCCCGGCGGCCGGAGCGCGCCCGGCCTGCCGTGCCACAGGGACGCACGACGGCCGGGCCCGGGCGGCCCGCACTGGCCAAGGCCGCCACAGCGACGAGCCTGCGCAGGTCAGAGCCGGATCATGCCCTTCCCCCCGGGCGCACCGGCACCACGACGCTCCCGGGCGGTTACCGGTTTACCGGGGAATCCACCCAGAATTGCCCTGATGAGTTCTAACGTGAGGCCATGCTCGACCGCGACATTGTGGCCGCCATCGTGGCAGGCGACCCGGCGGGACTCGAAGCCGCCTACGACCGCTACGCGCCGAGCCTCTATGCCTACTGCCAGTCCCTGCTCACCGAACCTGCCGATGCGGCTGACACAGTCCAGGACACGTTCATCATCGCCGCGGCCAAGCTGTCCGCGCTCCGCGACCAGGACCGGTTGCGGCCCTGGCTGTACGCGGTGGCCAGGAACGAGTGCCGACGCCGGCTCCGGTCCGCGGGCAGAGCCACCCTGCTCGACGAGGCGGCCGGGGTGACCGACGACACGGCCGACCTCGGGGCAGACCTGGAACAGGCGCAGCTCCGCGAAATGGTCTGGTCGGCGCTGGCCGGTCTCACCGCCAGCGAGCGGGAGATCATCGAGCTGAACCTGGGGCACGAGCTGGACGGCGCCGACCTGGCCGACGCGCTCGGCGTCCCGCGCAATCAGGCACACGCCATGGCCTCACGGGCCCGGGCTCATTTTGAGGCGGCGCTCGGCGTCCTCCTGGTGGCTCGTTCCGGCCGGGACGCCTGCCCTGAGCTGGCCGGGATGCTGGAGGGCTGGGACGGGCGGCTCACCGTGCTGCTCCGCAAGCGGGTCGGGCGGCATATCCGGCGCTGCTCCGTCTGCGGGGACCGGCAGCGCCGCGAGCTCAGCCCGGTCGCCCTGCTGAGCGCGCTGCCCGTGGCCGCGCTGCCGGCCGCCCTCCGCCACCAGGTGCTCGGCCTCATCTCGGACGGCTCACCCGGGGCTGTAGCCCAGCGGCTGGCGGTCGGGCAGCGGGTGGGCCCGCTCGGGCCCGGGGGCTTCCCTCGTCCTCTCGACCCGCCGTCCCCCGTCCACCTGCACCACCTGGCGCATGGGACGGCGTACGCGCGGGGCGGCGCGGCCGTCGGCGGGGCCGCGATCGTCGGTGGCGCACTGGTCGGCGGCGGCCTGCTGCACCATCCCGGACCGGCCCAGCCGCCCGGGGCGAGGCCAGCGCTGCCCTCCAGCAGCGCGCCGCCCGTAGCGGGCTCACCCTCGGCGCCCGCGTCCGGCGCGGGCGGCGCCGGGGACGGGGCTACCTCGCCCGGGCCGAAGGTGCTGCGCTCCGGGAGCGCCGGTGCCAGCACCAAACCGGCCGCGCCAGGCGGCACCCCGGCCCCGGCCACCACCTCAGCGGCTCCCGCGCCCGCGATATCCGCCGTGGTCGCGGGCACCCTGACCGTGTCACCCGCCAGCCTGGGGCTCAAGCTGTCCCTGGCTGGCCTGTGGACCGGGACGCTGACCCTGACCGCCCACGGAGGCCCGGTGTCCGCCTACCACGTCGCGGTGCCCGTGCCGCTGCTTCAGGACCTCACCCTCAGCCAGGTGTCCGGATCACTGGCCGCCGGGCAGAGCGTCCGCATCACCGTGACCGCCGCCGGGGGTGCCCTGTTCTCTACCGCTCTGCTGACCGTGAGCCCCGGCAGCCTCAGCGTCCCGGTCACCTATAACCTGCTCGGCTAGCGGCGGGAAATCAGGATGGCTGGTTCGGCCTGATTCGGCCGGACTCAATCCGAAAACTCCCGCCAGGCCATAGCGTTGATCGCATGCGTGACGGGGACTTGGTGGCGGCGGTCGTTGCGGGCGATCCGGCGGCGCTGGCAGCGGCCTACGATCAGTTCGCTCCGGCGTTGTACGGGTATTGCCGGTCGCTGCTGAGTGAGCCCGCTGACGCGGCGGGGGCGGTCCGGGACACCTTCGTGGTGGCCGAGGTGAAGCTGCCGCTGCTGCGTGACCCGAGCCGGCTGCGGCCCTGGTTGTACGCGGTGGCCCGGAACGAGTGCCGGCGCCGTCTGCACGGCGACGGCGCCGCCGTCCGGCTCACCCCGGACGAGTACGGTGATGGCGAGACGACCGCCGACCTTGGCCTGGCTCTGGTCGAGGCGCAGCAGCGGGAGATGGTGTCGTCAGCGCTGGGCGGGCTGGACCCGGGAGACCGGGAAATTGTCGAGCTGAGCCTGCGGCACGAGTTCTACGGCGCGGATCTGGCGGACGCGCTGGGGGTGCCGCGCAACCAGGCGCAGGCCCTCACGACCCGGGCGCGGACCCGGTTCGAGACCGCGCTGGGCGCGCTCATGGTGGCCCGCTCCAGTGTGGGTTCATGCCAGGAGCTGTCCTGGATCCTGGGGGACTGGGATGGGGAGCTGACCGCCCCGCTGCGCAAGCAGGTCCGGCGGCACGTCAGTACCTGCGAGATCTGCGGCGAGCACCGGCGGCGCCAGGTCAACCCGCTAGCCCTGCTCAGCGTGCTGCCCGAGCCCGTCCTGCCGGAGAGCCTGCAGCATGAGGCGCTCAGCCTGCTCGCGGACACCTCGCCCGACGCGGCCGAGGAGCGGGCGGTGATCGCGGACCGGGCCGAGCCGTTTGCCCGGTCCGGGTTCCCGGTGCCGCTGGACCCGCTGGCGGCACGCCGGGGGCCGGCCGCGTTCGTGCCAGCCGCCGGGGTGCTGGTCGCGGTGTTCGCCGTGTTCGGCGGCGGGGCTATGCTCGCGGCGAACACGCTGCACCACGGGACCCCCCCGGTCAGTTCCGCGGTAGCGTCCGCTGTCCCGTCCGCTCAGGCGGCGCCCGCAGTCAACACGCCCAAGCCGTCGCTTTCCGGGCACAAGAAGGCGCACGGGAAGCACGGTGCCAGCGCGCGGGGAAGCGGCACCGCGTCCTACACACCGGGGGCCGGGAAGTCCGGGGGATCGTCCAGGCCGGCCAGCCACCCGTCCTCGGCGAAGCCCTCGAAGTCCAGGCACACGACCCCGCCGACCACCACGCCTCCGACGTCGGCCGCGCCCACCACCGTGCCGCCGACGACTGTGCCGCCGACCACCACCCCGCCGACCACCACCCCGCCGACCAGCGGCACCAGCTCCGGCGGCGTGCTCGGGACGATCATCGGCTGGCTGGGTGCGCTGTAGCGGCACCGCGTCACGAAGATCCATATTCTGAACCCTGGGCAGCCCTCAGACGGCGGTTGAGCCGCGGCGGCTAGCCTCGGACGGCGGGAGCCGCGATGACCGCTGAGCCGGACCTGATCAGCCTGCTGTATCACGCGGACTGGAGGCAGCTCAGCCTGTCGGCCGAGGTGAACGACGGGTCGGCGCTGCTGATCGCGCCCGGCCGGCGTTACCGGCTGCAGACCCCGGACTACCTCACGGGCTGCGACGGTGACCGCCCCTGGAAGCTGTGCCAGGACGATGCCGAAGACGAGGACGAGGGGACGGTGCGCTGGTTCAGCGGGCCCGAGCCGCCGCTGCGCTCGTTGCTCTGCCCCGCCTGGCTGCTGAAGAGCTCCCGCCTGGAGGTGACCGGGCACGTGAGCGTACTCGGGCGCGACGCCTTGCAGGTGGTGGCCACCAGGGAGCAGGGTCTGCGGGGCACGAAGGGACCGGATCGGTTCCGGGTCGGCCGGACTGAGGCCCTCGTGGACGCCGAGCTTGGCATCCTGCTGCGCCTCGCCCGGACCGACGGCACGGAGGAGGACGGCGGCGCGGGACACGGCAGCGCGGGAGACAGCGGCGAGCGATCCGGAGTCATTGAGCTGGTCAGCTTGGATCTCAGCCCGGTCATCGACCCGGCCCAGTTCGCCCCGCCACCGGGATGCCTGATCGGGGAAAGCCTCGGGGAGAGCCTCGGTGGAGGCGGTCTGCCCGGGCAGACCGTGAAGACCATTGCGGGGCTGGCCGCGGGTGCCCTCGGCGCGTGGATCAGGTACTCGCCGTCCGGTCATCGCCAGCCCCCGGACATCACCGAGGCGGCGATCCCGCCCGAGGATCCGGCGCCCGAGCCATCACCCGACGGCTGGCCGTCCGGGCCGCAGGTCAGCGACGAGATCCTGCATCTGCTCCACGGCAGCGGCGCCGCCCGCCTGCCCGGCGGCGGGGCCACCGGGTTCGCGGCCACCAGGCACGTGTGGCTCGACATCGGCGCGATGCTGTCCCGGATCCCGCCAGCCGCGCGCCGGGCCGGCTTCGGCGGCCTCGGCCTGCTGGCTGACTCGATAGCCGAACAGCCGTCCGCCTCCCATCTGGTGTCCGCGGTCCGGATCTGGGGCCCGGGCCAGTACCAGGTCGACTTCCGCTCCAAGCCGCGCGACGGCGCGACCAGGATCGTGTGCGACGGGCAGCGCCGCTGGCGGGTCTACCGTGACAAGGTCACCGTCGGCCCGGCGGAGCCGGCGCCAGGCAACCTGGGGTATCTCACGGACCCGTCCTGGCTGCTGGAATGCCGGCTGTCCGGCGGCGAGCAGGTCACGGCCGGTGACCGCCCGGCGTTCCGCATCAATGTCGCCCGTGGGGATGCGCAGTGGTCGGTCCCGCTGATGTTCCCCGCAACGGTGGCGGTCGTGGACGCCGAACTCGGTGTCCTGCTGCGCCTGACCTCCTACCTGGGCGGGAAGCCCGTGCAGCGGGACGGGCTCCAGGACATCACGCTCGAGCCTGGTGGTTTCCGGGCCGACATCCCATCCGATTTGCCGGTCTCCGAAGAGGACCGCCCTTCGGAGCGGGCCGGCCGCAACTCGGTCAACATCCCGCTGACGGTCGCTCGCGTCGTCGCACAGCAGGCCGCCACCGGAGCGGCCCAGGCCGCCCGGAACATCCTCCGGCGCTTCGACAGTCGCTGACCGCCGCCCGGCCGCCGCCCCGGGCCGCGCCTCGCGACCGTCGCGCCCGGCAGGCCGCCTCAGGAGACGGTGGGGACGCCAGCGTCGGCGCGGAGCAGGGCGGCGGCCATCCGCAGCGAGACGAGCTTGCCGAACGCCGCGTCCCGCGGAAGGTACTTCATGCCGCAGTCCGGGGCGAGCACGATCCGCTCCGCGGGCACGTACTTCAGCGCCCGGCGCGCCCGGGCGACGATCTCGGCCGGGTTCTCCACGGTCTCGTCACCCAGGTTGAGGACGCCCAGGATGATCGTCTTGCCGTCCAGGTGGGTGAGGATCTCGCAGTCCAGCCCCGACTGCGCGGTCTCGATCGAGACCTGGTCACAGACACAGTCGGCCAGTTCGGGCAGGAACGAGTAACCGGACGGCCGCTCGTGGATGATCGCGGCGTAGCCGAAGCACAGGTGCACGGCGGTCGTCCCGGTGATGCCTTCCAGGGCCCGGTTGATCACCCGCACGCCGTACTTGCGGGCCTCGTCCGGGCGGGCCTGCAAGTAGGGCTCGTCGAGCTGGACGATGTCCGCACCCGCATTGAACAGGTCCGCGACTTCCTCGTTGACCGCCTCGGCGTAGCCGAGGGCGAGGTCCTCGGTGCTGGTGTAGTAGTCGTTCTGGGCCTGCTGGGCCATCGTGAACGGCCCTGGCACGGTGATCTTCACGGTCCGGCGGGTGACGGTGCGCAGGAACTCCACGTCTCCCACCTCGACCGGGTGGCGGCGGCGTATCGGGCCGGTCACCCGGGGTACCGGGTTCGGCTCGCCGCTGCGGTCCAGCGCGGTTCCGGGGTTGTCGATGTCCACCCCGTCCAGGGCCGTCGCGAACCGGTTTGAGTAGCTCTCCCGGCGGATTTCCCCGTCGGTGATGATGTCCAGGCCGGCTCTTTCCTGGTCCCGGACAGCCAGTTCGGTCGCGTCCCGCTGGGCCTGCTCCAGGTACTCCGGGGCGACCCGCCACAGTTCGGTCGCACGGACCCGGGGTGGGAACCGGCCGCGCAGCCGCGCGCGGTCGATGAGCCAGTCGGGCTGGGGGTAACTGCCGACCAGGGAGGTGGGGAAGAGCATGACAGCCAGAATGTCAGATTGATCGCCACCGCGCAGCCCCCGCCCACTGCGCAGCCCTGCTACCGCGCAGCCCCGCCACCGCGCAGCCCGCCGAGGTCCCGGCGCGGGATGATCTCGGGCTGGCCCGCGACCTCGGTGCTGACCAGCCGCCTGGTTACGCTCAGCGGCCCGAGCCCGGACAGCGCCTCGGTCACCCGCGCGGCCAGCCCGGGGGCGGCGGCGGTGGACTCGGCCAGCCCGACGGCCGAGACGCCGGCCAGCCAGGACGGGACGATCTCGGTGACGTCCGCGATCACGTTGGCCTTGGCCCGGTTCGACCGGGCCAGCGCGGTCAGGTGCCGGGTGTCCGGGTCGTCCTCGTTGCCCAGCACCAGGACCAGGTCACTGGAGGTGGCTACGGTCCGCACGGTCTCGGCCCGGTCGGACGCCGCGTAGCAGAACCCGTCCGGGTCCGGGCCGCGCAAGGCGGGGAACCGGGACCGCAGGGCCGCGGTCGCGATTGGGGTGTCCTCAACCGGGACACCGGGCACCAGGACGTAGGAGACCCGCCGCGGGTCCGCGACCTGGACCGCGCCCGCTCCGACCCGGGTCTCGGCCAGGATGGCGTGATCCGGGGCCTCGCCCAGGATCGCGGGCAGCACCGCGAGGCCCGACTGCCCAATGAGGACCACCTGATCACCACGCTCCGCGAACCGGCGGGCCTCAGCCTGCACCCCGGCCACCAGGGGGCAGGTCGCGTCGATCACGTCCAGGCCACGCTCGGCTGCCTCAGCGCGCATCCTGGAGGCGACGCCGTGTGCGGGGATCAGCACCGTGGCGCCGGCGGGTATGTCATCCAGCGAACGGGCGAAGACCGCGCCGTTCTTTTCCAGGTCCGCGCAGGCTTGCGGGCTCGCCATAAGCTGCCCGCACACGTAGACCGGGCCCCAGGCCAGCGCCTGCCGGGTCGCCTCGAGGGCCCGCCGTGCGCCCGGGCACCACGGGCTGACCGCGCTGAGCAGGCGCCTGGTCCCGCCGACCGCGGCCCATTCCTCGACCGCGCTGCGAGCCGCGGCCATCGCCACGCCGTCCACGCTGCTGGCCGCGGCGCCGATCGCGGTGGCCGTGCCGTCGTTATGCAAGACGGTGGTGACGAACAGGGCCGCGCCGTCATCCGTCTGGGACGCGTCGCCTGACCGCGGCACTGGCGCGTACCGCACCCGCACCCCCCGGCGGTACAGCAGCCCGCCGACCAGGGGTGCGGCCGGGCAGGTGAGCCGGCCGTGCGCCGGGTCGCCGATCTCGGTGGCGACCAGCACCTCGCCCGGGGCCACCACCGTTCCGGGCGCCAGGCATTCGCGTGCACTCGATCGGATCATGGACGCGCATCCCCCTGGTGTCCCCGCGTGGCGGCCTGCTCGGCGATGGCCGACCCGCATCTGCTGGCCCGCCAGCGATGGCCGGCCACCCCGATGATGCGGCCCGCCGGGCCGTAGCGTCCGCTGTCGTCCCCGTTTCCTCGCGGATCAGTCTAGTGATGCCGAAGCCGCAGCGTGTGTACCTGGTCACGCGTCGTGTCGGACATGGCGCATAGGGTAGAAGAGGCTATACGCTACTATCTCAATCGGAATTAAATGATTTAGTGCTCAGGGGAATTGAGCCTGCCGGGGCCGGGACGACCAGATGCGAGGTTTGCCCGTTCAGTACCGTCGGCACCGGGGGAGTACAGAAGATGAGCATGGCCCCTCGGGGTACCAAAACGCCGTACGGACCCGGGGTGCACCAATCAGAGAGGACTGGCGCCATGACCGTTACCGATGAGCTGCTGGCTAATAACGAACGCTACGCGGAGTCTTTCCCGGGCCAGCTGCCGCTCCCGCCCTCGAAGCAGCTAGCCGTGGTGGCCTGTATGGACGCGCGGCTGAACGTCTATGACATTCTCGGCCTCCACGACGGGGAGGCGCACGTGATCCGCAACGCGGGCGGGGTGGTCACCGACGACGAGATCCGCTCGCTCACGATCAGCCAGCGGCTGCTCGGCACCCAGGAGATCATCCTGATCCACCACACCGACTGCGGGATGCTGACCTTCACCGACGACGACTTCAAGGCCAGCATCCTGAAGGACACCGGCATCAAGCCCGAGTGGGCCGCGGAGGCCTTCCCCGAACTCGATGAGGATGTCCGTCAGTCCATCGGCCGGATCAAGGCCAGCCCGTTCATCCCGCATAAAGAGTCAATCCGTGGCTTCGTCTTCGACGTGGCCACCGGCAAGCTCCGCGAAGTCTCCTAGCTCCCGGCACGACCGCAGCGGCCGGATCAGCGGCCGACGGGATGGCGGCAGCAGGGTCAGGAGTCCGAGGAGTCGGCCCGGCCCTGCTGCTCCGCCAGGAACTGCTCGAACTGGGCGCCGATCTCATCGGCCGACGGCAGCTGTTCCGAGCCTTCCAGCAGGCCACCGCGCTCGGCTCCCTCAGCGAACGCGTCGTACTGCCGCTCCAAGGCCTGCACGACCTCCATGATTTCCTCGGAGCCCTCGACCTGCCGCCGGATCTCCTCGTCTGTCTCGCTGGCCGCGTCGCGGAGCGCCTGGTCGGGCAGCTGCAGCCCGGTCGCGCGGGATACCGACTCGAGCAGCGTGATCGCGGCCGTCGGGTACGCGGCCTGCGCCAGATAGTGCGGGACGTGCACGGCGAAGCCGACGGCCGCGCGGTCTTCCTCGCCCATGCGCATCTCCAGCAGTGCCGCCACGCTGCCCGGGACCTGGAGCCGGTCCACCAGCGGCGGGTACCCCGTGGTCAGGCCGGACGTGGTGGCGTGGGCGGTCACGCCCAGCGGGCGGGTGTGCGGCGCGCCCATCGGGATGCCGTGGAACCCGACCGCCAGCCGGACCCCCATCCGCGCGGCCACGTCCCGGACCGCCTGGGTGAAGTTCTCCCATTCGTGATCCGGTTCCGGGCCGGTGAGCAGCAGAAACTGGCTCCCGGCGGTGTCCGTGAGCAGGTGCATGGCCAGCTCGGGCGCTTCGTACGATTCCCAGTGGTCCCGCGAGAAAATCATCGGCGGCCGCCGGGACCGGTAGTCGATCAGCCGGTCCACGTCGAACCGGGCGACCTCCTGGTGCTCCAGCGTGCCCAGCAAATGGGCAAACAGCAGTTTGCCCGCCGCCCCGGCGTCGATGAACCCGTCGAGGTAGTGCAGCATCACTGCCCCGTCCAGTACCGGCGCGTCAGGGCTGACCTCGTAGAGGTCTCCCGGATCTCGCACCACGCTCACTGCCCTTCCAGGGTGTCAGTCAGTCTGCCCGCTACCTGTCCCAACCACGAACGGCTGGTCATCCATCCCGTCAAAGGCGATCTTTGCCTTCCACGCTACCGCCTGGCGGCCTCGGCATAGCGGTTCATACCCGGCCCTGCCCCAGGGTGCGGGCCACCTGGGTACCCGGGACCGGCCGTCAGCGCCCCGGTCAGTCGCCGTCGGCCTCCGCCGAGCCGGTCAGCCGGAGCTTACGCTGCGCGCGCTGGTAGAAGGTGGTCTCGCCGAGCCTGACGACCTGCGCTGCGTCGGGCAGCGTGGTCACGACCACGGTGTCGCCCGGGTGCAGGTACCCCTCAACGTTGCCGTCCGCTTCCAGGGCCAGCTCACCACTGCGCGGCAGCACGGTCAGCGTGAGTTTCTCGGCGGCGGCCAGGAACAGGGCCCGGTTGAACGCCGAGTGCGGCGCAGCCGGGGTGACCAGCAGCCCCTCGGCGTTCGGCGACACGATGGGGCCGCCCGCGGAGAAGTTGTAGGCGGTGGATCCGGTGGGCGTGGCCACGATCACCGCGTCGGCCGCGTAGCGGACGAACGGGTGCGCTTCTACCGTCAGCTCCACTATCGCCGAGCCGCCGCGGCCCGGGATACGGGCCAGGTCCACGTCGTTGAACGCCACGGTCTGCCGGCCCAGGAATTCCGCCCGGACCGCGGACCGGGTCTCCACCGTGAACCGGTGCTCGTCGATGGCGCACAGGGCCTCGCCCATCTCCGGGGGGTCGATTTCGGCCAGGAAGCCGAGTTTTCCCACGTTGACCCCGAGCACCGGCGTCGGGTTGCCGCAGACGATCCGCAGCGCCCGCAGCATGGTCCCGTCACCGCCCAGGCTCACCACGAGATCGGCGCGCCGGGCCAGCTCCGGGCCGGTGACCGCCTCAACACGACTGGGGATCCTGCTGACCTCGGCCTCCAGTGCGAGCACCGCCACTGTGCGCTCGCTGGCCCAGGCCAGCAGCGTGAACAAGGCCGAGTTGCAGTCCCGCGCCGGATGCAGCACCAGTCCCACCGTTTTGACCAAGCCCACGGGCCGGCCTCCTCAGGTCGTGATCAGGCTGCGTACCCGGGCGGCGCGGACCGCGTCGGACAGCGTGCCGATGTCGTAGGCGCCGTAGTGGCGTTTGCCGTTGATGAAGAACGTGGGCGTGCCGGACACCGCGGACAGGTCCGCGGAATCCACGTCCTCGGCTACCCGCGCCGCGCCCGCGTGCTTGCGCAGGTCCTCGGTAAACCGGGCGGTGTTGAGACCGAGGTCGGCGGCGTACTGGATCAGGTCCCGCGCGGTGAGGGCGCCCTGATGCTCCATCAGCAGGTCGTGCATGTCCCAGAACTTCCCCTGCCGGGCGGCCGCCTCGGCGCCTTCCGAGGCCAGCTGGGCGTGCGGGTGCACGTCGTTCAGCGGCAGGTGCCGGAACACGTACCGGACGTCGCCGAAGTCGGCCAGCAGTTCCCGGACCATCGGCTCGGCCTGCCCGCAGTACGGGCACTCGAAGTCGCCGTACTCCACCACGGTGACCGGGGCCTGCTCCGGCCCGCGGATATGATCGCGGGCCGGCTCGACCGGGACGGCCAGGTCGGTGATGGTCGTGGAGGTGCCGAGCAGGGCGCGTATCTTCAGCCGCTTGGGCAGCAGCCGGGTGACCCGGAAGACCGTCCAGGTGAGCACGGACGCGCAGAAGGCCGCGGACAGGATCCCCAGCTTCGCCTCGGCCAGCAGGGTGCCGTGGAAGGCGAGCGAGGCGATGAGCAGCGCGACCGTGAACCCGATCCCCGCTATCGCGCCCGCGCCCATGACGGCCGCCCAGCCCACTGGCGGCTGGATCCGGCCCCGGCTGAGCCGGGTGACGAGCCAGGCGGCCGCGGTGGTGCCCACCGGCTTGCCCACCACGTAACCGATCAGGATGCCCAGCGTGACCGGGGAGGTGTAGGCCCGGGAGAGCAGGCCTCCGCTCACCATAACCCCGGCGTTGGCCAGGGCGAACAGCGGCACGATGAGATAGCTGGACCAGGGGTGGTACAGCTGCTGGAGCCGCTCGTTGGGGGAGAGGGCCAGGGTGACGCCGTCGCGGGCCTCACGGGCCAGCTGAGGGGTGGGCTGCTCGCGGAACAGCCGGAACAGATCGCTGGCCCGCTCCAGGTCACCGCGCGCCGTGGGGTGGGCATAGGTGAGCAGGCCCATGATCAGCCCGACCACCACCGGGTCCACGCCGGACTTGAAGAACGCCACCCAGGCCGCCGCCCCGAGCAGGAAGTAGGCCGGCCCGAAGCGCACGCCCGCGGCCCGGATGGCGGCCACCGCGGCCAGGATGCCCACCCCCGCCAGCAGCGCGGGCACCTCCAGATGCGCACTGTAAAAAATAGCAATAACGGCCAGTCCGACCAGATCATCCACCACAGAGAAGGTGAGCAGGTAGGTGCGGACCCGGTCCGGCAGCCAGGAGCCGACCAGGGCCAGCATGCCGAGCGCGAACGCGGTGTCGGTGGACATGGAGGCGCCCCAGCCACGGGCACCCGGGCCGCCCGCGTTGGCCGCCAGGTAGATGGCCACCGGGACGATCATCCCGCCCAGGCCGACCACCAGCGGGAGGGTCAGCCGCCGCCGCTCGCGCAGCTCTCCCATGTCGAACTCGCGCCGGGCCTCCAGGCCGACGACCAGGAAGAAGAACGTCATCAGGCCGGAGTTCACCCAGCCGTGCAGATCCTGGGACAGGCCCGTGCCGCCGATGGTTACCGACAGCCGCGTGGACCAGAGCGAGGCGTAGGACCCTGCCGCGGCGTTCGCCCAGACCAGCGCGGCCACCGTCGCGGCCAGCAGGATCGCGGCGCTCCCGGTCTCCGTGCGCAGGAACTGGCGCAGCGGGGTCTCCAGGTTCCGCGCCCACGCGGTCCGCCCCGACAGGAGGGAAGGGGCCGGCTGGGATTCGGTCATGCCGGAATTCTCCCAGGCCTCAGGCGATGGTCGCGCGCGGCTCAGCCTTCCGGGCCGCCGGCGATCTCGTCCTCGTCCTCGTCGGTCAGGTGGACGGCCGCCTCCTCGGCGCCCGCTGCGCCCCCGTCGATGCCCACGTCCTGGGCGACCAGGTCCGGATCCAGACGGGGGTGCGATCCCTCGTCCTCGGCGACCAGGCGGCCGGACCGCGGCTGGACCTCGTCGTACGACTCCGGGCCTTCCCGGGGCAGATCGCTCTCGGCGGCCGGGTCAGGGTCGGCGTACGGGTCAGGCTCCGGCTCTTCCTCAGCGAGGAGCTGATCGAGCGATTCACCCTGACGCTCCTCGGCCAGCGTGTCGCCGAACCGCTCACCGGCCGACCACTTGTCGGCGGGCACGATGCCGGAATCCAGCGGGTCCTGGTACGGATCCTCGCTGTCCTCCAGAGTGTCGGAGGAGTCCAGGACGCCGTCGTCCTCGGAGTCGGTGTCCTCGAGGCCATCCGTACCGGGGCTGTCGCCGCGCTCGTAATCGCCGGTGCCGCCACCGTAGGTGTATGCGGAGCTGCCGTCGCCCGGATCGGCGGAGGGCTCATAAGTCTCTTCGGCCATGTGCCCAGGCTATCGACAACGATCACGGCCTCCGACCGCGGAGCGGCCAGCTCCAGGTCAGCCCCCGTGTGCCGCTTTATACTCCGCCCACCGGTCCAGCATCGCGGGCAGCTCCTTGCTGACGAAGTCGAAGTACATGGCCGACTCGGCGAGCCGCGCCCCGGCCGGCGTCGCCGCGCCAAGCAGCTCGGCCCCGTCGCGCATCGTGTCTGCCCAGCGCATCATGATCCGGTCGCGCACCCGCAGGACCTCGTGCCAGACGTTGTCCGGCATCCGGTACACGTGGCGCCGGGAACGAGGCTCCGTCTCCCGGCTGACTAGGCCAACCTGGACGAGGTAACGCACCCCGCCCGAGACCGCCGCCGGGCTGACCTGGAGCAGCCCGGCGAACTCGTCCGCGGTCAGGCGGCCTGTGTCGGCGGTCAGCAGGGCGACGAAGATCCTGGCCGGCATCCGCGGCATCCCTGAATCGGCGAGGAGCGAGGCGAAGCGCTGAATGAACTGGCGCACAGCCGCCCCATCCCGGGCTTCCCTGGCCTCGCCGGGCTCCGGGGCTTCGTCCGGGCGCTGGCCCGTTGGCGCCTGGCTCCCTCGCGCTCCGGGCGGCTCCTGGACCTCGCTCCCTCGCGTCGCGTGCGGCATGTGGACCTCGTCCCCTCGCGTCGCGTGCGGCTCCCGGACCCTCCGCGCCTCCGGCACTAGCTCTCACCCCTCTCACGGCGTCGCTGCCGCTAGTTTACTAGATACATAACTTTCATGATTTTGTGAATTCGGTGTTAAGCTGGACGTATGACGGCGGTAATCGAGGTGGATGGCCTGACGAAGTCGTTTGGCCGGACGCACGCGCTGGACGGGCTCGATCTCAGGGTGGCCGCTGGTGAGGTGCACGGCTTCCTGGGTCCTAACGGGTCAGGCAAGACCACCACCATCCGGGTTCTGCTGGGCCTGATCAGGGCCAGCGGGGGAAGCGTCCGGCTGCTCGGCGGCGATCCCTGGCGGGAGGCGACCACGCTGCACCGGCGGCTCGCGTACGTGCCAGGCGACGTCACCTTGTGGCCGAACCTGTCCGGCGGGGAGGTCATCGACCTGCTCGCCCGGCTCCGCGGTGGTCTCGATGAGCAGCGCAAGGCGGCCCTGCTGGAGAAGTTCGAGCTCGACCCGGCCACGAAGAGCCGGTCCTACTCCAAGGGCAACCGGCAGAAGGTCGCGCTGGTCGCTGCGCTCTCGTCCGGCGCGGAGCTGCTGATCCTGGACGAGCCGACCTCGGGACTGGACCCGCTGATGGAAGCCGCGTTCCGGGAGTGCGTGGACGAGGAACGGCGGGCCGGACGGACCGTGCTGCTGTCCAGCCACATCCTGTCTGAGGTGGAGGCGCTCTGCGACCGGGTGACGATCATCCGCGCCGGCCGCACGGTGGACTCCGGCGCCCTGGCTGATCTGAGGCACCTGTCCCGCACCTCGGTCCGCGCGGAGCTGGACCAGCCGCCGGACGGGCTGGATGGCCTGCCCGGGGTGCACGACCTGCATATCGACGGCCACCGGCTGGGCTGCCAGGTGGACGACAGCGCGCTCCCTGAGCTGCTCAGGAGGCTGGCCGCCGCCGGTGTGCGCCGCCTGGTCAGCCACCCGCCCACGCTCGAGGAACTGTTCCTGCGGCACTACACGGACCCGTCATGACTGCGGTGGCAGCCCGCGCCCAGCGGTCCGGCAGCCGCCCGGCCGGCCGGGGCCCGGCCGGGCTGGCCGGGACCGCCGCGCTGATCTCGCTCGGGCTGCGCCGCGACCGCATCGTCCTGCCGGTCTGGCTGTACGTGTTCGCCGGCAGCATCGGCAGCACCGGGTACAGCTTCCGCCACCTCTACACCAGCCTCGCTGAGCGTGTGTCGCTCACCGCCAGCGTCCAGCACGATCCGTCGGTACTCGCCTTGACCGGCCCGGTGTTCGGGAGCAGCGCGGGATCGCTGGTCGCCTGGAAGGTCCTGGTGTTCGCGGCCGCCGGCGCCGGGCTGATGGGGATCTTCACGGTCGTCCGGCACACCCGGGACGACGAGGAGCAGGGGCGCCTGGAACTGGTGGGCGCCGCGGTGGTCGGCCGCCAGGCGCCGCTGGCCGCCGCCCTGGCCATCGCGTTCGGCAGCGGGCTGGCGCTCATCCCGCTCATCGCCGCCATCCTGGCCGTGCTCGGCTACCCGCTGACCGGCTCCCTCGCCCTGGGGGCTGCCGTGGGACTGTCCGGCTGCGTGTTCGCGGCCGTGGCCGCGATCTGCGCCCAGCTGACCGTCAGCGCCCGGACGGCCCGCGGGCTCGCTGTCGCCGTGCTGGGAGTGGCGTTCCTGCTCCGCGCGGTGGGCGACTCGGCTTCCGGCATGTCCTGGCTGAGCTGGGCCTCCCCGCTGGGCTGGGCCGAGCAGATGCGGGTGTACGCGACCCCGCGCTGGAGTGTGGTCGCCGCGTACCTGGTGGCGGCCGCCGTCTTCGCGGGGGGCGCGGCCGGGCTGGCCACTCATCGTGACCTGGGCGCCGGGCTGCTGGCCGCCCGGCCAGGCCGGCCCGCCGCACCCGGCTGGCTGCGCAGCCCGCTCGCGCTGGCCTGGCGACTGCAGCGCGAGACCCTGTACGGCTGGGCGGCCGGCTTCGCGCTGGCCGGGGCGGTGTTCGGGTCGGCGGCCCGCGGGATAGGCCCGATGCTGAACACCAGCGCCCAGGCCCGGCAGATCTTCATCCGGCTGGGCGGGCACAGCGGGCTCGTCGCCGCCTACCTGGCCGCGGTGATCGCGATGATGGGCCTGGCCGCGGCGGCATACGCGATCGCGGCCATCCTCCGGTTGCACGGTGAGGAAAGCCAGGGGCGGGCCGAGCCGGTGCTGGCTGCCTCGGTTGGGCGGGTCCGCTGGGCGGGCAGTCAGCTGCTCGTCGCCGCCCTGGGGAGCGCGGGGCTGCTGGTGGTGGGGGGCCTGGCCATGGCGCTGGGTGAGGGGCTGACCTCGGGTGGCCTGGCCGCGCAGCTGCCGCGGCTGATCGGAGCGGGGCTCGCGCAGATCCCGGCAGCCTGGGTGATGGCGGGCCTGGCGGTGGCCCTCTACGGCCTGGCGCCGCGAATCGCGGTGACCGGGGCGTGGACCGCGCTCGGCGTGGCCACCCTGATCACGCTGCTCGGGCCGGCGACCCGGTTGGCCCAGGCTGTGCTGGACGTGTCGCCGTTCAGCCACCTCCCCAAGCTGCCCGGGGCGCCCGTCACCGTGGCGCCGCTGGCCTGGCTGGTGGGGGCGGCGGTGGTGCTGGCTGCTGCGGGACTTGCGGGGTTCCGCCGACGCGACCTTATGTAAGCGAACTGGCGTCGCGGACGGCGTGGCTGAAAGTTTCGGTCACACCTGACTACACCAAACCTACATTCATCGAGGGTGGTGACCGCGGGCTTGCGGGCACGGGCCCGCAGGACTTGCCAGAGTGAGGACCGGGGCGAGTGGGGCGAGTGTGACCGGGGAGCCGGAGCGGTGACCGCCTGGCGGTGCGGCTGGGGGGACCACGGGACCGGGGAGCGGAGCGTTGACCGCCTGGCAGTGCGGCTGGGGCGACCACGGGACCGGGGTGGCGCGGCTGGGGTGGCTGGCTATGGCGCGACGGGGGTGGCGGAGACAAGAATGAGGCCCCTCCAAGTATGAGTTGGAGGGGCCCCATCTGGCTGCGTCGTACCGGGACGCCGGTCACCCGGCTTCCTGGCGCTTTGCCGCCGACCGCCTGGCATGGGAAGCAGCAACTGAAATCCCGGTTGCCCGGCCTTCCCGTCGCCCGGGTTTCCCCGGCGTCCCAGGAGTTTCCTCCCGGAAGGACTTCCGCCTTAGCGGTGACAAATTTGTACTCTGGCCGGGGGAACTGGCGCAAGGGTTTCCGGCCTGGCAATTTCAAGATTTTTCCCGCTATCCGCGAAATCCACAAGTAAGCACGTGTTATCCCCCGGGAAAGGCGGCTGTCCACCGCGCTATCCACAGCGTGGTCCACAGGCTGGTGCACAGCCTGGCTCACCGCCCGGTTTACGGGGATAGGGCACCGGGCGAGGGTGACCCGGCGTGCGCTGGAGGGAGCGTCCCGCGGTCCGGTCCCGGGCCAGGCGGTGGGGCATATAGACGGTAATGCCCGGACGCAGCGGGGCCCCTCCACGTATGAGGTGGAGGGGCCCCGCCGCGGCCATCCAGCAGGGCCACCGATTACTCGGCTACCGGGGTGCTGTCCGGCCGCTCCACCGGGGGCGGGAAAATCAGCCTAGAAGGCCAGTTTCCCGGCTCTTCGCGTACCTGCCCAGACGTTCCGGTTGCCCGGACCGCCGGAGTAGGGGGTGTTAGCTGATCTCCATATTTGGTGGTGCGGAATTTCTACCGCTTGACCCAGAGCGGCGCAAGGACTTTGTGCCAGGAATTTACGCATTTTATGGTTATGGACAGCTTTTCCACACCCGTGGCCGGGTTATCCCCTGTGCCGGGCGGCTGTCCACCGCGCTGTCCACAGCCTGGTCCACAACCATCAGGCAGACACCGCTGCCTGACCCCGCCGGCCGCCGGACAGGGCCCGGCGGCGGCGCTGGCCGCGAGCTGGGGCGACGGTCAGTCGGCGGGGTGGGGGAGGGGCTGAGGCGAGGATCCCTGGCCGTCCGCTTGGTCTCGGCCGACCGGGGCGGGGGAGTCAGCCCGGTCGGCTCCGTTGCGGTCCTTGGGGTGGCCTTCGGGGGTGCGCCGGCGGCGCAGCAGGCTGCCCAGCAAGGCGAGCCCAAGTGCGCCCGCGGGCGGCAGGGTGACCAGGGCGGGCAGCTGGTAGCGCCAGGAGAACTCGAACAGGTCGGAGGCGAGCAGGACCGCCACGGCCGAGCCGAAGATCAGCAGGCAGGCCAGCGCGAGGTGGCGCTGGTGGGCGGAGAGGAAACCGCGCCCCCGGGCCGAGGCCAGGCCGTCGGCCAGGGCCAGGATCGCGCCGGCTAGGCCCGCCAGCGTGGCGAGGGCCAGCAGCGGTCCCGGCGTGTAGCCGCCGTGCAGCTGGTAGCCGCGCAGGAACGCGGCCAGCGGACGGTCCACCGTGGCCCGTCCGCCCATGGCGGCCGGCAGCGGCCGGACCTGAACCGGGCCGCCGCTGGCGGCGAAGTGCAGGCCCAGCATGATGGTGTGGTCGCGGCTGAGGAAGATGCTCGTGCCGTAGGTCGGGTAGCTGGTCTGGAACTGCCAGCGGGAGATGGGCGTGTCCCCGGTGCTGGTCACCCGGTGCAGCTCGAACAGCCGGGCCGCGTCGCCGAGGACGCCCGCGATCACCCGCAGCGGCTGGTGGGTGATGACCCGGTGCTCGAAGTTCCCGATGACCTCGCCGTGGGTGTGGCCTGGCGGGGCCACATAGGTGTGGTCGGGAGAGGCGGGGTTGTGCACCAGCCCGTCCGGGCCGAGCCGGATCGCCAGCGCTCGTGGCGGGCAGACCGCCCGCTCGTAGGGGGGCAGGTTCAGTGTCGCGCAGTCCGCGCTCTCCGCCAGCCGCCCGTAGATAGTGCTCCCGGCGGCGGGAGCGAGCGAGAACTGGTGGGCGACCACGTCCTCCCGGATCGAGAACCCGGCGATGGGGACGACGAACGCCACGCAGAGCACCACCGCGCCGACCAGCTTGCGCCGCCAGCCCGGCACCACGATCAGCAGGTAGACCAGCGCGGGGACGATCAGGATCTGGCCGACCTGGGCGACGGGCGCGCTCGCGCCGAGGGCCAGCCCGCCCGCCGCAATCAGCCGGGGGCCCGGCCTCGGCCGCCAGAGCAGCAGCGCCAGGCCGGCGACGATCAGGGCCTCGAACCAGACGTCCGGCATGATCGTCTGCTCGATCTGCACCTGGTAGGCGTCGAGCAGGATGGGGGCAGCCGCCAGCGCGGCCAGCCAGCGCGGTGTGCCGCGGCGCAGCAGGAGCAGGTACAGGATCACGGCCATGGCCAGACCGGCGAGGTGCTGGACCACCGTGACCGTGTTGAGGTCGCCCCCGGCCAGCAGCACCTTGAGGATCACGTTGTAACCGAGCGGATCGTTGCCGGGCCAGGCCCCGAACAGGTACTTCAGGCTGTCGATGTAGAGCAGGGCGGGCTGGTAGGCGGCCAGCGACAGGGCGCGCAGGACCAGCCCAGCCAGCAGGAGCACCGTGATCAGCCAGTGCCGTCTCGCGGTGGCGGCCGCGCGGCCCGGGCCGCCCCAGGCACCGGCCGCCTGCCCGGCCGCGTCCGCAGTGGCGCCGTCAGCGGGTCCGTCGCCCCCGGCCGGGCCGGAGCCCGCGGTGGTTCGCAGTCGCATGACGGTCATCCCGGTAGGTGGGCGGCGCTGACATCGGGCCGCCGGACGGCGCAGACGCCGAGCCGGTGGGTGGCGCTGACGTAGAAGGCTATCCGAGGTCCCTGAGCTCCGTGCCCAGTCTGTGGTCAGGGGTGAATTTTCTTGCCTTCGCTAAGCATTGTCACGAACGTCGCGATACGTAGCGCCCGGGTCTCCGGCCGCTTGGCGTCCGCGATGCGGTAGAGGATCGCGTACCGGTTCGCCCGGTCCAGGGAGGCGAAGAACGCGCGGGCCGTGTCGTCGACCTCCAGGGCGCGGGCCAGGTCCTCCGGGACCGCCGCGGTGGACGGCGGCTCGTAGGCCGCGGCCCAGCGGCCGTCCGCCTGGGCCCGCTCGACTTCGCGCAGGCCCGTCGGCCTCATCTGGCCGGCCTCGATCAGCTCGGTGGCCTGCTCACGGTTGATCCGGGACCACTTGCTGGCCGCCTTGCGCGGCGTGAAGCGCTGCAGCCAGTAGTCGTCGTCCAGGCGACCCTTCTGGCCGTCGATCCAGCCGTGGCAGAGCGCCACCCGGAGCGCGTCAGGGTAGGAGACCCCGGGGGCCCCCGAGCCCTTGCGGGGGATCTTCAGCCACAGGCCGGCCGAGTCCGCGTGATGGCTGGTGAGCCAGCCGTCCCACTCGGCGGGTGACCCGGGACACAGCACCGGAAGCCCATCGTCAGGCATAGGGACAGTGAACCACGCGTTCGGATTCGTGAGCGTCAGTTGTATTTTCGCAAGTAACGAACTACTGCCCCCTGAGGGAGTCGTGACAGAGCCAAGCCTCCGCCGCCGGCTACTGATCCTCGCCATCTGCTGCATGAGCCTGGTCATCGTGGGCCTGGACAACACGATCGTGAACGTCGCGCTGCCGTCCATCCAGCGGGAGCTGCACGCCTCGGTGTCCGGGCTGCAGTGGGTGGTGGACGCCTACACGCTGGTGCTGGCCAGCCTCCTGCTGCTGTCCGGCTCCACCGCGGACCGGTTCGGGCGGCGCAGCACGTTCCAAGCCGGGCTGGCCACGTTCACGGTCGGATCGCTGCTGTGCAGCCTCGCGCCCAGCCTGGGCTGGCTGGTGGCCTTCCGGATGCTGCAGGCGGTGGGCGGCTCGATGCTCAACCCGGTGGCGATGTCCATCATCGTGAACACCTTCACCGACCGGGCCGAGCGGGCCCGGGCCATCGGTGTCTGGGGCGCGGCGGTCGGGGTCAGCCTGGCCCTGGGCCCGGTGGTCGGCGGCCTGCTGATCGCGTCGGTGGGCTGGCGGGGGATCTTCTGGGTGAACATCCCGATCGGGGTGGCGGCCATCGTGCTTACGGCGCTGTTCGTGCCCGAGTCCAAGGCGCCGCATCCGCGGCGGCTGGACCCGGTCGGCCAGGTGCTGGTGATCGTGACGCTGGCCTCGCTGGTCTTCGGGATCATTGAGGGGCCGGCGCACGGCTGGGGTTCCCCGGAGATCATCGGCTGCTTCTGCGTGTTCGCGGCGGCCCTCGCCGCATTGCTCGTGTACGAGCCACGGCGCCGCGAACCCCTGCTGGACTTGAGGTTCTTCCGCAGCGCGCCGTTCTCCGGGGCCACGGTGATCGCGGTCAGCGCGTTCGCTGCGCTGGGCGGGTTCCTCTTCCTCAACACGCTCTACCTGCAGGACGTGCGTGGCTACTCGGCGCTGCACGCGGGGCTGCTTACCCTGCCGCTGGCTGCGGTGACGGTGATCTTCGCGCCGCTGTCCGGCTGGATGGTCGGCCGCCGCGGCCCGCGGATCCCGCTGATCGTCGCGGGAATCTGCATGTCCGGGGGCGCCCTGATGCTGACCGGGCTGACCGCGCAGCAGTCCATCGGCTGGCTGCTCGCCTCCTACCTGATCTTCGGCATCGGCTTCGGCGTGGTGAACGCCCCGATCACCAACACCGCGGTGTCCGGGATGCCGCGTGCGCAGGCGGGCGTGGCGGCGGCCATCGCCTCGACCAGCCGGCAGGTGGGCCAGTCGCTCGGGGTGGCGGTCGTGGGCTCCGCGGTGACCTCGATCATGGTCGGCCCGATGCGCACCGGCTTCACCACCGCGAGTCACGTGGGCTGGTGGATCATCACCGGCTGCGGGCTGGTCGTGCTGATCGTAGGCCTGGTGAGCAGCGGCCGGTGGGCGCGGCAGACCGCCGCCCGGACCGCGGACCGGCTGATGTCGGAGGAGGAGTCGCCGGTCCCGGTCGGATGACGGCACCCGGCGGGCCTCAGGGGTGACCCGGGGCGGTGCGGGGCTCAGCGGGGCGGCGGGCTGATCAGGGAGAAGGCTGCGCCCTGGTCGTCGGTGACCACGGCAATCCGGCCGTACGGGGAATCCCGGGGCGGCTGGACCACGTGGCCCCCGGCCGCGACCGCAGCCGCTGCGGCCGCGTCGGTGTCGGCGGCCCCGAAGTAGGTGCTCCACTGCGCGGGCACGTCAGCGGGCGCGGCGCTGCCCAGTTCGCCGATCCCGCCGACCTCGGTGCCGTTGCGCTTCAGAGTCGCGTAGCGGTAGCCGTCCCCGCTCAGGTCGCCGTACTCGTAGCCGAACACGGCCTGGTAGAAGGCCTGGTTCTGGTCGTAGGCTCGGCTGAGGTTCTCGTTCCAGCACAGCGAGCCGGGCTCGTTGGCCAGGCCCACTCCGGTATGGGCCTGGGCCTGCCAGATGCCGAACACCGCGCCGCCGGGGTCGGCGGCCACCGCCATCCGGCCGACGTCCATCACGTCCATCGGCTCCAGGAGGGTCATGCCCCCGGCCGCATTGATCTTGCTGACCGTGTCGTCGAGGTCGTCCGAGGCGAGGTAGGTGGTCCACGCGGCCGGCGTCCCGGGCGGCCCCTGCTTCGGGCCGATGCCCGCCACGGCCCGGTCGTCCTTCAGGCACATGGCGTACCCACCGGCCTCGGGCGGCCCGGGCCGGACGTTCCATCCGAACAGGGCCGTGTAGAAGTCGCTGGCCCGGCTGATGTCGTCGACCGCGAGGTCGATCCAGCATGGCGTCCCCGCCGGCCAGGCAGTGTCACGAGTGACCATAATTCCCCCAGTTGGTGTGACCGGCGCGTCCCCTGCGCCCGGCACCAGGGTCAGCCTAAGAGGGGTCCGGGGTGGCGCGCACCCCGTCCGGCCAGGCCGGGCCGGCCTGGTGACGGACCGGCGCGATGGTAGACAGGTGCCGTGGAGACATGGGATGCGATCAGAGCGCGCAGGAACGTCCGCAGCTACACCAGCCAGCCCATCGACCGGGCTGACCTCGACCGGATTCTCGAGGCCGGCCGCCGCGCCCCCTCGGCGCGGAACTGGCAGCCGTGGGACTTCGTGGTCGTCACCGGCCGCGACGAGCTGACCGAGCTGGCCCGCGTGTGGCAGGGGGCCGGGCACGTGGCCCGCTCCGCCGCGACCATCGCGCTGGTCGCGCCGGTCCTCGACGACGAGCACCGACGCGAGGGTCTCCGGTACGACCTCGGCCAGGCGACGATCAACATCATGCTCGAGGCGGCCGATCTCGGCATCGGCAGCGGGCACGCGTCCGTGGCCGACCAGGACCTGGGCCGCCGGCTGCTGGGCTTCCCGGAAGACCGCTTCCTGGCCTACCTGATCGCCCTCGGCTACCCGGAGGGCCGGCCGCTGGCGCCGATCGCGCGGCCCGACCGGCGCCCGTTCGACGAGGTTGTCCACTGGGGCCGGTGGTAGGAAGACGGCGGTGAGGGAGGCGCTGGCCGCGCCCCCTTCCACCACGGATCAGGGCGCCCCGGTCAGGACTCGGACGGGAAGCAGTAAGAGTCGCTGGAGGCGTCGCCGCCCTGCAGCCGCACCTGGTGGGTGCGCCGGCCGCGGAACGCCTCGCCCTCGGGGAAGAACCGCTCATCGAAGGCGAGCCCGCCGCCCGGCGTGACGTCCAGCTTGGCCATCCAGGCGCCCACCCCGTCGGGGTAGAACTGGTCGTCCCAGGCGCCGTACAGCGAGTTGGTGAAGTAGACGCGCTCACCATCCCGGCTCACCTCGACCATCTGCGGGCCGCCGCTCAGCGGCTGGTCCGGGCGGGCCGGATGGGCCGCCCGGCCGACAATGCCGCCGATCCGCACCGACCCGGTTTCCACCGGATGCAGCGGGTCGCTCACGTTGTACTGCTTGAGCTCGCCGGCGCCCCAGCACGACACGTACAGGAACTGGTCATCGACGGACAGGTTGATGTCCGTGACCAGCGGCGGCACCGCGCCGAAGCCCTGCAGCAGCGGCGGGAGCTGATCGGCGGGAGCGGGCTCGGCCGGGATGGTGATCACCTTGGTCGCGGTCCATTCGCCGTTCTCCTCGTGCCACATCCAGATCGAGGCCGACAGGTCCTCCACGCTGACCACCACGCCGACGAAGCCGTACTTCTTGGTCGGGTCGTGCGCGGGCCGCAGCTCCAGCACCATCTGGTGCTCGTCACCGAGATCCACGGTCTGGGTGAGCGTGCGGGTCTGCATGTCCCAGAAGTGCAGCCGGTGGCCGTACTTCCGGCCGAGCAGCAGCTCGGGCACGACGCCGTTCTCGATCATGGACGGGGTTCCCCACTCGGAGGTGATGGCCACGTCGGCCATGACGTGCCACCACACGTCGTAGGCGAAGAACTGGTCGCCGCGGTCGGCTTCCCAGGGCCCGAGCACGTCGAACGTGTTCTGGTCCAGCAGCGCGATCCCGCCGGGGCCTTCCTCCCCGAAACCACCCAGGCAGGAGACGAACACGGCGCCGGGGCCGCAGTGCACGGTGTGCGGCCGGGAGTAGCCGGCCAGCTTGCCGACGTCGTCCGCCTCAAGCACCTTCGTGACTGTGGGGGAGCTGGGGTCCGGCTCGGTGTCCAGGATGTGGATCCGGGAGGAGCGGATGCCCGGGACGACGAGGTAGCGGCGGCCGCCGTGGTCGTGGCCCCCGCCCGGGTGCAGCGCGCTGGAGCAGGCGTTCCACCCGAAGTGGTGCAGCTCGTCGCCGAGCTGCGGGAGCTCGGTGAAGCCGACCACGGATCCGTACTGATCGGAGTCCGGGTCGACATCCAGTACCGCGATCGCGTCAGGCTGGTCGGCTGGGCGGGAGAACGTGGCGACGTAGGCGAGTTTCTCGGGCGGCGCCTCGGCCGCGTCCCGCGGCGTGCGGTAGAACGTCGGGTCGTGGTGGTGATGCTCATCTGCCATAGCTGAGATCCTTCACGGTTTGTCCTGGGCGCGGCATGCGACCTGGCCAGAATGTAGATCCCGATCAGCTAACTCAAGTATTCAGTTGGCGGGCAGCGCTGCTGGGCCGCCCGTTCAGTACATCAGCCAGAGCCCGCTGATGACCAGGGAACCCAGGGCCACCAGGGCGAACAGGCCCACCCAGACCCCGCCAGGTACCCCGGTGAGCAGTGCGAGCTGGTCCGCGTCGGACCGGGACGCCCGGCCCCGCCGGCGGGAGCGCTGCAGCTCCAGGACCGGCCGGATACCGCCGATCAGCAAGAACCAGACCATCGCGTACCCGAACGCCGCCTGCAGCAGGGACGAGCCACGCCAGGTCACCAGGGCCACGGCGGCCGCCACCGTCAGCGTGGCGAGAATCCCGTAGGCGTTGCGGACCATCAGGGTCAGGGCGGCCACCATCACCAGGCTGAGCAGCAGCGCGGCCACCAGGTGCCCGGTGGCCAGCAGGGCGGCCGCACCCAGCCCCAGCAGCGGCGGGGCCAGGTACCCGGCCGCGGCGGTGGCCACGATGCCGGGACCCGAGGCGCTCCCGGCGGACACGGTGAGCCCGGCTGTGCTGCGCTGCACCCGGACGCCGTCCAGACGCCGGCCCACGGCGAGGGCGACCAGCGCATGGCCGCCCTCGTGGGCCATGGTCACCACGGTGCGGGTCACCGGCCAGGCGCGCCGCCACCCGACCAGGATCAGCGCGGCTACGGCCGTGCCCAGCACCAGCAGCCGGGGCGGCAGCGGCTCGGCGGTGACTGCCTCGTGCCATAGCTGGGCCAGCGAGGTGGGGTGCACGCTCGCCATCCTGCCAGGCGCACCGGACAAGCTGGGCCCGGGAAGCCGGCAATTCAGCGCATCCGCAGCCAGTTCCCAGAATCAGCCGGTCGCGCTCAGCGGCGGGACAGGTGGTCGACCTGGGCGACCTCCTCCGGGGTCAGCGAGAACCTGAGCACGTCGAAGTTGGCCGCGATCCGTTCCGGCCGCGCGGACTTCGGGATCACCGCGATGCCGTGCTCGAGGTGCCAGCGCAGCACCACCTGGGCCGGAGTCACCCCGTGCGCCGCGGCGATCGCGGTCAGCACCGGGTGACCGAGGTCGGTGCCCTTGAGCGGGCTGTAGCCCTCCAGGGTCACCCCACGCTCGCGGCTCTCCTCGAGGATGGCCTCGTCATACTGGGCCGGGCTCCACGGGATCTGGTTGACGGCGGGGCCTTCCCCGGTGGCCCGGATCAGGGTGTCGATCTGCGCAACCGAGTAGTTGCTCACCCCGACCGCCCGGGCCAGGCCCTGGCTGCGGAGGGCGAGGAACTCGCGCCAGACCGGGGCGAGCGCCCGGGCAGGCGGCGGCCAGTGCACGAGCCACAAGTCCACGTAGCTGGTGCCGAGGGCGCGCAGGCTGGCGTTCAGCGTCTTGCGTTCCTGGCCCGCCTTCCCCGGGGGGAGCTTGGTGGTGATGAACACCTCGCCCCGGTCCAGGCCGCTGTCCCGCAGCGCGTGGCCCACCTCGGCCTCGTTGCCGTACATGGTGGCCGTGTCGAGGTGCCGGTAACCCACCTGCAGCGCGGTGAGGATGGCCTCGTATCCGGCTGAGCCCCGCAGCCGCCACGTGCCGAAGCCGAGCATCGGCATCCTGACCCCGCCGGGCAGCGTGGCCGAGGGGATTTCTGGCGCCTTCGTCATAGCGAACATTCTCCCCAGTTGAGGACGACCTGACGCGGCGCCCCTCAGGTGATCAGGGTTCCGGTCCGGGCGGTGAGGTCGGCGAACAGCTCGCTCAGCCGCTTGGTCACCGGACCCGGCGGCCCCGGTCCGATGGGCCGCCCGTCCAGCTGGACGACCGGGGTGAGGCCACCCATGGTGCCGGTCACGAACACCTCGTCGGCCGCATAGAACTGGGTCAGGCTGTAGTCGCCGGCCGTGTGCGGGATACCCGCGTCCGCGGCCAGTTCCAGGACGGTGGCCCGGGTGATGCCCTCCGGGCAGGCTGCCGTGCTGGGCGTGCCCAGCCGTCCCCCGCTGACCAGGAACAGGTGGGTCGCGTTGGTCTCGGCCACGAAGCCCCGGCTGTCCAGCATGACCGCGTCGTCCGCGCCGGCCACGTTCGCCTCGATCTTGGCCAGGATCGAGGGGAGCAGGTTGTTGTGGTGGATCTTGGGATCCAGGACGTCCGGCGCCGGCCGCCGCACGCTCGCGGTGATCAGGGTGATCCCGGACTGGTCGTACACCGGGTCCTTGTGCTCGGCGAGCACGATCAGGGTCGGCCCGGCCTGGTTGAGCCGGGGATCCATGCCGCTGGTGATCTTCACGCCGCGGGTCAGGGTGAGCCGGATGTGCACGCCGTCGGTCATCGCGTTCGCGTGCAGGGTGCGGCGGATCTGCTCGGTGATCTCCTCATCCGGCGGGACCCCGGTGAAGGCCAGCGCGGCGGCCGAGCGGCGCAGCCGCGCGAGGTGCTCGCCGAGCCGGAAGATCCGGCCCTGGTAGAGCCGCAGCCCCTCCCACACCGCGTCGCCGCCCTGCACGGCGGAGTCGAACGGGCTGATCGCGGCCTGGTCACGGTGCGACAGCACGCCGGCCACGTTGACGATGAGGTCACGGTTGCGCTCATCAAAGCTCTGCAGCATTACGACGCTCCATAGCTCGGTGCGGGTCGTGGGCGGGCGTGCCGGTCAGGCGGCAGGCACGCAGCCGCTGGTAGAACGGCTCGCACTGATCGGCCAGCGCGGCGAGCCGTAGCGGCAGGGCCTGGCCCGGCGGGTGATAAGGGCCGAAGCCGGTCGACCGCCAGACCGAGCCGTACCAGTGCGGAGCCCAGACGCCGTCGGTGTCCCGCGGGCCCGCGGGCCAGGACAGCATGGCCGTGGTGAACGGGACGTCCAGCGCCGCGCACAGCGCCCTCAGCACCGCCTCGGGGTGCTCCAGCAGGTCACGTGAGTCGATCACCGGGCCGCCGAACCGGTCGAAGATCTCGGCCTGCTGCCAGAGGCCGAGATCGTCCAGGGCGGGGGTGGCACGTACCCGGGCGTAGGAGGCCAGCAGCTCCCGGGGATCGCGGATGAGGAACGCGTGCCGCAGCGGCGCGAGCGCGTCCCGGTCCACCTCCGGCAGCAGGTGATGGGTCATGTGCTTGGCGTAGAACACGGTGCGGCCCGCGGGCAGCGGCGCCGTCGTCAGCTCGCGGATCACCGTCTGCCAGCTGGTCGGCTGGCTGGCGATGACCTGCTCCCGGCCCGGGTGCGCAAGCCCGGTGCGGTCCAGGTAGAAGGCGTACAGCGGCTCGTCCGCGACCACGGTGTCCGGACGGTTCTCCCAGGCCCGCATCAGCGCGGTGGACACCGTGCGCGGCCCGGACCACATGGCAATCCGGACCGGAGCCATCAGCGGGCGAACTGGCCGGACTCGGCGCCGATCGTGGTGTCCTCGCCGTGCCCGGTGTGCACCACGGTCTCCGGCGGCAGGTCCAGCAGCCGGTCCTGGATGGACCTGATGATCACGTCGTGGTCGGAGTAGGACCGGCCCGTCGCGCCCGGGCCGCCGTGGAACAGGGTGTCCCCGGAGAACACGACCCGCAGGGCGGGCGCGTACAGGCACACGCTGCCCGGCGAATGGCCCGGGGTGTGCAGGACCCGCAGCGGGGTGGCGGCGATCTCGATGACCTCCTCGTCGGCCAGGTCGGCGTCGGGGAGCGTGCCGGGGTAGACCATCCGCCACAGCACCTGATCCCCGGGATGCATCAGGATCGGCGCCCCGGTGGCCTCGGCGACCTGCGGGGCCGCGCTGATGTGGTCGTTGTGCCCGTGGGTGCAGACGATGGCCGACAGCCGGCGCCCGCCGACCGCGGCCAGGATGGCCTCCGGGTCGTGCGCCGCGTCGACGACGAGGACCTCCTGGTCGTCGCCGATCAGCCACACGTTGTTGTCCACCGCGAAGTCCTGGCCGTCCAGCGAAAACGTGCCGGAGGTGACGATCTTCGCGATCTGGGCCGTCACGGCAGCGTCACCACGCTGCGCAGGACCTCACCGCGCTCCATCTTCGCGAAGGCCTCCTCGACCGCATCCAGCGCGATCGTTTCACTAACGAACTTATCGAGCGGAAGCCTTCCCTGCAGGTACAGGTCGATGAGGACCGGGAAGTCACGCTCCGGGAGGCAGTCGCCGTACCAGGACGACTTGAGTGCGCCGCCGCGGCCGAACACGTCCAGCAGCGGCAGCTCGATACGCATGTCCGGGGTGGGCACGCCGACCAGGACCACGGTCCCGGCCAGGTCCCGGGCGTAGAACGCCTGCTGGTAGGTCTCGGGGCGGCCGATCGCCTCGATGACCACGTCCGCGCCGTTGCCCTCGGTCAGGGCCCGGATCCCCTCGACCGGGTCGGCTTCCCGCGAGTTGATCGTGTGGGTGGCACCGAACTGCCGGGCCCACTCCAGCTTCCGCGGGTCGATGTCCACCGCGATGATCGTCCGCGCCCCGTTCAGCGCCGCGCCGAGCACCGCGGCGTCGCCCACCCCGCCGCAGCCGATGACGGCGACCGAGTCGCCCCGGACGACCGGGGCGGTGTTGATGGCCGCGCCCAGGCCCGCCATCACGCCGCAGCCGAGCAGGCCGGCCACCTCGGGCCGGGCGGCCGGGTTGACCTTGGTGCACTGCCCCGCGGCGACCAGTGTCTTCTCCGCGAACGAGCCGATACCCAGGGCGGGGGACAGGGCCGTGCCGTCCGCGAGGGTCATCTTCTGCCTGGCGTTGTGGGTGCTGAAGCAGTACCAGGGCCGGCCCCGCTTGCAGGCGCGGCATTCCCCGCAGACCGCGCGCCAGTTCAGGATGACGAAGTCGCCGGGCGCCACGTGGGTGACCCCGTCACCGACCGACTCGACCACGCCAGCAGCCTCGTGCCCGAGCAGGTAGGGGTAGTCGTCCCCGATACCGCCTTCCCGGTAGTGCAGGTCGGTGTGGCAGACGCCGCACGCCTGGACCTGGACCAGGGCCTCACCCGGACCGGGATCGGGCACCAGGATCGTGGTGACTTCGACTTTGGCGCCCTTAGCCGGGGCGACGACGCCCCGCACTTCGTGTGTCATCCGACCATCGTGCCCAATGGAGGTGCGCAGCGGTAGGCCGGGGCCGGCTCACCGCCGGCGCCGGCGTTGCGAGATCCGTCAGCCGACCGATGTTTCGGGCTCGCGGGCCGGCCATCGTGTCCTGAAGAACGGCGTCACATGCCGCCCCCCGACCCGACCAGGCTCGGCAAGGAAACAGATGAATAGGTTGGCGCCCGTCCGCGCGACGGTGCAGCGCCCGTTTCGCATCTCCCTTCCCGCAGGTCCCGAAGCAGCGGCCGAAGCCCGCCGCCACGTCTGGGCGATCATCCACGCATGGGACATCCCCATCGACGCCTACGGCGCGGCTCTGCTCGCGAGTGAGCTGGTCACCGACGCCATGAAGCAGAACACGGATGGGCACGAGGCGGTTCAGTTGATGATCAGCTGGGTGGACGGTCAGTTGCGGGTGGAAGTGCACGAGGGATCGCGGCCCGATCCGGCGCTAGTGCCGGTGGACCCGCAGCCCGACGCGGACGCCCGGCTTGGCCTCACGCTGGTCCGCAATGCACGGAGGCGCTACCTGCGCTTCCGTGACTGGCCCGAGCAGGCCCGGCAAGGGAACACATGACCATGATGGCGCCAGTCCGCTCGATAGTGGAGCGCACGCACCGAATCTCACTGATCGCAGGCCCCGCCGCCGCGGCGCAGGCACGCCGCCACGTCGGCGCGGTCATCCAGGCCTGGGACCTCCCCGTGGACGCCTACACCGCGGCCCTGCTCACCAGCGAACTGGTCACCAACGCCATCCTGCATGCCGTGGATGAGCGCGAGATCATCGACCTGGTCATCAGCTGGGGCGGCGGCCTGCTGCGGGTGGAAGTGCACGACGGGTCGCGGGCGGCCCCGGCCCGGGTGCATCCGCTGCCCTACGCCGAAGCTGGGCGGGGCCTCCTGTTGCTGGACAGCCTGTCCACCAGCTGGGGCTACCGGGAGACGGCCGGGGGCAAGGCCGTGTACTTCACGCTCGCGCCCTGAGGAGCGTCCTGGATCCGGGTCCCCTCCGGCCCGGATCCAGGATCAGGCCGGGCGCGGCTCCGGCCCGCCCGCTCACAGCTCTGCTCGGCCCGGTCCAGCTCAGCTGGCGGCGGCGGCGGCGCGGCGGTCGGCGGACTCGCGGGCGATATCGATCCGGGACCGCACGTTGAGTTTGCCCAGGATGTGCGAGACGTGGGTGGCCACGGTCCGGTGGGACAGGAACAGCCGGGCGGCGATCTGCGGGTTGGTCATGCCCGCGGCCACCAGCGCGGCGATCTTGACCTCGGCGGGCGTCAGGCTCTCCCAGCCCCGGCGGGCCCGCTGGTGCTTCACCCGCGGGGCCCGGCGGATGCCAGCGGCCCGGAACCTGGCCTGCAGCCGGGCCACATCGCGGGTCGCGCCGAGCGACGAGTAGAGGTCGACCGCGCGGCTGAACGCGGCCCGGGCTGGATCCCGGTCGCCGGTGTCCACCAGGGCTCCAGCTGCGGCCTCCAGGGCCTTCGCGCCCAGCAGCGGCCGCCGGGCGTCGTGGTAGCGTTCCGCCGCCTTGAGAAGCCGGCCAGCATCGTGGTCGACGAGGCCTCGGCAGCAGAGCGCGTTCGCCTGCCGGTGGGGGATCTCGGAGTCCTGGGCGAGGGCCGCGGCCCGGTCCGTCAGGGTCTGCGCAGCGGCGGTGTTGCCGACCTTGGTGGCCAGCCGGACGCCGTCGGCGAGCAGATCCTCGACCTCATCAAGTTCTTCGGCGTGGTCCGCGAACCCGGTCAGCACGTTGAGTGCCTCGGCCAGCGCGCCTTCCTGCTCGAAGGCCTGGCTGCGGGCGAGCGCGAGCGTCCCGACCACCCGGTTTCCGATCCGCTCGGCGTGCGGAGCGGCGGCAGCCAGGTGCTCGCGGGCGGCGCCGGCGTCGCCCCGATGGAAGCAGATCACCGCGGCGACGCCGTGGTCACAGCACGCCACGCCAGGGTCTTTGGTAACTTCCTGGACCACGCCAACCTCGGTCAGGGCATCGTCCCAGCAGCCGGTATTGAACAGCAGTTCACCAAGAGAGCAGTGCGCCTGGGCCCGGCGAACCATGATGCCGACCCGGTCGGCGAGCTGCTGGGCCTGGCGGGCCGCGGCGAACGCCCCGTCGTACTGATCTAGGTCGCCCAGAGTAACGGCCTTGTTGATCTGGAGCAGCAGCCGCAGGTCGGTCAGCGCGGGCTCGGCCTGGGTGACCGCCAGGGCCCGGTCGTACAGGGGCAGCGCATCCGCCATGTGCCCCCGCATCGCGGCGGTGTAGGTCAGCACGTGCAGGGCCCAGCCGACGGCCCAGTCGTCGTCCGCCTCGGTCGCCTCGGCCAGGGCCGCGCTGGCCACCTGGTCAGCCATCTCGATCTGGCCGAGTTCGCGGTGCGTCCGGGCGATGGCCACCAGCAGCCGAGCCCGGTGCCGTCCGGAGATCCCGGGCAGGGCCAGGGCCTGCTTCAGTGCAGTCAGGGATTCCGGGAACCGGCCGACCATGGTCCGGCACTGGGCCAGGGTCCAGTGCAGATCGACCAGAAGATCAGGGTTATCGGTGGCCGTGAGGCCGCGCTGGGCCACCCGCTCCGCCTCGACCGCGTCGCCGACCCGGTACAGGGCCTCGGCCAGCCGGCACACCAGGCTGTCGTGCTCGGGCGAGCCTGCCGATGATCGTGTAACGGCCTGGCGGAGAAGTTCTGCGGCGGCCCGTGGTGCCTGGCCGACCAGCAGCGGCGCGGTGTGGCTCAGCCAGCGCAGGATCCAGTCGTCCATCGGCTCGGCCGTATCGGCGGCCCCGCTGACCGCGGCCAGGAGCTGCCGAGCGACCCGGTCGGCCGGCGCGCCAGCCTCGGCGAGCGCCCGGCCAGCTTCACGGTGCCAGGCGGCCCGCACCGGGGTGGGTATTTCCTCATACAGCGCCTCACGGATTAGCGGATGACGGAACCCCAGGCCGCCGCCTGACTCGGCCAGCACGCCGGCGGCCCGGGCCTCTTCCACGGCCGAGACGAGGTCCGCGACGCCCCGGCCGAGTACCGTGGCCAGGTCGGGGACGGCGAACTCCACGCCCAGCAGAGCGGCTGCACGGAGCACCTCGCGGACCGAGGCGGGCACGAAACCAAGCCGATCCGCGATCGCCGCCGACAGCGACCCGGGCGCATGGCCGCTGGTCAACTCCACGGTCCCCGCGTCGGAGAGCGTCAGTCCAGAACTGCGGACCAGCGCGTCCAGCAGCTCGGTGAGGTAGAGCGGGTTGCCCGCGGCGCCGTCCGCCAGGTGCATGAGCTCAGCGTCGGGCTTTCCGCCGGCCAGGCTCTCGACCATCTCGGTCACAGACCCTTCAGGAAGCCCGCCTAGCTGGAAGCGCGAAGCGATGTCGGCCGTGTGCCGCAAGGCCAGCAGATCCTCCCGCTGCGGCACCGGCCGCATCATGCCGACCAGCAGCAGCGGCAGGTGCCGGGCCGACCGGGACAGGCGCTCCCACAGGGTAACGCTGGCCTCGTCGGCCCATTGGAGATCATCGACGACCAGGACTGTGGGCTCCGTCGCGCACAATTCGTCGACGAGCGCCAGCAGCTGCTCGGCGAGTGCCGTCGGCACATCCTCGCCGCGGCCCGAGGCAACCTCGCCGCGCAGCAGCGCGACGATCGTTTTGTGCCGGGGATTCTCTGAGGGCTCGCGGACCCGCAGTCCGTCCAGAATGGGGAGCAGCGGCAGGGCCTGGCCAAGTTCGTCGCCGGCGCCCCAGAAAATCTGGCAGCCCAGTTCGGCCGCCTCCGCGCAGGCCGCCCGGACGAGCGTGGACTTGCCGATGCCCGGCTCACCCTCGATGAGGACGGCCCGGCCGTTCCCCGCGGTCGCCTCAGCGGCGCAGCTGATAAGCCGCGAAAGCTCGTGGTTCCGGCCGACCAGTTGGGCGGCTAAGGCGGGAGCGGGCACGAGGTGGATCGTACCTCCCCGATATGGGCAGAACAAGCGCTTTCGCCCTGGTAAACGGCGGTACAAGGAGATCTTGGACCGGCTCGGCAAGGGATCATGCGCATGACACTGTGGATTACGAATTTCACGTAATGTTAGCCATATGCAAATTGCACTGCCACTTGCACGGTCACTTGCAGTGCAATTTACTTTCTGTAGACGATCCTATCCGGTGGGTAACTAAGTTGTTTCTTACCCGCAAGTCAGGTTGCATTAATTTGCCTCGGGAATAATTGATAGTTTAAGGCTCAAAGATGCGATTAATAGATTTCCTAAAATCTTTCTTTAATTCCTAGGATCCGATAGACAGCCTGGTCAAGCGGCACTATCGTGGGGTTTGCCGGAACGCATGCACCGGGTTATCCACAGGGCCGCTCGTCACGGGTAACCAACCCTCGGGCACTATCTTATGGAGGCGTCATGCGTATCGCGCGGACACTCGCCATAAAAATTGCATTACCACTCTCCATGGCCGGCGTCACGCTTCTTACCGGGGCCGCTGTAGCCGTTCCTTCGATAACCGCCGCTGTTAACTCTGCTCCTGTCGCGTCTGCAGTGACTACAGGTGCCAGCCCGAGTATGTATCACGGGTGAGGGTCACCCACTTTCGTAACTGCCGCCGGCTCTGCTCCAGCTACTAAGTTCCTTCGCGCAAAAGGAGTAATCACTTCCATCCCCCGCAGCGTTTGCTGCGGGGGATGAGTGTGTTTTGGCGGGGATGAATTCGTTTTGAGGGATTGCAGGGTTGAAATGTGTTTCGGGGGAGAGGTGGTACGGATGACCACGGCCCTGGTCAGGCCAGGATCTGGCCGCGCAGGATGATCCGGCGGGGATGGTGCAGGACGTCGGGGTGGGCCACCGGGTCTTCGTCGAAGACGACCAGGTCAGCGGGGGCGCCGTCGGTCAGCCCGGGCAGGCCGAGCCAGGCCCGGGCCGTCCAGCTGGCCGCGCCCACCGCGGCGGCGCGGGGCAGGCCCGCGCTGATCAGCCGTTCCACTTCCTCGGCGACCGTCCCGCACGGGTGTGAATCAGTGCCGGCCAGCACGGTGGCCCCTGCCTCGTGTGCGGCCCGGGCGGTCCGCGGCATCGCCGCCCAGCCCGCCAGGTACGAATCGCGGCGGGGACCGGGATCCCCGGCCCGGACTTCGAACGCCGACGCGGCGATCGCGTTGAGGGTGGGCACCAGGGCCGTGCCCTGAGCGGCCATCTGGTCCAGGAGGCCAGGATCGAGGTGCATGCCGTGCTCCAGGCTGTCCACCCCAGCAGCCACCGCGTTGGCGCAGCCCGCAGCGGTCTGGGCGTGCACGGACACCAGGCCGCCGATCGCGTGCACCGCGCTGGTCACCTCGCGCAGAACCGCCAGCGGCACCGGCGGCTCGTCCCAGCCCCAGTCGCCGATGATCTTGCACCAGCCTGCCGCGGGGGCGGTGCCAGGTACGGCGGCGGCCTGCTGGGCGGCAGAGTGCGGGACGGCGGCGTGCTGGGCGGCGGTCGCCTCCTGCACGGCGGCGGCGGCGAGTTCTGCCTCCGTGACGTGGCGTCCCCAGCCGGGGAAGAAGCGGCCCGGGGTGGCGAGCCACGGTCCGGCGGAGCGCACCCGGGGCAGGCCTTCCGCGTCGTGAGCCCAGCCCGGGATGCGGGCGGCGGATCCGGGAGCGCGGATGAGCAGGACGCCCGCGGCGGCGTGATCCGCGAGTCCCTGCTCCAGCACGGATTCGTCGAAAGGGTCGCCGGGCCGCTCGGCCCCGGGATGGGTGTGCACGTCGACCAGCCCGGGAAGCAGCCAGCCGCCGTCGGCCACGGTATCGGCGTCCGCGGCGGCCTCCTCGCGGAGCACCCCGCCGTCGATCCACAGCGACCGCTCTTCCCGCTCCGGGAGCACCGTTCCGCGTACATGCAGCACCATGGGCCGTGTCTACCAGCCCGGGCCCGGCGGGGGCTAGGCCCTGAGGCCGCGGCCGGCGGGGGCCGGACCGCATTTTGGATACAGCCGCCGATATGCTAAATGGATGGGGAGAGCATCGTGACCGCGGACGCCCGGCCGGCCGGGCCGCCCGTGTTCATCAGCCCGGTTACGCGGCCGGTGCCGCTGCGCCAGTCCGTGTATGAGGCCCTGGTCGAGCTGGTGGTCGGCGGCCGGCTCGGCCCCGGCGAGCACCTGGTCGAGACCGAGCTGGCCCGGCAGCTGGGGGTGAGCCGCCAGCCGGTCCGTGAGGCGCTGCACCGGCTGGAGGCCGAAGGCTGGGTGGACCTGCGGCCGAACCAGGGCGCCTTCGTCCACGTCCCCACCGATCACGAGGTCGATGAGCTTCTCGACGTCCGGGAGCTTCTCGAGGTGCAGATGGCCCGGCTGGCCGCCGCGTCGGCTTCCCCGGCCGGGATAGCCCGGCTGCGGGGCATCTGGCACGAGGGGCAGAGCGCCGTCGCGTCCGGGGAGACGGAGCGCGTCGTGGCGGCAAACAACGAGTTCCACGCCGCGCTCGCCCTGGCGGCCGGCAACGCGGTACTGGCCGACCTGGCCCGCATCGTCAGCCGCCGGGTCCGCTGGTACTACCGCCAGGTCGCGCCGCTGCGCGGCCAGGAGTCGTGGGCCGAGCACCTGGATCTCATCGACGCCGTCGAGGCGGGAGACCAGGAGCGGGCGGCCGAGATCGCCCGCCAGCACACCGAGGGAACCCGGTCGGCCTACCACCAGCCGCCGCAGGCCACGCTGCGTTAGCGCGGCCGGGGCGGGCGCGCTAAGGAAGGCGGACCACGCTGACCGGGTCGGGGGCGTACGGATCGCCCGCGTTGTCGATCAGCTCGATCTCGGCCCGGTCGGACATGATGTGGTAGGTACCGTCGGCCAGATACTCCCGGATGACGGTGACCGTGCCGTCCGCGTGCGTGTAGCGCTCCTCCGCCCAGCCGTCCCCGGCGTGCTTCTCCGCGTCCACCGCGGGCTCGTCCCGCCACTCGAACCGGTATGGCGCCAGCGGAAGCCTCAGCTCGTACGGATAGCTGCCGGACATGCCGGGTCCCCTCCCAGGAGAGCGTGATCGCGACGGGCCCGTGCGGGGCCCGCCACGATCACGGTAACGGCCGGGCCAGCGCTCAGGCGATGGCCGGTTTGGCCTTCTGGGTCTCCTCATCGTCGGACGTGCGGACGGCCCGCTCCATCTGGGCCGCGCTGGGCGGCTTGCAGAAGAACGCGACCGTGAGCGCGGCCAGCGCTCCCAGCGCGGCCCCGAAGAAGAAGCCGCGCTCCCAGTGGAAGGTCGCGGTCCTGTACAGGGTGCCGGTCATGATGAGGGCCGCGATCCCGCCTGCGAAGCTGCCGCCGAGCGCCTTGAACGCGTAGATCGAGCCGTAGTTGATCGCGTTGTTGGTCTCGCCGTAGTAGTCCGCCACCATGGCCGCGGTCATCGGGAAGTTGGCCCCGGACAGGCCGCCCGAGATGACCGCGCAGATGACGAACAGCACGGTGTTGTGTTCCTCGCCCGCCCAGAGCGCGAGCAGCTGGAACACCACGTTGCCTGAGTACGCGTAGATCATGGTTTTCCGCCGGCCGATGAACTCGGAGATGTAGCCGTAGACCGGCCGGAAGAGACCATCGGCCAGGGAGAACCCGGCGAAGCCGACCGCCGCCGCGATCGACCCCAGGCCCATGGCCGTGGCGAACCCGTAGTAATAGGCCACGCCGAACAGGGAGCAGCCGATATAGAGGGCGTACTGGATGCCGATCCACTTGGCCTGCGGGGTACGCCACATCTCCCCGCCGTTGTAGTGCCGCAGCGCGGGCGGGTTGTTCCGCAGGTCACGGGGGGCGTGCTTGTGCCAGTTGAGCGGGTCGACTTCTTTCGGCCACCAGTTCTTCGGCGGGTCCTTCAGGAACAAGCCGGCCAGGGTAATGCCGGCCGTCATGATGATGGCCTGCACCCAGATGTAGGTCTTCAGCGAGCCGGCACTCATCACCGGGACACCGGCTCCGGTGCTGAACCCGCCGATGACCAGGATGAACGGCACGGCACCGTACGCCCAGCCGCCGTTGACGAAGCCGGTTCGCCAGCCCTTCTTCTCCGGATACCACTTGGCCACGATGTTGATGCAGCTGGAGTAGACCATCCCGGAGCCGATGCCGCCGAGCACCGCGTAGCCGATGTACGCCGTCCAGATCGAGGTGGACTCGGCGAGTATCCCGTAGCCGATGATCCCGCAGACGAGGCCGCCGATGATCGTCGCCCACCGGACGCTGAGGATGCCGTGGTTGCGCAGGTAGCCGGCGAAGATCTGGACGAACGACTCGAAGATGACGAAGAACGAGAACGCCCAGAACACCGGCGCGGGACCCCAGTGGTGGACCGCGGACAGTGAGGGGTTCAGCGCGCCCCACGTGTATTCGAGCAGCCCGGCCAGGCACATAGCCAGCCAGGCCGCCATGATCGGGACCCACCGGCCGTGACCGAGGAGTTCCCGAGGTGTCTCGCCGACCCGGAAAACGCGGCCGGTCGCGTTGGTTAATACGTCGTAGTTGGCTTGTCCGGTGGTTGCGCCCATGAGTCGCACCGATACCTCTCGCAGGAGACTCTGTTGGCTCGATTACCGGCCCGGCGGATGCCGGGACGGGCTGCTCGACGCGGACGCTGGGCTCCCGGAAGGCCGGTGCTCCCGGAATGGGAGTGGCGCCGCGGAGGTTGGTATCGATCTCGGCTGGTTTCGCTCCGGGTTGCGCCCCGGAGTCCAAGCCGGATAGAGGGCAGGGGCGTCGCGGGGGTGTGTAAGCGGTCCGCGCGGCGCCCTTGGTCCCGGGCCCCCGGCGGCCCGCGTGAGTCCCCGGGCTGTCCAGATCGTCGTTGATCTGCCATCGTGCCTCCCAGGTCTGGGCCGCTGCCGCGCTGTGCCGCCCGGAGGCGTGCAGCGCCGCGGTCCCTAGGTCTCCAGTCGCAGCGCCCGGAACAGGTCGCTGCGTTCGGGCCCGCCGGCCGCGGCCGCGTACAGCTCGTCCAGACCCCAGCCGGCCTCGTCGAGCAGTTCGGCGGCCTGATTGAAGAGCGGCGACCGCTGCTCCTCGGGCACCTTCTCGATCACCAGGTGGGTGACCACCTGCACGACCGCGGCACGGAGCTCCTCGCGCCGCCCGCCGGAGGGGCGGGCCACGCCGGGCATTAAGGGGATGATCCTGGCGCCCGGGCCCGGCGTCAGCTGCCCGTTGGGGCCGCTCACGACGGGGCCCCCGGCGTGCCGGGCCCGCCCGGGATGCCCCGCCCGTCCGGCCCGCCCGGCCCGCCCGGGCCGTCCAGTCCTTCCAGCTCGGCGAGCTCGGCGCGAAGCCGATCCGCCTCACCGGGGCGGCTCAGGTCGATGACATCGACCCGGGAGAACGCCCGGCCGGCCGGCCGGCCGCCGGCCCGCGGGGCCGGCTCGCGCTCAGCGAACACCTCGAACCGGGGGCTCGCCGCCCGCGGCCCGATGGACAGCACGTAGCTCAGCACCGCGCGCCGGTCGGGGAGATAACGCTGCTGGTGACCGTGGTCGAAGCTGATCTGCCAGTGATCGGCCATGAGGCCTCCTCTGTTAGCCCGGGGGAGCGTCCCCGCGGCCCCCCGGGGTCAGCACTAGGCGCCGACCCCCCGGTTCACCGGCATCGAGTAGCTCTCTTCCTTCAGCCGGGCGTGCCGGGCCGGGTCCTCGCCCTCGCGCAGCTCGGCGGGCACGTCCATGCCCATGTCCTGCCAGTTCAGGTTGGCGGCCCGCTGCGTGGCGGCCACGTGCTCGGGCAGCATGTGCCCGAAGCGGCCCTGCATGGCCAGGTAGTCAGTGACCGGGCGCTGC
>DATCFY010000012.1:0-3917 GCA_036509255.1 Streptosporangiaceae bacterium
GCGCTGAGCGTCATGCTGGACGAGCTGGCCGAGACGGTGCCGCCGTTCCTGATCCAGGGCATGCTCGCGGAGCAATTTGGCGGGGAAGTCACCGAGGCGGCAGAGCAGATGCTGCGCTCGGGCCATCCGAGGGCCGAGGACATTGCCGCCCGGCTGACCGGCCGTCCGGTCTTGGTGGCCACCGGCGAGCGCAGGCCGCGCCCAGGGCCCGGCACGCTCGTGCACCAGCTCAAGATCACGCTGCGCGAGGTGTCGGAACCGCCAGTGTGGCGGCGCGTCCTGGTACCCTCCGACGTCACGCTCGCAGACCTGCACGAGGTCATCCAGCAGGCCATGGGCTGGGACAACTATCACATGCACGCCTTCAACGTGGGCGGGCAGGATTATGGCTCGCCGGACCCGGAGCTTGGGCATGCGAGCGACAGGAAGGTCCTCCTGTCGCAGGTTCTCACCCGTCGGGGAAAGCGGCTTCGCTACACCTATGACTTCGGCGACGGCTGGGAGCACGACATCGTCCTGGAGGAAACCCGGACCGCGGCGCCACAGGAGACCCTTCCCTCCTGTGTGGCGGGCCAGGGCGCGTGCCCGCCCGAGGACTGCGGCGGGGCGTGGGGCTACGCCGGGCTCAAGGAGATCCTGGCCGACCCCTCGCATGAGGACCACCAGGACACGCTGGAGTGGCTCGGCCTCGACGCCGGTAAAAACTTCGACCCAAAGAAATTTTCCGTAGCCGAGGTGAATGCACGGCTCTAGGCACGGCGTCTGTAGGCAGCGAGATCGGAAGAAGCTGGTCGCCGGCAATATCACTGGCACCCATCCGCCAGGCAGCGACGGGCAGGCCGCACGGCCAGCCCGATACCCGCAACCAGGCCACCGGCTGACCAGGAGGCGCCGGTTCCTGGGGGCTGGGCGCCTGTGCGCCCTGGCCGGGTGGGTATACAGGCAGCGGGGCGGAGCGCTCTGGCTGAACCGGGGGAAGGGCGGTCGCATGCAGGCGGCTAGCGGGAAAGGGCTCTGCGGGCGGAGCGCCCGGTTGGCAGGGCGCGTGTGGCGCGATGGACAGTGAGCAACTGGTCTCGGCGGTCGAGGCCACTCGTGCCGCGGATGCGGCGGGGGATCTGCGGCTGCTGCAGTGTTACGAGCCGGTACTGCGCTTCACCCGGGGTGAGCTTTTCCTGCCGATGGCGGTCGAGGACTACCTGGAGAAGTGCAGTTTGTGGCGGTCGGCCGGCGTCCGGCGGTCGTGGCGCAGGCGCCGCCCCAGGGAACGGGTGTGCGCGCCGGGCGAACTCACTCCGGCTCGCCTGGCTCAGGTCAGCGCGCCGCTGAGAGGCAATCTGTCGCTTCGTTTCGTGCAGCGCTCGTTGGGGTGGCGGGAGTTCCGCGCCTGGCGCCACGCTGCGGGCCGTCCGCGGCTGGCCGCAGGGAGTAGCCGGCTCGCCGCCGTCGGCCTGCTGGGCCGGCTCATCGACGCGATGCTGCGGTTGTCGCTACTGCTGCGCGGGCGGGTGCCTGGCGGAACCGCAGCGGCGGCCGAGCAGACCTACCGGTCACAGGCCGACCCGGACAGCTGCCCGTACTATGGCCGGGTCACCCGCGACCGGGGTTTCGTTGCGTTGCAGTACTGGTTCTTGTACGCGATGAACGACTGGCGGTCGACCTTCGGCGGTGTCAACGACCACGAGGCCGACTGGGAGCAGGTCACTGTGTTCCTGCCCGACCCGCCGGATCCATCCGCGCGCCCGGCCTGGGTGACGTTCTCCTCCCATGACGAGGCCGGTGATGATCTACGCCGCCGGCCGGACGACCCCGACCTGCAGTGGCGGGATACACACCCGGTCGTCTTCGCTGGCGCCGGATCGCACTCCGGCGCCTACCTGCCGGGCGATTACCTGGTCACCGTCGAGCCGCCCGCGCTCGGTCGTCTGCTCGCCGCAGCGCGCCACCTGGGCCGGCTGCTGTTCCCATGGACACGCACGGACGCCGGCACCGCGTTCGGCATCCCGTTCATCGACTACCGCCGGGGCGACGGTCCGGGCGTGGGGCCCGGCGAAGCGAAGAAATGGCGCCCGGTCCTCGTGGACGACCAGACCCCCTGGCTGCATGACTACCGGGGCCTGTGGGGGCTGGACACCGGCGACCCGTTCGGCGGGGAGCGTGCCCCGGCCGGTCCGCGTTATGAGCGGGGTGGTTCTGTTCGGCAGTGCTGGTCGGACCCGGTGGGATGGGCCGGCCTGGACAAGGAGGCACCCTCCCCCGCGGTGGAGCAGCGGGCCGTGGCAGGCCGGATCGCTGAGATAGACGCCCAGCTGGCCGAGGCTACGGGGGACGTCGAAGCCCGCGGCGATGAACTGCGCCGCGCCCGGGCCGGCATCCGTGCGCTGAGCAGCCGCGGGAGCCAGGCGGATCCCACCGCGCTGTCCGCATTGGAGAACTCCGTCGCGCAGGCACGGGCACGCCGCCAGGCACTCGCCGAAGAACGGGACGCCCTGGTGCATGCCTCCGCCTACGGCCTCCCCCGGGAGCAGCCGCACGCGCACCTGCGGCACCGGGCCCTGCCGAACGTCGACCAGGCCCGCACCCGCAGCCGCGCTCTGCGGGTATGGTCCAGCGTCTCGGCATCATTCCTCCTGGCCGGGCTCGCAGTGGTTATCCTCGGCCATTTCGGCGCCCTGGTGCCCGCCTTCGGCGCGGTGACGCTCTTCATGCTGAGCGCGGAAGCGTTCGCCCGACGCCGTCTAGCGCAATTCCTCGCCGGCCTGGTCGCTGTGGCTGCCGTGGCCGCTGCGGCCTTTCTGGCCGTCTGGGCGGCCGCAGGCCACTGGCGCTCGGCCACCGCAGCCCTGCTCATCCTGGCCGCCGTCGCCCTGTTGCTGGCCAACATCCGCGACTTCTTCATCAAACGCTGAAACCCACCGTTGCGGGCCGTCCAGGAGCAGGGTTCAGGTGATGAGCGTGTGATTCACGGACTGGTTCCCGGGCCCGTACCCGGCCAGGTCCGCGAGAAGCTGGTCGCCCACCGTCTCCTCATAGACGGCGTGGCCTTCGACGCTCATCGCCTCAGCCAATCCAGGGTCCCAGGGCGTGTTGACCGGATCCCCGGCCAGGCGGACACCCGGGCGGGCCGCCAGGCGGTAATCACTGGCGCCCATCCGCCAGGCCCGCCCGCCATAGCGACCGATCACGTCCGCCGCGATCGCCACGCCGGGCCAGTCGAAGTCGCCGTGGTACCAGAGCTCCGCCCCGGCTCCGACCGCCAGGCCGACCAGCCGGTGAAAGGCCGTCGACGGCCGGCCCTCAGTGCAGACCAGCGGCGGGCAGGCCGCACCCAGTTCCGCGCAGGCCCGCCGGAGCACCGCGGGGTTCTCGCACACGAAGATCCGCGGGCCGGACACCTGAATCGGATGGGCGGCCAGCTGGTGCAGGGTCACCTGGAAGGGCGTGCCGTACCGCGCCGCGCCGGTCAGCCACTCGCCGAGCCCTTCCCCCTCCGCAGGCACGTTCAGCACCAGCACGCGGCTGGCCAGGTCATCGACCAGGACACCGGCCCGGTCCCACAGGTCCCGCCGCTGCGCCGCGGAGCCGGGGCGCGCCACGCCAGCCTGCACAGCGAGGGCCCGCAGCACGAGCGTGGCCAGCCCTGTCCCGTGATTGAGCGCCTTCGTGTTCCCGGTGATCTGCGCGGCCAGCGCAGGCAGGGCGATCAGCCCGGCGCCCGCCGGACGGGTCTCCAGGAACTCCAGCACGTGGACCGCCTGCCCGAGGATCGCTACATCGCCCTGGATCGCCAGCCGGGTCAGCGTGCCGTCCTGGCCCAGCTCACCCAGCCACTGCCGGTACCAGTCACAGGCCAGATAGAGCGGGCTCGCCTCGGCCAGGGCGGCCAGCTCTGCCCGTGAGGCGGCGAGCGAGGCCGC
>DATCFY010000013.1:0-3015 GCA_036509255.1 Streptosporangiaceae bacterium
GCTGTTGCGTCTGTGCCCGCCGCTCAGCGAGCGGCGCCGGGCAGGTCGCGGCGCGTCGGTCCGTCAATGTGCCCGTGGTCCTCAAGATCATGGTTCTTTCCAGGGAATCATGATCACTAGAGAGCCACGGGCACGTGAGCCAGGATATGGCGACGCGGCTGTTCGCGCTGGATGGCGTGCAGGTCGTCGAGGTGGATGCCGAGGCCGGCGGCGGCCGGACGGTATGGGTGGTGACGGCGGATCCGGGGGCGGCGGCGTGCCCGGGCTGCGGGACGGTGTCCGCGCACGTGAAGGGGTATGTGACGACGTGCCCGGCGGATCTTCGCCACGGCCAGGAGCAGATCGCGGTGCGGTGGGTGAAGCGGCGGCTGGAATGCCGGGAGCCGACGTGCCCGCGTAAGACGTTCACCGAGTCTCTCGCGCAGGTCCCGCCGCGCTGCCGGGTCACCGCCCGGCTGCGCGGGCATGCGGCGGGCCTGGTCGCTGACGGGGGACGGACGGTCACCCAGGCCGCCCGGGAGTGCGGGCTGTCGTGGCCGGTGGTGCACGAGGCGTTCGCTCACCGCGCTGATCCGGTGCTGGAGCAGCCGCCGTCGCTGGTGGCGCATCTGGGGATCGATGAGCACCGCCGCGGCCGGCCCCGCTTCGCCCGTGACCAGGACAGCGGGGAGTACGTGCTGCTCGCGGACCGCTGGCACACGTGCTTCTTCGACCTGTCCGGGGACCAGGGGCTGCTGGGGCAGGTGGAGGGCCGGACCGCCGATGACGCCGCGTACTGGCTGGCACAGGCTGCCCCGGCGTGGCGGGACCGGATCGAGGTGGTGGCGATCGACATGTGCTCCATCTACGCCTCGGCGGTGCGCCGGATGCTGCCCACCGCCCAGCTCGTCGTGGACTTGTTCCATGTCGTGCAGCTCGCCGTCAAGATGACCGGGGATGTCCGGCGGCGCGTGGTGCGGGCCAGGTATGGCCGCCGCGGCCGCTCCGGCGATGCCGAGTACGGGATCAAGGGCCTGCTGGTACGCAACCTGGAGCACCTGCAGGCGGAGCAGTTCGCCAAGGTCATGGACACCCTCGGCCGTGACCGGCACGGCCAGGAGATCCTGGCCGCCTGGATCGCCAAGGAGAAACTCCGCGACGTGCTGAACCTGCGGGCCCGCGTCACCGGCTCGGTCCCGTGCGAGCGCAACGTCCGTGACCGGCTGGCCGCCTTCTACGACTGGTGCGCCCAGCACGACGACATCGGCGAGCTGGTCACCCTGGCCCGCACCATCTCCCGCTGGGAAGATGAGATCGTCGCAGCGGTCCTGACCGGCGTGACGAACGCCAGGTCAGAAAGCCTGAACCGGCTCGCAAAACTGGAAGCCCGCATGGCATATTCCTTCCGCAACCCGGCGAACCAGCGCCGCCGCGTCCGGGCCGCCTGCACCCGAGCTGCCCGGCGATCACGTCTGGTAACCGGACGGCAACCCGACCCCGGTTAACTTCGAAGAGCCCATTATCGGTAAGCTTCCCCGTGAACTCTGCCGCATTTTCCCCGGCAGGACGGCCACACGACGAGCAGCGGCGATCTGAGCCAGCCGATCTTTCCAGGACCGCCGAAAAACATGACTCACACAGGAGCCGGTCCTGCCATGTCGAGTCCCACACCCTGAGGCCTTCCCCCCCAGCGGCTAGGTGGGAACACACTGACAGAGCTTCCAGTCGCATCCTGACGCTATCGATCACAGCGGCGGCGCGTGGCCCAACCCCGGGCAGGTCGTCAGGATCCGGCGTCCGATCACTTCTGCTCATGCATCAAGCAGACTCCACAGATGCCGTCGCAACAAGACCAGTCCGCAACACGGGTACCTGTGCCGCCCGAAAACTCGATCACGCCGTTGAACTGCGATCTGGACTGCGCAGCTGACGCGGTGATGATTGGCTGGCCGGGTGCTGCTCAAGATCGTCTGTCTGCTGATGCGCTGGTTATTCGGCCTGGCTGTCCTGGTGTCTCGCGGGGACGGGGCGAAGAACGCTGAGTTGCTGGTGCTCCGGCACGAGAACGCGGTGCTGCGCCGGAACGCCGGCCGGGTGCAGTACGAGCCGGCCGACCGGGTCTGGTTCGCCGCGCTTACCCGGTTCATCCCGCGGCGGCACTGGGCCGGGGTCTTCCCCGTGGCGCCTGCGACGCTGCTGGCCTGGCACCGCAGGCTCGCCGCCAGGAAATACGACACCAGCAAGCGGCGCCGGCCCGGCCGCCCGCCGACGGCCCGGAGCATCGCCCGGCTCACCCTCCGCCTGGCGCACGAGAACCCGCTCTGGGGCTACCGGCGTATTCACGGCGAGCTGGCCAAGCTGGGCCTGACCATCGCGCCATCGACCATCTACGAGATCCTGCGCGGGGCGGGCATCGACCCCGCGCCGCGAAGGAGCGGTCCGACCTGGCGGCAGTTCCTGCACGCGCAGGCCGCCGGGATTCTCGCCGTCGACTTTCTTCACGTGGATACTGTCACGCTGACCAGGCTGTACGTGCTGGTGTTCACCGGGCACGGCACCCGCCGGATGCACATCGGCGGAGTCACCGCCCACCCGACGGGCGAGTGGACGGTGCAGCAGGCCCGCAACCTGGCCCCCGGCCTCGGCGAGCGGTTCGGGGACTTCCGGTTCCTGATCCGTGACCGCGGCCCGAACTTCACCGCGTCCTTCGACGCCGTCTTCCAGGCCACCGGCACCACCATCGTGTGCACCGCGGTGCAGGCACCGCAGATGAACGCGATCTGCGAGCGCCTCATCGGTACCCTGCGCCGTGAGGTTCTCGACCGGACCCTGATCCTGAACCAGGTCCACCTGCGCGCCGTCCTGGCCGAATACCAGGAGCATTACAACACCGCCCGTCCCCATCAGGGCACCGGCCAGCGCGTCCCGGACGGTGCCCTGGTCCCCGCGTCGTCGCAGCAGACCCCGGCACCTCTCAGATCCGCCGAAAACCCATCCTGAGCGGCCTGATCAACGAATACGAGCGAGCGGCCTGAA
>DATCFY010000014.1:0-25762 GCA_036509255.1 Streptosporangiaceae bacterium
ACTGGAGGTTCTCGTCCTCCTCGGCGAACACCACGGCGGAGGTCTTCTTGGGCACACGCCGGTAGACGACCCCGACCGTCTCCTTGAGCTTGACGCTCAGCGCGCGGGCCGCGCCGTCCGGCACGAAGCCGAGTTCGTCCACCGCCCGGAGCACGCGATCCCGGGTATCCGGGCGCGGACGCCCGGTCCCGTTGAGAACCCGGGACACGGACGCGATCGACACGCCCGCGATCGCGGCGACGTCGTAGATCGTGGGCGGGGCGCCGTTCACACCCCGAAGCTTAGGAGACCTGGTAACCGACGCTTACAGTGCCCGCATCGAGACGCTCGACCGACACCACCGAAGTCTTCGACGGATCGCTGAACTTGATCACTGTCTGGCCGGTGGAGCTGTCCACCACTACCGGGTTGTGCACCGTCCAGTGGCCGTCCCAGACCGCCACGCGCAACTGGGCTGACGGCAGATGCTGGATTCCGTTGTCGCAGGCGAAACCGATCTCCTTGGCGCTGCCGAACGGGATGGCGATGGCGGTAACGGCGCTGGCGCCGCTGTTAAGGCTCCCGCTCTGCACTTCGGCTTCCTCCTTGGGTACGGGTGCTGGGTTGGCGAATGCTTTCAGCGCGGCGGTGTCCCCGTTGAACACGTTCACGTCGACCGTGTTGGTGCCCACCCGGGTCGTGCCGTACTGGTGGAACTTCCACGTCGACCAGGGTTCTGGCACCGCCGGCCTGCCCGCCGGAGCGGACGGCTCGGCGATCCACAACGGGTAGTGGCCCAGGCCTGCGCAGTTCCCCTGCTGAGCGAAGGCCAGGAACGTGTACACGATCGGCGTGTGCCCGGTGGCCTTGTGCACGTCCGCGCACCAGTTCCCCGCGTACTCCGCCACGCGTGCCGGGCTGAGGCCGTCCGACGTCTCCAGGTCCAGCGCGAGCAGGTCACCGGCCGTCAGGCCGTGGGCCCGGACCACGTCCAGGAAGGCCTGGGACTCGGCAGCCGCCCCATTGGACGGGTGAGCGAAGTGGTAGGCGCCGCGGACGATGCCGAGGGCCTTCGCCTGCTGCCAGTTCGTGGCGAAATCGGGGTCCCGGATCGTCGTGCCTTCGGTCGCCTTGATGAACGCGAACGAAATTCGCCCCTTTTCGGCGGCCCAGTTGAACGACGGCTGAAAGCTCGAGAGGTCGATGCCCTCCGCGTCGGCCACGCCGCCCTCCTGTCCTCGCACGCTGGTCCTCGCCCGCTGGCGAATGAAACCACGGGATGCAGTAAGAATGGCCTATCCGACGGCCAAAATCAGGCCACTCCAAAGTCAGGCCCTCCAAAATCAGGCCACTCCACGGTCAGGCCCTCCAGGGTCAGGCCCTCCAGGGTCAGGCCACCTGGGCCCGCAACCTCAGCCCGCGGGGTGTGGGCCGGAACCCGGCTTCCTCCAGGGCCCGGGCCAGCGGCGAAGACTGCACCGCCGAGCCGTCGGCCCGCTCGATCGTCAGCCGGCCCAGCGCCCCGCCCCGGGCCGCGCCGGCCAGGGCCGCCGCGGCCGGCCCAAGTACCGCCGGGTCACTGGTCCACGACAGCAGGGTCTTGCCGCCCCGCTCGACGTACAGCACCAGTTCCCCGGCCGCCAGGACGACGAGGGCGCCGGCCTTGCGTCCTGGCCGGTGGCCGCCCGCGGCGTCCCCGGGGCGCTCCGGCCAGGGCAGGGCCGCCCCGAACGGATTGGCGGGGTCACCGGCGGCGAGCACAGTCACGCTGGGGGCGGGCCCCGGGCGGTTTTCGTTGCGGAAAAAGCCGGGGGCCGGCGAACCCGCACCCGGGGCGCCCGCGCTCGCCCACGGATCGCCGGGGTTCTCGCCATCGGCCTCCGCCGCCAGCGCACGCATCCGGTCCACGGCGCCCGGCAGCGCGAACTGCGCGGCGCCCAGGCCCTCGACGAAATACCCGCGCCGGCACTGGCCCGCATCCTCCATGGCCCGCAGCACCGGGTAGATCGCGGCGAAGCCGCCCGGCACCCGTTCCGTGACGGCCGCGCCGCGGATCAGGATCCCGTGCCGGTCCAGCAGGGTCCGGGCCAGCGCGTGCAGCCGCCGGGTCGGGTCCGCGTCGGCGGGCGGCACCAGCGACCAGCGCCCGGTGACCGTGGGCGGCCCGGTCCGGGACGGCATGGCCGGCCGGCCGAAACCACCCCGGCCCCGCCCGCGGGTCCCAGGCCGGACAGCAGTCCGCCGCCGGGCCGGGGCCGCCGGCCCCGTCCCCGCCGCGCCGCCGTCCGCCACCGGACGGCCGGAACCCAGCACCGTGCGCAGCGCGGCCAGCGTGTCGTTGGTGATGCGGCCCGCCCAGACCAGGTCCCAGATGGCTGCCGCGACCGCCGGGTCGGTGGCGTCCTTGCGGTCCCCCTCGGGCATCAGCGCGCCCGCCCGGTCGGCGAGCATCCGGAAGAACATCCCGCCGCCGCCGTCCAGCGCGGCCAGGACCGCCTCGTGCAGCGGGGTCAGGGTGATCTCACCCGGCTCAGGCAGCAGCAGCGGGGCGGTGTCCGCGGGGGCCAGCGCCACCCAGCCATCGCCGCCCGGCAGGCCGCCCGCACCGGACCAGACGATCTCCCCGGCCGCGGTCAGCTCGTCCAGCATGGCCGGCTGGTAACCGGGCACCCGGGCCGGCAGGATCAGCGCCTCCAGCGCCGAGGCGGGCATCGCTGCCCCGGCCAGCTGGTCGATGGCCTCGTACACGGTGTCCGCGCTGGCCCGCGGGCCCCGCGCGCGCCCGCGGCCCTCGCCGGGGGCGGGCTGCGCCACGTTCTGCCACGCCGGCAGGAACCGGGCCAGCGCCGACGGCGGGACCGGCTCGGCCTCCTTGCGCAGCTTGGCCAGGCAGCGGCGGCGCAGCGTGCGCAGCACCGAGGTGTCGCACCATTGCGTCCCGCGCCGCCCGGGCAGGAACTCACCCTCGGCGATCCGCCCCTCGGCGGCCAGCCGCCGCAGCGTGCCGGTGACCACCGCCACCCCGAGCCCGTACCGCTGCGCCAGGTCCGCGGCGACGAACGGGCCGTGCCCGCGTGCGTACCGTGCCACCAGGTCACTGAGCGGGTCGGGGACCGGCTCGGTGAACGCGGCGGGCACCCCCGGGGGCAGTGGCACGCCCAGGGCGTCCCGCAGCCGCCCCGCGTCCTCGATCGCGGCCCACCGGGCTTCGCCGGCGATGCGGAACTCCAGCGCCCGCCGCTGCCGGGCCAGCTCGGCCAGCCAGCCCGCGGCCGCGGCGGTGTCCTGGCTGCGCTCGGCCACCTCGGCCGCGGACACCGGCCCGATGGCACGCAGCAGGTCCGCCACGCCTTCGACGTCGCGGCAGGCCCGCTCCGGGGTGAGCCGCTGCAGCTCCCGCTCGGTCTGCTCGACCACCAGCGGGTCCAGCAGCTCGCGCAGGTCCGCCTGGCCGAGCAGCTCGGCCAGCAGAGAGGAGTCCAGGGCCAGCGCCTGCGCGCGGCGTTCGGCGACCGGCGCGTCCCCCTCGTACATGAACGCGCCGACGTAGCGGAACAGCATCGAGCGCCCGAACGGCGACGGCGCCGGGGTCTCCACCTCGACCAGCCGGATCTTGCGGCTGGCCAGTTCCTTCATGAGGTCAATCAGCCCGGGCACGTCGAACACGTCCTGCAGGCACTCGCGGACGGTCTCCAGGACGATCGGGAACGTTCCGTACTTGCGGGCCACCGACAGCAGCTGCGCGGAACGCTGCCGCTGCTGCCAGAGCGGGCTGCGCCGGCCCGGCTGGCGCCGGGGCAGCAGCAGTGCCCGGGCGGCGCACTCGCGGAACCGGGACGCGAACAGCGCCGAGTTGCCCAGCTCGTCGGTGACCAGCTGCTCGATCTCTTCGGGCTGCAGCATGGCGATCCCGGTCGGCGGAGGCTCCTCGGTGTCCGGGACACGGATCACGATGCCGTCGTCGGTGTGCATGGCCTGCACGTCCATGCCCTGGTAGCGCTCGCGCAGCCGGGCCGAGATGGCCAGTGCCCACGGGGCGTGCACCTGCGCGCCGAACGGGCTGTGCAGCACCAGCCGCCAGTCGCCCAGCTCGTCGCGGAACCGCTCCATGACCAGCGTGCGGTCGTCGGGCACGTACCCGGTGGCTTCCCGCTGCGCGGTCAGGTAGCGGACCAGGTTGGCCGCGGCCAGCTCGTCCAGCCCGTCCGCGCGCAGCCGCGCCGTCGCCTCTTCCTCGCCCGCCCCGGACAGCTCACGGCAGTATGCGCCCAGCGCCCGGCCCAGCTCGGCGGGCCGGCCGGGCGCGTCACCGTGCCAGAAGGGGAGCTTGCCTGGCTGGCCCGGGGCGGGGGAGACCAGCACCTGATCGGCGGTGATCTCCTCGATCCGCCACGAGCTCGCGCCCAGCACGAACACGTCACCGACCCGCGACTCGTAGACCATTTCCTCGTCGAGCTCGCCGACCCGGTGGGAGTTCCGGCCGTCGCCGCGCTGCGAGGCGGCCAGGAACACGCCGAACAGGCCGCGGTCCGGGATGGTGCCGCCGCTGGTCACCGCCAGCCGCTGGCCGCCCGGGCGGCCGTGCAGCATGCCGGTGGTGCGGTCCCAGACCAGCCGGGGCCGCAGCTCCGCGAACTCCTCGCTGGGGTACCGCCCGGCCAGCATGTCCAGCACCGCCTCGAGCACCGGGCGGGTCAGGCTGGCGAACGGCGCGGCCCGGCGCACCACCGCGTGCAGGTCATCCACGGACCAGTCGTCGAGCGCGGTCATCGCGACGATCTGCTGGGCGAGCACGTCCAGGGGGTTGCGGGGGATACTCAGCGACTCGATCTGGCCGCCGCGCATCCGCCGGGCCACCACCGCAGCCTGCACCAGGTCGCCCTGGTACTTGGGGAAGATGACCCCGCGGCTCACGTCGCCGACGTTGTGCCCGGCCCGGCCGGTGCGCTGCAGGCCGCTGGCCACCGAGGGCGGGGACTCGACCTGGATGACCAGGTCCACCGCGCCCATGTCGATGCCGAGTTCCAGGCTGGACGTGGCGACCACGGCTGGGAGCCGGCCTGCCTTGAGCGCCTCCTCGATCTGGGCCCGTTCCTGGCGGGACACCGAGCCGTGGTGAGCGCGGGCCACCTCCAGAGGGGCGCCGGCGGCGGAGCCGGCCTGGGCCATGATCTCGGCAGGCGGTCCGGGCTGGTGTGGCTGGCCCGGACCGGGGGCTGGGGCGCCCGACCGGAGCTCGGCCCGCTCGGCGGCCAGCTCGTTGAGCCGGGCGCAGAGCCGCTCGGCCAGCCGTCGGGAGTTGGCGAACACGATCGTTGAGCGATGCTGCTCGATCAGGTCAAGCACCTGCTCCTCGACGTGCGGCCAGATGGACCGCCGGGCGGCCTGGCCGTCCGGCGAGTCCTCCCCGGTGCCGCGCGGCACGTCGAGGTCGGTCATGTCCTCGACCGGCACCACGATGCTCACGTCGAGCTGCTTGCTGCTGGGCGGGTCGGCGATGGTCACCGGCCGGGCACCGCCCAGGAACGACGCCACGTCCCCGGCCGGCCGGACCGTGGCCGACAGGCCGATCCGCTGGGCCGGGCGGCGGCCGGTGGTCAGCGCGTCCAGCCGCTCCAGGGACAGGGCCAGATGGGCGCCGCGCTTGTTGCCCGCGAGCGCGTGGACTTCGTCCAGGATCACGGTGTCCACCCCGCGCAGCGCCTCCCGCGCCTTGGAGGTCAGCAGGAGGAACAGCGATTCGGGCGTGGTGATGAGGATGTCCGGCGGGCGGGCGGCCAGCCGCCGGCGTTCCTCGGCGGCGGTGTCCCCGGTCCGCACAGCGACCCGGATGTCGGGCTCAGGTGCGCCCATGGCCTGTGCGGTGTGCCGGATCCCGGTCAGCGGCGCCCGCAGGTTCCGCTCGATATCGACCGCGAGCGCCTTCAGCGGGGAGATGTACAGCACCCGGCAGCGATGCTTCGGGTCCTCGGGGACGGGCGCCGCGGCCAGGCGGTCCAGCGCCCACAGGAACGCGGCCAGCGTCTTGCCCGATCCAGTCGGGGCGATGACCAGGGTGTTCTCGCCCTTGCCGATCGCGGACCAGGCCTGAGCCTGGGCCTGCGTGGGGGCGGCGAACGCGGAGGTGAACCAGTCGCGGGTGACCGCGCTGAAGCTCTCGAGGGGGTCCGTGCTCCCGACGGCCTGGATGGTGTCGTCAGGCGCGGCGGGCAGGGTGTTGCGAGGCTTGGCCGTACGTCGTGGCATTACCTCCAGGGTAACTAAGAATCCCTGGTCTTTATGCCTGATTGGAACACGCTGCCGAAGCGGTAAACGGGGTGACGCCAGCGGCGGTTATCCCTGGTCAGGGGGCACCTGGCCCGGCCCGGGATCGGCCGGTCAGGAGGCGGCCCGTACCGAGCCACGGCCCGGTCAGGAGGCGGCCCGTACCGAGCCAACCAGGGGGCCGGAGGTGCTGCGGACGGTGCAGACCACGGTTCGCTCACCTGCCGACCAGGCCCCGGCGTCGGGGTAGACGTACGACTGTGCCAGCGAGGTCGCGGACAACTCCGGGTTCAGGTAGCTGCTGAGCCGGCTGACGCAGCCCTGGCGGGCGCTTTGCTGCACCGCGGCCGCACCGGGGTAGCGCGATCCGGGCAGCCGGAACGTGGCGAACACCTCGGCCTCGTGCGCCTGCGCGCAGCTGAGCACCTGCACGCCGCTGATCCCGTTGGCGCCTGAGTTGAGGCACTGGCCGGCCCGCAGGCTGAACACCCGCGGCAGCGTGACCGGCTTGGGCGGCGGGGGCCGGGTGATGATGGCGGCGGCCACGAGTGCGGCGGCCACGACCCACAGGCCGGCCAGCACCAGCCCGGTGATGGCCAGGGTGCGGCCGCGGGCGCCGGACCGGCCGATCCGGATGAGGGCCAGCGGGCCGAGGACCAGGGTGACCGGGATCGCCGGGACGATGCCCGAGACCAGGGCGGCCACCGCGACACCGTCGGTGGGGCGCCGTGAGCTGGCCGGGAGGGGCCCGGGTGAGTCCGTGGCGGAGGAACTGGGAGCGGGACCGTTGCTGGCGGAGGCGGGATTGCCGCTGGCAGGAGCAGGGCCGCGCTGCTGGGGGACGGCCACAGGAGGCGGGCCAGCGGCGCCCGGGGCGGCGGCTACCGGGGTGGTTTCGGGGGCGGCTGGGTCCTGCGCCAGGACCGTGGGAGAGCCGCCTGCGTCCTCGGCTGATGGGTCCATCTGCTCTCCCGGGCGAGGGTTAGGTGCCTGCCCGCGGAGCTGGCAGGCCGTGCCGAATTGGTTGCGCCCAGGAACGGCAGAATTCTCTCAATGCCATTGCGGGGCACCCGTTATGACCCTTCCCCAGCAGAACTAAATACATTCCTCCTCATGTGTTACAAACCTGGGTCGCGGCTGCGCGGTGGCCCTGGGTCACGGACCCGCGGTTGCCCTGGACCGGCGGCGGGTTGGGGTTGCCCGCTGGGCGCCGGTACTCTCGCCGGCAGGATGGACTGCAGGTCTTGGCGGGGAGAGACCGGAGGTCAGGGGATAGGGACCGCGGGTCCCAGGGGGCAGGCAGCAGGGAGGGCCGTGCGGCTCAGTGAGTTCTGGACGCGGATGCGTGCACAGTTCGGTGACGCGTACGCGAGCAGTGTGGCCAAGGATCACGTCCTGGCCAAGCTGGGGGAGCGGACCGTCGACCAGGCCCTGGCGGATGGCGCGGACGCCAAGACCGTGTGGCGGGCGGTCTGCGCGGAGTTCGACGTTCCGCAGAGCCTCCGCTGAAAGCCCGGGCGAGTCAGTCGCCGCGGGCCAGCTCACCTGAGGCCAGGCGGGTCACGTCGTCCGGCGTGAGCGGGCCCGGCTGCCCGTGCCGCACCTTGATCGGCCGGCCGACCTCGCCGATGATCGCGGCCAGCTCCCCGGCATCAGCAGCCGAGAACGCGAGCCGCTGGTAACGGTCCGCACTCAGGTCGACCCACAGGGACGGACGGCGGCCGCGGATCCGGCGCAGCTCCGGGGCCCGGGGTCCCCACAGGGTCGCGTTCCTCGCCTCCATGGCCGGGCGGGCGGGCCGGACGTAGACGCGGACGATCTTGCTGGCCGGCACCTTGTAAAACCACGAGGGCCGCCAGCAGAACGAGAGCGCGTCCCAGCCGCTCAGCCGCACCGACAACTGGCCATTCTCCACTCGTACGTCGATCACGGCAGCGGCCTTTCCCGGCAGTCCGGGCCGCAGCCGCGGCCTCTCGGACGAATACCAGCATCCTCGTAGATGTCACCGGATCAGCTGGGAACCGCAGGACCAGCCGGCTCCGGGCCCTCATCCAGGCCCGGACCTGGGTGAGGGCGAATTTTCTCCGGGGATGCGGCGTGTTGGCGGTACGGTCGAACAGTTGTTCGCTTAAGGTGGTGCCCTGGGGGTGGCCATTCAGGTCTCCTTATCCGTGGCCCCGGGATCCGCGGCACGGTGACAGCAGGACTGCAGCACAGCACCAGCACGCGGAATTGTCGGTGGCAGCACGTAGCTTCTGGACCGGCAACTGAACCAGCAGGCAAGCTCTTGAATCCAACGGGAGTTCCCATGGCAAGCACCGACAGGGCAGTCAACCGGACCGGCGGTGACAGGGACAAATCCCTGGAGACTGCGCTCGCCCAGATCGAGCGGCAATTCGGCCGGGGCTCGATCATGCGGCTCGGCGACGAGGTCCGCGCCCCGATGGAAGTGATTCCCACCGGCTCGATCGCGCTGGACGTCGCGCTGGGCATCGGCGGCCTGCCCCGCGGCCGGGTCGTCGAGGTGTACGGACCCGAAGGAAGCGGGAAAACTACCCTCGCTTTGCATGCACTGGCCAACGCGCAGAAGGCCGGCGGCATCGCCGCGTTCATCGACGCTGAGCACGCGCTGGACCCGGACTACGCGAAGAAGCTCGGCGTGGACACCGATGCACTGCTCGTCTCCCAGCCGGACACCGGGGAGCAGGCCCTGGAGATCGCGGACATGCTGATCCGCTCCGGGGCGATCGACGTCGTCGTCATCGACTCGGTGGCGGCGCTGGTGCCCCGGGCTGAGATCGAGGGCGAGATGGGCGACAGCCATGTGGGCCTCCAGGCCCGGCTGATGTCCCAGGCCTTGCGGAAGATCACCGGCGCGCTGAGCCAGACGAAGACCACCGCGATCTTCATCAACCAGCTGCGCGAGAAGGTCGGGGTGATGTTCGGCTGCATGTCCTACGCGACCAGAGTGACCCTGGCGGACGGCACGCAGGAGAAGATCGGCAAGATCGTTAATCAGCGCCAGGACGTCGAGGTCCTCTCCTACGACCCGGAATCTGGGCGCATAATCCCGCGCCGCATCGTCAACTGGTTCAACAACGGCCGTACCGAGCAGTTCCTCCAGTTCACTGTGGCCAAGTCAGGAGGGAACGGCAAGGCTCAGTTCGCAGCGACGGAGAACCACCTTGTCCGCACGCCTGGAGGCTGGCGCGAAGCAGGAGAGTTGATCCCTGGTGACCGGGTTGCCCTCGCCGAGCCCTGGCGGCTGAGCGGGCAGCAGATGGAGCTCATCCTGGGCGCGCTGATGGGGGATGGGAGCCTCTCGCCGAACCCGCGGGGCAGGTCAGGTACCCGGTTCCGGATGGGCCACGGAGCCAAGCAGGCCGCGTACCTGGACTGGAAGGTCAGCCTCCTCGGCAACGTCGGGTGCACGCTGTCTTCCAATGCCAAAGGCGCGGTCTTCGCTGACCTGACCCCGCTTCCCGAACTGGCTGAACTGCGTGAGGCGGTGTACTTCGGGGATGGCAAGAAGCACCTCAGCTGGGAATACCTGAAGGCGCTCACGCCATTCGCCCTCGCGGTCTGGTACATGGACGACGGCTGCTTCACGGTCAGGTCGAAGGGTGTCCAGGAGAGGACGCAGGGCGGCACCGGCCGGATAGAGATCTGTGTGCAGGCGATGAGCCCGGGCTCCCGTGAGCGGCTCGCCGACTACCTGCGGGATACCCACCAGCTCGATGTCAAGGTCGTCACCCGTGGCTCCCGGAGCCAGGCCATCCTGCAGTTCACCACTGCGGCGTCAGAGAAATTCCAAAAGCTGGTCGCGCCTTACATTCATCCGTCGATGGAGTACAAGCTCCTGCCGCGATTCCGCGGGCAATTCCGGGTGGAGCCGGAGTTCATCCCGGCTGAGATGCGCCTGGTGCCGGCCAGGATCCTGGACATCCACGTCAAGCCGCCGACGAAGTCGATGAACCGGTTCGACATCGAGGTTGAGGGATCGCACAACTACTTCGTCGACGGGGTCATGGTGCACAACAGCCCCGAGACCACCAGCGGCGGCCGGGCGCTCAAGTTCTACGCGTCGGTGCGGCTCGACGTGCGCCGGATCGAGACCCTCAAGGACGGCACCGAGGCTGTGGGCAGCCGGACTCGGATCAAGGTGGTCAAGAACAAGTGCTCACCGCCGTTCAAGGTCGCGGAGTGCGACATCATCTTCGGGACCGGCATCAGCCGGGAGGGCGGCCTGATCGACCTGGGGGTCGAGCAGTCCATCGTCCGCAAGTCGGGGGCCTGGTACACCTACGAAGGCGATCAGCTCGGCCAGGGCAAGGAGAACTCCCGTAACTTCCTGCGGGACAACCCGGACCTCGCGAACGAGATCGAGAAGAAGATCAAGGAGAAGCTCGGCATCGGGCCGCGCGTCGACGCGGAAGCCGCCCCGGCTGCGGGTGGCACCAACGGGACGGCGCCCGGCGCTCCCGCTGCGGGTGCGCCGGTGGGTGGCGTCCCGGCCGCCCGGACGGCGGGGGGCCGGGCGAGCGCGGGCCGGGCCGCGTCCGCGCCGGCAGGCGGCGGTGCCTGACCGGCCGGCCACGAGGCCGCGCGCGGCGTCCCGGTCCGCAGTGCGGGCCGGGACGGCCGGGGAAGCCGGGCCGGACGAGGCGGACGGCGGCCAGGTCAGGGATCCCGTCGAGCAGGCGCGGCAGCTCTGCCTGCGGCTGCTGACCGTGCGGCCGCGGACCCGGGCCCAGCTCGCTGAGGCCCTGCACCGCCGCGGCATCCCTGATGACGCGGCCGACACGGTGCTGGCCCGCTTCACCGAGGTCGGCCTGATCGACGACGCGGCCTTCGCCCGCGCCTGGGTCGAGTCCAGGCATCACGGCCGGGGGCTCGCCCGCCGGGCGCTGTCGGCCGAACTCAAGCAGCGCGGCGTGGACGGCCAGGACATCAGCGCGGCGGTGAGTGCACTCGACCCCGCTGAGGAGATCGCCACCGCGCAGCGGCTCGTGGCCAAGGGCCTCGCGGCCAGCCGGGGTAAGCCGCTGCCGACCCGCGTCCGCCGCCTGGTCGGGTTGCTGGCCCGCAAGGGCTATCCGGCGCCGATCGCCTACCGCGTGGTCCGTGAGGCTCTCGACCAGGAAGGCACCGACGTCGCGGCGGCCGGGATCGATCTCGATGAGATGACGCTGACCATTGCCGATGAGGACGCCGAACCGGCCTGACACACTCAGCGGCCCAGTTCAGCCGGGAAGCGAATCCTTGGTAGCTGGTCGGTTGCAAGGGGTAAGAATTGAGAAGATCACAACGGATTGCTTGCCCAAAACGTTATCTCCGCTTAACCTCACGGCAGCGAGGTGTTACTCCGTGCCATGCGGATGAAACGAGTAAATACGGCCCGTGGCCGACTGAAGGTCACGGACTTTGACTGATTCTGGCCCGGGCGGGGACGCTCACCCGGGCCGATAGACCCGCTCGGGTCCCTGGCAGGGACCCGGCCGGGCCACCGTAGGACGGCCGGGCCACGGCCCGGCCGGGACTTAGGTCCGCGCGCTTTCCACGAAAGGCGGCAAACGTTTCGGCCGGCACTGGCCGCCCGGTGCTCTACCGGGTAGCCAGTGAATAGCTGGACCGGGATCCGGCCGTCCGGGCTGCATCCGCCGGGCCCGGGCGGGCTGGGCTGGGCTGGATCAGGCTGGTCGGTCCGGGCCAGGTTCCCGGGCCAGACTGGCGAGCCGGTTCGCTGGCCCGCTGGCCGGGCTTGAACTGGGCCGGCCAGGCTTGAGCTGGCCGGGCTGGGCCAGGCGAGGCTTGTCCTGGCCTGGGCAACGTGGAGGCGCGCACCCGGCCCGAGTCAGCTGTGCGGCCGGCCGCCACATCGCGGCCGGTGGATGGCGGGCATGACCCCTCGCTGCAGGGTTTCCCCCCTGGCATCACACCCTGATGCCGGGGTCGGCGAGCAGGATTGGGGTGTGCCATGAGCAGCACAATCTCTCTCGTTATCGGGGCCGTTGGGCTGCTGGCGGCCGTGTTTGCGCTGATCGTCGTGCTGCGCAGGCCGCCCGGCCGGGATCAGCCCGCAGTGGCGGCTCAGCCGGTGACCGAGCAGGCGAATACGCAGGCCACCGCCGCGGCCCGGCGGACGCTGGACGAAGCCAGCGAGGAGGCCGATCAGGTCCGGGCCAGGGCCCAGGCCGAGGCCGCCACCATCATCCGCGAAGCCGGCCTCGCCGTCGGCCAGGCCGCGGACAGGGCCGCCCAGGCCAGCCGGGACGCCGACGAGGAACTGCGCTCGGTCCGGGCCGAGGCCCGCGAGCTGCGCGCCGACCTTGAGCGGCGCGAAGCCCGGCTGGCCGAACGGGAGAGCCGCCTGGATGCCGAGTTCGGGAAGCTGGAGGAACGCTCAGCGAGCCTGGACCAGGTCGCCCGGGATCTGGAAACCCGGCGGGCCGACCTGGACCGGCTGGACGAGGAACGCCGCCAGGTTCTGGAGCAGGCTGCCGGGCTCAGCGCGGAACAGGCTAAGGCCGAACTGGTCACGGGCATCCAGAACCAGGCCAAGCGCGAGGCGGTACTGCTGGTCCGTGAAACCGAGAACGCCGCGCGGCGGGACGGAGAGGAGCGGGCCCGGCGCATCGTGACCCTGGCTATCCAGCGGGTGGCCAGCGAGCAGACCAGCGAGTCCGTCGTGTCCGTGCTGCACCTCCCGGGTGACGAGATGAAAGGCCGCATCATCGGCCGGGAAGGCCGCAACATCCGGGCCTTCGAGTCGGTCACCGGCGTCAACCTCATCATCGACGACACCCCCGAAGCCGTCCTGCTGTCCTGCTTCGACCCGGTGCGCCGCGAGGTGGGACGGCTCACCCTGGAACGGCTGGTCCTCGACGGCCGGATCCACCCGCAGCGCATCGAGGAAGCCTACGAGCGCAGCAAGGGTGAGGTGGAGCAGCTGTGCGTCCGCGCGGGTGAGGACGCCATGGTGGAACTGTCCATCACCGACCTGCACCCGGAACTGGTCACCCTGCTGGGCCGGCTGCGCTACCGCACCTCCTACGGCCAGAACGTGCTCCGCCACCTGGTTGAGTCCGCGCACATCGCCGGCATGATGGCCAGCGAGCTCGGCATGGACCCGGTCCTGATGAAACGTTGCACGGTGCTGCACGACGTGGGCAAGGCCCTGACCCATGAGGTCGAGGGCAGTCACGCCCTGATCGGCGCGGAGATCGCCCGGCGCTACGGGGAGTCCCCGGATGTGGTGCACGCGATCGAGGCCCACCACAACGAGGTCGAGGTACGCACGGTGGAGGCCGTGCTCACCCAGGCTGCCGACGCGATCAGCGGCGGCCGCCCTGGCGCCCGGCGCGAGTCCCTGGAGGCCTACGTCAAGCGGCTGGAGCGGCTCGAGCAGATCGCCACCGCCCAGCCTGGCGTGGAGAAGGTCTTCGCCATGCAGGCGGGCCGGGAGATCCGGGTCATGGTCAAGCCGGAGCGGGTCGACGACATCCAGGCCCAGGTGATCGCCCGGGACGTGGCCAAGCAGGTAGAGGAAGAACTCACCTACCCGGGCCAGATCCGGGTCACGGTGGTCCGGGAATCGCGGGCCACGGAGTTCGCCCGCTGACGCCGGGGCTTCCCGCGCGGGCCCGCACAGACCGCTGAGGCAAAGACCGCTGACGCGAGGTCAGCTGGCGGAGTTGCCCACCTGGGCCACCGCCGCACCCTCCGCCGCCACCCCATCCTGCGCGGCCATCGCCTCCTGTGCGGCCTCCCGGGGCTCGGTGAGGGTCAGCTGCCGGACCCCCGGCGGGGTGAAGCCGAGGACCTGCCCGTAGAACGACAGCTCCGCCTCCAGCGCCGCGATGATCGTCTCCGCGCGCCGGAAGCCGTGCGACTCGCCCTTGAAGGTGAGCAGCGCGTGCCGGATCCCGTGCGCGGCCAGGTCGGCGGCGATGCTCTCCGCCTGCCGGGGCGGCACGATCGGGTCATCCAGGCCCTGGAGCAGCAGCACCGGGCAGGTCGCGTCGGTCACGTGACCGGCGGGGGAGCGCTCCGCGTAGACGTACTCGAATCCGGGCAGCGGGCCGATCAGGCCGTCCAGGTAGTGCGACTCGAAGTCGTGCGTCTCGGACGCGAACTCGCGCAGGTCTGCCACCCCGAAGTAGGACGCCGCCGCGCTGAACACCCGGCGCTTGGCCGCGTGCGTGGTAACGGCGGCCAGCGCCGTCCAGCCCCCCGCGGACGCGCCCCGGATCCCGAGACGGTCCCGATCGGCCTCGTCCTTCTCGGCCAGGGCCAGCGCGGCGGCCACCGCGTCCTCCACATCCACCACACCCCACTGCATGCGCAGCCGCTCCCGGTAACTGCGCCCGTACCCGGTGGAACCCCCGTAGTTCACGTCGATCACGCCGATACCCCGGCTGGTGAAGTACGCCTTCTCCAGGTCGAGCAGGCCGATCACGTGTGAGGTCGGGCCGCCGTGCGCCCACACGATGTACGGCGGCCGCTCCCCGTCTGGGGCCACTGCCTCCGGGTGGGTCGGCGGGTACACCAGCGCGTGCACGTTGCGGCCGTAGTGGCCCTCCAGCCGGACCTGGCTCGGCACCGGCAGGTACCCGGCCCCCAGGACCTCCTCGGTCTCCCGGCGCAGCACCTCGGACTGGCCGGTGGCCGCGTCGATCCGGACCACCGACAGCGGCGTCTGCGGGCCGCCGGCCACCGCGACGACCGTGTTGCCATCCGCGGACACACCGGACACGAACTCCTGGAACGGCACGTCGAGATCGGTCAGCTCGCCGGTCTCCGGGTCGAGCACGCCCAGCCGCATGCCGCCCTGGCCGTGGAGCACGGCCAGCCGCCCGTCGCCCAGCGCCGCGTAGGGCCGGCCACCCAGCTGCCACAACGGGTCGGCGAACTCCTCCTCGGCCGGGTAGAGCGCCTGGGCCGGCTCGCCGACCAGGCCAACCTGGTACAGGTTCCACCAGCCGGGCCAGTCCGAGACCACGTACAGGCTGGTCTCGTCGCGCCACACCGGCGCCAGCACGGACTCTCTCATCCCGCCCTTAACCAGCCGCCCGCGTCCCAGCACGCCATCCGAAATCTGGGCCACCCGCAATTCGGTCCCATCCCAGGGCATCCGGGGATGATTCCAGCAGATCCAGGCCAGCCTGCTCCCATCTGGCGACAATGTCGGAAAGGCAAAAAAATCCGGGCCGCTGACCAGCTCACGGATGGCCGCGGGGTCTTCCGCCGCGCTCCCGTCCAGCGGCACGGCCACGAGGCTGCGGGTGACCTTCCCGCCCTCGTGCCGCTCCTGGACGCACCACACTTCCCGGCCATCTGGCGACAAGGTGAAGTCCGCGAACCGCAGCGCGGCCGGAGTCCCGTCCACGGACGCCGGGGTCAGCGGGACCGGGACGGCCGCCTCCGCGGCCGAGGCCGCGTTCTTCCGCTTGGCGTTCGCCGCCCCGGCCGCCAGGTAGTCCGTCACCAGGTACAGGCGCTGGTTCTCATAATTCGCAAAAACAAGGGCCCGGCCTGCGGCGCCGCTCTGGCCGTCCCCGGCCCGGCCGTCCCCGCTCTGGCCGGGCACCGGCAGGTAAGCCCGCCCGCCGTATTCATGCACCCGGGTCCGCGCGTTCCACGGCGCGGGCAGCATGGCCCGCTGCCGGCCAGCAGCGTCACAGCAGACCACCGTCACCCGGCCGCCCTCGTCCGGGCGGCCCTCCTGCCACCACACGTCGGTCCCGGTGACCATGGGGTAGGAGATCAGCACCTGGCCCTTGGCGACGTCGGCCGCGGTGATAGGGGAGGGCCAGGCGCCATAGGGAATCCGGGGAGCTGAAACGCTGTCTGTCATAGGGGATATCGTCTACCATTCGCGGGTCTGCCAGGGTTGATTCCGGACATGCCAGAGGACTCCGCGGGGAGATTCCGGACATGCTGACCAGTGCGCGTACCCTCGGATGCGACATGAGCGCCTCCCGCACTTATCAGATACGCACCTACGGGTGCCAGATGAACATGCACGACTCCGAGCGGCTGGCTGGCCTGCTCGAAAACGCTGGTTATCAGCGCGCCCCCAGCGGGGAACCCGCGGACGTGGTCGTATTCAACACCTGCGCGGTCCGCGAGAACGCCGATAACCGGCTCTACGGCAACCTCGGCCATCTGCTGCCGGTCAAGCAGTCCCGGCCGGGCATGCAGATCGCCGTGGGCGGCTGCCTGGCCCAGAAAGACCGGGCCGGCATCGCTGAGCGCGCGCCGTGGGTCGATGTCGTGTTCGGCACGCACAATATCGGCTCCCTGCCCGCCCTGCTGGAACGCGCGCGGGTGCAGGCCGCCGCCCAGGTGGAGATCGCCGAGTCGCTGGAGCGGTTCCCCTCGGTCCTGCCAGCCCGCCGCGAGTCGAGCTACTCCGCCTGGGTGGCCATCTCGGTGGGCTGCAACAACACCTGCACTTTCTGCATCGTGCCCAGCCTGCGCGGACGGGAGGAGGACCGGCGGCCGGGCGACGTGCTGGCCGAGGTCCGGGCGCTGGCCGAGGACGGCGTCATCGAGGTCACCCTGCTCGGGCAGAACGTCAACTCCTACGGCGTGGGCTTCGGCGACCGGCTCGCGTTCGGCAAGCTGCTGCGCGCCTGCGGCGGGATCGACGGGCTGGAGCGGGTGCGCTTCACCTCGCCGCACCCGCGCGACTTCACCGACGACGTGATCACCACCATGGCCGAAACCCCGAACGTGATGCCGCAGCTGCACATGCCCCTGCAGTCCGGGTCCGACGCGGTGCTGCGGGCCATGCGCCGCGCCTACCGGCGGGAGAAGTACCTGGCCATCCTGGATCGGGTCCGGGCGGCCATGCCGGATGCCGCCATCACCACCGACATCATCGTGGGCTTCCCCGGCGAGACTGACCGCGACTTCGAGGACACCCTCGACCTGGTCCGGCAGGCCCGCTTCGCCGGGGCGTTCACGTTCCAGTACTCGCCGCGCCCGGGCACCCCGGCGGCCGGGATGGACGACCAGGTGCCCCCGGCGGTGGTCGCGGAGCGTTACCAGCGGCTCGCCGCGCTGGTCGAGGACGTGACGCTGGCCGAGAACGAGGCGTTCACCGGCCGTGAGGTCGAGGTGCTGGTGGCCGAGGGGGAGGGCCGCAAGGACGGCGCCACGCACCGGCTGTCCGGCCGGGCCCGGGACAACCGGCTGGTGCACTTCGCCCCGGGCGTCACCGCGCCCCGCCCCGGCGACGTGATCACCACGACGGTCACCCGGGCCGCCCCGCATTACCTGATCGCGGACGGCCCGCCGCGGTCGCTGCGCAGTACCGGGGGTGGCGACGCCTGGCAGGCCCGCCAGGCCAGCCTGGCCTCGCCGGCCGGTCCCGCCGCGGCGCCCGCGGTCTCGCTCGGCATGCCCGCGGTCGGCCGCCCGGCCTGACGGCACCCGGCCTAACCCCCGGCGTCGATCAACCCTGCCCCCCGGACCTGCGTCTTCCCAGGTGGGCGGCCTACGGGGCCGCCATCACCAAGGGAGATTTACATGCATTTTTCCGTGAGTACCGTCCGCCGGGCGGCCGTGGCCGTGGCGGTCGTCTGCACCACCGCGCTGACCGGGACGGCGGCCTCGGCGGCCCCGACTACCCCCGCGCACCCCGCGCGGGCGGCGGTCATCCCGGGCTGCGCCCGGGCCGACCTGAGGTTCTGGGTAAGCCAGGGCAACGGCTCCGCAGGCAGCTTCACCTACCTGCTGAGGTTCACCAACCGGTCGCGCCGGACCTGCTACATGGCCGGGTACCCGGGCGTCACGGCGGTGAACCGGCACGGGCGGCAGCTGGGCAGCCAGGCGGCCTGGGTCGCGGGAGCCCCGCTGCGGGCGGTGGTCCTGCGCCGCGGCCGGACCGCGCACGCGACGCTGCAGATCACTGACGTGACGGCCTTCCCCCGCCGGATGTGCCGGCCGGCCATGGCACGTGGGCTGCGGGTCATCGCGCCGAACCGGGTCCTCGCGAAGTTTGTCCGGCTGCGCTTCCTGGCCTGCTCCCGCCGGGGCCTGGTCTACATGCGGGTCATGCGGGTCCAGCCGGGCCGCGGCCACTTCTAGCCGTGGCCCGAGCCGGCCGCCCCCCGGGGCTGGCCGGCGCCGGAGCTAGCCGGCACGGGGTTAGCCGGCACGGGTCGGGCAGGCCGGGACGGGCCCCGGCCTGCCCGCCTGGTGACAGACTGGGCGGATGGCAGACCCGGTGATCGCGGTGCTCGGCCCGACCGCGGCCGGCAAGTCTGATCTTGCCCTGCGCCTGGCCCGCGACCTCGGCGGCGAGATCATCAACGCCGACTCCATGCAGCTGTACCGGGGCATGGACATCGGCACCGCCAAGCTCACGGCCGCGCAGCGCCAGGGCATCCCGCATCATCTGCTCGACGTGTGGGACGTGCGGTACCCCGCGAACGTGGCCGAGTACCAGCAGATGGCCCGGGACGCCATCGCCGCGGTGACGGCCCGCGGCCGGGTGCCGATCCTGGCCGGCGGCTCCGGCCTGTACCTGCGGGCCGCGCTGGACGACCTGAACTTCCCGGGCACCGACCCGGCGGTGCGCGAGCGGCTGGAAGCCGAGCTGGCTGCCCGGGGCCCCGCCGAGCTGCATAAGAGGCTGGCGGGCTGTGACCCCGGTGCCGCCGTGGGCATCCTGCCCAGCAACGGCCGCCGGATCGTCCGCGCGCTGGAGGTCATCGAGCTGTCCGGGCAGCCGTTCACCGCGACGCTGCCGAGCTACGAGTCGCTGTACCCCGCGGTGCAGATCGGGCTGCGGGTCAGCCGCGGCGAGCTGGACCGCCGGATCGCCACCCGGGTCGCGCAGATGTGGCGGGACGGACTGGTGGACGAGGTGCGCGGGCTGGAGCAGGCCGGGCTGCGCGAGGGCCGGACGGCCAGCCAGGCTCTCGGCTACGCGCAGGTGCTGCGGTTCCTGGCCGGGGAGTGGAGCCAGGACGAGGCCCGGGAGCAGACCGTCAAGGCGACCCGCCGGTTCGCCCGCCGGCAGGACTCGTGGTTCCGCCGCGACCCGCGGGTGATCTGGCTGGACGCCGGGCCCGGGGCGGACCTGCCCGCCCAGGCACTGGCTACGATCGACAGATGCGTGAGTTCGCCAACGGGCAGTTCGCCAAAGGACATGGCACCGAGAACGACTTCGTGATCCTGCCTGATCCGCACGCCGAGCACGGCCTGACCGCGACGCTCACCGCGCGGCTCTGCGACCGGCGGGCCGGGATCGGGGCGGATGGGGTGCTGCGCGTGGTCCGGACCGCCGTGGGCCCCCAACCCGAGCAGGCCGGCCGCGCCGAATGGTTCATGGACTACCGGAACGCCGACGGCAGCATCGCCGAGATGTGCGGCAACGGCCTCCGCGTGTTCGCCCGCTACCTGCTGGAGCACGGCCTGGCCGCCGGGCCGTCGTTCGCGGTGGCGACCCGGTCCGGGGTGCGCGAGGTCCGGGCCGAACCAGACGGCCGGATCACCGTGGACATGGGCCCGGTCAGCGTGCTCGGCCCCGGTCGGACCGTTATTGGTGGCGCGGTCCATGACGGCCTGCGGATCAGCGTCGGCAATCCGCACCTGGCCTGCCTGGTGGACGACGCGCTGGGCAAATATGACCTGGCCGCGCCGCCAGGCCTGGACCCGGCGGACTTCCCGGACGGCGGCAACGTGGAACTGGTCCAGGTCACCGGCCCGGCCGCGGTCAGCATGCGGGTCCACGAGCGGGGCTCAGGCGAGACGCGCTCCTGTGGTACCGGCGCGGTCGCGGCTGCGGCGGCCGCGGCGGCCCTGTCTTCTTCCGCAACGAAAACCGCCCCCGCCCAGTGGCACGTCACGGTGCCCGGGGGTGCGCTGACGGTGACCCTGGACGCCGGGACCAGCTGGCTGACCGGGCCGGCGGTGATCGTGGCCGAGGGACGGCTCGACCCCCGCTGGCTGGCCGCGGCCAGCTGATCCCCCGGCCAGCTACTCCGGGCCGCCGGCCCGGGATCCGCTTACCGCAGACGCGGGCTAGCTGGTCCGGGGGAGGGTGGCGGGCGGGCCGGGGACCGGGCGTCCCGTCAGCTCGGTGACCGGCAGGCCGCGCAGGGACGCGTCGAGCACCTCCGCGATATGCGCCATGGCGGGCGGGGCGCCCGTCCCGGCCGCGGCCATCGAGGCGGAGATCTGCAGGCTGCAGCCGGGGTTGGCCGAGATGACCAGCGGCGCCCCGGTGGCCAGCACCGCCGCTGCCTTGCGCGCGCCCAGCTCGCCCGCGGCCTCCGGCTGGAGCAGGTTGTACACGCCCGCCGAGCCGCAGCAGGTTCCCGGGTTGGCTGGCTCCACGAGTTCCAGCCCGGGGATGGCGCCGAGCAGCTCACGCGGCTGGCGCCGGATCCCCTGCGCGTGACCCAGGTGGCAGGCCTCGTGGTAGACGGCGGTCACCGGCAGCGGATGCCGCACGGCCCGGGGGCCGCCGTCGGCGGCCAGCTCGGCGAGGAACTCGCTGAGGTCGCGGACGCTGCTGGTGAAGCGCTCCGCCCGGCGGGCCCAGTCCGCGGCGTCCGGCCCTGAATCGTCCGGCCCTGAATCGCCCGGGTTCGGCCCGCCGGACTGGGCCGCCGGGAACAGGTGGGGGTATTCCTTCATGGCCGAGCCGCAGCCCGCCGAGTTGACCACGACCACGTCGACGCCCGCGGCCTCGAACGCGGCGATCGTCTGCCGGGCGAACCCGGCGGCCTCGGCGCCCCGGCCGCTGTGCAGCGACAGGGCGCCGCAGCAGCCCTGCTTGCGGGGGATGACCACGTCGCAGCCCTCGGCCGCGAGCACCCGCACGGTCGCCTCGTTCACGCCCGGGAAGAACACCTGCTGCACGCAGCCGGTGAGCAGGCCGACCACGGCCCGCCGCGGGCCCTGCGCGGGTACCCGCCGGGCCACAGCCCGGTGCCCCCGGGGCGGCGAGGGTGCCATCCGCAGCGAAGCGACCAGCTCGGGGGCGAACCGGGCGGCCAGCCGGCTCTTCTCGATCCGCCGGATCACCCCGGTGCGCTGGGCGGCCCGCAGCGGGCGGGTCAGCAGCCGCAGCCGGGCCGGGTACGGGAACGTCGCGAAGATCGCCGCACGGGCCGCCCGGGCCCGCAGCGAGCGGGGCGGCAGCGGGGCGGGTGCCCCGCCGCCCGGCGGTTCCTCAGACCAGCCGCGTGCCGCCTCGATGAGCCGGTCGTACTGCACCCCGGACGGGCAGGCCGGCACGCAGGCCATGCAGCCGAGGCAGCGGTCCAGGTGGGTGGCGGCAGCCTCGCTGGCCACGGTCTCGCCAGCCGCCGCCCCGTCCAGGATCTGGGTCATCAGGTGGATCCGCCCCCGCGGCGAGTCCATCTCTTCGCCCCACAGCTGGTAGGTCGGGCACACGGGCAGGCAGAAGCCGCAGTGCACGCAATCCGACGCCAGTGCGCGCAGCTCGCCGGACGGGTCGATGGGCGATGCGGTCATTCGGGTCCCTCCCGCACTCAGATCCCTCCGGCGAACCGGCCGGGCGCCATCAGGTGCTCCGGGTCGAACTGGTCCTTCAGCGCCCGCATCAGCCCGAGCGCGGGCACCGGGCCCCACATGTCCACCAGCTCCCGCACCGGGGCCGGCGCGCGGACCACGACGGCGCTGGCCCGGGCCGGCGGCCCCGCCCCGTCCGCGAAGCCCGGTTCGAGGTCCCGGGCCAGCCGGTCGCGGAGCGCGGCCAGGAACCCGGCCACAGCGTCCGGTGCGGCGCTGCCCGGCACGGCGGCGTGCAGCGTCCCGGCCGCGGCGGAGCCGGCGACGGCCGGGTCCAGCCCGGCCGCCCGGCCCGCGGCGTCCACCGCGTGCAGCACGCCGGGCAGGGCTGCGGCCCAGAAGCCGATCTGGATCACCGTGCCAGGCTCCCGGCCCGGTGATCCAGGTCCGGTGGCGCCCGGTACCGCCCCCCACCAGGGCGGCGCGGCGTCCAGGGTCGCGGTGCCCGCCCCGAGTACCCCGCGCATCAGGGAGGCCCGCTCGGACACCCCGGCGGGGTCGCCTTCCAGCAGCACCGCCACCCGCACCAGGCCGTCCCGGGCGGGCCGGTCGATCTCGATGGCCACCGGGGCGAGCTCGGAGCCGGCGGCCGCCGCGACGCCCTGGGCCGCCGCGGCCGGGTCGGCGTAGCCCGCGGTGACGAACACGGTCGCGGCCGGCAGCGGGTGCAGCCGGAAGATGGCCTCAGTGATCAGGCCCAGCGTCCCGTGCGACCCGGCGTACAGCTTGCCGAGGTCGTAGCCCGCCACGTTCTTCACGACCTTGCCGCCGGACTTGGTCACGGTCCCGTCGGGGCGGATGACGGTGATCCCGATCAGCAGGTCGCGGGGGGTGCCGTAGCGCAGCCGGCGCGGCCCGGCGGAGCCCCTGGCGACCAGGCCGCCGACGGTGGGCGAGTCCGCCTGGCCGCCGTGGGCCGGGCCGGCCGGCTCATCCAGGGCGAGCTGCTGCCGCGCGGTGGCCAGCACCGCGGCCAGCTGGCGCATGGTCACGCCGGCCTGGGCCCGGACCACCAGGTCGCCAGCGGCGTGCTCGATGACCCGGTCCAGCCGCAGCGTGTCGATGACCAGGTCGAGGCGGCGCGGCGGGACGCCCCAGGACACGGTGGTCCCGCTGCCCCGCGGCACTACCGCGAGGCCGTGCTCGGCTGCTGCCGCCAGCAGGGCACTGGCCTCGGCGGTGTCGGCCGGGGAGGCCACCCAGGGCGGGGTCATCCCGGCGATCGCGTCGCGCGGGCCACCCGGCCGCACCGCCCGGCAGGCCCGGGCCAGTGACCCGGGGACCGACGCTGCGCTCAAAACTGTTCCGCCAGACCGGACTCGACCAGCGGGTGGACGCCGCGGTGGGGTCCTGGGACCTCACCGCACAGCCGCGGGGTGGGAAAGATCTTGCCCGGGTTGCACAGCCCCGCGGGGTCGAACGCGCAGCGGAGCAGTTGCATGGTGTCCAGGTCCTCCCGGGTGAACATCCTCGTCATGTACTTGGACTTGTCCGTGCCCACGCCGTGCTCGCCGGTGATGGAGCCACCGTGCTCGATGCACAGGTCCAGGATGGCCCCGGACACCTCTTCGGCCTTGGCTTCCTCCCCGGGCGTGGCGTCGTTGTAGAGGACCAGCGGGTGCAGGTTCCCGTCGCCCGCGTGGAACACGTTGGCCACCCGGATCCCGGACCCGGCCGCCAGCGCGGCGATCTTGTCCAGGACCTCGCCGAGCGCGGTACGCGGCACCACTCCGTCCTGGACGAGATAGGACGGGGAGATCCTGCCCACCGCGGCGAACGCGGACTTGCGGCCGGCCCAGATCGCGGCCCGCTCCGCCGGATCCTCCGCCTCCCGGATCTCACTGCAGCCCGCCTGTTGGCATAGCTCCCGCACCGCGGCGCTGTCCCGGCGCACGTCGGCCTCGGGCCCGTCCAGCTCCACGACCAGGACCGCCCCGGCTCCGGCCGGGTAGTTGCAGGCCACCGCGGCCTCGGCCGCCTCGATGGCCAGCGCGTCCATCATCTCGATGGCGGCCGGCAGGATGCCGGCCCCGATGATCGCGGACACGGCGGCCCCGCCCGCGCCGGTGGTCTCGAAGGCGGCCAGCAGCGTGGTGATGACCTGCGGGATCCTGGTCAGCTTGACCACGATCTTGGTGACGATGCCCAGCGTGCCCTCGGAGCCGGTGAACATGCCGACCAGGTCGTAGCCGGGCGCCGCGCCGGTGCCGTCGCCCAGCCAGGTCAGCTCACCCGTGGGGGTGACGATCTGCAGGCCCGTCACGTGGTGCACGGTGAAGCCGTGCTTGAGGCAGTGCGCGCCGCCGGAGTTCTCGGCCACGTTGCCGCCCACCGAGCAGATCACCTGGCTGGACGGGTCCGGGGCGTAAAAGTACCCGTACGGCCGGGCCGCGGTGCTGACCGCCAGGTTGGTGACGCCCGGTTCCACGATGGCCCGCTGGCTGACCGGGTCGATCGCGATGATCCGTCGCATCCGGGACATCACGATGAGCACGCCGTCGGTGCGCGGCAGGGCGCCCCCGGACAGGCCGGTCCCCGAGCCCCGGGCCACGAACGGCACCCCGGCCCGGACGCACTCCGCGACCACCGCCGCGACCTGCTCCGCCGTTTCCGGCAGCACGACCAGGCCGGGGGCGGCACGATGCGAGGTCAGCCCATCACATTCGTAGGTGCGCAGCTCGGCCGGATCCGACACCACCCCGCCTGGCCCGCAGATCTCGGTCATCCGCGGCACCATCGCCTGGACCGTCATACTGCCTCCACACTGGCGCTACCCACACTGGCGCCTACCCTCCAGGGTGCCTCCTGGCGGCCCGGTAGTCCACGAGGGGGTGCGGGTTATGGCATCTCCTCGTAGGCGGGCAGGGTGAGGAAATCCGCGTAGTCGTCGGCCAGGGCGACGGCGCTGAACAGGGCGGCCGCCTGCTCGAACCGGGGCGCGTCGAAAGCCGGGCCAGCCGCCTCCCGGATGGCCGCCGATTCCTCCGCGATGATCCGCCCGGCAAGCTCGGGGGTGACCAGCTGGCCGTCGTCCAGGCGGACGCTGTTGTGGATCCACTGCCAGACCTGGGACCGGGAGATCTCGGCCGTCGCCGCGTCCTCCATCAGGTTGAAGATGGCCACCGCCCCATTCCCGCCGAGCCAGGACGTGAGGTACTGCAGGCCCACGCTGATGTTGTTGCGCAGCCCTGCCTCAGTGATGGTGCCCGGCGTCTTGCTCACCGCGAGCAGGTCCGCGGCGGACACGCTGACGTCGTCCCGCTGCCGGGTGAGCTGGTTCGGACGGTCACCCAGGGCAGCATCGAACACCTCGCGGCACAGCGCGACCAGGTCCGGGTGGGCCACCCAGGACCCGTCGAAACCGTCGGCCGACTCGCGCGTCTTGTCCTCGCGGACCTTGGCCAGCGCCACCGCGTTCACCTCGGGATCGCGGCGGCTCGGGATGAACGCCGCCATCCCGCCCATCGCGTGTGCGCCCCGCTGGTGGCAGGTCTTCACCAGCAGCTCGGTGTACGCCCGCATGAACGGGGCGGTCATGGTCACCGAGTTGCGCTCGGGCAGCACGAATTCCTGGCCCCGGTTCCGGAACTTCTTGATCATGCTGAACAGGTAGTCCCAGCGGCCCGCGTTCAGCCCGGCGCTGTGGTCACGCAGCTCGTAGAGGATCTCCTCCATCTCGAATGCGGCCGGGATGGTCTCGATCAGCACGGTGGCCCGGATCGTGCCGCGCGGGATGCCCAGGGTGTCCTGGGCCAGGTTGAAGGCGTCGTTCCAGAGCCGGGCCTCCAGATGGCTCTCGATCTTGGGCAGGTAGAAGTAGGGGCCGGAGCCCTTCTCCAGCTGGCGGCGGGCGCAGTGGAAGAAATACAGGGCGAAGTCGAACAGGCTCCCTGAGACCCGCTGGCCGTCCACCAGCATGTGCTTCTCGTCCAGGTGCCAGCCGCGGGGCCGGACCACGATCGTG
>DATCFY010000015.1:0-30742 GCA_036509255.1 Streptosporangiaceae bacterium
GCTGGCCCTCGGCCTCGACGGCGAGCTGCGGGTCCTGTAGGGGCAGGGTCACTGCGAGATCCTCGGGTCCAGGCGGAAGTAGAGAAGGTCGGCGGCGAAGTTCAGGATGATCACGGCCACGGTCAGGATCAGGAAGCCGCCCTGCAGCATCGGGTAGTCGCGCTGCCCGATCGCGTCGTACATGGCCAGCCCGATGCCGGGCCAGCTGAAGATCACCTCGATCAGCAGCGCGCCGCCGACGATGTAGCCCAGGTCCAGCGCGACCAGGGTGACCATCGGGAGGAGCGCGTTGCGGAACGCGTGCCGCCGTACGATCCGGCGATCGGGCAGCCCCTTGGCCCGGGCGGTGAGCACGTAGTCCTCGCCGAGCGTCTCCAGCATGGAGGACCGGACCACCAGCGTGTAGCTGCCGTAGGCGGTCAGCATCAGGGTCGCGGCGGGCAGGATCATGTGCTTGCCGATGTCGGCCAGGTGCTGCCAGAACGGCTCCGCGCCGAACAGGAAGGGGTCACTCATGCCGGCGGCGGGCAGGGTCCCGGCGAAGATGATCAGCAGCATCAGGCCGAGCCACTGGGTCGGGAACGCGTAGAAGAAGATCGCCCCGTTCGTGCTGAGGTGATCCGGTACTGTCCCGCGCCGCCAGGCCGACAAGACGCCGGTCGCCACCCCGACCACGATGGCGGCCACGGTACCCACGGTCACCATGGGGATCGTGTTCTTCAGGTCCGCGATCAGCAGATGGGCCACCGGCTGCTGGTAGGTGAACGAGATACCCATGTTCCCGTGGGCCAGCTCACGCAGGTAGATGACGTACTGCTGCCACTTGGGCTTGTCCAGGCCGAATTCGACGGTCAGCGCGTGCCGGAGCTGGGGGCTGGCGTGCGGCACCCGGGCCAGATTGGTCACCGCGTTGCCGGGCAGCACCCGGAACAGGAAGAAGTTGATCGTGATCGCCACGAACACGGTGACAAGGGCGAAGAACCCCCGCTTGATGACGTAATCCGCGCTGCGCACCGCCTCAGCCCGCCTGGTGCACGCTCTCGAACGGGATCTTGGACATCGAGTTCCAGGAGATGCCCGCGATCAGCGGCAGGTCGGCCCAGGCGGTTGAGTGCGCCTCGATCGCGTCCGGGAAGTCGAGCACCAGATACGGCTTGGCGCTCGCCACCATCTGCTGCATCTGGTAGACGATCTGCTGTCGTTTCGCGGGGTTGGTGGCCGCGCTCTGCGCCTGGTACAGGCCGTCGTAGGTCTTGCTGCAGTAGCCGGTGTCGTTCCAGACGTTCCAGGAGCCGCAGGTCAGCACGGACAGCATGAAGTCCGGGTCGGTCAGCGGGTACCAGTCCCACATCGAGATCTCGAAGTTCTTGTAGCTGTTGGCCGTGATCGCGGTGTAGGCCGCCGAGTCGTCCAGCACCTTCAGGTTCAGCTGGACGCCGATCTTCTTGAAGTCAGCCTGGATGATCTGGTACGACCGCTGGCCATAGGAGTTCTGGATGTCGGTCGGCATGATCACCGTGTATGACATCGGGTGGCCGTCGGCCATCCGGACCCCGCCCGAACCCATCTTGTAGCCCGCCTGGTCGAGCAGCTGGTTCGCCTTGGCCAGGTCGAACGGAGCCGGCTTGATCGCCGGGTCAGACCAGTGGCCGGTGGCGGGCGGGATGATCGACGCTCCGGGCTGGCCGTGGCCGAGCAGGGATGTCTTCACGATGGCCTGCCGGTCGATTGCGTCGTCGAACGCCTGCCGCAGCAGCGGGTTCAGCAGTTCCCTGTGGCTGGCCTGCTGCTGCGGGCTGGAGTTGATGATGAAGTCGTCGAACACGACGCCCGGGCTGGACCGCACCACGAAGTGAGCCGATCTGAGGGTGGTCACCGAGGTCGGCGGCACCACCTCGACCCCATCCAGCTGGTTGCTTTTCAGCGCGGTGATCATCGCGTCGGTGGTCTGGAAGAACTGCAGGCCGAAGCCGTCGATGTGCGGCCTGGGGCCATAAAAGGCCGGGTTGCGCCTGAACAGCGCGATCTGCTTCGGCGTGTACTTGGTCAGGACGAACGGCCCGCCGGAGACGATCGGCGCGTTGTTGGTGAACCGGGTCAGCGCCTTGCCGCTGCCGGTGGCGTACTTGGCCCAGATGTGCTCGGGCAGGATCGGCACCTGCTGCACCTGCGACAGCACGTTGGCCACCGGCCGCTTGTAGGTCAGCACCAGGGTGGTGGCGTTCGGCGCGATGGCACTCTTCAGGTGCGCGACGTAGCCCGCGGAGTTGGCCGTCGCCCCGTCCTGGTACTTGAGGATGGTCTGGTAGGTCCAGGCCGCGTCGGCCGCGGTCAGCGGTTTGCCGTCGGACCACTTGGCGCCCGGCTGGGTGTGGAAGGTCCAGACCCGCCCGTCCGGGCTCTCCGACCAGCTGCGCGCGAAGTCCGCCACGAACTGCAGCTTGGGGTTGTACTGGACCAGCATGGGATAGATGTACTCGAACGTGACGTATGCGTCACCTTGGAACGCGACGAACGGGTTCAGCGAGTCAATGCTGGAGTTGCTGCCCAGCCGGAACACGCCGCCGTCCTTGGCGGAACTCCCGGACGCGCCGCCGCACGCGGCCGCGGCCAGCATCACGACGGCTGCCGCCGCGATCAGCCGGGCGCCTTGACGGGGCCCGCGCGGGTTCTCCCCGCGCGGGTTTTCCCTGTATGGGTTTCCCCGGCGCGGGCGCAAATTCCTGGCGAGCGACAGGTATCTCCCGGGCATCTGACCGCGGCCTTCCATGCGCCCACCCTCGTTCCTGGAGACGCCCGGGATCCGCCCCGCCAGACTGACCGGGAAACCATCTGAATAGCCGTTTAGGGTTGCCTATCTGGACAGAAGCGTCAACCCCCGGGCCCTAACCGCCGCCGCGACGTGATCTAACAATGGGGTTTCGGCACCCTTCCGTAACGAGTGATCATCACCTGTGGGGGTAACTCCCATGTGTGGGGATGCCTGGGCTTGTGCTTCGGGGGCGGTACCGGCTGGATCTGCTCATCGCGACTGGGGGGATGGGCGAAGTCTGGCGCGGTACCGACCTGGCTATCGACCGCCGGGTAGCCATCAAGGTGGTGCGGCCAGAGCACGCCGACGATGAGGAAGGCCTGGCCCGGTTCCGGGCCGAGGCCCACTATGCGGGGTCGCTGTCGCACCCGAACATCGCCCAGGTCTTCGACTATGGGGAAGCTGTGGCTCCCGAGCCGGGGTACCTGATCATGGAGCTGGTGGACGGGCTGTCCCTGACCCGCATGCTGGACGACGGGCCGCTGCCGCCCGACGACGTCATGGACGTCGTGGCCCAGACGGCCCGGGGGTTGGCTGCCGCCCACCGGGCCGGGCTCATCCACCGTGACATCAAGCCGGGAAACCTGCTGATCAGGTCGGACGGCCTGGTTAAGATCACCGACTTCGGGATCGCTCACGCGGCCGACGAAACGTCCGTCACCCAGCCGGGGATGCTCATCGGGACCCCGGCCTACCTGGCGCCGGAACGGGTGTCCGGTGGGCCCGCCTCGCCCGCGACCGACCTGTACTCGCTCGGCGTGGTCGCGCATCAGTGCCTGACCGGGCGCGTCCCGTTCGCGGGCGAGCCTCTCGTGGTCGCCCTCGCGCACCTGGACCAGGGCATGCCTGCCCTGCCGCCGTCCGTGCCGCCCGGGGTGGCGGCGCTCGTGTACGAGCTGACCCGCCAGGATCCCGCGGCCCGGCCGCCGTCCGCCTGGGATGTCGCCCTGCGGGCTGAGCACCTCCGGGTGCTCCTGTCCAGCCCGGAGGCACTCAGCCCGCACGGGACGGCGGCGGCCCCGCTGGCGGTACCCGGGGCGGAGGGCGCGCTGCTGGCGGGCGCGGCGCTGCCGGGCGGCGCGCCCGGCGCCGCCGCCGGTCCGCCTGCCGCCTGGTCCCGGCCTCCGGGACCCGGCAACCGTCCCCGGCGGGGCGCGCCGTACCGGGCGCGGAAGCGGGCCAGCCTGCCGGCCCGCGGCGCACTGGCGGCGACCGGGCTGGTGGCGATCGCCTTCATCACCTGGACGCTGGCCACGCTGCCCCGGCCCGCCCAGGACCAGACGCCGGCCCTGGTCCCGCCCGTAGCGGCCACCCGGAGCGACGCGCCTGGCGGCCTGCCCGGGCAGAGCCCGGTCGCGGCCACGCACATCGCCGGTACCGGTAACGCCAACGTGGCGCAGGTGGCCGCGACCCCGCAGCCGTCCAAGTCGGGCGGGCGCTCGTCCCCGACGCCCTCGGCGACCCCGGGCTCGCCCACCGGCACGCCCACCCCATCAGGCAGCCCCACGCCCACGCCCACGCCGAGCTCGCCGACCCCCACGCCCACGCCGAGTACCCCGACCCCGACCACCACGCCGTCACCCACCACGACTGAGCCGACGTCACCCGCGCCGACCACGTCCATCAGCTCGCTGACCCCGACCTTCACGCCCGCACCCTCCCTCGACGCGAGCGTCGGCCCGGAGACCAGCCTGCCGAGCGTGCAGGCCGGCCGCTGACGCGACGCTCAGGGAGACGGGGCGGGAGCGGGGAAGGTCTGCACGCCACGGCCATCGGCCGCGCCGGCCACCCGGACCAGCAGCAGCGCCGCATCATCGTCCAGCGGCGCGCCCACGTGCCGCAACAGGTCGTCACGGAGCCGGTCCAGCAGCTCGCCGTCCGGGCCACCGGCGAGCGCGGCGACCCGCTCCTCCAGTGGATAAAACTGACGGCGCGCATCACGGGCCTCGGTGACACCATCGGTGTACAGCAGCAAAGCGTCACCCGGCTGCAGCGGCACGGTGCGTTCCGCGCCGGACGTACCGCCGAGCGACATCAGCCGCAGCGGCAGGGACGGTGCGGGCACGTCCACCGTGGTGACCCGCGGTCCGTCCTGGCCGTCCGGGCCGGCGGTGCCCGGGCTCAGCACGAGGGGCGGGGGATGACCGCAGTTGTAGACGGTCAGGCGGCCCCCGGCGGAGTCGATCTCGGCCAGCACCGCGGTGACGAACTCTTCGAGTGGCGCCGCGGGGCGGCGGGCCAGGCTCGCGTCGATCCGCCGGGCCACCTCGGCCAGCGTGTATACCTCGTGCGCGACCTCACGGAACACCCCCAGGACGTCCGCGGCGATCTCCACCGCGTCCAGTCCCTTGCCCCGCACGTCCCCGACGATCAGGCGGATGCCGAACTGGGTCCGCGTGACCTCGTACAGGTCTCCGCCGACCCGCGCCTCGGCGGCCGCCGCCAGGTACACGACCCTCAGTTCCAGCGGCCCGACCTGGCGGGGTAGCGGGCGCAGCAGGGCCCGCTGTGCCGCCTCGGCCACCGAGGTCACGTCGGCCAGCCGCTGGTCCTGCCGCCCGCCCCGGGCTCCGCCGGTCGCGCTGAGGACGGTCACGACCAGTACGGCCACCGCGGTGGCCGCGGGGAGTTCCGGGGTCGTGGTGAACGGCGCCGTCACGATCGCGGCCAGCAGCATCACAGCCCCGTAGGCCAGGGGCCGGCGCGGCGTCGCGGCACCGATGCCGGCCAGGGCCGGCGGGACCGCCAGGAGGGGCAGCAGCAGCTGTGCGTCCGGGGCGCTGGTCGCGGCCAGCACGATCAGGGCGGCTGCGGCAGGGAGGGCGCACAGGGCCAGCCAGTACCGGGTGAGCCAGCCGGTGGGCCAGGGGACCGCGCGGAGGGCCGACCGTCCCCGCTCCAGTGGAGCCAGCATCTAGTGGCCGTGAGTTACGGCAGCCGCGTCACGCAGCATGGGAACGCTCCTCGCTGGCCGAGCGGATACCGGGCGGGGGCCGGAATACGCCCACAATAGTGCATGGGCCGCCGGATCCACCGAGCGGAATCGGGGTCCCGGCCGGGATCACGGGCTGGCCGGAGCGGGGAACCGGCAAGCTCAGGACGCCGCGGTCAGCGTCGATCATCTTCTCGATGGGGCCTTCCGCGACGCACAGGCCGGCCCGGGCGGCCCGCGTCACGATCCACTGTGACCTCCGGCCGCCTCCAGTTTGCGATCTCGATCCCCCAGTTCGTCTCCGACGGCACCTTCGATCCGGCGGCCTTCCGCACTACGCCGCCGAACCCCCAGGGGCAGGTGATCCCGCTCGACCTGGGTGTCGACCTCAACGGGAACCTGCAGGCTGGGCACGTGTTCGTGGCCTACCAGCAGGACGTGCAGCGGCAGTTCGAGACCGTGCAGGCACGGCTGGCCGGCGAGCCTCACAGGTCCCGGCGCATGCACACGCGCGGCCAGCGGTCCAGGCCGTGCTCGGCCTCCCGGCGCCGGATCTCCCGCAGCCCCGGCGTGATCTCAGCCTCAGCTAGCTGCCGGAACCCGCACCGCTCGTAGTAGGGCGCGTTCCACGGCACCTCGGTGAACGTGGTCAGGGTGAGCGCCGGCATGCCCGCGGCGGCCGCCCGGCCCGCGGCGTGCTCCAGCATCGCCCGGCCCACCCCGCGGTGCGCGCTGGCCGGGTGCACCGACACCTGCCCGACGTGCAGGCTGCCGTCCACCAGGCCGGCCACGAGGTAGGCGACCAGGCGCCCGTTCTGTCCCACCGCGACCCAGACCCGTCCAGCTTGCCGGTACGCGGTGAGCTCGTCCAGCGACAACGGCTCGCCGTCGGCGATCTCGGGCATCCCGATGTCGCGGAAGGCCTCCCCGGCGGCCCGCTCGATGTCCCGCAGCGCCGGCAGTTCCGCCGCCGCGGCGGCCCTGATCCGCATCCCGTCACCGGCTCCTGTCCGCGGATGGGCCGGCCACCGATTCGCGCAGCACCAGGCGCATCGGCTCGCGGATCATGACGTCACCGGCTTCTCCCTGCTCGATGCGGGCGATCAGGGCATCCACCGCCGCGCTGCCCAGCTCGGCCGGCGGCATGGCCACGCTGGTCACCGGGACGTCGAGGAAGGCCAGGCACTCGTCCTCGTCCAGGCTGACCACCGACATGTCCGCGGGCGCGGCCAGCCCGGCGGCGCGCAGCGCGGCCATCACCCCGAACAGCTGGTTGAGGCTGCCGACCACGCACGCGGTGGGAGGGGCCCTGTGGTCCGGAGCACTGCGGTGCAGCAACCGCTGCGTGGCCGCCCAGCCGCCTTCCTCGGTCGCGTCGGCGTGCAGCACGGTGAGCTGCACGCCCCGGCCCGCGCAGACCCGCCGGGGCCGCCAGTTCCCGGCGGTGCACAGTGTCCACGGCGGACGGCCCGTCAATGAGCGCCACGCTGCGGTGCCCGAGCGCGGCCACATGATCCACGAAGAGCCGCACCGCCCCCGGCTCGTCCATCACCACGTCGTTCCGGTGCGCCGGCCCGCGCCGGTTCACGTACACGTGCGGCACCGCGGTGAGCCGGCCCAGGGGCCCGCCGTCGGCGTGCGCCGGGATCCGCAGCGAAGTGGCCAGCAGCAGGCCGTCGGCGCGGCTCTCCTCGACCAGGTAGCGGTAGCTGGCCGGCGGCGGCGGGTCGTCCCCGGGTTCCTCCATGATCATGACAACGTAGCCGCGTTCGCTGGCCGGCTGCAGCGCACCCCGTTGCAGCCGGACCCAGATCGGGTTGCGCAGCAGCGGGATGACGAAGGCCAGCGCGCCGGTGCGCCGCCGTTTGAGCGCCCGGGCCAGCGCGTTCGGCCGCTACCCCTGCTGCCGGGCGGTGTGCCAGATCCGTTCGTAGACCTCCGGCCGGACGGACTGCGCCAGGTCACCGTTGAGCACCCGGGACACAGTCGAGGTGTGCACCCCCACCGCCTCGGCGATGTCCACCAGGCGGGACGCGCGGCGCCGGCCCGGCCGCGGTTCGGGCGGCACCGCTCCCGGCCCGGCCTGGGCATGGTCCGGCGTGTCTCGGTCCGGCGTGTCAGTCACGGGGCTGGTCAGTCACACGGTCTCGGCGATGCCGCGGGTCAGCAGGATCGCCGCACAGAACGAACGGTACGTGGCCAGCGGGTCGCCCCCGGTGCAGCGCAGTTCCCGAGGCCCGGTGCGCTCCACCCCGCGAACCCAGCTGGCTGCCTCGGCGATATCCGTGGTCCGGACCGAGAGTTCCAGCACCGCCTGGCTGAGCGGCGGCGGCGATGACGACGCCGCGCCCGCGACCGCCTGCTGCGCGGTCTCCCGGATCAGCGCGCAGGCCCGGGCCGGGTGCAGGCTGTGCGCGGCCAGCCGGCTGACCGGCTCCTTGACCACGGCCGCGTGCACACCGGGGATGAGGGCGGCGGTCTCCTCGCAGGCCTGCCTGTCCCCGGTGACCAGGACCACCGGCACGCTGTAGTGGGCGGCCACCAGCGCGTTGATGCCCGCCTCGCCGGTCACCACCCCGTCGAGCCGGGCTTCCATCACGGCCCGTGGGTTGTAGGTGTGCGACAGCCCGGCCGGTGCGCCGATCGAGCCGTGGTAGGACACGAACAGCACCGCGTCGAAGCTGCTATCCAGCCCCTGCATCATGTAGAGCGGCTTGTGGCTGCCGGAAATGTAGGACGCCCGGCCCGCCAGCGCGTCCGGCGGCAGGTTGCGCATGGTCGAATGCGAGTCGTTGACCACGATCTCGCTGGCCCCGCCGGCCAGCGCTCCCTCGATGGCCGCGTTCACCTCGGCCAGCAGCAGCCGCCGTCCCGCGGCCGCTTCCGCGCCGTCGCCGACGCACTGCGCCCAGTCGACCACCCCGGCCGGTGCCTTCCATGTCGCTGGACAGGAAAACCTTCACGCCCGCCTCCGCTCCAGCACCCGGTAGTCCTCGTCGGCCGCGGTCATGACGGCGTAGGTCGCGCCCGCGCTGGTGGACGCCCCGCCGTGACGGCCGTCCGGCGTCAGGCACAGGCACTGCAGCGGGCTGCGGAACTCGTCCAGCAGGTCCGCGGTCTCCGCCAGTGCCACGGCGCAGGCCCGCGCCGGGTCGCCGGCCGCCGCCAGATGGAACAGTACCGACCGGGCGGTGCTGCCGCGGATGGCCAGCTCACCGCGGCCGGTGCAGGCCGCCGCCCCGACCCGGTTGTCACAGTAGTTTCCCGCGCCGATCAGGGCGGAGTCACTGACCCGGCCCGGGTACTTCCACGGGTAGCCGCTCGTGCTCACCCCGGCCGCGAGGTTCCCCGCGGCGTCGAGGGCCAGCATGTTGACCGTGCCCCACGGGCCTGCCATCCTCGCGGAGGCCGGCGGGTGCGGACTGGTCGAGCGGGCCGCGGTCGAGACGCACGTCCGCGGGCTCAACCGGGTCCTCGCCGCACTCGGCATGACCGCGGACCCGTCCCCGGGCGTCCCCGGGCCGGGTCCGGCCCACCTGCGGCGCTTCCTGTGGCTGCGCTGCACCGGCGAAGGCTGGTGGGAACCGGCGGTAGGGCCCGGGGAGAGCGTCACCGAGGGGCAGCTGCTCGGCACCGTGAGCACCCTCGACGGGGCCCGGGTCATCCAGGCCATCACCGCGCCCGCGGCCGGCGTGCCCCTGTTCGTGACCAGCTCACCGGCGGTGGCCGCGGACGGCCTGCTGCTCGGCCTGGGCTCTGAGTAGCCCGGGTCTACGCGCCGACCCGCTCACGCACTTCCTGCACCGCCCACTGGTTGCCGTCCGGGTCGGCGAAGAACATGAACTTCCCGCCGTCCCGGGGGTCGAGCTGCTGGACGTCCGAGACCTCGACGCCCCGGCCAGTCAGCTCGGCGCGGGCTGCGTCGATGTCCCCGACCACCAGCTGAAGCCGCGCCGCCGCCCCGGCGGGGTCGTCCGCGCTGATCAGCGCGGGGCCGATCACGACCGAGCAGGCCGATCCGGGCGGCGTCATGTGCACGACCCGCATGTCCGGGGTGGGCTGTGTGTCGGCGTCGAGATGGAAGCCAAGCTTCCCGAGGTAGAAGTCTTTCGCCCGGTCCACGTCGGTGACGGGGACGACGACCACTTCAAGCTTCCAGTCCATGATGAGTGCTCCTTCCGGCTGGGGCGCCTGGGCGGCGCTCCTGCCCCAAGGACGAAGCCGCCGCACGAGTTTCGACAGCCGCGCCCATCGGCTGGGTAAATTACCCGCTCGCGCTCCGCGGCCCGCTGGGGGGTAGGTCCAGGCCTACTCCGCTTTTAGGTGCGTCCCCATAGCGCCGCGCCGTCGGGCAGGTCACGATGGGTGACATGTGGATCCTCTTCATCGTCGGGTGGCGGCTCATCAGCAGAATGCTGCGTTATCTGGGCCGGGGTGCCTTGCTCGTGCCGGTCGCCGCGATGGGCATGGCGCTGTTCGGGTTTCGCCCGTGGACCCTCGCGGCGCTGGTCCTGGCCGTGATCGTGGCGGTCTGGCGGCCGGCCCTGGCCACGGTGCTGCTGCCGGTCACCATGGTGGTCGCCGGGATCAGCGGTCTCGTCGCCGCCGCCACCGAGCCCGGGGCGAACTTCTGGACGGTTACCGCCCTCAGCGTGCTCAAGCGGCGCCTAGTCCGGCGTCCCCCGAACGTCGTGAAGCAGGTCATCGACAAGATCCGGCGCCCCCCGGTCATCGTGCGGCAGGTCATCGTGAACGGCCACGCCAGGACGGTCCGGCTCGGCCCGCCGGGCGTCCCCAGCCGGGTGGTGCAGGTCCCCCCGGGAGGCAGCGTGAACTGGGCTCCGGGTGCGGGCATCCAGGGCGTAACGGCCGGCGGGGGCCCAGGGACCCAGGTCTGGGTCAAGGGACCGCCTGCGCTGGCCTGGCAGACGCTCGGGCCCGGCGGCGGGGCCGTGCACCTCAGCTACGCTGGCGGCGTCCGCCCGGGCGGCGGCCTGTGGCCGGGCGGTCTGCTGGTGCCGCTGGCCTTGCTGCTGCTGACCCTGGGCCTGTGGCTGCTCCCGCGCAGCCTGGCCGGGTTGCGGACTCACGCGGCCGCGCTGGTGTCCTCACTACGGCGGCGGATGCTGGAGAATCGCTGGGGCATTCTCCTGATGCCGGTCGCCTTGCTCGGCCTGACCGTGTTCGGCGTGCACCTGTGGACGGTCGCGGCGCTCCTGGCCTGCCTGGTGACCACGGTGCGGTGGCCGGTCATCGCCGCGGACCTGGTCCCCGTCGCGCTGACCGCCTTCGCGGTCCGGGGCTTCACGATCGCGGCGAGCTGGCCCTCCGCGCTGGCGGGGCTGGAACGGCCCGGCATGCTCTACGGCGTCATCATGGTGACCACGCGTCAGACGGCCATGCTGGCCGGGGCCGAGGCCAGCGCGTTCCTCGTGATAGCTGCCTGGCTGGTGCCGCGGACGATCGGCGCGCACGCCCGTGCGGCGCTGGTCCCCGGCCGGGACCTGGAGCTGGAGGGCCGGGTGCAGCGGCTGACCGAGACCCGCGACCTGGCTGTGGACGCCGCCGCCACCGAGCTGCGCCGGATCGAGCGGGACCTGCACGACGGGGCCCAGGCCCGCCTGGTCGCGCTGGGCATGAACCTGCGCGCGGTCGAGCGGATGCTGCCCGGCCGCCCCGAGGCCGCGCTGGCCCTGGTCGCCGAGGCCAGGGAGACGTCGCTGCGCGCCCTGAACGACCTGCGCGACCTGGTCCGCGGCATCTGCCCGCCGGTCCTCGCCGACCGCGGTCTCGGCCATGCGGTGCGGGCGCTCGCCCTGGACACCCCGTTCCCGGTCGATCTGGACATCGACCTGCCCGGCCGGCTGACCGCGCCGGTCGAGTCGGCCTGCTATTTCGCGGTGGCGGAGGCCCTGGCCAACGCGGTGCGCCACTCCGGTGCGCGCCAGGTGCACATCCGCATGCATCATGCGGGCGGCGTACTGCGGATCCAGGTGGCCGACGACGGTGCGGGGGGCGCGGACCCGGCCCTGGGCACCGGGTTGCGCGGCGTCGAACAGCGGCTGGCCGCGTTCGATGGCATCCTGGCCGTGAACAGCCCGCCCGGAGGGCCGACCATGATCGCCATGGAGGTGCCGTGCGCGTTGTCGTCGCCGAAGATCTTTTCCTCCTGAGGGACGGGCTGACCCGGCTGCTCTCCGCGCACGGCTTCGAGATCGCGGCGGCGGTGGACAGCGCGCCGGGCCTGCTGTGCGCGCTGCTGGAACACCGGCCCGACGTGGCTGTGGTGGACGTCCGGCTGCCGCCCTCGTTCGCCGACGACGGGCTGCAAGCGGCGTTGGCCGCGCGGCAGCAGGTGCCGGGCCTTCCCGTGCTCCTGCTGTCGCAGTACGTCGAGCAGCTCTACGCCCGGGAACTGCTCGCCGACCAGTCGGGCGCGGTCGGCTACCTGCTCAAGGACCGGGTCTTCAACGACGACCAGTTCGTCGACGCGGTCCGCACCGTGGCGGCGGGCGGCACGGTGATGGACCCCGATGTGGTCACCAAGCTGCTCGGACGCCGCGCCCGGGACGAGCCGGTCACCCGGCTGTCCGCGCGGGAACGCGAGGTCCTGGCCCTGATGGCCGAGGGCCGCTCGAACGGGGCCATCGCGCAGCGCCTCTTCGTCAGCGAGAAGGCGGTCAGCAAGCACACCACGAGCATCTTCACCAAGCTCGGCCTAGCCGCATCCGAAGACGACAACCGGCGGGTACTGGCCGTCCTGGCCTACCTGAACGCCTGACCGCTAGGGCAAGACCCGGCCTACCTGGTGCAGGGCCTCCTCAGCCACAGCGCGGCGGGGCAGGCCAGTGGCGAGGGCCACAGCGGCCACGTCGTCGTGCTCGGGCTTGGCCCCGTGCGGTCCGATCTTGACCCGGATCCGGTGCCCCTGCACGGTCGCCTCAGCCTCCCGCCGGGGCAGCGCACGACGCTGGACGGGATGCCGCCGCGCGCCCAGGCTGCCCGTCTCGGCGAGCAGCCGGGCCTGGACCGGCTCGTCCTGGCCCGGCCGGCACAGCGCGGTGACGACGTGCGCTGGGCGGCCCTTCTTGCCGGTCACCGCGGTGATCCAGGCGTCCAGCGCGCCCGCGCCGAGCAGCAGCCCCGGCAGGTCGCCGAGCAGTTCACCGGTCACGTCGTCCACCGTCGTCTCGACCAGGATCAGGGTCTCGATGGTCCCCGCCACCGGCTCATCCGCCACGGGGTCTCCGAGCAGGGCAGGCAGGACGTTAGGTCGTCCCGGCACGTCACGTGAGCCCGCCCCGTACCCGCTGGCCGCCAGCCGCATCGCAGGCATGGGCCCGTACCGGCAGCCCGCCACGCGCAACAGCGCCGCGCCCGTCGGCGTGACCGTCTCCCCGGCTGTGGCCCCCGGCGCAGCCCCGGCGAGGGGCTGGAGTCCGCTGACCTGCGCTCCGTCCAGCAAGGCGACGGTGGCCGGTGCTGGCGAGGGGAACTGCCCGTGCCTCATCTGGATCACGCCTGCCCCGAGTGCGAGCGGCGCTGACCAGATCTCGCTCACCCGCAGCGCATGCAGCGCGGCGGCGACCCCGACGGTGTCCACGACTGTGTCCACCCCGCCCAGCTCGTGCAGGTGCACGTCGGCGGCGGGCACTCCGTGGATCCGGCCCTCGGCCTCGGCGAGCGCGGTGATCGCCGCGGCGGCCAGCTGCCCGGCGGCCGCGGGCAGCGCGGCCCGGGCCAGCGTGAGCAGATCCGCCGCGCTCCGTGCGGGCACCTCGTCGTCGACCCGGACCCGGGCCTGGCAGGCGGCCAGGCCGGCGCGCCGCACCGGTCCGGAGGTCAGTTCCCAGCCGGTCAGCCCCGTGCTGGCCACCGCGGCCCGGACCGCGTCGAGCGGCGCGCCCAGGTCCAGCAGCGCGCCGAGGAGCATGTCACCGGAGATCCCGGAAAACGGGTTCAGCCACAGGATCACGGTCAGCTCACCCGGCCCCGTGGTGAAGGGCCCGGTGGTGAAGGGTGCTCCGCGTCGGGGTGCTGTGCGTCCGGGTGCCGGCGGCGCAGGGTGAAGGCCAGCCGGTGGGCGGCCATGGCGGCGCTGAACCCGGAGTCGATGTTGACCACGCACACGCCCGCCGCGCAGGAGGTCATCATGGCCAGAAGTGCGGTGATGCCGTCCAGGGCGGCGCCGTATCCAGTGGACGTGGGCACCGCCACGACCGGAACGCCGACCAGCCCCGCCACGGCGCTGGCCAGCGCGCCCTCCATGCCCGCGATCACGATCACCACGTCGGCCGCGCCGATGTCACCGGCCACGGCGAGCAGCCGGTGCAGCCCGGCCACGCCCACGTCGCGGAACTCGGTGACCTCCAGGCCGGTCGCGCGGGCCACCGCGGCCGCCTCGTCGGCCACCGGCCCGTCCGCCGTGCCCGCGGTGACCACCGTCACCCGGCACCCGACGGATGGGGCCGGCCGCCAGCACAGCAGCCGCGCCCGGGCGTCATACTCACCCGCAGCGTGCTCACCAGCCGCCGCCACTTCTGCCGCCGGCCCGGGCTCCAGCCGGGTCACCAGCACCGGCCCCGACGTGCGGGCCAGCAGCGCGGCCGCGATGGCCGCGATCTCCCCGGGCTGCTTCCCCGGGGCGTAGATCACTTCCGGCAGCCCCTGCCGCCGCGCCCGGTCCAGGTCGACGGTCGCGAAGCCGAGCGAGAGGGCCGCGTCCGGCCGGAGATCGTCCACTAACCCGCCCGGTGGACTACGGACAGCGGCAGCAGCGCGTTCATGCTGCCGCTGCGCAAGCCGGCCAGATCGGCGGTGGCGAACACGAAGCCGGCCGCCCGGACCAGCCCGGTGATCTCCTCGCGCCGGGCCAGCAGCCGCCCGAGATCCTCCGGGGGCACCTCGATCCGGGCCACGCTCCCCGCCGCGTGCGCCCGGACCCGGCAGACCAGGAAACCCGCCTGGTGCAAGGCGTCCTCGGCTTGCTCGATCCGGCCGAGCAGCTCCGGGCTGACCGGGTCGCCGTAGGCGATCCGGGACGACAAGCAGGCCGCGGCGGGCTTGCCCGCGGTGGCCAGGCCCAGCTCGCGGCTCACCGCGCGGACCGCCGCCTTGGACAGCCCCGCGTCGACGAGCGGGAACACCGCACCCCGGCCGCGCGCGGCTCGCTGGCCGGGCCGGTGGTCGGACAGATCGTCGAGGTTGGTGCCGAGCGCCACCCGCGCGCCCATCGCCGCCGCCACGGGGGCGACGGCGTCGAACAGCGCGCTCTTGCAGTGGAAGCAGCGGTCCCCGTCGTTACGCCGGTACTCGGGCCGGTCCAGCTCGTCGGTACAAACCTCGACGTGGGCCAGGCCCTGGGACCGGGCGAAGTCCCGCGCGGCGGCCCGCTCGGCAGCGGGCAGGCTGGCCGACACGGCCGTGACCGCGAGCGCCCGGGTCCCCAGCACCTGGTGGGCGACGGTGGCCAGCAGCGCCGAGTCGGCCCCGCCCGAGAACGCGGTGACCAGCCGGTCCTCCTGGGCTACCCGGTCCTTCAGCCGTTCCACCAGATCGGGGATCTCGAACTCGGTCACCCCCTCAGACTCGGTCACACGGGGCTCCCCATCACGTCCGTGCGCACAAACGGGATCGTCTGCGGTCCCTCGGGCAGCACGCAGACTCGCGCCCCGGGGCCGGCAGCCTCCAGCGCGGCGGCCACCGCGGCCGCGACGTCAGGCACCGCGAACAGGTGCGCGCTGCTCAGGTCCGCGTCCGTCAGCCCGGACGCATGCACTCCCACCCGGGCCCGGCCCAGCACCCGGGCCAGGACCTGCACCTGCCATTGGTCCGGCACGGTCCGGGTCCGCGCCGCGATCGAGGCCAGCAGCCGCTCCGCGGTCGGCTCCGCGGCCAGCTCCGCGCGGAACGAGCCATGATCGGGGAACCCGTCCACGCACTCGGCCGCGCAGATGATCAGGCCGCCGGGCCGCACCACGGTGGCCGCCGCGGACATCCCCTTGACCGCCTGATACAGGTTCTGGTCCATCGGGAACCCGGCGTTGGTCGTCACCACCACGTCGAACAGTCCGTCCACCGGGCGCATGGAGACCTCGCGGACGTACGCCCGGGCGGCCGCGTGCATGGCCAGCACCTCGCCGCCGAACGCCGCGACGACCTGCTGCTCCCGGTTCAGGACGACGTCGAAGGCGAAGTCCACCCCGGTCGCCGCGGCGATCGCGCGCACGTCATCGTGCACCGGGTTGCCCTCACATACCGCCCAGGTAGCCAGCTCGCTGCCGATTCGCTGCGCGTCGTGCAGGGTCAGCGTGGTCTCCAGCCCGGCCAGTCCCGGCGCGACCAGCTTGGGGCCGCCACTGAACCCGGCGAAGAAGTGCGGTTCGACGAACCCGGTGGTGATCTTCACATCCGCGTCCACCCAATGCCGGTTCAGCCAGACCGGCACCCCGTCGCCGTGCTCGCCGCACCAGGTGAGCATGTCCTCGTCGCGGGCGTCGTGGTTGATCACCCGCAGCCGGGCGGCCAGCTCGTCACCCAGCATCTCCCCGAGCTCGCCCGGGGTGTTGCCGCGGTGCGTGCCGGTCGCGATGAGCACGGTCACGTCGTCCGGGCTGACCAGCCCGGCCAGCTCGGTGAGCAGCGCGCGGAGCATGGCCTCGCGGGGCTGCGGCCGGGTCACGTCGCAGACCGACACGGCCACCCGCTGGCCCCGGCGGACCACCGCCCGCAGCGGCGGTCCGGCCACCGGATGGCGCAGCGCGTCCCGCAGCGCGGCGGGGACGTCTGGCGCGGCCGGATGGTAGGCCGGCGCGACGACCGTGGTCCGGTCCGCAGGCAGCGAGATACGCAGGCCCTGGCGCCCGTAAGCCAGGTTGATGTCCAGCAGGCCGTCAGCAGGCATCAAGCTCCGTCCACGACTCGTCTGGGACCACGGTAGCGAAGCGCGCCAGGGCCGAGGGGACCTAGGTCACGTCCGGGGCCGCAGCCGCAGTCCGCCCATCCCGCCGTCCACCGCCAGCTCGGTGCCGGTGGTCGAGCCGGCCGCGGGTGAAGCCAGGTACACAGCCGCGGCCGCCACCTCGTCCGCCGACACCAGCCTCCCGTGCGGCTGCCGGGCCTGCAGTGCGGCTCGTTCCGCGTCCGGATCGGGCGCCGCGTCCAGCAGCCGGGTGACCCAGGGTGTGTCGGCCGTGCCGGGGTTCACCGCGTTGACCCGGATGCCGTCGGGCATCCCGTCCGCCGCCATGGCCCGGGTGAGCGCGGCCACCGCGCCCTTGCTCGCCGAGTACACGGCCCGGTCGGGCAGCCCGGCGGTGGCCGCTATCGAGGCGGTGTTCACCACGGCTGCCTGGCCGGACTCGCGCAGGTACGGCCACGCGGCGCGGGACACCCGGGCGGTCCCGATCACGTTCACGTCCAGCACCCGCCGCCACTCCTCGTCGGTGCTGTCGGCCACGCTGCCCTGGGCGCCGATGCCGGCGTTGTTGACCAGCAGGTCCAGGCCGCCGAGACGGGCCGCAGCCGCGTCCACGGCGGCCCGCACCGCGGCGTCGTTGGTGATGTCGGCCTGCACGTAACTGGCCCCGGCGGGCAGCCCCGCAGGCGTTTGCTCGGCCATATCCAGCACCACTATGGCCGCGCCCTCGGCCGCGAACGCCGTGGCGATCGCGGCGCCCAGCCCGGACGCCCCGCCGGTGACCAGCGCGCGCAGGCCCGTCAGCTGTCCCATCCTCATCCTTCCCTGGCTGCGCCCGGCGTCCAGCCATGGTCCGCCGACCGCGGCTTCCCCGCCCGGTGATCTTGACATCATGACTGATCTCCTTGGTGTGCGTCCCGGTCCCACTGCCTGAGCTAGTGGCATACGAAGGCCGCGAGATCACCGCTGGTGGTGAAGACTCCCTGGCGGTCGATCACCGACTGCACGTCCCGATGCACGTCCCCGGCGACGTCGTCCCAGGGACGGGCGGTCTCGCCCTGGTAGTGATCGGCCAGGCTGGCCACGTAGTTGGCGGCCACGGCCGCGTCGCGGATGAGCACAGGTCCGGCCTCCGGTCGCACGCAGGTGACCGACGCGAAGACCGCAGCAAGCTGACCGGCCGCGTTCTCCGCCGCGAAGGCACGCGTCGGTGAGAGCATCCGCCAGCCGGGGGTTTCCTGGCGGACCGCGTTCCCCACTAGCTCCCGCAGGGAACGCAGGTTCCGGGCGCCGTTGGTCACCGCCACGCAGACGCCGCCCGGGACCAGGACCCGCCGCAGTTCGCGAAGGGCAGCCGCCCGGTCAGGCACGATATCGAGCATGTGGGCGGCGAGCACCACATCGACGGCGCCGTCGAGCACCGGCAGCGCCCCGACGTCGGCGTTGATCAGCGCCGGATGGGGTGCGGACCGCAGCATTCCCAGCGACAGGTCACACCCGGCCGCCCTTACCCCCCGTTCCCGCAGCGCGCTCAGGTACAGGCCGTTGCCGCACCCGACGTCCGCCCGCACGCCGGGCGCTAACCCGGCCAGATCCAGGACCCAGCCCGCAATGTCGAAAAAGGGACTCTGGTCACGCCAGAGGCGCTGGCGAGCCCGCAGATTCCGGTCATCCGAATACCGGCCCGGCGGATTGAACGTCACCTAGCCAGAATGCCCCTCCTGAGTCAGTTCTCCGAAGCGCTGGGCGGCGGGTTTCTCCGGGTGACCGATCGCGGGGACGTCCACTGCTTCTCCCCTGAGCCACCCGCGAAGAGGGTGGGCTGGGCGTCGTCGATTTCCCGGGCGGCTAGTTCCGCCTCAGTGTCGATGTGCCCGTCGCGCCGGATGTGGGACACCGCCACGCCACGGTCGCGCAGCACCCGTCCGATGAGCAGGTGGCGGTGACACCGGCACGGGTCTTCCTCGCTGCAGAGCAAGGCGATACGGCGAGTCTGCGCCCCCGCCAGCAGCCGGTCGATTCCCGCCTGGAACAGCGGGCTCCCGGCGAGCCGGCCGTAGAGCACGTGGCCCTGCTCGTCGTAGAACTCCCCGCCCTGGGGCCGTCCGCCGAGTTCCCGGCCGAACGGGACGTAGCCGATACCGCGCCGGCTGAGGGCCTCTCGCAGTGGTCCCGCGCCGAAATGCGGCACCCAGCGGGACCGGGGTGTCGTGCGCACGTCCGCGACGGTCTGGATGCCGTGCTGCTGGAGCAGGCCCAGGAAATCGTCGAGAGCCAGGTTCGAATGGCCGATCGTGAAAAGGTCCGGGGCGGCATCCGGCCCGACTTGGTTTCCGGTGTCCTCAGGCGTCACGGGTGGCGGCCTCGATCGCCTCTTCCCAGTGCCGCAGGAACTGGGGATAGCCGGCCGCGAACTGGGCCAGGCCCGCGGCGGCCTCATCGGACAGCGCGGTGAGGTCGTAGTCGACGGTGGCCACCCGGGATCCGCCCGGGGGGGTCCCGTCGTCCAGGGTGACGGTCACGGTCCCGGCGTTCCGGCCGTGGGCGATGCGCGCGTAGCGCACGGACCGGCCAGGCTCCCGGGCACAGACCACCCAGGTGGTCCGCTGCTCGCCGTGCACCGTCTCGAACACCGTCCCCGGCTCCGTGTCGTCAGCGGCTGGGGCGGGGAAGACCGGGTCCCAGCCGTCGGCCCACAGCTTCTCGCCGCGCGGGGTGAACAGGAACAGGGCGGCCTCGCAGCCGGGCGGCAGTCGCACGACTCCGCTGAGCTGGACGCGAGGCAGCGGAGCTGGACGTGCGGCGCTATGTACCATGGTACAAAGGTAACATGACGACCGTGGAGCGTGTCCAGACCGGGGTACGGATGGAGCGCAGCTTGCTCAAAGTGCTCAAGGGGCTGGCCGAGTACCTCAACCTGTCCCTGGGGGACCTGCTGGAAGGCATCGTGCTGCACGCGTTCGAGGGGGAGCAGGTGTTCGGGGCGCCCACGCTCGCGGTCATCGCGGAGCTGAAGCGGATCTACGGCTGCGACCTGACCGCCGCCGACAGCCACCAGCTGACCGAGTCGGAGGCCTAGCCGGGCAGGCTCCCCGGGCGGGATCCTGCTAGCCGAGCCGCGCGGCAAGCGCGGCCTTGGCAGCCGGCCAGTCGTCATCCACCATGGCGTACTGGACGGTGTCCCGCCAGCTCCCGTCGTACCGCAGCCGGTGCTTGCGCAGGAGGCCTTCGCGCACCGCGCCGAGCCGCTCGATCGCGGCCTGGGACCGGGTGTTGAAGATGTCCGTGTGCCAGACGACCCGGACCGCGCCGAGAGTCTCGAACGCGAACGCCATCATCAGCAGCTTCGACTGGGTGTTGTGCCCGGTGCGCCACCAGCGCTGGCCCAGCCAGGTGTGCCCGATGCCCAGCGCCCGCAGCGCGGGGTTCACCTCGTAGAACGAGGTGGTGCCGGCGAACTCCCCGGTGACCGCGTCGATCTGGGCGTAGGGGAGCCGGGCGCCGCGGGCCCGGCCGGCCAGCGCGTCAGCGATGTGCCGGGTCGCGTCCTCGAGAGTGACCGGCTGGGCCAGCGCGCCACCCGGCGGGCTCATCCAGCGGAACACCTCGGCGCCTTCCTCGGCCGGGCCCGCGGCCGCGAGATATCCGGCCGCGTGCTCCAGCGTCAGCGGCTCGAGCCGGATCAGCCGCCCGGCCAGCACGGGCATCGCCCACCACAGATCGTCGCTCACGTGAGGCATGGTCTCAGTCCCCGCCGGGCCGCCGCCCCTCATTTTCGCCCTGCGTGCGTCGGGCGTCCCCCGGCCTTGCGGAACGGGAACCGCTTGCGGCAGCCCCTAGGTGGGGGAGGTGGGGGAGGTGGGGATGGAGGGACATGGTGGCTGGGTGACCGCCGGCGAGCTCACGTCCTGGCCGGCCCGGAGGCGCCAGCATGGCGCCCTCGATCAGCCCGCAAGGGCGGTCGCCCGGGGGCAGCAGATCTCTTTCCCGCCCGGCTCAGCGGATCAGTGCGGGAATTCGGGCATCCAGACGGTGAAGTTCTGGTCGCTGTCCCCCCATGGGGGGCGCGGGAACAGCACCCACTGGCTGCTGGAGGTGCCGTCCAGGGTATCGATGAGCTCGGTGGTGAGCCAGGGCCCGACGACCGTGCCGCGGATGCCGCTGTAGCTGGTCACCCGGACAGACCTGAATGACCACAGCCGGACCGCGTCGAGCGGGGCGCCCGCCGTGGCGTTGTCGAGGCTGGCGGTGGCCGAAGCATGCTGGTAGGCGATCCCGGCCGGGGTGGTGACCGGCGCCGTCCAGGTCCGGCCCGTTGATGTGTTGGTGACCGCGAACACGTCGCGGTTGGCGGCCGGGTCTCGGAAGATGCTGAGCCGCAGGATGTTGCCGATCCGTGGCGCCAGCGGGACCGTGCCGTGGCCGAAGCCGTTGTCGTAGGTGATGCTGCCCGCCCCGCCGCCGGTCTGGATCAGCAACGCCGCCGTGTGCGTGCTGTCGGAAAGCGCCACCCCCGCCGGGCCGTTGTCCCCCTTGATGGGTTGCGGCGCGGGCACCTTCAGGGTCGCGGCGACGAAGCGGAAGCGCATCCCGCTGGTGACATACCCGGCCGCGGACTGGTCGTAGACCACCGGCATGGCGCGGCGAGCGGGCTGGGCCGCCGCGTCCGCGGGCAGGCTGAGCGCCGTCGCTGCGGCGCTTGCGGTGGCCACGGCTCCGAACGTGCGGATGAACCTGTTCATGCAAGTCCTCCCTGTATCCCCATCGACTGGGGCCGGGATTCTGCCTTGCTGGGAAGGACCGTTCGCCGGGCAGAAGCGGGCCTCAGGTTATCGGTCAGACCCAGGCGGGTCCAGGATCAGGGGCGTCGTCGGCCAGCACGGTGCCCTCGATCAGGCCGTAGGGTCGATCGCCGGGGTAGTAGACCTCGTTGTCGTTCGCCAGCCCGAACGGCGCCAGGTCCACCAGGTAGTGATGCTTGTTGGGCAGCGCCAGCCGGACCTCGCACACCGCCGGCACGGCCTCGATGATCTGCTCGCCGATGGCGTACAGCGTCTGCTGCAGGGAGTAGCTGTAGGTCTCGGTGAACGCCGACAGCAACGCCTTCCGCGCGACCGCGAACACCTCGTCCCAGTCCACGGAGACGTCCCGGTACCGCCACCAGGCGCTGACCTGGGTGGCGAGCATCCGGTCCCGGGTCTCCGCGAGTGTCGTGTACTCGTCGCGCGGGAAGCCCCAGAACTCGGAGTTGGTGGTGTTCAGCAGGGTCAGGTCCGCAAGGCCGGCCACCACGCTCACGCCCGCCGCGGAATCATGCACGATCCGGCAGGCCCGGGTCAGCTCACCGGTCCGGGCGAACGAATGCCGGCTCTCGCCGACCGGGGACCAGCCGTACTCCTCGACCGCCACCCGGGCCCGGGTGATCTGCGGCTGGCTGACCACGAAATGCGCGGCGAGTTCCATGGCGAGCACCTCAGGCGGCACCGGCCCGAGCTTCTGGGCGAACGCGTACACGGTGTTCTTCTGCGTGTCGGTGGCCAGCACCGCAGAGTTGTCGCCGGTCAGGTGGGTCGCGGCCAGCTCGCCCGACAGGCTGGTGGACACGTTCCAGTCCCTGATCACGTCGCCGCCGCCGGTGCCCGCGCCGCGGGCCACGCGCATCACCCGGACCTCGGCCTTGCCGTACCGGTTCGCTCCGAGCTGGACCATGGGCGTCCGCCTTTCTGTGATCAGTCCTGATGCGGTCAATCCTGATTCAGGGCCAGGTAAACGCGGTCCGGGCTCATCGGCAGCTCGGTGATCCGGACCCCGGTGGCGTCGCGCACCGCGTTGGCCAGGGCCGGGGCCACCGGGTTGAACGGAGCCTCGCTCATCGACTTGGCGCCGAGCGGGCCGAGCGGGTCGGCGGTCCTGGCGAAGAACACCTCCGTGCGGGGCACGTCGGCCAGCACCGGCACGTGATACTCCCGCAATGTCCGCGTGGTCACCCGCCCCTTCCCGTCGATGTCCAGGTGCTCGAACAGGGCTGCGCCCAGGGCCTGCACCACGCCGCCCTCGATCTGGCCGCGCAGCTGCACCGGGTTGATGACCGTCCCGGCGTCGGCGGCCTGCACGCTCTGCAGGATGGCGATCTCGCCGGTGGCCGGCCGCACCGCGATCCGGAAGCCCTGCACGTTGAAGGTGACCGAGCGGGCCCGGCCGTCGCTGGACCCCTCGGCCTCGAGCAGCTTCCCCTCCGCGCCGGCCCCGGCCAGCTGCTCGGCCAGCGACCGGGCGGCGCGCAGCGTGGCCATCCCGGCCACGAACGTGCCGGTCGACCCGTACGCCCCGGTGTCGTGCTCGACCTCGTCGGTGTCGGCGGACACGATCTCGATGTCGTCCACGCCGCAGCCCAGCGCCGCGGCGGCGAGCTGCCGGTGCACGGTGGTGGTCCCGTTGCCGAACTCCGCCGTGCCGACCGCGAGCCGGTAGCCGCCCCCGACCCGCTGCGCGATCCGCACGTGCGCCCGGTGCCCGCCGGGCGGCACCGTGTCCAGCATGCTGACCGCGATGCCGGTGCCGGCCTGCCAGCCGTCGCCCTCGGGCACCGGCAGCCCGCGCCCACTCGCCAGAGCGTCCCGCACCAGGTCGAGGCACTCGGCCAGCCCGTAGCTGGCGATCTCTACGTCCTCCGGCTCGTCGCTGACCGACAGCAGCGGGTCGCCCGGCCGGACCAGGTTCCGGCGGCGGACCGCGAGGGGGTCGAGGCCCAGCGACCGGGCCAGCTCGTCCAGGGCCGACTCCACCGCGAACGCGGACTGGGACAGCCCGTACCCGCGGAACGCGCCGGACGGGACCGTGTTCGTGTACACCGACCAGGCGTCGACCCGCTTGGCCGGGCAGCGGTACATGCTGATCGCCTCGTTGCAGCTGTGGAACAGCACGCCGCCCGCGTGATTCCCGTACGCGCCGGTGTCCGCGACCGTGCGCAGCTGCAGCGCGGTGAGCGTGCCGTCCCGGCGGGCCCCGAGCCGGACCGTGATCCGCATCGGGGTCCGGGTGGTGGCCGACGTGAACTGCTCCTCCCGGGTGAACTCCAGCTGGACCGGCCGGCCGAGCCGGAGCACGGCCAGCGCGACCACGTCCTCGGTGAGCATCTCCTGCTTGCCGCCGAACCCCCCGCCAACCCGCGCCGCGAACACCCGGACCTGGCTGCGTTCCAGCCCGAACAGCCCGCACAGCGCGTCCCGGGTCAGGAACGGGGTCTGCGAGCTGGTCCGCAGCACCAGCCGCCCCTCGTCCATCCACCCGATCGTGGCGTGCGTCTCCAGGTGCACGTGCTGGACCCGCTGCACCCGGAACGTCTGCTCGTACGTGGTGTCCGCCGCCGCGAAACCAGCAGCGATATCCCCGGTTCCGCCGTGAACTTCCGCCGCAACGTTCCGTCCCGGGTCACTCGCCCCCACAGCCGGAGGGACCCCGGGGTGCAGCACCGGCGCGCCGGGCGCCATGGCCAGGTCGGGGTCGACGACCGCGGGCAGCACGTCGTAGTCCACCCGGACCAGGTCGCAGGCCCGGGCGGCCGTGTGCGGGCTGTCCGCCACGACAGCCGCGACCCGCTGCCCGGCGAACCGCACGGTCTGGTCGAACAGTGCGGTGTCACAGGCGTCGTCGCCGGGGTTGTGGTGGCGGGCGGTGGAGTAGCGGACGCCCGGGTCGTCGGCGTAGCTGAACACCGCGGCCACCCCGGGCAGGGCCAGCGCGGCCCTCGCGTCGACCGAGCGGATCCGGGCGTGGGCGTGCGGGGAGCGCACCAGCTTCATGTGCAGCAGCCCCGGGACCGAGGTGTCCAGCGTGAACCGGGCCCGGCCGGTCACCACCTCCGGGCCGGCGGGCGCGGGCAGACCCGAGCCCACCGGGGACGGTGCGCCCGTTGCGGAGACTGCGGAAGCATCGCCGACCCGCGGCCGGCCGGCCAGCGCGTCGGCGATGGAGCCGTAGCCGGTGCAGCGGCAGATGTTCCCCTTGAACGCGCGGGGCAGGTCGGCGCGGGCCTCGTCGGTCAGCGCCGCCGCCGTCATGATCATCCCGGGGGTGCAGTAGCCGCACTGGAAGCCCTGGGCGGCGAGGAAATCGTCGCCTGGGGGCCCGGGTTCCAGGCCCTCGATCGTCGTCACGTCGCTGTCCAGCGCCCGCACGGCCGGGTAGATGCAGCTGTGCACCGGCATCCCGTCGACGTGCACGGTGCAGGCGCCGCAGTCCCCGGTGTCGCAGCCCTTCTTCACGCCGTGCCAGCCCTGCTCGCGCAGGAACGTGCGCAGGCACTGCCCGGGGCGGGGATGCTCCGCCGCGGGCTTCCCGTTGACGTTCATGCTCATTCGCGCGGCTCCGCCGCTGGATCCCCGCGCAGCTCCGCCGCGATCTCGGCCACGAACCGGCGGGTCATGGCGGCCCGCCAGGCCGGTGCGCCGTGCACGTCGTCGTGCCAGGTCAGGCGGGCAGAGGTCAGGCGGGCAGAGTTCAGGCGGGCAGAGTTCAGGCGCTCAGGGTCCCGGGCGGCCTGGTCCAGGGCGGCTGCGGCCTCCCCCGGAGACGGCCGGCCCGGGAAGCGGAGCTGGACCGGCCGCGGGGTCGCGGCGGTCACGGTGATGACCAGGCCGGAGCCGTTGGTGCGGCCGATGACCAGGGCCGCGGACCGCCCCATCCGGGATAGCGACGCCTGCCGGAACGCGGTCCGGCTCCGCAGCGACTCGTCCGGCAGGGTGACCGAGCGGAGCAGCTCGCCCGCGCCCAGCACAGTGGTCCCGGGGCCGGTGACGAAGCCGGTGACCGGCACCTCGCGGACGCCGCCGCCCGGCGACCAGATGGTGGCCACCCCGTCCAGCGAGGCGGCCAGCGACGTCATGGCCCCGGCGGGCAGCGCCAGGCAGATATTGCCGCCCACGGTGGCCATGTTCTGCACCTTGAACGAGGCCAGCAGGGCGTCGCAGCAGTGGCGCAGCAGCGGCACCGCGGGCCAGGCGCCGCCACCGTCCCCGGCCGGCCGCCACCGGGCCAGCTCGGCCAGCGTGCAGGTCGCCGCGATCTCCAGGCCGCCGGGGCGCTCGGTCAGCGGGTCCCAGCCGAAGCCGCGCAGGTCCAGCAGCCGCCGCAGCCCGGGCTGGGGCTGGGAGAACAGCCAGGTCCCGCCGCCCAGCCAGGCGTCGCCCGGCTGCCAGGCGGTGCCCGGCGCGGGCCGGAAATCGGTGATCGTGTCGATGTCCATGGGCGTGGTCAGTGTCCGGTCATGGGGCCCTGGCGATCACGGCGCTCGCCTGGGCCGCGGCCGCGGCGAGCCCGGCCGCGTCGGCGGTGCGCAGCTCGCCGCCCGCCACCACCTGCTGGCCGCCGACGAACAGGTGCTCCAGCTCAGGCGCACCGAACACCAGCGTGGTCACCGGGTCCGCGATGCCGGCCCCGGGGAGCTGGTCGACCCGCCACACGGCCAGGTCGGCGACTTTGCCGGGTTCCAGCGAGCCCAGCTCGGCGTCGCGGCCCAGGCAGCGCGCCCCGCCCATGGTGGCCATCCGCAGGCAGTCCCGGGCGCTCAGCGCGAGCGGGCCGCCCGCGTAGCGCGCGGCCAGCATGGCCTGGTGCAGCTCGTCGATCATGCGGCCGGACTCGTTCGACGCGTTCCCGTCCACGCCCAGGCCGACAGGGGCGCCGGCGTCGAGGAGTTTGCGGACCGGGGCGATGCCCGATCCGAGGCGGCCGTTAGAGGTAGGGCAGTGGGCCACGCCCGTGCCGGTGGCCGCGAACCGGGCCACCGCCTCATCCGACAGGTGCACGCAGTGCGCCAGCCACACATCCGGGCCCAGCCAGCCCAGGTCCTCGGCGTACTGGGCGGGCGTGCGGCCGTAGGTGTCCTGGCAGAACTGGTCCTCGTCCGCGGTCTCCGCGATATGCGTGTGCAGCCGGACGCCGGCCGCGCGGGCCAGCGCGGCGCAGTCCCGCATCAGCTCCTCGGTCACCGTGAACGGCGAGCAGGGGGCGACCGCGATCCGGGTCATCGAGTCGAAGGACGGGTCGTGCCAGCGGTCGATCGCGGCCTGCGAGGCGGCCAGGATCGTGTCGTGGTCCTCGACCACGGAGTCCGGCGGCAGCCCGCCGGCCGACTCGCCGAGGTTCATCGACCCGCGGGTCGGGTGGAAGCGGACGCCGATCCGCCGGGCGGCCAGGATCTCCGCCTCGAGCAGGTCGCCCGCGCCGGCCGGGAACACGTACAGATGGTCGGTGCTCGACGTGCAGCCGGTCAGGGCCAGCCAGCCCAGGTTGGCCGCGGCGGCCGCGCTCATCAGCTCCGGGGTCAGCCGGGCCCAGATCGGGTACAGCGTCTCCAGCCAGCCGAACAGGGTCTCGTCGGTCGCGTAGCCGCGGGTGATCCACTGGTACAGGTGTGAGTGGGTGTTGACCAGCCCCGGCGTGACCAGCCGGCCCGAGCCGTCGATCCGGGTGGCCCCGGCGAACTCCGGCGGCACCGGACCGGGACCGGCCGCGACGACCCGGCCCTCGTCCATCACCACGTGCCCGGCGGGATATTCGCTGCCCGCCGCGTCCACGGTGGCGACATAGCAGCCCTGGATAGCCACGGGTGCGCTCACGCAGCCCCCTTCCCTGGTCGCGGTCGCAGCATCCTCTCCGACTGAGGTTTCACGTGTGTCACTACCCGGGGCTGGCTTCAGGACCCACGGTAGGTCGAGTAAGCGTAGGGACTGAGCAGCAGGGGCACGTGATGGTGCCCGGCCGGGTCGGTGATCCGGAAGATCACGACGATCTCCGGGTAAAATGTCTCCGCCGCCGGGGACTGGGCCTTCAGGTACGCCTCGGTCATGAAGACGATCCGGTAGACGCCCGCCGCGGCACTGCCGGCCAGGTCGCTCACGCGGCCGTCCGTGTCCGTGCGGCGCCGGGCCAGCTCCTGCCACCGGCCGCCATCCTGCCGCCGGCCGCCATCCTGCCGGCTGAGGACGACTTCCAGCCCGGCCGCGGGCCGTCCCGTGATCGCGTTCAGGACGTGCGTCGAGATGCTCATGCGAACGCCTTACCCAGCCGCAGCCGGACGATCTTCGTGAGCTCGTCGCGGACCACCTCCCGCTCGGCCGCCGGGTCATGGCCGAGCCGCTCGTGCAGCGCGGCCAGCATGCTGGCCGCGGACATCCCGGTCGCGCAGATCAGGAACACGTGCCCGAACCGTTCCTCGTAGGCGGCATTGCCGGCCCGCAGCCCGGCCTGCACCTCGGCGGGGACGTCCCGGGCCCCGGCCTGTTCCTGCCGCGACCAGGCCGCTTCCCGGCCGCCGCCCGCGGCCCCGGGCTCGGGGCGGTCACCGATCCTCGGGTGGGCGGAGAGGGCCTCCTCGATGTCCGGCCAGCCCAGGTCGGCGATCGCGGCGTCGGACGCGGCCACGAGGCCCGGCAGTGTCCCGTAGGGACGCCCGCCGACCAGCCGCTCGATCCAGCGCGCGCTGGCACAGGACGGCCGGAGCAGCCCGGCGGCGCCGGCGGCAGTGGCTTCGTCCAGCGTGGCGATGGGCATCCGCTGGGACTCGGAGTCGGTCACCCCGACGACCCTAATGGGCCGCCCCCCCGTGGGATCACCCTGTGCCAGACTCAGGGCGTGCTCGCCTTCCTTATCGTGGTGCCTTTTGCCCCGTATACGGGGCAAAAGGCACCACGATAATGCCGGAGCGTGCGGTGGGTGAGGTGACGGCGATCCGGGGGCGGCGGGTCATCACGCCGGCGGGCGAGCGGGCTGCCACCGTGCTCTTCCGCGACGGGGTCATCACCGGCCTGGCCGGCTACCCGGACGCGCCGCCCGGCACCCTCACGCTGGCCGCGGACGAGGTGCTGCTGCCCGGCCTGGTGGACAGCCACGTGCACGTGAACGAGCCCGGCCGCACCGAGTGGGAGGGGTTCGCCACCGCGACCGCGGCGGCGTCCGCCGGCGGGGTGACCACGATCGTGGACATGCCGCTGAACAGCATCCCGCCGACCGTGACCGTGCCCGCGCTGCGCGCCAAGCAGGCCGCCGCGGCCGGCCAGCTCGCGGTGGACGTGGCGTTCTGGGGCGGCGCGGTGCCGGGTAACGTCGCTGACCTGCGGCCCCTGCACGAGGCGGGCGTCGTGGGTTTCAAGTGCTTCCTGCTCCCCTCCGGCGTGGACGAGTTCGCCCCGCTGGATCCCGCCCAGCTCGGTGCGGCCATGACCGAGATCGCCAGCTTCGGCGGGCTGCTCATCGCGCACGCCGAGGATCCCGGCGTGATCGCGGCGGCTCCCGCCGCCCGCGGCCGCCGGTACCGGGACTTCCTGGCCTCCCGGCCGCCCGAGGCCGAGCAGCAGGCCATCGCCGCGCTGCTGGACCAGACCCGGCGGACCGGGTGCCGGACCCACATCGTGCACCTGGCCAGCGCGGCCGCGCTGCCCGCCGTCCGCGCGGCCCAGGCGGACGGGCTGCCGGTCACCGCCGAGACCTGCCCGCATTACCTCACCCTCCGCGCCGAGGACATCCCCGACGGCGCCACCCAGTTCAAGTGCTGCCCGCCGATCCGGGATGGCGCCAACCGTGACGCGCTGTGGGCGGGACTGCTGGACGGCACGATCGGCTCCATCGTGTCCGACCACTCACCGTGCACCGTCGCGGCCAAGCGGTTCGACACCGGGGACTTCGCCGACGCGTGGGGCGGCATCGCCTCGGTCCAGCTCGGCCTGCCCGCGGTGTGGACCGAGGCCGCCCGGCGCGGCATCGGCCTGGACCGGGTGGCGGCCTGGATGGCCGCGGCCCCGGCCGCGCTCACCGGCCTGGCCGACCGGGGCGCGATCAGTCCCGGGCGGCGGGCCGACTTCAGCGTGTTCGCCCCGGACGAGCGGTTCGTGGTGGATCCCGCCCAGCTACGGCAGCGCAACCCCGTCACCCCCTACGCGGGCCGCACCCTGCGCGGCGTGGTCCGCCAGACCTGTCTGGCCGGGCGGCCCGCCGGGCCGGAGCGGCGAGCCGGGCAGCTCGTCCGGGTGCCCACCGGAGGGGGGCCAGCGAGACCGGTGTTCACCGGGCCGGTGCCCACGGGGCCGGTGCCGACCGGGCCGCTGCCCACGGGGCCGGTGCCCACGGGGCCGGTGCCCACGGGGGGAGCATCGTGACCGGGGACCACCCGGCCAGCCCGGGCACCCACGATTTCGCCGCGCTGCCCGACCTGGCCAGCCGGGCCCTCGGCGGGACGGTGGTCTACACCAACGACGAGTTCTACGCGGACGTGCACAGCCTTATCGACCCGCGGCCCCCGGTCCACGACCCGGCGGCCTTCGCGGCCCGCGGCAAGGTGTACGACGGCTGGGAGACCCGGCGGCGCCGGGAGCCCGGCGAGGATTTCGTGATCATCCGGCTCGCCGTGCCCGCCATCGTCCGCGGGGTCAACATCGACACCTCGCACTTCCGGGGCAACTACCCGCCTTTCGCCTCGATCGACGGGACCACGCTGCTCGGCTACCCCACCGCGGCCGAGGTGCGCGCGGCCGCCTGGGCCCCGCTGGCGGACCAGACCGGCCTCGGGGGAGACCGGGCCAACCTGGTGCCGGTCACCGGCCCGGACCGGCTGGTCACCCACGTCCGGCTGACCATCCATCCCGACGGGGGCGTGGCCCGGCTCCGGGTCTTCGGCGAGGTGGTGCCCGATCCGCGGCGGCTGGGCGGCCGGGTGGACCTGGCCGCGACCTGCGCCGGCGGACGCGTGGAGGCGTGCAGCAACATGTTCTTCTCCTCGCCGGCCAACGCGCTCGCGCCGGGGCGGGCCCAGGTCATGTCGGACGGCTGGGAGACCGCCCGCCGCCGCGACGACGGGAACGACTGGCTGGTGGTGCGGCTGGCGGTGCCGGGTGTGCTGCACCACGCCGTGATCGACACCAGCCGTTTCGTCGGCAACGCACCGGGCCACGCCCGGCTGAGCGACGCGGGGACCGGCGCGGAACTGCTGCCGCGGACCCGGCTGATCCCTGACACCGAGCATCGGTTCCGGATCCGGGCCAGGACAGTCGGGGCAGCCGGCCTGGGGGACACGGGCCCGACCGGG
>DATCFY010000016.1:0-4035 GCA_036509255.1 Streptosporangiaceae bacterium
GGAGCGCCCGGTCATCCTGCACTGGCTGGGTGAGGACTTCGACCCGGCGCTGCGCGGCTACTGGGGGGCCGCGGACTTCGCCACCGCCGCGGACACGGTCATCGAGCTGATCGAACGCGCGGACGGCCGGGTCGGCGGGATCAAGATGTCCCTGCTCGACGGGTCCGCCGAGGTAGCCGTCAGACGGCGGCTGCCCGCCGGGGTCCGGCTGTACACCGGCGATGACTTCCACTACGCCGAGCTGATCAAAGGAAACGCTGAGGGCCACAGTGACGCGCTGCTCGGCGCCTTCGCCGCGATCACCGCCCCGGCCGCCGCCGCGCTGCACGCGCTCGACGCCGGCGACCTGGCCGGCTACGACGCGGCCATGGGGCCCACGACGGAGCTGAGCCGGACCATCTTCGAGCCACCCACCCCCAGCTATAAGGTCGGCGTCGCGTTCCTGGCCTGGCTGAACGGCCTGCAGCCGCACTTCGCCATGCTGGACGGCTTCCAGGCCAGGCGGCCGGCCGCCCACCTGGTCCGGATCTTCGAGCTGGCCGCCGCGGCCGGGGCGCTGCGCTCCCCGGCCCTGGCCGCGGAACGGATGACCGGGTACCTGGCCTCGGCAGGCCGGCGGTGACCGGGGGCCCACTGGACCGTGACCGGCTGTCCCTCAATCAGGCCACGGTGAAGCACCTTGACCTGGCGCAGAGCGTGGACCTGTGCGTGCGGCATGAGATCCCCGCGATCGGGCTGTGGCGCGACCGGGTGGCCGAGGCCGGCCTGCGCCGGGCGGCGGCCACGGTCCGGGACGCTGGCCTGCACGTGTCCAGCCTCTGCCGGGGCGGCTTCTTCACCCACCCGGACGGGCCGGCCCGGGCCAGCGCCCTGGCGGACAACCGCCGGGCCATCGCCGAGGCGGCCGAGCTGGGGGCGGACACCCTCGTCCTCGTCTCGGGCGGGCTGCCGTCCGGCAGCCGGGATCTCGCCCTGGCCCGGCACATGGTCGCCGATGCGATCGCCGACCTGGTCCCGACCGCGCAGCGGCTGGGAGTGCGGCTGGGCATCGAGCCCATGCATCCGATGTTCTGCGCCGACCGCTGTGTCGTGTCCAGGCTGAGCGATGCGCTTGACCTGGCCTTTCAGTTCCCGGCCGAGACGGTCGGAGTGGTCGTGGACACCTACCACGTCTGGTGGGATCCGGAGCTGGCCGCGCAGATCGACCGGGCTCGCGGCCGGATCGTCAGCGTTCAGCTGTGCGACTGGGTGGTGCCGCTTCCCGCGGACACGCTGCTGGGCCGCGGCCATCTCGGCGATGGCGTGATCGACTTCCCACCGGTGGTGGCGGGGGTGCTGGCCGCGGGGTACCCAGGGTTCGTGGAGATCGAGATCTTCAACCAGGACGTCTGGGACGCCCCCGCGGACCAGACCGCCGCCACGATCCAGCAGCGCTTCGCCAGGTTGCTGGACTGACGCGCCGCCTGCGCCGCGCAGGAGGCGCCGCCTGCGCGGCGGAGCGCCCGTCAGAACGCCGGGGCCTCGGAGTACACGCCCCACTCCTGGCGCAGCGCATCGCAGATCTCGCCCAGGGTCGCCTCGGCCCGCGCCGCCGCCAGCATCGGCGGGATCATATTCTCGCCGGACCGGGCCGCCGCCAGCATCGCGGCCAGGGCCGAGTCGACCGCCGCCTGGTCGCGGCCCGAGCGGCGGCGGCTCAGGTCGGCGGCCTGGTCCCGCTCCACCTCGTGGCTGACCCGGAGGATCTCGACCGGCAGGCCGACCGTGCCGGTGTGGCAGTTCACCCCGACGACCTTCTTCTCGCCCTTCTCCACCTTCTGCTGGTAGACGAACGCCGCCTCGGCGATCTCGGACATGAACCAGCCGTCCTCGATGCCGCGGAGGATCCCGCCGGTCATCGACCCGTCGGGGCTCATCGTCTTGATCCGCGCGAAGATGTCCTCGGCCTCGGCCTCCAGCCGGTCCGTCAGCGCTTCCAGGTACCAGGAGCCGCCCAGCGGGTCGGCGACGCTCCCCACCCCGGTCTCCTCCATGATCACTTGCTGGGTGCGGACCGCGATCTCCGCGGCGCGCTCGCTCGGCAGGGCCAGCACCTCGTCCAGAGCGTTGGTGTGCAGCGAGTTGGTCCCGCCCAGGACGGCGGCCAGCGCCTCGATGGCGGTGCGCACCACGTTGTTGTCCGGCTGCTGCGCGGTGAGCGACACCCCCGCGGTCTGGGTGTGGAAGCGCAGCCACTGGGCGCGGGGCGACGTCGCCCCGTACGTGTCCCGCAGCCACCGGGCCCAGATCCGCCGGGCCGCGCGGAACTTGGCGATCTCCTCGAAGAAGTCGATGTGGGCGTCGAAGAAGAACGACAGCCCGGGGGTGAACGTGTTGATGTCCAGTCCCCGGGACAGGCCGAGTTCCACGTACCCGAACCCGTCGGCCAGGGTGAACGCCAGTTCCTGCGCGGCCGTGCTGCCGGCCTCGCGGATGTGGTACCCGGAGACCGACAGAGGCTTGTAGGCCGGGATCTCCCGGGCACAGAACTCCATCAGGTCGCCGATCAGGCGCAGATGCGGCTCCGGCGGGAAGAGCCATTCCTTCTGCGCGATGTACTCCTTGAAGATGTCGGTCTGCAGCGTCCCGTCCAGCGCGGCCAGGTCGGCGCCCTGCCGCTGCGCGGCGGCCAGGTACATGCAGAAGACCGGGACCGCCGGTCCGCTGATCGTCATCGAGGTGGTCACGTCGGCCAGCGGGATCCCGGCGAACAGCGTGTCCATGTCCGCCGCGGAGTCGATCGCCACCCCGCAGTGGCCGACCTCGCCGAGCGAGCGCGGGTCATCGGAGTCCCGGCCCATCAGGGTGGGCATGTCGAAGGCGACCGACAGCCCGGTCCCGCCCGCGCCCAGCAGCATCTTGTACCGCTCGTTGGTCTGCCGGGCGTTGCCGAACCCGGAGAACTGGCGGATCGTCCAGGCCCGGCCGCGGTATCCGGACGGGTACAGGCCCCGGGTGAACGGGTACTCCCCCGGCCAGCCGATCCGGTCGAAGCCCGGCACGACGGCCCCGTCGGGCGGCCCGTACACCGGCTGCACGTCGAGCCCGGACAGGGTGGAGAAGTCGGCTGCACGGATCCGGGAACCGGCGAACCGGCGCTGCCACCGCTCCCGGCCCGCCTCCACCGGCCCGGCGGATTCCGACTGCGGCGACGTTGCGTGCGTGTCCATGCGATTCCCCTCCCCGGGGCGTCGTAGCCCCGGGAAAATACTAGGACGTCCTACTATCTCTCCCTCACCCTACCCCCCGGCAGGCGTCCCATTCGGCCCTCCCGGGCCGGGCGCTCAGCCGCAACTGGGGCCCAGCTGAAAATCCGCCTAATTCGTCCCAACCACCCGGCGCCCAGCGCCGTCTCAGATAGCGCAAGGGCATTGCGGGGGCACTCCCTTGCGGTCAGGGTCCGCGCCGCCGCGATGAAGGTGTGGTAAATCTGTGCAATCCCTAGCCGTCAGCAGGCCGGCAGGCACCTCCACGGGGGAGGCCCTGACGCTGTCCGGGCCGTGGAGCGTGCCGGCGGGAACCACCACCCGAGGGGGTTCCGTGGACAGGCTGCGCACCGGCGACCGGGCCGCAGCCGAAGAACTGTTCAACACGTGCTACCCGCGGCTCGCGGGCTGGGTCCGCCGCCTCGTCGATGACGACGACACCGCGCACGAGATCGCGGCCGAGGCGTTCGCCCGGCTGCTCGGCCGGTGGTCCCGGCTGGAGAACCCGCAGAGCTACCTGTACATGATCGCCACGAACCTGGTCCGGGACCACTGGCGCAAGACCGGCCGGGAACGCAAGGCGCTGCAGGCCGTCCAGGCGGGGGTGCCCTCGGACCCGTCATACCAGCCCGCCCAGGATGTCCATGTGAGAGAGCTGCTGCAGGCCCTGCCGGACCGGCTGCGCAGCGCGTTCCTGCTGCACTACTACGCGGGCTTCCCGGTCCGCGACGTGGCCACGATGCTCGGCCGCCCGGAGGGAACCATCAAGGCTGACCTGTTCCAGGCCCGG
>DATCFY010000017.1:0-2000 GCA_036509255.1 Streptosporangiaceae bacterium
GTGCCGTCCACCGCGGACGGGATCCGGGCCGCGATGGCGGCTGAGGTGAGCGTCGGCCAGCGGCAGCGGATCCCCGAGCCGGCCGTGGAGAAGGAGTACAGCGTCGAGGCGGTCACCGCGCGGATCGACGACCTTTACGAACGGCTGGCCCAGCGCAAGGTATGGCGCACGATGTGGCGGCCGAGGACCAGCACGGGGAGTACGCGATGAAGTGTTTCGTGACGGGCGCGGCCGGGTTCATCGGCTCGCACCTGACCGAGGAACTGCTGGCGGCCGGGCATCAGGTGGTCGGGCTCGACGACCTGAGCACCGGGCGGCTGGAGAATCTCCGGGCGGTCAGCGACCACCCGTCGTTCAGGCTGGTGGAGGGGTCCATCCTGGACAGCGCCGCGGTGGCGGGGCTGACCGCGGGCGCGGACTGGGTGTTCCACCTGGCCGCCGCGGTCGGCGCCTTCGTCATCCGTGATCGCACCCTGTCCAGCCTGCGCACCAACATCAGGGGCACGGAGAATGTGGTCGAAGCCGCGCACCGGAACGGGGCCCGGCTGCTGGTCGCGTCCACCAGCGAGATCTATGGGAAGAACACCAAGATCGGGCTGCGGGAGGACGACGACCGCATCATCGGTTCGCCGCTGAAGTCGCGGTGGAGCTACTCCGAGGCCAAGGCGATCGACGAGAGCCTGGTCGAGGGCTACGTCCGCGAGCTCGGCCTGAACGCGGTGATCGTGCGCTTCTTCAACACTGTGGGGCCACGGCAGACCGGCCGCTACGGGATGGTCATCCCGCGCTTCGTCCAGCAGGGGCTGGCTGGCCAGCCGCTGACCGTGTTCGGCACGGGCCACCAGATCCGCTGCTTCTGCCACGTGCACGATGTGGTGCCCGCACTGACCCGGCTGATCACCTCCGACCGGGCCAGCGGCCTGGCCGTGAACCTGGGCAGCACCGAGCAGGTCACGATCGAGGGCCTGGCTGACCAGGTGATCGCGGCGACCGGGTCCCCCAGCGGGATCGAGCGCACCTCGTACCTGGAGGCGTACGGCTCAGGTTACGAGGACATGCAGCGCCGGGTGCCGGACTGCGGGCTGGCCGCGGGGCTGGTCGGCTTCCGGGCCACCCGGAGCCTGGACGACATCATCCAGGCCGTGATCGAGGACCAGTTGGCCCGGCGGATCACGGCGGCTGCCGTGAGCTGAGAGCGGGCCGGGCTGATGAGAACCGGAACAACGAGAACGACGGCGGAGACAACGAAGACGGCACACAGCGGCAGCCAGGCGCCGGCGACGGTGCCGAAGAAGCCGCGGCACACCTTCGCCGGTGCCGCGTGGCTGGCCGCTGTCCTGATCGGAGCCGTCCTGGTGGGACTGACGATGGTGACCTTGCGGGGAAGCAGCACACCGCGGCACACGCTGGTGGTGGCGTCGATGCCGTACTGGAACATCGGTCACGGCACGTCGGCCGTGCTCGACCACCAGCATGCCGTCACGGAGGCGTCGCCCTGGATGTACGGGCTGAGCAGCTCGGGCCAGATCGACACCCAGTACGGCACGGGCCAGGCCGCCTCGGTGGCCGGTGAGATCCGGCGGCTCCGCGCGGCGGGCAAGCTGATCGTGCCGAGCATCGCGAACATTACCGGCGGGAAGTGGTCCTACGCGCCCGTGGGCCGGATGCTGCACTCACCGGAGCTGATGGCGGCGCAGGTGGCCGCGATCGTGGCGCTGGTGCAGCAGAACCACTACGCCGGGATCGACCTGGACTACGAGAACCTGCACGCCGCTGACCGGCAGGCGTTCACCACGTTCGTCACCCGGCTGGCCCACGCCCTGCACGCGAAGGGCAAGGTGCTGTCGGTGGCGGTGTTCGCCAAGACCACCAACGCGGGGACTGACCCGCGCAACGTGGCCCAGGACTACGCGGCCATCGGCCGCGCCGCCGACCAGGTTCGGCTGATGGGCTACGACTACCACTGGGGAAGTTCCGCACCCGGCCCGGTGGCCCCGGTC
>DATCFY010000018.1:0-27203 GCA_036509255.1 Streptosporangiaceae bacterium
CCGGCTCACCTACCTGAGCGCCCCCGATTCCGTGCAGGGCGCGCTGGCGGCCGGCCTGCTCGGCGGCGGTTCCCGCTTCCTGGGCGTCACCGAGGACGCCGGCCAGTTCCTGTCGGCCGCGCTGGCCGAGGCCGGCCAGCCGCTCCCAGCCGACGACGCCGGGTGGGACGCACTGGCGGTCGGCGCGGTGACCAAGGCGCGGGCAGCAGGGAAGTTCATCCCCGGCCTCGGCCACCCCGTGCACAAGGTCACCGACCCGCGCACCCCGGTCCTGCTGCAGATCGCCGAGGAGGAAGGGCTGCGCGGCCCGCACCTGCGGCTGTTCGAGGCGATCGGCCGGGTCCACCCCCAGGTGCTCGGCCGCACCCTGCCACTGAACGGCGCGGGGACCTGCGGGGCCGCGCTCGCCGACCTGGGCCTCCCGCCCGCGCTGCTGCGCGGCTTCGCGCTGCTGGCCCGGGCCGCGGGGCTGCTCGGCCAGATAGCCGAGGAGCAGCGCCGCCCGGTCGGTATGGACATGTACATGACCGTGGACCGCAACACCGAGTACCTTCCCCCCGACCCCGCCTAGGGCCAGCACCGCTGGAGCCCAGCCGAGCGCGGTCCTGACACCCGAGGGAGCAGCCATGGCCACCGTCGCCGCGGTCATCGCCTCCACCCATCACCCCTTCTACTACCGGGCCAGCACGTCCACCGGAGCGGACCGGCCCCCGTTCGCCGACGAGTGGGTGGCCAAGATCGAGGCCTTCCGGGAGACCCTGACCCGGGCCCGCCCCGACGTGCTGGTCATGGTGGGCTCGGACCACTTCCACCAGCTGTGGCTGGACAACATGCCGCAGTTCCTGATCGGCAAGGCGCCCTGCTACGACGCGAACTGGTACAACGAGGAACGCGAGTTCGGGCTGCCCCGGATGTTCCTGCAGGGGCACGAGGAGCTGTCCGGCTACCTGCTCCGCGAGGGCATGGACGCCGGCTTCGACCTGGCGTTCAGCAACGAGCTGCGGATCGACCACAGCATCACGTGCCCGCTGATCACGCTGCGGCCCGAGGCGGACCTGCCCATCGTGCCTATCTACACCAACATCTTCGCCCCGCCCATGCCGCAGCCCCGCCGGTTCGTCGAGCTGGGCCGGGCCATCCGCCAGCTGGTGGAGTCCTGGCCGTCCGACCAGCGGGTGGCGATCATCGGCACCGGCCACCTGTCCCTGGAGCTCGGCGGCCCGCGGCAGTTCGGGCCGCAGGGGCCGGACCCCGAGTTCGACCGCAAGGCGGTCGGGTGGATCTCCTCCGGCGACCTGGACTCGGCGCTGGCCCAGGTCAGCCTGGACAGCCTCTGGCAGCCCGGCAACGCCACCCACGGGTTCATGGACTTCATGCTGATGATGGGCGCCGCCGGCGCGGGCGTGAAGGCCGACTACACCGACTCCCTGGACCTGTTCCACACCATGGAGGCGTACTTCACCTGGTACCCGGAGGAGGCGGCGGCGCGGTGAGCAAGTACCTGGTCAACAAGTTCCTGTACACCATCGACCGGGACCCCGAGCTGGTCGAGCGCTACCGGGAGGACCCGCGCGGCACGGTCAGCTGGTGGGAAGCCGAGCGGGCCAACCTGATCCTCAACTGCCCGGCCGCCGAGCGGAGCACCTGGCTCGAGTTCACCCGCGCCGAGCGGGAAGCCCTGGCCACCCACGACTACGTGGCGCTGTTCGAGCTGGGGGCGCACAACTTCCTCACGCTGACCCTGTTCATCGCGCTGTTCGAGCGGGACTACGAGGAACCGCTGGCCTTCCAGCGCGAGTACGCGACCCGGCTCAGCCACTGGAGCCTGCCCTACCCCGACATCTCCACCTGACCTGACAGAGGATGCCCTCATGACGACCGCTATTCCTGATTCCCATAGCGACCTGCTGTCCGGGCAGGTCGGCACCCTGGGCACCATTGGGCCCGACGGGCGACCGCAGCTCTCCGAGGTGTGGTTCCTGGCCGAGGACGACTCGGTGTCCATCTCGCTGAACACGTCGCGGCAGAAGACCAAGAATCTGCGGGCCAACCCGGCCGTCAGCTTCCTCATCCTGGACCTGGCCAACCCGTACCGCTACCTGGAGCTGCGCGGCGACGCCGAGATCACCCCGGATGACGACTACGTGTTCGCCGACAAGGTCGGCGCCAAGTACGGCTCGGACCTGCGGGACCATGACGAGCCGGGGGTGTCCCGGGTTGTCGTGACGATCAGGCCGGTCCGCGTCAACGTCTGGGGCTAGCGGGACTCGGGCCGGTCATGGGCCCGGTCCCGGCGGGGGCCTAGCTGTCCTCGCTGACCGGGCGGCGGCCCGTCTTGACCATCACGCCGTACAGGTGCGTGACCTCGAGCCGGACCACGAGGCGCTGGTGCGTGATCATCTCCTCGTCGAACGTGGCCCGGTCGATCTCGCCGTAGAAGTACGAGTGCACTTCCAGTAGTTCCTCGATCGCGTCGTCACCCGGGATCTCGGCCACCGCGGACAGCGTGACCGGTCCCTCCGCCACCGCGTAGTGCCAGAAGTCCTCGCCGCTGACGTGCAGTGCGGCCCGCGGGTCGCGAGCCAGGTTGCGGCCTTTGACCCGGTCCGCGGTGGTCGAAACGCGGATGACCCGGGTAGCCGGGTCGGCGACGTACAGGACGTTGGAGAGCTGGGGCGAGCCGTCCTGCTTGATGGTGGCCAGCACGCCCTGCTGGTTACCGGCAACGAGCTCCCACAGCTCGTCCTGCCCCGGCATCAGGCCGCGGCCCGGGTGCGGGCGCCGTGCGGGGCGTTCGTGGTCGTGGTCATCGCGTCCCTGGTGGTTTTCGTTGCGGAGAATCTTGCTGAGCCGGCGCATCGCGGCACAGGCCGGCGGGCGCTGCAGGCCAACTTAGCTGGCTACGCCTTCGCCGCGCGGGCCAGCCCCAGCCGGACCGCCTCGGACGCGGCCACCCCCCGCGACGGGGCGCCCAGCTTGGCCAGTACGGCCGACACGTGATGGTCGACGGTCTTGGCCGAGATGAACAGCTGCTCGGCGATCTCCGCGTTGGTCCGGCCGTCCACGATCAGGTCGAGGACCTCGTGCTCGCGGCGCGTCAGCCCGAGCGGGTGCTCACGGGTCGCCGTCCGCGGGCCGGCCGGGATGGACCGGAAGCCGAGGTCGCGCATCTTCTTGCGGGCGACCCGGATGACCGCGGCGGCGCGCAGTCCGGTCAGGATCTGCAGGGCTTCGCGCAGCGCGTCTTCCTCCGTGCTGTCCAGCAGGGCCATCGCCGCCTCGTAGGGGCAGCCCAGCTCCATCCAGAGACGCGCCGCACCGGCCCAGTCGCCATCGATCTGCCGCTGGTAGGGCTCGGCGAGGTCCGTGGGCAGGCTCCGGCCCGAACCAGTGCGCCTCAGCCACACCGCGAGCGCGCCACGCCCCCACTCGTCACAGCCAGCGCCTGAGTCGTGGGCCAGTTCGGCCTCGCGGACCGCAGCAGCCTGGTCGCCCTCGAGCCAGCGGGCCTCGGCCCGCTCCAGCCGGACGGGCACGATGTTCTGGGCCTCTCCGGCGCCGTCGGCGTACCCGACGGCTTCGTCGAGGCACTCCCAGACCCCCGGCTCACCCCGGCGGGCCCGGATCGTGCCCAGCCGGTTCAGCGGGCACAGCCGGATGCCGGGCGAGGGGCCACCCCGCAGCAGGAGTTCCCCGGCTATGGCCATGGCCTCGTCCCAGCGCCCGGTCCGCTCCAGCATGTTGGTCCGCTGGCTGCGCAGGAAGATCGAGTAAGACGCGAGGTCGTGCTCGTCACAGTAGGCCGCGCCGTGGGCGTAGTACGCCTCCCCGCTGGCGAAGGCCTTCTCGTCGACGTACATAGCGTAGGTATTGACGTACGCCCGGCCCACCTGGGCTTCATGCCCGCCGCTCACCGCGACGTCCAGGGCCCGGCGCATCGTGGGACCCCAGTCACGGCCGATCCCCTGCAGGGAACAGGCCTCGGTGTTGAGCGCCTCGCTGACAATGTCGGTGCGGCCCAGCGGACCGGCGATGGCCACCGCCCGGTGGGCCAGCTCGATCGCCTCAGCGTGCTCGTAGTTGACCATCCGCAGTGAGGCGAGGCTGGCGTAGGCCGAGGCCAGCTCCAGGCTTGGCCCGAGCGGTTCGAGTAGCGCTATCGCGGCCTTGGCCGCAGCGATCCCGTCATGGCCCCGGCTCACCGCGGACAGCGAGCACGCCAGCCAGCGCAGCGTGTCGCCCTCACGCAGCCGGTCGCCCGCCTGGCGCCACAGGGCCAGCGCGCGCTCGCGGGCGTCGACCGCCTCCTGCGAGCGGTCCAGCAGCGAGGCCTCGTAGGCGAACGCGTCGTACAGCCGGGCGGCCGCCGCGGCGTCGGCCTCATCCGCGAATCGCAGCGCCCGCTCGTACTGGGCGGCCGCCGCACGGTGCGCGCCCAGCTCCGTGGCGCGGCGGGCCGCGGCGGTCGCGTAGCGCAGGACCGCCGGGCCGTCCCCCGCGCCTTCGGCGTGGAACGCCATCCGCGCGTCGTCGTCGTCACCGCCGCACCCGCTCAGGACATCCAGGATGCGGGCGTGAATGAGCCCGCGGCGGTGCGCGGGGACGGCGTCCTGGACGGCCAGCCGGGCGATCTCGTGCCGGAACTTCAGCGCCGCGCCGTCCCCGGTGAGCAGCCCGGCTCCGAGCAGCTCATCCACCGCGGACGGCGGGGCGTCGGTGACCGCCTCCAGCAGCGGGTACTCCACCCGGGTGCCGATCAGCGCGGCTGCGTCCAGCACCGTCCGGGCGCTCCCGCCCAGCCGGGCGGCCCGGGCCAGCACCGCGTCCCGGGCCGACGCCGGGAGCTCGTCCATCCCGGCCGCGATCACCTGGCTCAGGTAGAACGGGTTCCCGCCGGTCAGCTGGCGCAGCGCGGCCGCTTCCTGTTCGCTGCCCCCCGCCATGACCTGCACCGCGCCCGCGGACAGCGGGGCGAGGCTGACCCGCCGCACGGATCGCTGGGTGGCCAGGTCCCCGAGGGCTACCTGGAGGGGGTCACCAGGAGCCAGCGCGTCGTCGCGGTAAGTGGCGATGAGCAGGACGGTGGCGTCCCGGATCCGGCGTCCCAGGAAACGCAGCAAGTCGATGGTGGCCTCGTCGGCCCAGTGGATATCCTCGACCACCACCACGTGCAGCACATCCGGCTCGCTGACCTGGCTCAGCAGGGCCCCGAACAGGGCTTCGCGGGGCGCGTCCGCGCGGCAGAGCTCGAGCAGCTCACCGCCGAGCTTGGCGGCGATGTCGAACAGCGGGCCGAGCGGCCGGGGGGTAAACAGCCCATCACAGGCCCCCCAGTACCAGCCCGCGCCAGGCAGGTTCCGCTGCAGCTGCTCGACCAGGGCTGACTTGCCGACGCCCGCCTCGCCGGCGATAAGCACCAGCCGGCCCTGGGCCTTCCGGGCCTCCCCCGCGTAGCTGGCCAGCGCGGCCAGCTGCGCTTCCCGTTCCAACAGCACGTCAGCGCTACCTTTCCGCCATGCCGACCAGGCCCAGCCGGGCGGCCTGGGACGCGGCCACCTCGCGGGTGGGCACACCCAGCTTGGCCAGCACGGCCGAGACATGATGATCGACGGTTTTCGCCGAGATGAACAGTTGCCCGGCGATCTCCGCGTTGGTATGCCCGTCCACGATCAGGTCGAGGACCTCCTGCTCGCGGCGGGTCAGCCCCATCGGATGGGCCCGGGTCGCGGTGCGCGGGCCCGCCGGGATGGACCGGAAGCCCAGGGTGCGCATCGTCTGGCGGGCCACCCGGACGGCGGCCGTCGCACCCAGGCCGGCCAGGATCGGCAGGGCCTCGCGCAGTGCCTTCTCCTCGCGGCTGGCCAGCAGGGCCAGCGCCGCTTCGTAAGGGGAGCCCAGGTCCTGCCAGAGGCGGGCCGCGGCCGACGGGTCGGCGTCCAGCTCACGCTGATAGGCCTCGGAGACGGTGCCGCGCGGCCCGCGGTCCGAGCCGGTGCGCCGCAGCCAGACCGCCACGGCGCCTCGATCCCACATGTCGCTGCCGGCCGACACGTCGTCCGCCAGCCTGGCCTCGCGGGCGGCTTCGTCCAGCCGTTCCTCCAGCCAGAACGCTTCGGCACGGGCCAGCCGCACCGGCACGATGTGCTGCGGCTCGCCAGTCCCGTCGGCGTAGCTCATGGCCTGGTCGAGATGGTCCCAGGCGCCTGGCTCGCCCCGGCGGGCCCGGATCAGGCCGAGCAGGCTGAGCGGGTTGAGCCGGTTGAGCGGGGAGGGGTTGCGCCGGCTGAGCAGTTCCAGGCTCAGCGCCTCCGCGTCCGCCCAGCACCCCGTGCGCTCCAGGGCGGTGATCCGGTCGCTGCGCAGGCATCTCGCATAGGTGGTGATGTCGTGGCCGTCGCAATAGGCCACGCCTCGCGCGAAGTACCGGTCGGCTTCGGCGAATTGCCGGTGATCCCCATAGATGCTGCAGAGGTTCGTGAAAGCCCGGCCGGCCTGCTCGGGCAGCCGCGCCGACACGGCGATGTCCAGCGCCCGCTGCAGCTGGCTGGTCCACTCCTGGCCCAGGCTGGCTCGCGCGCAGCCCTCGGTGTTGAGCGCACCGCTGAGCACCTCGGCATCGCCCAGCGACCCGGCGATATCCTCGGCCCGCGCCGCCAGCCCGATCGCCGCCGCACTCTCCCCGTCCACCATCCGCTGGCTGGCCAGATTCGCGTAGGCCCGGGCCAGTTCGATGCTGGGCCCGAGCGGTTCGAGGGTGGCCACCGACGCCTCGGCCAGTGCCACCGCATCGGCGCCCCGGCACAGGCTGCCCATGGCGCGGGCCAGATGACGCATCAGGTCGCCCTCGCGCAGCCGGTCGCCTGCGACCTGCCACAGCGCGAGCCCCCGCTCACCCGCATCGGCCGCATCCTGCCAGCGGTCCAGCGGCGCCAGCTCGCGGGCCAGCCCGTCGTACAGTCCGGCAGCCATCGCGGGATCCGCCCCATCCGCGAACCGGAGCGCCCGCTCGAACTGCGCCGCGGCCTCGCGGTGCGAGCCCAGGCCGACCGCCCGCCGCGCGGCGGCGGCCGAGTAGCCCAGCGCGGCCGCACCGTCCCCGGCCGCCTCGGCGTGGAAGGCCAGCCGGGCGTCGTCGTCGCAGCCGAGGCCGCGGAGGGCGTCGAGGATCCGGGCGTGGATCTCGCCGCGGCGGTGCGCGGGGATGGCGTCTTGCACGGTGAGCCGGGCGATCTCGTGGCGGAACTTCGCCGCCACGCCGTCCCCGGTGAGCAGCCCGGCGGCGAGCAGGTCATCGAGGGCCGGCGACGGGGTGCCGGCGACCGCCTCCAGCAGCCGAAGCTCGACGCGGGCGCCGATCAGCGCGGCCGCGTCCAGCACGTCGCGGGCGTCGCCGTCCAGCCGGGCCACCCGGGCCAGGACCGCGTCGCGGGCCGAGGGCGGGACCTCGCCCATCCCGGACTGCACCACTTCGGTCACGTAGAACGGGTTCCCGCCGGTCAGCCCGTACAGCGTGGCCGCTTCCAGCCCGCAGCCGGCAGCCAGCACCGCCGTCGCGTCCGCGGACAGCGGGGCGAGGCTGATCCGCCGGACCGACCGCTGCGTGGCCAGGTCCCCCAGGGCGATGCGGAGCGGATCGTTCGCGGCCAGCCCTTCGTCCCGGTAGGTGACGATGAGCAGCACGGTGGCGTCCCGGATCCGGCGGCCCAGGAAGCGCAGCAGGTCGATGGTGGCCTCGTCGGCCCAGTGGATATCCTCCGCGACTACCACGTGCAACTGATCCGGCTCACTGACCTGGCGCAGCAGGGCGCCGAAGAGGTCCTCGCGGGGCGCGTCCGCGCGGCAGAGCTCGAGCAGCTCACCGCCGAGCTTGGCGGCGATGTCGAACAGCGGGCCGAGCGGCCGCGGGGTGAACAGCCCATCACAGGCTCCCCAGAACCAGGCTGCTTCCGGCAGGTCCCGCTGCAAGTGCTCGACCAGGGCCGACTTGCCCACGCCGGCCTCGCCGGCGACGAGCACCAGCCGGCCCTGAGCCTTCCGGGCCTCCCCCGCGTAGCTGGCCAGCGCGGCCAGCTGCGCCTCCCGTTCCAGCAGCATGCCCGTCATCCCCCCACCGCGCCAGCCACGCCGAGCTGGGCCGCCTGCCTGGCGGCGGCGTTGCGGTCCGGCACACCCAGCTTGGCCAGCACGGCCGACACGTGATGATCGACAGTCTTCGCGGAGATGAACAGCTGCCCGGCGATCTCGGCGTTGGTCCGGCCGTCCACGATCAGGTCCAGCACCTCATGCTCACGCCGGGTCAGCCCGAGCGGGTGCGCCCGCGTCGCGGCGCGCGGCCCGGCCGGGATCGAGCGGACACCGCGCTCGCGCATCGCCTGCCGGGTGACCCCGGCGGCGGCTTCTGCGCCGAGGTCGGTGAAGATACTCAGCGCGTCGCGCAGCGCAGCTTCCTGCCCGGACCCGAGCAGGGCCAGGGCGGCTTCGTACCGGCAGCCCAGCTCGTTCCAGAGGCGTGCGGCCTGCTCCCAGTCACCGTCGATCTGCTGACGATACGGCTCGGCCAGCTCACCTCTCGGCGGGCGGCCGGAACCGGTGCGCCGGAGCCAGACGGCGATCATGCCGCGCTCCCAGGCGTCGTCGCCGGAGGACACATCATCGGCCAGCTCGGCTTCGCGCCGCGCGTCGGCGTCCCGGCCTTGGAGCCAGCAGGCCTCGGCCCGGGCCAGCCGGACCCGCAGGATGTATGACGGGATGGTAGACCCGTCCGCGGACCGCATCGCCTCGTCGAGGTGTTCCTCCCCGCCCGGGTCGCCGCGGCGGGCCCGGATCTTGCCCAGGCTGTTCAGCGGGTTGATCCGGTTGACCGGGGAAGCCTCGCCCCGCGTCAGCAGCTCCCGGCTCAGCGCGGCCGACTCGTCCCACTGGCCGAGCATCTCCAGCGTGCAGGTGTGCTCGCCACGCAGGCAGATGCCGAACGTGCCGATGTCGTGCTCGTCGCAGTAGGCCACGCCGTCCGCAAAGTACGGTTCGGCCTCGGTGAAGCGCAGCTCGCTGCAGTACAGGACGTGGAGGTTAGCGAACGCCCGGCCCGCCTGTTCCTGCAGGCCCTCAGCCACCGCGATCTCCAGCGCGCGCTCCAGCGGGCCGGTCCAGTCACCACCCAGGCACGCCAGGGCACAGCCCTGGGTGTTGAGGGCCTCGCTGAGCACCTGCGGCACGGCCAGCGTCTCGGCGATGGCCTCGGCCCGCCGCGTCAGGCCTACGGCCACCTCGTACTGGCCGCCATCCAGCCGCCGGCTGCCCAGGTTCACGTACGCCCAGCCCAGCTCGGCGCTCGGGCCCGGCGGTTCGAGCAGCGACACGGCCGCCTCGGCCGCGGCGAGGGCTTCCTGACCCCGGCACAGCCGCCACATGGTGCGGGAGAGCGTGCGCAGCGAGGCGCCCTCGCACCGCTGGTCACCGGCCTGACGCCACCGGCCGAGCGCCTGCTCCAGGGCGCCGGCCGCATCCTGCCAGCAGTCCAGCAGCCCCAGCTCCGCGGCTAGCCCGTCGTACAGCCCGGCCGCCAGCGCGGGATCGGTCCCGTCCGCGAACCGCAGGGCCCGCTCGAACTGGGCGACGGCCTCGCGGTGGGAGCCCAGCCCGGCCGCCCGGCGCGCGGCGGCGGGCGCGTAGCGCAGCACCGCCGGGCCATCCCCGGCCGCCTCCGCGTGGAAGGCCAGCCGGGCGTCGTCGTCACAGCCCCGGCCGCGGAGGGCGGCGAGGATCCGGGCGTGCACGCGCCCGCTGTGCAGCGGGGAGATCGCCCCCGCCACCACCATCCGGGCAATCTCGTGCCGGAAGCTCAGCCCGGCGCCAGCCCCGGCACCGTTCCCGGTGAGCAGGCCGGACCCGAGGAGTTCGTCGGCCGCCGCGGGCGGCGGGCCCCCGGTCACCATCGTCAGCAGCGGCAGCTCGATCCGGGTGCCGATCAGCGCGGCCGCGTCCAACACCTCACGCGCACCGGCACTCAGCCGGGACACCCGGGCCAGGATGGCGTCGCGGGCGGACGCCGGGACCTCCCCCATCCCGGACTCCACGACCTCGGTCACATAAAACGGGTTACCGCCGGTCAGCCGGTACAGCGCCGCGGCGTCGAGTCCCTGCTCGCCGGCCAGCACGCGCACCGCGTCCGCTGAGAGCGGGGCCAGGCCGACTCGCCGGACCGACCGCTGGGTGGCCAGGTCGCCGAGCGCGACGCGAAGTGGGTCGGTGGCGCCCAGGCTCTCGTCCCGGTAGGTGACGATGAGCAGGACGTTGGTGTCCCGGATGCGCCGGCCGAGGAAGCGCAGCAAGTCGATCGTGGCCTCGTCGGCCCAGTGGATGTCCTCCACGACCATGACCTTTAGCTCGCCTGGCTCGCTGATCTGGCGCAGCAGCGCGCTGAACAAGTCCGTCCGGGGAGCGTCAGCGCGGCACAGCTCCAGCAGCTCGCCGCCGAGCTTGGCCGCGATGTCAAATAGGGGGCCGAGCGGCCGGGGGGTGAACAGCCCATCACAGGCCCCCCAGAACCAGGCTGCTTCCGGCAGGTCCCGCTGCAACTGCTCGACCAGGGCCGACTTGCCGACGCCCGCTTCCCCGGCGACGAGCACCATCCGGCCGTCGCCGCAGCGGGCCTCCGCTGCGTACTCCCCCAGTGAGGCCATCTGCGCTTCCCGTTCCAGCAGCGGCACATCCTCAGTGTCCATGACGGCTGCGCCCAGCGCTAGCAGGCAGAACGTGATTGGGGCGGTGCGGGTGAAAACTGGGGAACGCCGCGGCGGAATGTGGGGAGCCGCTCCCGATCCGCCGGGCGGGGGTGCCGCCATACGTTCGTCTCGTCCTCATCAACCGAGACAGACGAGGAGAGCGCGATGCCGCTCTACATGGACATCCACAACATCTCCGGCGGTGTCGCCTGCGGCGATGTGGCCGAAGCCCACAAGGCCGACCTGCAGGCCCAGGGCCCGCACGACGTGCGCTACCTGCGCTACTGGGTGGACGAGCAGGAGGGCAAGATCTTCTGCCTGGTCGAGGCGCCGTCCGCGGAGGCGGCGGCGACCGTCCACAAGGAGGCCCACGGCCTGCTCGCCGACGAGATCTTCCAGGTGCAGGAAGGCACCTGAGGCTCGCTCGCCAGCGACCGTCTTTAGCCGCTCAACTTTCAACCTCTTAACCGTTCAACCTTCAAGGAGATTGTCATGACCGCCATCCGCCGGATGTTCCGTTCCGCCACCCGAGTCGCCATCGCCGCCGCCGCCCTGCTGGGCGGGATCATCGCCGCACCCGCCGCGTTTGCCACTGAGGTCCCGATGCCGGGACAGGGTGACGCGAGTACGACGGCTGTCCCCGTCACCGTGCACACGGTCACGGTCGGTGGCACCCCCGGGTGGCAGATCGCGCTGTTCGTGGTCGCGGCCGCCGTGCTGGCCGCGGTCATCGCGGTGCTCGCGGACCGGATGCGGACCGGGCGCCGCCGCGAACTGGCCACGAGTGCCCACTGACCGGGCCGCGTGCACAGCGCGGAGGCTGGGCCGGTCCGGCCCAGCCCGCTGGCCCGGCCGCCGGGGCGCCGGGCCACCGGAATGATCTTCATCCTGATGAGTGCGCGGAGACCGCTGTCCCCACATTGTCCCCACAGCGGTTTCCGCGCACAGTCATGTCAGGCTGGAGGCGGGCCAGGCGCGGCCATGATCAATACTGCGCCAGCTGGCCAGGAGCGGCACCGCTCCGCCCTGAGCGCCTACCGGGTGGCGGCGGCCAGAGCGGCGCGGACCGCGTCGGCGCTGGCCGGGGTGCCGGTCTCGTTCTCGAACGGCCCGTAAAGGGCGCCGTAGGCCGGGGTCCCCGGCTCCTGCCGCCAGCTGTCGGCCAGCGCCCCGGCGTCAACCGCGCCGTACCCGATCGAGTCGAGGAACTCGGTCACCGCGGCCTTGGCCGCCGCGTCGTCGCCGGCGATGGGCAGGTAGCTCCGGTCCGCCGCTCCTGCCGGGCGGGCCAGCGACCGCAGGTGCTTGAAGAAGATGTTGTTGAACACCTTCACGACCGACGCGCCGGGCAGCTGGTTCGCCAGCCACTCGCTGCTGGTCAGCTTCCCGCTGTCGAGTTCGGCGATCTGGTTGTCCCGTTGCGGATAGTAGTTGCCGGTGTCGAGGACGGTCCGGCCGGCCAGCTCAGCCGCCGGAAGGTTAGGGCAGGCGTGCAGCGGGACGCTGACCACGACCAGATCCCCCGCCGTCGCGGCCTCGGCGCTGGTCGCCGCGCTGGCCAGCGGCCCGAGCTCCGCGACGAGGTCCTTCAGCGTCTCCGGCCCGCGGGAGTTGCTGAGCACCACGTGGTGCCCGGCGGCCACGCTCAGCCGGGCCACAGTGCCGCCGATCATTCCGCTGCCGATAAATCCCACAGTTGTCATGCCAGCGGCAACCTCCTGGCCGCCGCGGATGATTCCACGATTCCCGCGCCCGTATCGCCGCTCCAGCTTACTCAAAGAATTAGAACAAAATAACGGTTCTCTCGTGGCCATCGATCACCGATGGCAAGTATGTTTGGGGAAAGACGACGTGGGCCAGGGCACACCGGGACCAGAACGGGTACTGTTGATACATGGCCACTGTGCGAGCTGCCGCACCCAGGCGTCGTCCTGCGTCGCGTCCTGGGCGCTCGGTGCTGGTCGCAGACAGGCTGGCCGACCTGCGGGGCCCGGTGCACGGGACCGTCGAGCTGCCGATCTGGCTGTTCTGGTTCCCGGACCGCACCTTCGACCTGGATGAGACCGGCATGATGCCGTGGATGTACCAGATCGTGCTCCGCGAGGCGAGCCGCGCCGAGGACCTGGCCTATCTCAACGAGGACATGCTGATCGCCCTGTGGCCTGGCCTGTTCCTGCCCAAGGGCGTGCGCCAGGCGTGGGAGGAACGGCACCCAGCCCTGCGGGCCGCGGTCCCGGCCGCCTGACCCCAGCTGGCTAACTCCCCTGATGCCGATCGACGAGCTGCAGCGCGAGGTGGCCACGATCGCCCTGCGCACGGCGGCCCGGCACGGGTTCGCGCTGGCCGGCGGGAACGCCCTCATCGCGCACGGGATCATCGACCGCCCCACCGACGATGTCGACCTGTTCAGCGACCAGGAGACCGCGGTGACCGCCGCCGCCGAGGCCGTGGAAGCGGCCCTGCGGCAGGCCGGCTTCCAGGCTGAGCGGCGGGACCAGACCGGCGGTCTCGAGGAGATCTTCTCCGGGATGGGCGAAGGCCTGGCCGAGTGGATCATCACCGCTCCGGGCGGGCAGCAGACCATGCTGCAGATGGCGTACTTCGACCGGACCCGCGGACCGGTGACCATGGACGTCGGCCCCGTCCTCGACCTTGAGGACCTGGCCGGATCGAAGGTCTGCGCGCTGGCCAGCCGGGTAGAACCGCGGGACTACATCGACACGGCGGCGGCCCTCCGGCGCTACAACGTCGACCAGCTGATCAGCTTCGCCCGGCGGCTGGATCCCGGCCTGGATGACCGCGACTTCGCCGACGCGGGCACCCAGCTGGACCGGATGCCCGACGGCGTGTTCACCCGCTACGGGCTCAGCCCGGCGGACGTGGCCCGGCTGCGCGAGCAGTTCATGGCCTGGCCCCGGAGCTGACCAGCTGAATCTGCGCGAGACAGGGTGAGCGAGCCCCCAACGTACTGGCTGGCCCGTTCGTTGAACTAGATGGGAGACCAGGATCGAGGAGCGCGATGGAGAGCTGGAAGCAGACGCTAGCCGATCTGGCTAGTGACCGGCTCATGTCCCTGAAACGCCAGGCATTCTTGCTGTGTGGCGACGAGGCCCAGGCCGAAGACCTGGTCCAGGAGGCCCTCGTCCGGGCCTTCGGCCGGCCCCTGCGAAGCCCCCGGCCCGGCGCGGCCGAGGCATACGTGCGCGTGATCATGGTGAACCTGTTCATCGACGGGACCCGGCGGCAATCACGCTGGAACCGGACCGCACCCCTGCTGACCGGCTCCGGGACGGTCACTGATCCCGCAGACCAGGTGCTCGACCGGGACGCCATGCAGACGGCACTCAGCGGCCTGTCACCACGGCAGCGCGCGTGCGTGGTGCTGCGTTACTACCAGGACCTGCCCATAGCCCAGGTCGCGTCCGCGCTGGGGGTGGCCGAGGGAACGGTCAAGCGGCACCTGGACGACGCGCTCCTCGCTTCCCGGTTGACGGCGTGATCCGCCGGATACGCCGGCGCCGCGCGAAGATCCTGGGCCTGGTTTCGGGGTGCTTGCTGGCCGTGGCGGCCGTGGTGGCGGCGATTCCGGTCGCACTGTCCGGCCCGGCCGGTCCCTCGCCGAGCGCGCGCCCTGCGTCGGTTCCGCTGGGGCTGTCGTTCACGGTGGCGGTGAATGGCCAGTCGCGGGTGTTCCCGGGAAAGGGACCGCAGCCGCGCTTTACGGTCACCCGAAGTGAACGCCTGAGGATCCGTATCGGGGTGGCTGTCCGGGCCCACACCACGGTGACAGCCCTATGGCTGGGTGTCACCACGGGTGTGCTGGGTTCTCCCGGCCGGGAGGGGCAACGGCCGACGGGCATGCGCCCGGTCCTGGCCCACACCGGGCAGCGGCTCACCTCCGGACGGCACACGTTCAGTCTGACGTGGACCATGCCCGCGCATCTCCCCGCCGGGACCACCCTGTTGCTGGCCGCGGCCTGGGAGCAGGGGGACGCGGGCATCGGACAGGCTGTGGCCGTGCTTGCCCTCCGGCGCTGAGTTCCGGTCGGGCCCAGGCGGCCATTAGGCGGTAGCGGCGCCGTCGATGGCCAGGGCGGCGCCAGTGATGAACGCGGCCTCGTCGCTGAGCAGGTAGGCCACGTAGGACGCGACCTCCTCGGCGGTCGCGACCCGGCCGGTCGGGTTGGGCGCGGGCCCGGGCAGCTCGCCGTCCGGCGGAATACCGAGCAGGTCCCGGTACATCGGGGTGTCCACGTTGCCGGTGACCAGCGCGTTGACCCGGATCCCGCGGGTGGCTCCCTCGAGCGCGGCGGAGCGGGTCAGGCCCACGACGCCGTGCTTGGCGGCCACGTAGGGCGCCAGGCCCGGGATGCCGCAGACTCCGCCGACCGAGGCGTTGTTGATGATCGAGCCGGCGCCGGATGTCGCGGTGATCGCCGGGATCTCGTATTTCAGGCAGTAGAAAACGCTGGTGAGGTTCTGGGCCAGGTCCGCATGCCATGACCCTGCGTCGACCCCGGGCAGCGGGGCGGTGGCGTTCACCCCGCCCGCGTTGTTGAGCGCCCCGTCCAGCTGGCCGAACTCGTTCAGGGTCGCCTGGACCAGCCGCTCCACGTCGCTCTCCACCGTGACGTCGGCAGCCACGAACCGCGCCCGGCCGCCGCTGGCCCGCAGCTCAGCGGCGGCCCGCTCCCCCGGCTCGCGGCGCCGTCCCGCGATCATGACGGCGCCGCCCTCGGCCACGACCCGGCCGGCCACCGCCCGGCCGATCCCGGTCGCGCCCCCGGTGACGACCACCACCTTCGACGCGAGACGGCCAGCCATCCGCCGATCTTCGCACAGCCGCCCGGGCCCCTGTACCGGGCGGCGGTGCTGTCCTTCCGGGTCAGCCGGCCGGCCAGGCGGGATCCCGGCCCGCCAGGGCCACCACCCGGTCCAGCGGAGGCGCGTCCCCGGCCACCTGCCGCGGCGGGCCGAATACGACCTCCGGGCCCGCCGGAGCGTCGGGGCTGACGAACATGCCCAGGAAGTTCCGGGCCGCGTCCAGCAGCTCCGGTTCGCAGGCGTAGGACTGCCCGGTCGCGCGGGCCACGTCCCAGCCGTGCACCACCAGCTCGTCCGCGGCGGTGATGCCGACCATGTCCGCGGGCGCGTCCTGGCTGGCGATCCGGGTCATGCCGGTCCACGCCGCCGGCTCGGCCCAGGCCCGGGCCAGCGCGGCGAGATCGGCCGGGATCCGTTCCCGCCAGCCCTCCTCCAGCCGGGCCGCGTCCCCGGAAGGCGTGTGATTCACGTGCGGACTGCCGGTGTCCTTCTCGGCCGCGGCCCGGAAGGCCCGGGCGAGCCCGCCGACGTGCTCGATCAGGTCCCCCAGCGTGTACGCCGGGCAAGGCGTCGGCCCGTCCAGCTCGTCGTCGCCAACCCGGGCGACCAGGTCCGCCAGCCGCTGCGCTGCGGGCGTGAGATCCACCATCGTGTCGCTCATGCTGACTAGGACGCTCCAGGAGCCGGGAACTCATCGGCCGGGTCGCCGCCAGGGAAGAAAAGGTGGCCCGGCCTCCCCGCCCGGCCAGGCCTCCCCAGGCCGCCCGCTCCCGGTGAGTAGCCTGATCAGACGGTTCCCGCCCAGGAATGAGACACCATGCGCAGCGGCCTCATCACCCACCCGGACAAGGTGCTCTTCCCGGAGCGCGGTGAGACCAAGGCTGACCTGGCCGAGCACTACCTGCGGGTCGCGGACCCGCTGATGCGGACGATGGGCGGGCGGCCGGTGCTGCTCCAGCGCTTCCCGGAGGGGGCGGGCGGCCCGTCGTTCTTCCAGAAGCGGGTGCCCAAGAACGCCCCGGACTGGCTGCAGACCACCACGGTGTCCACGCCGAACGGCACCACGTCGGAAGCGCTGGTCGCCGCGGACACCGATCACGTGCTGTGGGCGGTGAACCTCGGCTGCCTGGGCTTCCACGTCTGGCCCTACCTGGCCGCCGACCCGGGGCACCCGGACGAGCTGCGGATCGACCTCGACCCGACGCCCGGCGTGATCTTCCCGCAGATCCAGGAGGCCGCCCGCGAGCTGGAACGGCTGCTGACTGAGGTGGGCATCGCCGGTTATCCCAAGACGACCGGGAACCGCGGCTTGCACGTGTACGTCCGGCTCCAGCCGCGCTGGGACTCCTACCAGGTCCGCGCGGCCGCCGTGGCCGTCGCGCGGGAGCTGGAACGGCGGCGGCCCGACCTGATCACGGCCGCCTGGTGGAAAGAGGAACGCGGCCAGCGGGTGTTCGTGGACTACAACCAGAACGCGCCGCACAAGACGGTGTTCGGCGCGTGGTCGGTGCGGGCCCGGCCCGGGGCGCAGGTATCCACGCCGCTGTCCTGGGCGGAGATCGACGAGATCCACCCGGACCAGTTCACGGTGGCGTCCATGTCCGCCCGGCTGGCGGACCGCGGCGACCCGTGGCAGGAGATGAACAACGCCCCGCAGTCGCTGGAGCCCCTGCTGGCCATGAGCGAACGGGATCTCGCCGCCGGGCTGCTGGACGCACCCTGGCCTCCGGTGTACCCGAAGCAGCCCGGCGAGCCGCCGCGGGTTGCGCCCAGCCGCGCGAAGAAGCCCTGATCGTGCGGGCCGCCGCAGCTTGCGGGCCGCCTTTGGTTGCCCTAGAGTAACCGTTACCCATGAGTAACCAATCAGGCACCAGCCCAGCGGCCGACGCGGTCTTCGACGCGCTCGGCGAGCCGGTCCGCCGACGCATCCTCGAACTGCTGCACGAGGGGCCGACGCCGGTGGGGCGGCTGGCCGAGCGCCTGCCAGTCGGCCGCCCGGCGGTCAGCAAGCACCTGCGGGTGCTCAGCAGCGCCGGCCTGATCGAGCACCGGAGCGTGGGCACCCGGAACCTGTACCTGCTGGCGCCGGGCGGCGTGGCGGTCGCGCAGCAGTGGCTGACCCGGACGTGGGACACCGTCCTGGCCGCCTACGCTGCCGACGTCAGCCGGGCGGGTCGCGGCACCTCAGGAGAACACCGTGCGCAGGAGGAAGCATCGTGAGCAACGGCCCTGACCACGCGCCATCTGGCCACCTGCCACCGATCCGCCGGGAAATCCTGGTCGACGCGGACCCGGCCACCGCGTTCGACGTGTTCACCGGCCGGATCGGTCAGTGGTGGCCACTGGATGACCTGAGCGTCTACGGTGCGGGCGGCACGGTCGCGTTCACCGACGGGCGGATTGTGGAACGCTCAGAGGCCGGTGAGGCCACCGTGTGGGGCACCGTCACCCGCTGGGAACCGGCCGCCGCCGTCGCGTTCACCTGGCATCCGGGCGGGCCGCCGGACGAGGCCAGCAACGTCGAGGTCACCTTCAGGGCGGCGGACTCGCAGACGCTGGTCACGCTCACCCACACCGGCTGGGAGCGTTTCGCGGACCCGGCCGCGGCCCGCGCCGAGTACGACCTCGGCTGGCCGGTGGTGCTCGGCCGGTACCGCGATCACACCGCGCACGGCGTACCGGACGCTGACGGTGAGACGTGGGTGGCGCTGCTGCACCGGCCCGGGCCCACCGCGCCGGAGGGGGCGGCGCTGTTCGAGGACCCGCGCTTCGCCGAGCACACGGCCTTCCTCACCCGGATGCGCGACGCCGGCTACCTGGTGGCGGCCGGCCCGCTGACCGACGTGCCGGGTGAGGGCATGACCATCCTCCGGCTGCCCGGAGCGGACCAGCTCGACCGGGCCACGGAACTGGCCAGCAAGGAGGACCGCAGCGTCGCGGGCGGGTTCTTCAGTGTCACGGTGCGCCCGTGGCAGGTCGTGCTGCAGGCTCCCGGGCTGGGCCGCTGACCGTCCCGGCCGGGCTGGGGCCGTGGGGCGTGGGCGGCCGGGCCGGTGAGCGGCGGGGCCGAGCGGCCGGGCCAGCACCACTGCCACTGCTCACGCGGGCAGGTAGTACCGCAGCCCGTCGGCTTCGTGCCTGGTCACCCGGCCCTGCGCGGTCAGCAGCTGCAGGTGCGCGGCGGTCTCACTGACCGCGAGCATCTCGTTGAACGGGTCGAGGTCGGCCAGCGCGCGCCCGTGCCGGGTCCAGCGCAGCCGGGCGGCCGCCTCGGGCGCGGTCTGGGCACCAGCCCGGATGGCCGCCTCGGTCTCGTCGAGCCGGGTGCCGTGGTGCGCGATGAGCTCATCCACCCGGGCGTGGGTGCTCCCGTTGACCGGCCCGTGGGCGGGAAGCAGCCGCGCGTCGGGCCGCGACCGCATCAGGGTCAGCGAGCCCAGGAACGCGCCGAGCGGGTCGTCCGACAGCAGGGGCTCAAACCCGATCGACGGCGTGATGGCCGGCAGCACGTGATCGCCCGCGAAAAGCAGCTGGCCGGCCAGGTCGTGGAACACGACGTGGCCGCGGGTGTGCCCGGGCGTGGACACCACATCCAGGGCCCGGCCGCCGTGAACGATGCCGTCCCCGTCCCGCAGCCAGTCGTCCGGCGGTTCCCAGCCGGTCTTGTGCGGGTCGCGGGGGCCCTGGAGTTTGGCTACCCGGTCCGCGAGATCGCCCGCGCCGAGCAGGCGGAGGTAGTGGAGCTGGTTCTGCAGCGGGGAGCGGTCCGCGTCCATGGAGACGGCCAGCGACTCCCGCTCCCCGATGCCCAGGCTGACCCGGGTGCCGAACTCGCGCCGCAGGTAGACGGCCTGGGTGTAGTGATCCCGGTGCACGTGGGTGACCAGGATCCGGCGCACGTCGCCGGCCGCGGAGCCGAGCGCGTTCAGTCCCGCGTCGAGCACGCTGCGGGCGTCGGCGATCGCCCACCCGGAATCGATCAGCACCAGGTCGTCGTCGTGGACCAGCGCGTAGACGTTCACCGCGCGCAGGCCGTCGTTGGGCAGGGGCAGGGGTATCCGGTAGACGCCGGGTGCGACCTCGAAGGTGCCAGGCTCAGTCCAGTTGTCCCTGGTCGAGGCGTCAGGCCGGACGGGGTAGGAGGTCATGCGCCCACGTGCGGGGCGCTCTGCGGCGATGTGCTCTGCCCCGATGGGCCCGGCCGAACGGCGGCCAGCTGACGTCCCAGCTCCCGGAACTCGGCCAGGGGGTCCGGCTCGCCCGGCTCGGCCGGGGCCGCCGCCCCGGGATCCAGCAGCACCCTCTTCACCGGCACCTCCATCCGTTTGCCGGTCAGCGTACGCGGGATCGCGGCGACCTGGCGGACCAGGTCCGGCTGGTGCCGCGGCGACAGCTGCTCACGCAGCAGGGAACGGATGCGCCCCGCGGCCTCGCCGGTGAGATCGGCCCCGTCCCGGGTGACCACGAACAGAAGGAGCTGGCCGGACCCACCGTTAGGGTCCTCGAGGTGGACGACCAGGCTGTCGGTGATTTCCTGGATCTCGTCGATCACCGCGTGGAACTCGCTGGTCCCCAGGCGCACGCCGCCGCGGTTCAGCGTGGCGTCCGACCGGCCGGTGACCTGGCAGGTGCCGTGCGCGCTGAACGTGACCCAGTCGCCGTGGCACCAGACCCCGGGGAACCGTTCGAAGTAGGTGCTGGCCAGGCGCTGCCCGCCGGTGTCGCCCCAGAACCCGACGGGCATGGACGGCATCGGCTGGCGGATCACGAGTTCCCCGCGCTCTCCCACGACCGGCTGCCCGGACTCGCCGAAAGCCTGCGCGTCCACGCCCAGGAGCCGGCACGCGATCTCCCCGGCGCGCACCGGCAGCAGCCGGCAGCCGGACACGAACGACGAGGCCACGTCGGTCCCGCCGCTGCCCGAGCCGAGATACACGTCCGGCTTGACCGCGCGGTAGACCCAGCGGAACCCGTCGGCGGTGAGCGGCGCGCCGCCGGAGTTGATGGTGCGCAGCGCGCTCAGGTCCGCGGCCTGCCCGGGGATCAGGCCCTCCTTCTGGCAGGCCAGCATGAAGCCCGGGGAGGTGCCGAGGCAGGTCACGCCCTCATCGCCCACCATCCGCCAGTAATCGGCGAGTTCCGGCCGCATCGGGTGGCCGTCGAAGATCAGCAGCGAGCCCCCGCCGAGCAGTACTGACGCGCCATAGTTCCACGCCATCCAGTTGGTGGACGAATACCAGAACCAGCGATCGGCCGGGCCCAGGTCATCGTGCAGCAGGAACAGTTTGAGGTGCTCCAGCAGGATGCCGCCGTGACGGTGCACGATCGCCTTAGGGCGGCCGGTGGTCCCGGACGAGTACACGATGTACAGCGAATGCGCGAACGGCACGGCCGCGAACTCCAGCTCCGCTGGCCGGGCCATGAGGTCGTTCCAGTCCAGCGAGTCCGGAAGAGTACTGGCGGGCTCCAGGTACGGCACGGCGATGGTGGCCTGGATGCTGGGCACGGCCGCGCGGATGGCGGCCACCTCCGCGGTCCGGTCGTAGCGCTGGCCGCCGTACACGTAGCCGTCCACGGTGACCAGCACGGCGGGCTCGACCTGCCCGATCCGGCAGAAGCTCTCGCTGCGCGCGTCGGTCACCTCTGAGCTGTCGTTCGATTCCGTCCGGCTGCCGGACAGCGCCCGGCTGCCGCTCGCCGAAGGGTTGCGGGCCCCGCTGTCCTGCCTGTCCGAGGCCCGGTTCGGGATCGTGTTCGGCTCGATCGGCGCGGCCCGGGACTGCCTGGAGTCCACCCTGGCCTACGCGGCCGAGCGAACCCAGTTCGGCCGCCCGATCGCCGGGTTCCAGCTCACCCGGCAGAAGCTGGCCGACATGAGCCTGGAACTGTCCAAGGGCCTGCTGCTGGCCCTGCACCTGGCCCGGCTCAAGGAAGCCGGCACGCTCCGGCCTGAGCAGGTCAGCGTGGGCAAGCTGAACAACGTCCGGGAGGCCATCGCGATCGCCCGCGAGTGCCGCACCATCATCGGCGGGGCCGGGATCACGCTGGGCTACCCCCGCTAAGGCACGCGAACAACCTGGAGTCCGTGCTTACCTACGAAGGCACCAGCGAGGTGCACACGCTGGTCATCGGCCAGGCCCTCACCGGCCTGTCGGCCTACCGCTGACCATGCTGTAGTCCCGCATCCCTGAATCGGGAACGCCGGCGGCTGGGGTACACCGACAGTCGGGTCTCAGGGCCGCCCGGCGTGTGGCACTTCGACCTCGGTGGCCACCAGTTCAGCCTCCCGGACCGGAGCCCGGTTGTGCTCGTAGAAGTCCGGGGCGCAGCAGCAGCGGGCGTGATGACGGTGCCGTTCGGGAAGTGCAGGTCGTCCGCGACGACGCTGATCGTGCCGTCCGGATCGATCCGCTTGAGCGTCGTAGTGGCGGCGTCACCACCGCCCATCAGGTCGAAGCCGAAGTCTCCGACGAAGACGCGGCCAGCCCGGTCAACAACGAGGTCGTTGAGGTGGCCGCCGCAGTACGGCGCGAGGTCGGCCAGCGTGGACAGCGCACCGTCGGCGAAACGCAGCACCCGCTGGTCCTTCATCGACACGATCACCAGTGCGCCGTCAGGCATCTGGCCTCCTCGCGTCAGGTCACCCCGGCCGGTGTGGCAGGGTCTGATCGCCAGCGTCTCGGCGTGAGACCATGGCGGTCAGCCATACTGGCTAGGACCCGTGCCTCCGGCCCGCTAGGGGCGCTGCGCAGCACAACGGAATGGGACGTGCGAATGCAGAGCGGTATCAGCCGCCGACGAGCTGCCGCCCTCGCCGAGGGAGGCGCGGCCTACGCTGAGCGCCGCGCGGAGATCATCGCGACGGCGGCCAGGATCTTCCGCGAGAAGGGGTTCCGGGGGGCCAGCCTCGCCGACGTGGCGGAAAGCCTGGGCACCGACCGGGCGTCGCTCTACTACTACATCGGCAGCAAGGAAGAGCTGTTCCACGAGATCGTCCGGGACGCCGCCGAGGCCAACGCCCAGCAGGCGGAGGCGATCCGGGACGGCGCGGGGACCGCGGTGGACAAGCTGGGCCTCCTGATCACCGCGCTGATGGCGTCGTACTCGGCCCATTACCCCTACCTGTTCGTGTACATCCAGGAGGACCTCAGCAAGGTCGCGGACCGGCGGTCCGCCTGGGCCCGGCAGATGACGGTGATCAACAAGCGGTACGACGACGCGGTCATCGGGATCGTCGAGTCCGGGTTCGAGGACGGCTCGATCCGCCCGGTCGGCCCGGCCCGGGTGGTCGCCTACGGCATCATCGGGATGGTCAACTGGACGCACCGCTGGTACCGCGAGGGCGCCAGCGGCATGGCATCCGCAGCCGAGATCGGCCAGTCGTTCACCGAGATGGTGCTGAACGGCCTCAGCTCGGGCGTGCTCCCGGCGGCCCCGGACCCGGGCGCCCGGCTGCCGGCGGGACCAGGCCTTCCTGACCGCCCTTGATCTGCAGGGCCAGATACTTGGAGTAAGGACGGCACTGCTGCAGGCTGCCGCCCATGATCCAGAGCCCGGGCTGGCCGGTGCGCCGCCACAGGGCGGGCACCTCGCCCTCCTCGTCCAGGTCCCACACCGGCCCGACCCGGGCCGCCACCCCGCCGCCGAAGAGGGCCCGCACCGACTCGGACATGTTCTGGTAGCCGGTGGCCACGACGACCATGTCGGTGTCCATCGTGGTCCCGTCGGTGAACCGCACCGTCCGCCGGTCCAGGCCGGCGATCTCCGCGCCGCGCTTGACCTTGATCTTCCCGGCCACGATCAGGTCGGAGCAGCCCACGTTGATGTAATAGCCGCCGCCGGTGCGGTGGTACTTCATCAGGAAGCCGCTGCCGTCCTCGCCGAAGTCGAGCTGGAACCCGGCGGCCCGCAGCCCGCGCAGCAGCGTGTCGTCCATCTGCGCGATCCGGTCCGTCATGTCCTTGTGCAGCTCGGCCAGCAAGGGCAGCGGGAAGGAGTTGTTGACCAGGTCGCAGTCCTCGGTGGGTGCGCCGTCCTCGCGGGCGATGGAGTACGCCCGGGCCGACCCGGGTTCCAGGCTGACCACGCAGGTTGACGACCGCTGCAGCATGGTGACCTGCGCGCCCGCGTCGTGCAGGTCCTGGGCCACGTCGTGCGCGCTGCTGCCGGAGCCGACCACCAGGGCCCGGACACCGGCGGCGGGGATACCGCCGGTGTACTCGGTGGCGTGCAGCAGCCGGCCAGTGAATTGCGCCGCGCCGGGAATCTCGGGCCGGTGCGGGACCCCGAACACGCCGGTGGCCAGGACCACGTCCCGGGGATGCAGGTCGGTGACGGCGCCGCCGGGCCGCCGCAGCGTGACCGACCACCGGCCAGCGGCCTCGTCGTAGCAGGCGCCGGTGATCTCGGTGGAGGTCCTCACGTCCAGCGACATGATCGCGGCGTAGGACTCCAGCCAGTCGGCCAGCTCGTCCTTGCTGAGGTAGGCGGGCCAGGAGGCCGGGAACTTCAGGTAGGGCAGGTGGTTCGCCCAGACCTGGTTGTGCAGCACCAGCGAGGAGTAGCGGTGCCGCCAGTTATCCCCGACCCGGGCCTCCCGCTCGATGACCACCGCGCTCACGTCCAGCTGGCGCAGCCGTGCCGCGACGGTCAGGCCCGCCTGCCCGGCCCCGATGACCAGCACATCGGGATCGCCGGCCGGGCGGGCCGGCGCCGGGGTAAGGGCCGGCGCCGCAGGCGAGACCGCCGCCGGGCCCGCGCCGTTACCCCCCGGCAGCAGGACGCCGTGCTGCAGAACACCGTGCGGGGCGGAGCTCACCGGGCGCAGCGCACCGGCCTGCTCCTCGAATCCCTTGAGGTCTTCCATCTCAGTCAGCAGGGTCCAGGCTTTCCACTCGCCGGTCTGCGGGTCGGTGAGCAGCCGGATGTGCCCGCGGCAGCGGGCGATGTCCGTCTCGAACGTGAAGAACGCCCCGATGGTCCAGCCCTGGGTCCGGCGCTGGAACATGTCGGGCGCGGTGTCCTCCAGCCAGAAGCCGGACGGCGAGCGGGCCGGCTGCCACGCCGCCAGCCCCTCGGCGATCCGGTCACAGCCCGCGAACGTGCGCAGGTCCCAGGTCAGGGCCAGGATGTCGCGCCAGTAACCGTCGGCCAGGAACATGCCCGCCGCGGCGCGGGTGTCCCCGGCCTGAACCGCGGCCTCGAAACCGGCCAGCCACGACCCCGCGATCTCCCGGCGCGCCGTCACGGCCAGCGGCTCGGTGATCGTCATGCAGTCTCCTGTCGGGCGTCCGGAACGGGAGGATAAGCGGTCGGGATCAGCGTCGCACGCACCAGGAAGCCTTGTCAACACTAGTGTTGACTGGGTCACACGACCGCGACCGGGGCCACCGGGCTGCCCACCCCGCCGACGATGTTCAGCGGGGCGACGATCAGCAGGAACGTGGCGGTCCCGCGCCGGGCCAGCTCCTCCAGGTCAAGAAGCTCCAGCAGGTAGATGCCGCTGTCCCGGATGGCCGCGACGTGCATCGGCATGACCGACCCATCCGGCGCCGGGAAGGCTTCGACCGCGATGTTGTCCGCGCCGGCCAGGGCGATCTCGTGGTCGCGGAGCCAGTCGGCGCAGTCCGTGGCCAGTCCCGGGCAGCTGTCCACCCCGGCCGTGCCGTCCCGCCACTGGCGCAGCCAGCCGGTGCGCAGCAGCAGTGCGTCCCCGGGCTCGGGTACCAGCCCGGCCGCGGTAACCGCGTCCGCCAGCCGCGCCGCGCTGATGGCTTCCCCGGGCGCCAGGCCGGGACCCGGGCCGGCAAAGTCGAGGAACAGGCCGCGGGTGACGACCGGGCCCGCGTTCTCGATCCCGCAGCGGGCCGCGCCCCGGCTGGTGACCGACGAGGCCGGGAACCCGTTCCACATCTGGCCGTCCCGCCAGACGTGGGCCAGCGCGTCCAGGTGCGTCGTGCCGTGGCAGGCGACCAGGATCGAGTCGTCGGCAAAGCCGAAACCGCCCCGCTCGGGCAGCCCGGCGGCATAGTCCCCGCCGTCGCGGGCCATGAAGTGCTGCATCGGCTGCCGCATCGCCGCCAGCGGGCCTTTCCCGGCCACCATGGGCAGGCCGAGGGTGAGTGACTCACCCGTGCGCACGGCGGCCATCCCGCGCCGGACCGCGTCCGGGCCGATCAGGTTCAGCGCGCCGCGCTCGTCGTCCGGCCCCCACCGGGACCAGCTGCCGCCCTCCGGCGGCCCGGCGTTCCCCCCGCTCCGCGGCCCGCCCGCCGAGGACGACCCAGCGCCAGGCACGTCAGGCCAGCACGAACGCGAAGTCGGTGATCCGGCCCTGGGGCTCGGGCACGTACCGGACCCGGACCCGGGGCTGGCGCTGCAGCGCGGCCGCGGCCGCGGCGATGTCGCTGAGATCCAGCCCGAGCACCAGGTTGACCAGCGCCGTGTCGGCACCGTCCAGGGTCACGTAAGCCATCACGATCGGCGGCTCGGGCAGCCCGGGAAACGCCGCCGTAATGATCGTGAACGTCTCCAGGGTGCCTTCCGGGCCGACCTCGACCCAGTCCGTGGTGCGCTGGAAGCAGGCGTCACAGAACGACCGCGCCGGGACCAGCACCCGCCGGCAGTCCGGGCAGGTGGCCCCCATGACCCGCGTGTTCCGCAACTCCGCGAAAAAGCGGCTGGCCGCCTCGCCCGCGAAGTACGTGTAGTCGAAGTCCCAGTGTCCGGGAATCGAAACCAGCTCGGTCATACCCGAAAGCCTCCCATCAGACGACCTGCTCGTCATGGACGCTGCGCGCCCAGCACGCAGGCGGTCGAAAACTGCGTGGCGCCGCCCTGCCCGGTGGCCACCGCCCGCCGCACGTCGGCCACCTGCCGCTCCCCGGCCAGGCCGCGGACCTGCAGGGCGCATTCGGCGATGCGGACCATGGCCGTGGCGCTGACCGGGTTGGCCGCCTGCGGCCCGCTGGAGGGGTTGAAGACCGCAGCGACGGGTCCTCCTGCTGCTCCTGGATGAACCGCGGCCCGTCGAGCGGCGCACAGAAGCCGAGCGCCGGGTAGGTCATGGCCTCCGCGCTGGAGAACGGCGAGTACAGCTCGACCACGCCGAACTCCTTGCGCGGGTCGGTGACGCCCGCGTCCGCGTAGGCCCGCACCGCCGACCGCTGCAGGGACAGCAAGTCGACCAGGGACCCCTCGGGCCGCCGGATCCGGTCCCCCATCGCATAACTGTCCGAGGTGGACGCCATGCCCTGGATCCAGGCCGCGTTCCGGCCCGCGGCCAGCTCCCGGCCGCCGAGCACCAGCGCGCACGCACCTTCGCTCATCGGGCAGGCCTCCAGCCGGTGGATCGGCCAGGCCAGCAGCGGCGAGGCGAGCACATCCTCCGGCGTCACCTCCAGGTGCAGGTGAGCCAGCGGGTTGCGGAGCGCGTGCCGGTAGTTCCGGGCGGCGATCTCGGCCCAGTGCCGCTCGGAGTAGCCGTAGACCCGCATCAGCATGGAGGCGCGCAGCGCGGCCATGGTGATCGTGGTCAGCGGGAAGTCCTTCTCGTACACCGGGTCGAAGATGGTGTTGAACACCCGCTGCGAGGTCGAGGCCTGGCCCATCCGCTCCAGCGACACGACCAGCGCGGCCCGGGCCCGGCCGGACGCC
>DATCFY010000019.1:0-30276 GCA_036509255.1 Streptosporangiaceae bacterium
CTGCATGCGGCTATTAGGGATTTGGTCGTTAGATCGGGCTCGTTCACTGTCCTGCCAGCTTCATGCTTGACCTTGATAGGTCTGTTCGGGAATCGGCCGACGTGAAGACCTAGAAGGTGCACCGGCCTTACGCTGTGGGCCGGTTGTCTCGTCCAGTTCGGCGACCAGGGACACGATGCGGCGGCGAAGCCAGGTGTGGCCGGGATCGGTTTCGGCCGAGCTGGTCCAGAGCATCAGCTGATGGGTCGGCTGCAGCGGCATCGGTGGTTCCAGTAGCCGCAGGGTTGTCTGGTCAGCCATGGCCAGGGCGAAGCGTTCCTGGACCAGCGCGATCATCTGAGAACCGCTCACCAGTGTGGGGACCATCCCGAACGTCGTGCTGAACTCCGTATTCCGCGAGATGCCAAGCCGGTCGAGCTGCGCCTCGGCGGACGTGATCCCGCGTCCGCAGGTGGTGGCCAGGTAGGGCAGCGAGCTGAACTGCTCCACGGATAGCGCCTGGCCGACGGCTTCGTTCCGCACGTCGACCGCGCAGAGGAGGCGGTCGGAGAACAGAAACGTGTGCCGGAAGCTCTGGTAGCCGGGAAACACGTCACGGGGCGTGATGAGGACGTCGGCCTGATTGTGCGTGAGCCGTTCGGCGTCGTCAGCGGCAGGTGGGGAAACCTGTACGCGGATGCCGGGCGCCTCGATGGCCAGCCGCGCTCGCAGCGGTTTGACCAGGACGATTGAAGTTACATCACTGGCGATGATGGCGAATGTCCGCTCGGCATGAGCCGGGTCGAAGTCGGTGGGGTCGGCCAGGATGGATTCGATCCGCTCCAGGACGTCTCGTACCTGCTTGGCCAGAGATTCGGCGAGCGAGGTGGCAACCATCCCCCGTCCGTCGCGAATCAGCAGAGGGTCGTCGAACAGCTTACGGAGCCGGCCGAGCGTGGAGCTCATCGCCGATTGCCCAACGCTCAGGCGGCGCGCTGCCCGGGTGACGCTGTGTTCGCACATGAGGGCATCGAAGGCGACGAGCAGGTTGAGATCGACCCGGTTGAGATCGACTCGGCTGGGGTCCATCCGCCTACTCTACCGATCTATTGATCCCATCAATAGATCGCATCAGCAGAGACTGTTGGCGCTCGCTCGTCCGGCAGGCCTACGGTCCTAGCGAGCACGGTAGACGATCAGGTGGGGGAAACCAGATGACGATCATGATGACCAGCGACATGCCGGGAACCACCCAGGGCGACTATGAACAGCTCGCGGCAGCGCTGTTGCCCGTGCTGCAGACGGCAGACGGATTCATCGCCCATGCTGCCGGCCCGGCCGACGGCGGCTACCAGGTCACCGAGCTGTGGGAATCAGAGGCAGCCCATAGCCCCTGGTTTGCTGCCCATATAGCTCCCGCCATGCCGCCGGGAGCTACCCCGCCGATCCTCACGATCCGGCCGATCACCAAGATCACGACCCGCGCCTGATGTCAGCGGGTCTCGTACTGCCACCCGGCGCGGGACGCCGGATAGTCGGCGGCAGTCTCGATGCGACAGTCAAGATGACCACCGACTATCCGGCGTTGACATCGACGTTCGAGGTCGTCATCGGGCCGGGGTTTGATGTCGGCGCGCATGTGCACGCCATCGGCGAAGAGATCTTCTACGTCATAGAAGGCGAACTCGACGTCCTCGCGTTCGAGCCGGTCGACCGTGCCGTCGGTGATTGGCATCGGTGGGAATCGGCAACGGGCCAGACGTTCGCCACAGGCGGGCCGGGCGCGTTCATGTTCGTGCCGCCAGGCATTCCGCATGCCTTCAGCAATTCCTCCGACAGGCCGGTGAAAGTGTTCTTCCAGTCCTCAGTGCCCGGTGGCCACGAGAACTACTTCGACGAACTCATGGCGATCATGGAGACGAGCAAGGGCCGACCGGACGCCGGTACGGTGGCCGATCTTCGCGCCCGGTACGACATCGAGCAGATCACCGGCCTCCACTAGACCCGGGCCACGACGAAAGGACATCAGGCATGCCTGCCTCACTGGGGGTCGACGGCAGCAGCGGGCTCAGGAGAGAAGTTGCGGTCTTCTGGGGTGTCCGCCGGAACCACAAGGCGTCTTCGTCAGACTTCCATGGGTCCGGGCTGGGCTGGGCGGAACCGGTGGTGAGGAGCATAGGCCCTTTCCGGAGATGGGATCGGTGGATGCGCAAGCGGCCGCCAGGCCTTCGGCAGCCCGCCCTTGCCATAGGTGTGTGGTTATGACTCGCTGGCGGGATTGAAGTGACGTAACCAGGGGCTGTTCCTGGCCTCCGAGATGTCGGCCTGCGCGCGGGTCCAGGCGCCTGGTCTTGACTGCCTTGTGGTTGCGCGCCTGTAGGAGGCCGCCTGGCGGTAGCCGACTGCGCGTAGTGGCGAGTGTACGTATCGTCACGGCGTCCCGGGCGGCGAGCCCTTGATGCAGGAGTAGGAGTTGGTGTAAATGAGGGGGTCGCCGATCAGAGTTTGGTCATGGTTGACGTAGTCGAAGAACAGTTCCGTCCCGGCCGGGATGGTCGCAGGATTGATCACATTCACCGCGTCGGGGGGAATGGTGTGCTCGCCCGGGGTGAACAAGGGAACCCGGGTTCCGTCGGGCAGCCGGACGGACCAGACCGCCCTAGCGTCTGCCCAGGGCACCGCCGGGTAAGACGCGCAGAAGGTGTCTATCTTGACCAGGGCCGGGATGCCGTCCCGGGCCAGGGCCCGCTGGAGGACGCTGGGGTCGAACATCTGACCCTGGGTCAACGTCAGCGTGACCGTGCCGTTCGCGTTCTGCACCAGCGTGAACGCGGTGGTCTGGATGGTGCCGACCCCGGGCGCCGACGCCGGGCTCCCGCCCAGCGCAGCCGCCAGGCTGATGGCCACGGCCGCGGCGGCCGTGGTGCTGGCCAGGCCCAGCGTGGCCCGGTGGTGCCGTCGCCGGGCCCGGCCCCGGGCCATGACCGCCTCTGCGTCCGGGGGCCCGGCCACCGGGATCGCGGACAGCACGTCAGCGGCGGTCCGCAGCACCTCGCTGTCGCTCATCTCGTCGTGGACGTTCATTACTCCGCCTCCGTCGTGTTGGTCATGAGTTCGCGCCGCAGCGCCGCCACGCCCCGGGACAGGTGCGTCCGGACCGTCCCGGCCTCGATCCCCAGCTGCCGGGCGATCGTGTCCGTATCCAGGTCAAGGAAGATCCGCAGCGCGATCACCTCGCGCTGGCGGGTCGGCAGGCGCCCCAGCGCGGTCAGCAACGCCGCATCGAGACCGCCGCCGAGGCCGTCAGGGGTGGTCAGGTCGTGGGCGGCCAGGGGCAGTTCCCGGCTGCGCTTCCGCCACCACGACGCCCCCGTGTTCAGCGCCGTGCGCACCACCTACGCCCGCGGGGCCGGATGGCGGCGCACTTTCTGCCACGACACCCAGGCCCGGGCGAACGCCTCAGCCACCTGGTCCTCGGCCAGCTGCGACCGGCCGACGACCGCCATCACGGCCCGCAGGCACGGCTCCCAGCTGGCCTGGAAGAACTCGGCGAACTCGGCTTGCTCGTTGCTCACTCCCCATTAACTCCGGCCGCCTGCTGATCCGCATACTCCCGGCGCCGGAACTTTCCCGACCAGGATCGCCTGGAGCCCGGCGGCAGCCCGGCCAGGCGCTGGCTACTCGGCGCGGAGGGTGAAGGCGGTGCGGTGCCTAGGAGCTGCGCCTGCCCGCTGACGATGTGACGATCTGGTACACCGTCACTGCACATGAAGGTCAAGAGGTCAGCAGCGTGCAGCACGTGAGCCTCGACACCTGAACCGCCCCTTCGGCGAGATAACCAGTCAGTACCCCAGTAGTCCGGTCCTGCTGCGGTCAGCCCATGTACCTGGCCCCCTGGCTCCCTTCCGGCAAGGAGCCGGGCGGACGATATGTGTGGTTATCGCATCCTGGGCGGGAAGACTCTTCAGGAACACGGCCGTGGCGGCTGAGGCCCCGGAGACGCCCGTTGATCGGTCATATCGGTGATGACATCCTGGCCGCATGGCACGCAGACGCCCACCTGCCGGCGATCCCGCTCGCAAGATCGTGACGAACCAGCGGACAGCGATACCCGGCCGCGTGTCAGACCCGGGTCACCCCCCTGGGTGAGCTAGAACAGTTCCGCAACTTCACGTCCGGCTTGGCCCGGCAGGCCGGATGGCGCCGTAACGCCCGGATCGGCGCTGTCGCGATTCTGCTGCTGACCGCCCCGTGCGAACTCCCCGATCCGGTCAGGATTCGAGAAGCGCCACGGTGTGGTCGGGCCTAGCCTTTCGCTGGAGGGCCGGCGTGATACCGAGCCCCTGAGCGCCAGGAAAGGACGTCCGGAAATGCCCACGAAGAATGCCAAGGCCGGGTCCGGCGGGTTCAGCGCGGAAGAGCGTGCCGCGATGAAGGAGCGCGCAGCCGAGTTGCGCGCCGAGGGCAAGAAGGGCGCCAAGAAGGCTGACGGCCTGCAGGCGGTCCTCGACAGGATCGAGCAGATGGCACCGGAGGATCGTGCCCTGGCCGAGCGGGTGCATGTAACGGTGACCGCGGCCGCCCCGGAACTGTCTCCGAAGACCTGGTACGGGATGCCCGCGTACGCGAACGAGGACGGCAAGCTTGTCGTCTTCTTCCAGGACTCGGGCAAGTTCAGTTACCGCTACTCAACCCTGGGCTTCCAGGAGGCGGCCAACCTCGACGACGGCGACATGTGGCCGGTGTCGTACGCGCTCACGGCGTGGAGCCCCCTAGTAGAGAAGAAAGTCACCGAACTGGTGAAGGCCGCGATCTCCTGACCAGTGCCGCGACGCCACCAACCCAGGCACGGGAGCGCTTCCGGTCCCGAGCCCGGCGATCAGCGTTTAGAAGTCATCGTCAACCCGGTGAAGGCAAGCAAGAACAGGACGAAGAATCCGCCGTAATAGGTAAGGAAAGCGGCTCCCAGCGCTGCCGGAATGATCACGCACGCCGTCCACGCAGCCACCTTCTTGCTCGTCGGCTTCTGAACGCGTCCCACCGGGAGCGCGGGTGGCCCAACGACGCCGATCAGCCCGGCAGGGATGCCGTCGGTGACTGCCGCGAGCTCCGCATAGGTCCGCGACACCAGCGCCTGGCCGGCCCGCACACCGAGCTGGTCCCTGGTCAGCCAGCCCTGCACGAACGCGGTCTTGAGCGTGTCGATCACCTGCTCGCGGTCTGCGTCGGAGGCCCGGAGGCGGCCACGGCCCATCGCGCTCGCTGCCCCACGCTGTCCAGGTCCTGCGGTCACCAGCGCCTCCCGGCCAGCGCAACCTATCGACAGCGTAACGCCGGGGCCCTTTGACGACCATCCTGGACCTCTGACCGCATGGCCTCATGCGGCGAGACATGTCCCCACGGCATGAGAGGAGTAAGACCGGCGCTGTTGCCGGCTGGCTAGCGCATTATGGCCAGCGTTGTTCTGGCATGACCTCGTCACCATCATCGAGACCCGCCGCCATGAGCGCGAGCTCCAGGTTTTCGTAGCGCGCGTAACGGATGATGTCTCCTCCGTCAACGCAGAAACAGGATGCCACCTGCGCCTGGCCGCGATCGGCACCGGTCGCGGAATCGATCCAGCGGGCGGCCTGCTCTACGACCACGCTGCCGTCGCCACCGCAGAACCAGCGCAGCGACTCGGCGGAGAACCCGGCCCGGTCCATCCAGGCCGCCAGGACCTGGCGTCCGCGCATGGACCCGCGAGGCCCGACGATTTCCACCTCATCCGCCGATAGCTGCTCTGCCCGCCGGGCGTCACCGCGGTTTACCGCATCCAGCCACTCTTCGACGATGGCAAGCGATCCGAGGCTCATCCCACCACCCTACGGTCGGGATACTCACCAGAGCATGTCCCAGGTACCTGGGACATGCCGCGCGAATCGCGGCCCGAGCGGCCGACCTCAGCGGTCTTCGCACTTCACGCCCGCCTAGGGCCAGGGATCAGCCCGGCAGCAGTTCCAGTTCACCGGAGTCGATCCGGGCCACGATCGTCCGGGAGGAGTCGCTGGCCCGCGGGATGCCCGCGTGGACGTATCCCGAGGTGACCTGCTGGCTCAGCCGGTAGGTGGCAGTGGCCGGGAGGTGCAGCGTGGCCTGTGCGGAGATCAGCGTGACACTGATCCGACGGGGCGCAGATGCGAAGGCGGCGCTCAGATGGCCCGACGTGATCTGCGCGAACAGGCTGGATGACCGTAGCCCGGCCGCGCTGATGTCCACGCTCCGTGCGCTGATCCGTAGCGGGCCGGCCAGGCCGGACATGAGCACGTGGCCGGACGGCTGCCGCAGCACGATCCCGCAGTGCTGAGGCACCGCGAGCCGCAGGCGCCCGCTGCACGGGCTGTGCGCGGCGCACCGGTAGGCCAGGTGCAGCACGCCGCCGGTGATCCGTGGGCCGGTCACGATCACTGCCGATCGGCCGGTCCAGCTCACCGGCCCGGACAGCGTCACCCGGCCAGTCCGGACGGCGTCGATGCTCAGCTGCCCCGGCGGTCCCTGGAGGTCGACGGTGTTCACCGAGTCCGCCGCGACGAAGACCTTGCGGGTAGCGCTGGGGCCCTGCCCCCGGTTCCGGGCCGCCGCGGCCAGCACAATCGTGAGCACGACGACGGCGACGACGGCCGCCACGAACGCGGCGACGCGCCAGGGCGGCCGCGGCGCGGCCGCGGCGGCCCCGCTGGGCGGTGGGATAACGGCCACGCGCCCAGAGTGCCCCAATCGTGACCGCTGATGCGTGCGGTCCGCGGTTTAGTTCGCCGATCTTGGGTACCTTCCGGCCGTTCCAGGGCTAAAGCGGCGGATTACGGGTGACTGGCCTGGATTCGCCGCCAATGTCGACTCAGCCGCATCAGTGACGGAAGGACTGCCCTCATGCTGGGGTTCGTCGCAGCCATTCTCTTTGCCATTGCCTTCATCATCAACGCCGCGAACGTGTCCATCAGTAACGCCATCTTCTCGCCGACCAGCCTGATGCTGCTCGGCCTGGTCTGCCTGGCCCTGCACCTGTCCGGGGTCGGCACCAGCTGGAAGTACCGGCGCTGACCAGCCCGGCAGGCCGGCGCGGCCACCTGCCGTCCCGGTAACCGGGCACCTGGCCCCGCCGCTGGTCACAGGGGCGGGGCCCCGTACTGGGCAGTGGCCAGCTCACGGCAGGATGACAGGCGTGGATCCAGCAGACATCGCCCAGGCTCTGCGCGCGGCGATGCAAGGCGAGGTGGATGAATCCTCCCGCCGCCGCGCCGAGTACTCCAGCGACGCCTCGAACTACCGGGTCGTGCCCCAGGTGGTGGCCTTCCCCCGGGATGCCGACGACATCCTGGCCATCGCGGCGGTCTCCCGGGGCACCGGGACCCCGCTGACCACCCGCGGCGCCGGCACCTCCATCGCCGGAAACGCGGTCGGGCCGGGGATCGTCATGGACACCTCGCGGCACCTGGGCCGGATCCTGGACCTCGACCCGGAGGCGCGGACGGCCCGGGTCGAGCCTGGCGTCATCCTGGCCAGCCTCCAGGCGGCCGCGGCCCCCTACGGGCTGCGGTTCGGCCCTGATCCCTCCACCCAGTCCCGGGCCACCCTGGGCGGCATGATCGGCAATAACGCGTGCGGCGCGCACGCGCTGGCCTACGGCCGCACCGCGGACAACGTGCTCGAGCTGGACGTGGTGGACGGCACCGGGCGGCGTTTCACGGCCGGCCGCGGCCTGGACCCGGTGCCCGGCCTCGAGTCTCTCGTCTCGGCGAACCTGGCCCTGCTGCGCAAAGAGTTCGGGCGGCTGCGCCGTCAGGTCTCCGGGTACTCCCTGGAGCACCTGCTCCCGGAGAACGGGGCCAGCCTGGCCCGGACGCTGTCCGGCACGGAAGGCACCGTGGTCACCATGCTGGGCGCCACGGTCCGCCTGGTCCCGGTGGCGCAGGCCCACGCGCTGGTCGTGCTCGGCTACCCGGACGTGGCCGACGCGGCCGACGCGGTGCCCGCGATCCTGGCCCACACGCCGCTGGCCATCGAAGGCCTGGACGCCCGGATGGTCGACGTGGTGCGCCGCCGCAAGGGATCGTCCCGGGTACCCGAGCTGCCCCCCGGTGATGCCTGGCTGATGGTCGAGATGGGCGCCACCTCCCCGGCCGAGGCGGTGTCCCTGGCCCAGGCCATGGTGGCCAGCGCCGGCGCCATGGCCGCCGCGGTGATCCCGGCGGGCCCGGAGGCCTCGGCGGTCTGGCGCATCCGGGAAGACGGCGCGGGACTCGCCGGGCGGACCCCCGGCAACAAGCAAGCCTGGCCCGGCTGGGAGGACGCGGCCGTGCAACCGGACCGGCTCGGCGCCTACCTGCGGGAGTTCCGCGCCCTGCTCGGGTCCTACGACCTGGACGGGCTGCTGTATGGGCACTTCGGGGACGGCTGCATCCACGTCCGGATCGACTTCCCGCTGGACCGGCCGGACGGCGCCCAGGTGATGCGCCGGTTCCTGACCGATGCGGCGCACCTGGTGACCGCGCACGGCGGGTCGCTGTCCGGGGAGCACGGCGACGGCCGGGCCCGCAGCGAGCTGCTGCCGGTGATGTACTCACCCGAAGCGCTGGCTGCCTTCGGCGCCTTCAAGCAGCTGCTGGACCCCGCCGACCTGCTCAATCCCGGTGTCCTGGTCCGCCCCCGGCCGCTGGACGCTGACCTGCGCCGCCCGGGCGCCGCCCCGCTGCCCCGGCAGGGGGGCTTCGTGCTCGCCGAGGACGACGGCGACCTGACCAAAGCCGTGCACCGCTGTGTGGGCGTGGGCAAATGCCGGGCCGACTCGTCCGCGTCAGGCGGCTTCATGTGCCCTTCCTACCTCGCCACCCGCGATGAGAAGGACTCCACCCGGGCCCGCGCGCGGGTACTGCAGGAGATGGCCCAGGGCACCCTGGTCTCCGGCGGCTGGAAGTCGCCCGAGGTGCGTGACTCGCTGGACCTGTGCCTGTCCTGCAAGGCCTGCTCGGCGGACTGCCCGGCCGGGGTGGACATGGCCCAGTACAAGTCCGAGGTGGCCTACCGGGCCTACCGGCGGCGGCTGCGGCCGCGCTCGCACTACGCGCTGGGCCAGCTGCCCCGCTGGTCCCGGTGGGCCGGGGCCGCGCCCCGGCTGGTCAACGCCCTGCTGCGGATCGGGCCACTGGCAACGGCGGTGCTGGCCGCGGGGGGGATGGACACCCGGCGGGCGATCCCGTCGTTCGCCGCGGTGCCGTTCCGCCGCTCGGCCGGCCAGCGCTCAGCCCCGCGGGCCCCGGCCGCCGACGGCGGGCCGCGCCCGGTGGTGCTGTGGGCCGACTCGTTCAGTGACGCCTTCGATCCTGAGGTGCCGCAGGCGGCTCTCACGGTGCTGGGCCAGGCCGGTTACCAGGTGATCGTCCCTGAGCGCGTGGCCTGCTGCGGGCTGACCTGGATCAGCACCGGCCAGCTGGACGGGGCGCGCCGCCGCCTGGGCTCCCTGCTGGATGTCCTCGGCCCGTACGCCGAGGCCGGCATCCCAATCGTCGGGCTGGAACCCTCGTGCACCGCCGTGCTCCGGTCTGACCTGGGCGACCTGTTCCCCGGCCACCCCCGGGCCGCCGCGGTGGCCGCCGCGACCCGCACGCTCGCTGAGCTGCTCACCGCGCCGCCGCCGCTCGGCCCGGGGCCGCACTGGACCCCGCCGGACCTGACCGGGAGCGAGATCATCGCCCAGCCGCACTGCCATCACTACTCGGTGATGGGTTACGGCCCGGACCGGGCGCTGCTGGCCGCGGCCGGGGCCACGGTCACCACGCTGGCCGGGTGCTGCGGCCTGGCCGGGAACTTCGGCATGGAGAAAGGCCACTACGACGTCTCCGCGGCGGTCGCGGAGCTGGCCCTGCTGCCCGCGCTGCGGGGGGCCACGCCCGGCACGGTCTTCCTGGCCGACGGGTTCTCCTGCCGTACCCAGGCCGACCAGCTCGGCGGGGTACGGGGCCAGCACCTGGCCCAGATACTGGCCTCCCGCCCCCGGGACTGACCGCGTCGGAGTCAGTCGCGCCGGCGGACGGCGGCCAGGGCGATGGCGGCCAGGGCGAGCGCCATCGCGGCGTAGATGGCTGTCTCCACCCCCTGGAGCGCCCAGTAGTGGCTCTCGGGCTGATACTCAAAAACGAAGTGCAGGTGAGCTCGGACCGCGCACCGGCCGAGGCCCGCCTGGCTTTGCGTCCGGTAAAAGCACGAGCCCATCCGAGTCCACGGGCTGGCCCAGGTCTGGCCGGGCGCCGGGCTGGTCCGTCCGAGCGGCAGGTACGCGCCGTTCAGCACCCAGCCGGACGGCTGGATGACCGGCTGAGCGGTATAGCTGGCGACGGACGGCGGCACGAGCGCCGGGCGCAGGCCGTCGATCAGCAGCCGCACCGCGGTAAAGATCGGGACGCCTGCCGCGAACGCCCAGCCGGGCCGGCGGAGCACCGCTCCGAGCGCCGCGCCCAGCAGATAGGCGAACAGCACGTAGCCGATGCTGACGACGCCGGTAATGCCGAAATTCCTGGGCACGATGTCGGGACCTGAGCGTGTGGCTCCGATCCACCAGCCCAGCAACGGCATGAGCAGGGCGGTGAGGCCCGCGCTCACCAGGGCGCCCACGGCCAGCTTGCCAGTCAGCCAACGAGCCCGGCTGATGCTCTGGGTCCAGGCGACCCGGTCGGTGCCGCCCTCGGCCTCCGCGGCGACGACCGCAACCCCGACGGCCAGCCCGAGCAGGCCGGGCAGGGCGTAGAGGACGTATACGTCGCCCGTGTCGGACATCTGCGACCAGTGGGCCTGACGGTCCAGCCCGCTCGCGGCCAGCCATACCATCAGCACGGCGACCGCTACGGCTGCGGCGACATACTGCAGGCGCTGCACGCGCCACGCCACCCAGGTCATCGCGGCTCACCCTCCCCGCGGGTGCGCCGTCCTATCCCGGGAGCTGGCCTCACGATGACCACTTCCGCACGGCGATCACGGTCACCCCGAGCAGCAGGACCGCGATCCCGGCGAAGATGGCCGTTTCGGCTCCCTGGAGGGCCCAGTAATGACTGGCGGGCTGGAACTGCATTACGTAGTGGACGTGGGCCAGGGCAGCGCAGTGGGCATCGGCAGCCATGGACCTGGCGTGGTTCGTGCAGGTGTAGTAGCTGGCTGGCGGGCTGGCCTGCCACGTCTGCCCCGGAACCGGGCTGGTCCGGCCGGCGGGTACCAGACCCGAGTTCAGCAGCCACCCGTTCCACACGGCCTTCGACGGGATCCCGGTCAAGCTGGCGTAGCTGGCTGGCCCGACCAGATGGGGCCGCCACCAGTCCTCGACCAGCAGCCGGCCGGCCGCGAACACCGGGATGCCCAGGGCGAACGCCCATCCGGGACGCCGGATGACCGCCCCAAGCGCCGTGCCGAGCGCGAAAGCGAACAAGGTGTAGCCGACTACGACGATCCCCGTCACGTCGAAAGCAGCAGGCTGGATGCGTACGCCCGAGAAGCCGCCCGAGTTCGTGCTGGCCGCGATGGACACCACCTTCGTCCACCACTCGAGCAGCGCGGTGAGAGCAGCGCTGAGGCCGGCCGCGACCAGGCCGCCCATGAGTAGCTTGAACGCGAGCCAGCGAGTCCGCGGGATGCTCTGAGTCCAGGCGAGCCTTTGGGTTCTGTGGCCGGCCTCGCCCGCGACGAGCGGTGCCCCGAGGGCCAGCCCGAGGAGGCCGGGCAGAGCGTACAGCAGCCCGACGTCGCCGTCAGTCCAGTACTTCCACGCCGGGCTGTGTCCCGTGACCAGGCCGGTGGCGGTCAGCCATACCGCGAGCATCGCCACGGCCCCTAGCGCGGCGAGGATCTGCGGACGCTGGACCCGCCACGCGACCCAGGTCACCGGGCCTCCACTGGCGCGGCGCCCCGCGCCCACCGGCCGGGCCGCTGCGGCAGGTCCTGGGGGCGGTGACGCAGGTAGGCCAGCACGATCTCGTCCAGCGTCGGCTCGACCACCTCCCACGCCGGATCGGCGATCGGTAGCCCGGCGGGTGGCTGCGCTGAGGCCGGCTGCCCCGCGATGAGCTGCCCCGCGCGGACGATCATGGTGGTCTGGCGGCCGGTTGTGACCGATGAGACCACCGCCCCGTCGGCCGGGACGGGCGGGGCCGCCGCGGCCGGCCCGAGCAACATCCGGTGGCTGGCCAGCACGTGGTCCAGGTCACCGGCGAGCTGGACGCGCGACGCCGACAGGATGATCACGTAGTCGCAGACCGTGGCCAGATCCGCCACGGCATGGGAGGACAGCAGGACCGTGGCGCCGTCGTCGACGACCGACTGGAGCAGGATGTGCATCAGGTCGTCGCGGGCCAGCGGGTCCAGCGCGGCCACCGGCTCATCGAGCAGCAGCAGTTCCGGCCGCTTGGCCAGGCACATCGTGAGCGCGACCTGGGCCTGCTGGCCGCCCGATAGCCTGCCGATCCGGGACCTGGGGGAAATGGCAAGGTCGTCGAGGTGGCGCCGGGCCCGTGTGTCATCCCAGCGCGGGTTCAGCTCCCGCCCGAAGCGGAGCATCTCGGACACGCGGAAGCCCCGGTAGAGCGGGCGGTCCTGGTCGAGGTAACCGATGCAGGCCAGCGTCTCGGTGCTCTGGGTCCCCGCCGGCCAGCCGAGCACGCTCATCTCGCCTGCGCTGGGGGTGCTGATCCCGGCGAGCATCCGCAGCAGCGTGGACTTGCCCGCGCCGTTCGGCCCGACGAGGCCGGCGATCCGGCCCGGGGGCAGCCGGAACGAGCAGTCCTGCAAAGCCCAGGCGTGCCCGTACCGTTTCCCGAGCCCTAAGGTCTCCACCGCGGCCGCTGGTGTGCTCATCGCGCGATCTCCTCTCTCCCGGTCTCCGCCATCCTGGTCGCTCCTGCGCTGGTCCCGGGAGGGCGGACCGACAGGGCGACGAGGGCCGCGATCCCCTCGTCGTCCAGTCCCGCCGCGCGGGCCTTGCCGACCCAGGCCACGAGCTCCCGGTGCAGCTCGGCCACCTGCTCGGGCGCCGCGGCAGGCACCGGGGCCGCCAGCACGAACGTCCCCCGTCCTTGCTGTCCCTGGACGAGCCCTTCGCTTTCCAGGTCGCGGTACGCCCGGTGCACCGTGTTCGGGTTGATCGTGATCTGGGTGACGACCTCACGGACCGGGGGCAGCTGATCCCCGGGTTGCAGCAGGCCCAGGCGCACCGCCTGCCGGACCTGGTCGACAAGCTGGCGGTAGGCCGGGACCCCGGACCGGGGATCCAGCCGGAACCGGATCATCGCCTGCTCCGAGCTCATGTCCAAATACACTAGTGGATTAATACAATCTTGCCAAGCCACTGGGTGGGCCGCCTGGGAGGCGGGGCAGGGAGGCAGGAGGAAGGCCGATCGGGGAGGCGCGGGACCCCATCCGCGCCCCATCGGCGGCTCGAGCGGAGAAGCGTGTGCTCAAAGCGTCGTGGTCGCAGCCGTCCGCGCACACGAACCGCGAAGCCCGGAGGCGGACCGCGGTTAGCGCACGAACCAGCGCGGAACGGGGGAAAGGGGCCCGGGGTCGGGCCAGTAGCCGGGCGGCCTAGGGCCGCTGCTGCCAGCGCCAGTTCAGGTCGCCGTGCGGCGGGGGACCGGGCAGTGGGGGCCGGCCGGGCGGTGATCCCGGGGCGGCGGCCAGGCCGTCGAGCAGCAGGCGCAGGTAGCGGCGGCGCAGTTCGCTGGTCCGGGCCGGGTCGGGCACGCGGATCGCGGCACAGCCCTCCAGTACGAGATCGAGGTCACCAGCCACCACGTCGGGACGCAGGTGGCCAACCGCCTGGGCCCGTTCCGCCAGCCCGGCGGCCAGTGCCCCGGCCCGGCGCGCGTCGTCATGCATTTCCTGGGTGGGAGTGAACGTGCCGGCCAGGTGCACGGTGAGCGAGTGCACGTCGGCGGCCACGATGCGCTCCAGGAAGCCGCTCAGCGCGGCCAGGGGATGAGGGTCGGACGCGGCCGCCTCGGCCTCGGCGATGAACCGCCGCAGCCCGTCGTGGCACAGCCGCCGCAGCAGGTCCTCCTTGCTGGGATAGCGCCGGTAGAGCGCGCTGATCCCCACGCCGGCGTGCTCGGCCACCGCGGCGACCGGGGCCTTCGGGTCGCTCAGGAACACCTGGCGCGCGGCCTCCAGGATCAGCGTGTCGTTGCGCCGGGCCTGTCCCCGCCGGCCCGGCAGCGCCTCTCCCGCACGATCTGCCACGAACCTTACCTTACCAGCGGAACGGATTATTCCGCTCTGCTAAAGTAACGGAATAGAGCATTCCGTTCTGAAGTGAGGGAAGCCATAACCGGCGCCGCCGCCATCCGCCCGTACCGTGTCGACATCCCGCAGGCCGCCCTGGATGACCTGGCCGGACGGCTGCGCCGGACGACGTGGCCAGACGAGCTGACCGGCGCCACCGGCAGCTACGGCATGACCTTGGCCCGGGTCCGGGACCTGGCCAGGTACTGGGTGGACGGATTCGACTGGCGGGCAGTCGAGGCCCGGCTGAACTCCTATCGGCAGTTCGTCACCGACATCGACGGGCAGAGCATCCACTTCCTGCACGTCCGGTCCTCGCGGCAGGACGCCACGCCGCTGCTGCTCACCCACGGCTGGCCCGGCTCCGTCATCGAGTACCTGGACCTCATCACGCCCCTGACCGAGCCGGACGACCCGGCCGCGCCCGCCTTCGACCTGGTCATACCCTCGCTGCCGGGGTTCGGGTTCTCCGGGCCGACGCGCGGCCCCGGCTGGGACCGCTACCGCACCGCGCGGGCCTGGGCGGAGCTGATGCGCCGCCTCGGCTACAACCGTTACGGAGCAGTCGGCAACGACGCGGGCTCGATGATCTCCCCCGAGGTGGGCCGGATCGATCCGGATCACGTCATCGGGGTGCACGTCACCCAGCTGTTCTCCTTCCCGTCGGGGGACCCCGACGAGTTCAGCGGGCTGAGTGAGGCCGACCAGGCGGCCCTGGGCCACCTGAAGTGGTTCTACGACACCATGTTCTCCTTCAACACGCTGCACAGCCAGCAGCCGCAGACGCTGGCGTTCGCCCTGGCCGACTCCCCGGCCGGCCTGCTCGCCTGGAACGCCCAGCTGCTCGGGGAGAGCCTGGACCCCGGCTTCGTCGTGGCCAACGTGGCGCTGTACTGGCTGACCGGCACCTCGGGGTCGGCGATCCGGTTTTACTACGAGGACGCGCACACCGGCGGGCACCCGGACGGGCCGACCACCGCGCCGACCGGGCTGGCCATGTTCGCCGGGGACTTCCAGTCGATCCGCCGGTTCGCCGAGCGGGACCACCACGGCATCGTCAGCTGGAACTGCTACGACCCCGGGCTTCCCTCAGGCGGCCCGCGCGACGCGGCCGGGCATTACGCGGCGCACCAGGCCAGGGATCTGCTGGCCGGGGACATCCGGCAGTTCTTCGCCAAGCTGGCCTGAGCGGCCAGCTCACCGGACCAGGACTAGCGGAAGCGTCCGGCCAGGGCACGCAGCGTCACGAGCGTGCCCAGGCAGGCGGCGGCCAGCAGGACGAACGGGACCAGGTCGGAGGTGGCCTCAGCCAGGGCCCCGCTGGCCGCCGCGCCCACCGTCTGGCCGCCGGCCCAGGCCAGGTTGGCCAGCCCGAAGGCCAGGCCCTGGTTCAGGTTCAGCCGGTGCGCGCCGTTGCTGAGCAGGGCCGAGGCCGGGGTGAACAGCGTCCCGTACGACGGCATGCCCACGACCAGCAGCGCGATGAGCACCGGCGCCGGGGCCAGCCACGGCACCAGCAGGCTGACCACCACGGCGGCACACAGCGAGATCTGGATGGGCACCAGCGCGCCGCGCCGGTCGGACAGCCGCCCGGCTAGCGGGGAGAGGGCTGACTCGATCGCCGCGGCGGCCAGGAACGTCCCCCCGATGATCAGTGTGGTCGCACCCAGCTGGGCCAGGCGCAGCGGCACCAGCACGTCCACCACGCCGAACGCCAGGCCGGCCAGCAAGGTCAGCCACATGCCCGCGCCGACCTGGCGGTCGCGCACCGCGGGCAGCGCGGCCCGCAGCCTCTGTGGCTCGGACCGCTCCGGGGCGGGGACCAGGAACGCCACCACCATCAGGCCGATCCCCGCTACCGCGGCCGCGGCGAAGGCGGGTCCCGTGCCCACCTGCCCGGCGACCGCGCCGACCACCGGCCCGAACAGCGCGCCGACCACCGCGGCGGCCAGGCCGGTCCCCAGCAGTTCACCCCGCCGCTCGGCCGGGGCGGCGGTGGCGATCCAGGCCATGGCCGCGGTCCAGGTGCACGCCCCGCCCAGGCCCTGCACGAACCGCGCCGCGTCCAGCATCGGGGCGGCCGTAGCGAAGCCGAAGACCAGCGTGGAAGCGCTCATCAGGGCCAGGCCGATCAGCACCACCGCCCGGTCGCCGAGGCGCGCGGTCAGCACCCCGCTGGGCAGCGCGCCGACCAGGGTGCCCAGCGGGTAGGCGGCGACCAGGATCCCCGCGCCCGTCTTGGACAGCCCGGCGGTGTGCGTGTAATGCGGCAGCAGCGGGGTCAGCGCGGTGAAGAAGACCGTGTCCACCAGGACCAGCGCACAGAGGAAACCGATCAGCACCCGCAGCCGGGGGGTCAGCTTCGGCCGGGAGAGGACGGGCGGAGCAGAGGTCATGCCCGCGTCACGCCGTGCTCACGCTATCTACCCGATCTGCCGCGCCAGTGCGGCGGTCGTCATAGCCATCCCGCGGGGGCCCACAGCGCCGGGTGTCGGCCTCCCGGACCTGAACTGTACCTTCAGTCAACCTCCGGTCGCCAGCTCATTAAGCCACCGCTGGCTGGCCCGGACCGGGATCGCGGCTCGCACCGCGAACCGGCGGCAGCCGAACCGCTCGCACAGGTCCACCTCGATTAGGCGCTGCCTGGCCGCGAGCTCTCCCGCCACGATGACATCCCGCAGCGCGTCCAGCACGGCCCCCTCGTCGGCCACGCTCACCTCTCCTCTTGGCCCGCCCGCAGATACGTCACGCCGAGCCGTTCCAGCACCGCCCGCAGCTGATAGCGGTCCAGGCCCAGCTCCCCTCGGGCGAACGCGTCCCGCGCCTCGTCCTCCTGCCGGGCCCGCCGCCGTCCGTCCGCCGCCACCCGCGCGGCCTCCGCACGGGGGATGCACACCACACCGTCGTCATCCGCGACCACCGCATCGCCCGGGCGGATCACTGTGCCGCCGATGCTGACTGGCACATTCACCGCGCCGGCGATGGCCTTGAGCGTGCCCTGCGCGCTGACAAACTGGGACCAGACGGGGAAACCCGCCGCGGTAATCGCGGCGACGTCTCGCACCCCGGTCGTGGTGACCAGGCCACGCGCCCCGCGCGCCGCGAGCGCAGTGGTGATCAGCTCGCCGACGAACCCGTCGCTGGACGGGGACATCGTCGTGACGATCAGCAGATCCCCTGGCCGGGTCTGCTCCACGGCCGCATGCAGCATCAGGTTGTCGCCCGGCCCGCACAGAACCGTAAGGGCGGTCCCGGCGGCGCGGGCGCCGGCCCAGGCCGGCCGGAGGAAGGTGCCCAGCAGCCCGGTCTTGCCTGCGGCCTCGTGCACGGTGGCCACGCCGAGCTCGCCGAGCTCGGCGACCACGGCGGCGTCTGCGCGCGGCGGGTCCATGATGACGACCGGTTTCATGCCAGCACTCCGCTCACTTGAGGAAAAACCCGCTGGTAGGCCTCGGCGTAGCGAATCGAGGCCAGCCCGCCGTTGCGCCGTGCCTGCACGCCGCGCCGCTCGGCCAGGTCCTCGTAGTAGCGGACCAGGTGTTCCTGGGTCCCCATGGCGGCCATGGCCTGCTGTTTCAGGTCGAACACCGGCGTGATGTCGACCAGCACGTCCGGCCGGAACTCGCACATCTCGGGTTGGTGGGGCTCGAACCGGAACACCGGCGGTGCGCCGAGCACCGGGTGCGCCGACGGCCGCCCCTGGGCCTGGGCCACCATCCGGGCCCGCAGGGTCAGGTCGGCGGCCCGCGGATGGTCGTAGTTGTAAGGGTCGATACGGGAGTGGGTGAGGATTACCCCGGGCTGCAGCTCGCGCATCAGCTCCGCCAGCTCCAGCACCAGCTCGTCGGAGTCCGGCAGGGGATAGTCGCCCCGGTCCAGGAAGTGCATGCTGGCCCCCAGTACCTGGCCGGCCGCCTCCGCCTCGGCCCGGCGGATCTCTTTCACCCGGTCGACGGTCATGCCGGGCTGCTTCCAGGCGCCGGGCGACTCGCCGTGCTCGCCGTAGGACAGGCACACGACGTGTGCCTCGCCGAAGGCTGAGGTGACGACCGAGATGTAACCGGCTGCCCGCCACACGAAGTCGGCCGCGTGGGCGCTGACGACGAGCAGCCGCCCGAACCCATCCATGGTGGTCACGCAGTGTCCTCCGGCTGGCCGGGGTCTCGCTGGCCGGCGTCAGGGTGGCCGGTGTCGTGCGGTCCGGCGTGCCGCGCGTCCGGGCCGGCCCGCAGCCGGCCGTTAGACACGATCATGGTGGTGATCTCCTCGTCGGTGAGCCCGTGGCCCACAGCGCGTCCACCATCAGCGGCAGCACGTCCTCCGCCGTGGGGGCATGGGCATCGCTGAGCGCCGCGGCGCGCTCTGCGGCCGGGACGTAGGGCGGCTTCGGGGCGGACCCGGCTGGACCGCGTCCTGGCTCCGGGGCCCGGCTGGAGGTCAGTGTCCTGGCGGCGCATCAGGCCGGGCCGCATGTGCGCGTGCAGGTCATCCGCGCCGCGCACGAGTCGTAGCGTCCGCTCGCTGGGTGAGGTCCAGTTCAGCACGGGTGATCCAGCCGCCTTGGCAAATTGGCTACAAGATCCGCAGACGATCAGGGTCACCGTAAAGGGGGCCGGGTGGCCGGTCAAGGGATCCGGCGGTCCGGGGCGCGGCACGGGCCACCGCTCAGCGCTGGCCCGGTCAGGTGCTGAGCTGGATCTGGCGGAGGAACTCGGCGTTGGACGCGGTGCCGCGGGTCCGGTCCAGCAGCAGCTGGATGGCCTGCTGCGGGTCGAGCTCGGCCAGGACCCGGCGCAGCTTGGCGGTCACCTGGTGCTCCTCCGGCGTCATGAGCAGGTCGTCGCGGCGGGTGCTGGACGGCCCTACGTCGATCGCGGGGAAGATGCGCTTCTCGGCCAGCTCGCGGCGCAGCCGCAGCTCCATGTTCCCGGTGCCCTTGAACTCCTCGAAGAACACGTCGTCCATCCGCGACCCGGTGTCGACCAGGGCGGTGCACAGGAGGGTCAGCGAACCGCCGTCCTCGACGTTGCGGGCGGCGCCGAGGAACTTCCGCGGCGGGTAGAGCGCACCGACGGCGACGCCGCCTTGCAGGATGCGGCTGCTGGATGGCGCGGCCAGGTTGTAGGCGCGGCCGAGGCGGGTGATGGAGTCGAGCAGCACGACTACGTCGCGGCCCAGCTCGACCAGCCGCTTGGCCCGCTCGATGGCCAGCTCGGCGACCTGGATGTGCTCTTCGGCGGCCTGGTCGAAGGTCGAGTAGACGACCTCACCGCGGACTGAGCGGCGCAGGTCGGTCACTTCCTCGGGGCGCTCGCCGACCAGCAGCATCATGAGGTGCACTTCGGGATGGTTCTCGGCCACCGCGTCGGCGATGGCCTGCAGCACCATGGTCTTGCCGGCTTTCGGCGGCGACACGATAAGCCCGCGCTGTCCCTTGCCGACCGGGGCGACCAGGTCGATGATCCGCCCCGTGGGGGAGTTGCCCTGGCTGGTGCTGTTCTCCAGGCGGAGCCGCTCCTGAGGGTGCAGCGGGGTCAGTTTGGCGAAGTCGGGGCGTTGCGCCGCCTGCGCGGGGTCGGCCCCGTTGACGGCGGTGACGCTGGCCAGCGCCGGGTTCTGCTGCTGCCGGCCCCGGCTGGCCCGGCTGTCACGGTTGCCGGGTGCCTGGCTGGGCCGGGTCGCCCGGGCGGTGCCTTCCACAGCATCTCCCTTGCGCAGGCCGTACTGATCGACCTGCGCCTGGGTCAGCGAGACATCGTCCGGGCCGCGCTGGTAGCCGGCCCGGCGCAGGAACGCCCGGCCGTCGGTAATGTCCAGGAGGCCCGACACCGGCTCCGGGGGGCCTTCCTGGACCGGGGCCGCAGGAGACTGTGTCCTGGCCTTGCTGGGCTGCCCAGCCGCCGGGGTCCGCTTCCGGGCCGGGCGTTGGGATGGGTTTCGGTTGGTCCGCGGCGCCGCCGCGGGCTGGGTGAGAATTGCGGTCATACAGAGAATTCCTTTCGGAAGGCGGCCTGAATACAGGCACGCCGGTAAAAGGCGCCGGAGGGCGCCGCGGAAAGGCGCACGTGCGCGTGTCGGGAAAATCCGGGGCCGGTCTTGACCACGCTGGCACCGGGGTAGCTCGACGCCTGGACCTCGACCGTGTCCTGGGAAGACGGAGCCTTAGACCCCTCTCGCGGCTAACTGAAATTCAGCCGGATCGGCTGCTCAGATGAGTTAGCTGGTCTCGCCTGAGTTAGCTAGGCCGGGTTAGCTGGGCCGGGCATACACGCCCCGTAGGCGGAATTGACATCGCCTACTGCGACCATACAGCACAACACCACTGGGTGGCGAGTTAATCCCGGCGGCGTTTCCCGCCCGGACCCCGGTCACCCGGCGGGCAACGGCGCGCTCTGGTACTCAGCGGCCGGGTTGGCCCGGGTGAGTACGTAGCCGACCAGGGTGATCAGCACGTTCTTGACGGATTCCCGGTCCCGCGCGTCACAGAGCACCACGGGCACGTCCGGGTCGAGATCGAGCGCGATCCGGACGTCATCGGTGTCGTAGGGCGGCGCGTCGTCGAAGCAGTTGACGGCCACCACGAACGGGGTGCCGTGCCGCTCGAAGTAGTCCACCGAGGCGAAGCAGTCGCCCAGGCGCCGGGTGTCGGCCAGTACCACCGCACCCAGCGCACCGTAGGCCAGCTCGTCCCACATGAACCAGAACCGCTCCTGGCCGGGCGTGCCGAACAGGTACAACGCCAGATCGGACCGGAACGTGATCCGGCCGAAGTCCATCGCCACCGTGGTTGTGGTCTTGCCCCGCACGCCGCTGATGTCGTCGACGCCGACGCTCCGGTCGCTGAGGGTTTCCTCGGTCCGCAGCGGCCGGATCTCACTGATGGCGCTGACCAGCGTGGTCTTGCCCGCGCCGAACCCCCCGGCGATGAGGATCTTGGCTGTGGTGGGCGCCGCCGGTGCGTCGGCGGCGGCATCAGAGTGCGTGTAGTCCATCCAGCACGTCCCTCAGTAGACGCTCGTTAGTTACCGGCCCCCGGATCGCGCCCTGGATGCGGACAATCCCGTACTCGCTCAGGTCGCTGAGCAGCACCCGGACCACGCCGACCGGGAGGTCGATGTCAGACGCCAGGTCCACCACCGTAATGGGCCGCCGGCACTGGGCGAGGATCTGCCGGTGCTCGGGGCTCAGCCGGACGCCGGCCGGCGGCTGCGCATCAACCACCGCCAGGACAACGTCGATCAACCCCACGGAAGTCCCGTCCGCAGCCACGGTCCGGCCCTTGGTGACCGCGTAGGGCCGGACCACAGGGCCGGCTTCCCGGTCAAGCCACTGCTCGTTCGGGACGATCATGACCGCTCACCCCCCGGCCGGTTCATGGTCGGGAAATCTCGGCCGGGCCGTCAGGTGCCTGCCCATGCGGCGTACCAGCATGGCCATCTCGTAGGCCAGGACACCGACGTCGGCGTCCGCCGAGCTGAGCGCGGCCACGCAGGTGCCCTGCCCCGCCGCCATGACAAGCAGGAAGGCGGACTCCATCTCGATGATGGTCTGCCTTACCTCCCCGCCCGCGAAATGATGCCCGGCCCCGCGAGCCAGGCTCTGCACCCCCGCGGCCAGGGCCGACAGGTGATCGCCATCCTCGCGGCTCATGTTCTGCGACGTCGCTACCACCAGGCCGTCCCGGGACAGGATGACGGCCTGGCGTACCTGCTCCACCCCGCTGACGAGGTTGTCCAGGAGCCAGCTCAGTTGGCCCGCCGCGCTGTCCTCAGTCATCAGGAAGCCTCGCCGTCAGTCGGATCCGCCGCGGCAGCCGGCCGTTCGCCCGGCCATCCCTCTACGCCATCGGCCGGGTCGTCCAGATCATCCAGCCGTCCCCGCTGCCAGCCCTGCTGCAACGCGGACATCAGGTCGCGGTTCTCCTCCGGGGAACGGCCCGTCGTGTCCGCCGCCGGGCGGGCGGCAGCCAGTGGCCCGTTGCCGGCGCTGCCCCGGAGCTGCGGGGCAAGGTGAGCCTGGCGGACCCGGCGGGGCAGGCCGCGGTGCGTCCCCGCGGGGGCGGGATCCCGGCGGGGCAGCTCCGGGGCCAGCGGGGGCCCGGCCGCCGGTCCCCCGGGGGCGGCGGGGGCGGGCGGAGTCCAGGATGGCTGCCCGCCGGGGAGACCAGGGTCGGGCCCGGCCGGGGGCGTGACCGACCCGGGCTGCTGACGGCCGGTGACGCCGAACAGGGAAGTGCGCCTGGGGTTGGGGGCCGGGTCTGCGGGGCCAGCCAGGAACGCGCCGGTACCCGCCCGGGCCGGAGCCGGCCCGGGGCTCGCCCCCGCTTGAGCCGGCTCGGCGGCCCGGACGATGATGCTGTACGGCATCAGCACGATGGCCGTAGTGCCGCCGAACGGAGATCCACGCAGGGAGACCCTGATCCCGTGCCGGGCGGCCAGCTGGCCGACCACGAACAGCCCGAGCTGGTCGCTGTTGGCCAGGTCGAACTCGGGCGGGCTGGCCAGGCGCTGGTTGATGTCGTCGAGTTCCGGGCCAGAAAGTCCGAGCCCACGATCCTCGATCTCCACCGCGAAGCCGGTCCCGACGGCGTCGGCCCTGATCTCGACCCGGGTGGCGGGCGGGGAGAAGGTGGTCGCGTTCTCGATCAGCTCGGCGGCCAGGTGGATCATGTCGTTGACCGCGGGCCCCGCCACGGCATCCCTCGAGTCGGTGGCCACATCGACCCGGACGTAGTCCTCGACCTCGGCGATCGCGGCGCGCAGCACGTCGACGACCGGCACGGGCTCGCGCCAGCCACGCCCGGGAGTCGCGCCGGACAAGATGATGAGGCCCTCGGCGTGCCGGCGCATGCGGGTGGTCAGATGGTCCAGGCGGAAGAGATCGGCCAGCACGGCGGGGTCGCTGGTGGCGCGCTCCATGGAGTCGAGCATGCCGAGCTGCCGGTGCAGCAGCGACTGGTTGCGCAGCGAGAGGTTGAGGAAGACCTGGTTGACACTCTTTCGCAGGTTGGCCTGGCCGACCGCGGCCTGCACCGCGGTCCGTTGCACGGTGGCAAAGGAGCGGGCGACCCGGGCGATCTCGGTGATCCTGCCGGGCGGCGGGGGCGGTGATTCGGCGTCCACGTCCACCTCCTCGCCCTTGCGCAGCCGCTCCACCACGTCGGGCAGCCGCCTGCCCGCCATGCTCTGGGCCGTGTCGTGCAAGTTGGTCAGCTCGCCGTTGAGGCGCCGGCCGTAACGCAGCAGCACGAAGATGGACAGCAGCACGGCCAGCAGGCCGACACCGCCTGCGAGGGCGGCCTCGAGGACCAGCTGGTTGCTGAGCCGGCTCGCCATGGCGGCCAGCGGCGGCCCGTCCTGGATCTGCGCTTTCTCCAGCTCGCCCAGAAAGGCCCGGGACACCGCCTGCCAGGTCTGGATGTTCACCGGGATCGCGCCCCTGCTGCCGATGCTCCCAGCGATCCGGTTCTCCAGCGCCGCGAACTGGTGATGCAGCGGCGAGTTGTAGATGCGCTGCCACGGGGCGCCCAGCTGAGGGTCGAAATCACCGAGCGCGCTGTCCATGAGCAGGCGCTGGTTCGCCACGGCGTTCGCGAACAGCTGCCGTTCGCTGGTGGTCATCTGGCCGTGCGCTCAGGCCGCCCCGCCGACCAGGGCGCTCTCCCGGCTGGCGTACTCAAGCGCCTGGGCGGCGTCCATGCTGGCGTCTGTCTGCCTGTCTACCGACAGGTTGCTGTTGACCTGCTCCGACGCTGAGTAGACAGCGAAGACGGCATCCATGATGTTGCTGTAGGCCTGGAACGCGGTGGCGGCGCTGAGTGTCTCGGCGTCGACCGAGGCCCGGATCGTCGGCAGCCTGGACAGCAGCCTCACGAGAGTGGCCTGCGCGGGCCTTTCCGAACTGGGACGCAGGCCCCCGGTCTGTCGCAGCATGCGGTGATAGGCCGACACCGCCGCATCGGTGCGGTTACGGCTGGCCGTCAGCTGCACCCCGGAGGGACGGGGGTCGGTGCTCAGCCAGGCGAAGGTCTGCAGGCGTTCCTGCGACACCTGGTTCACCAGATTGTCGGTGGGCGCAGAACTCAGCGCGATGAGCCGGTTGTAGTTGTGCTCGTGCAGCGCGTTGCTGAGCGTGATGCTCGCGGCAAAGCCCCACAGTGCCACCAGCGAGACCAGGGGGACGACGAGCAAGCCAGCCAGCGTGAACCGCATCGACCGGGTCCGGCGATGCCCCTCGCGGTCAGCCATTGGCCCGGCCCGATGCCGCCAGCCCGTCTGGTAGAAAACGCGTATCCCCGTTGATCGCGCTCCGCACCATTGCGCCTCCTGAGCCGTTGCCCGCTGGCCCGCGCGCATCCAGGGAAATGGCTTCGGAGGAGCGTAACACCGGAACTACGTTGCTTAGCGCCATAAGTTAGATATGTCCGCCGGGTCCGGCAAATGGCGGATGGCGGTCCGGCATGGCCACGACCGGCAGCGGCGTGAGGCAGTCGCGGGCGTGGCCGCGGACCGGCGGACGGCCGCGCCCTGGCATTATGAATTGCCCCGCAGTCAGGCCAATGATGCCGGAGGAGCCCGCCGTGGCGATCTCGCAGCAGCGCCGTGGCCGGTCGATCGCCATGACACCGGCCGAGCTCGATGAGTTCCTGACCCAGGCGCGCACCTGCCGGGTCGCGACCCTGGCCCCGGACGGCCCGCACGTCGTCCCGCTCTGGTTCGTCTGGGCCGGCGGGGCGCTGTGGCTGAGCTCGGTGGTTCGCAGCCAGCGGTGGACCGACCTGGTCCGCGATCCACGGGTCGCGGTCGTGGTCGACGCCGGCGAGGAGTACCAGGAACTGCGCGGCGCGGAGATCAGGGGGACCGCCGGGCCGGTCGGCGAGGTGCCGCGCCGCGGCGCGGACGACGCCCAGCTGGCCGAGCCGGAACTGCTGTTCGCCCGCAAGTACCTGGGCGGCGACGCGATGCTGCACGACGGGCGGCACGGCTGGCTGCGCGTCACCCCGGACAAGATCACGAGCTGGGACTTCCGCAAGCTGCCGGCCGAGCGGGCCCAACCGGGCGGCTGACCCGGGCCGGTGATCCCGGGCGGCGATCCCGGGCGGCGATCCGGCCCGGCTACGTGAGCGTCTCGTCCACCGGGGTGAGACCCGGCTGCGGCGTGTTCTGGGAGATCCACGCGTCGATCCGGGCCCACCAGTCGTAGAGCCACTGCACCTGGGTCTCATGACTGGCGGAGCGCGGTACCCGGTCGGCGGGCACCCGCCACCACTGCGCCTCGACCACATGGTCCATCGGCAGACTCCGCCAGACGTCGGCTACGCTGGCCAGCTGGTCCAGCCCGGCGTGCCCGACGAAGATCACGTCGGCGCCAGGGCAGGCGGCCAGGGCCGCGAGGGTCCCGCCGGCGCGGGGCGCCAGCAGATGCGGCATGTCCCGGGCGCGGTCCGCCAGATCGGTCCGCCCCTGCCGTTCCAGCCGCCGGATGCCGCGCCGCCACCGCCCCGGCGTCCAGTTGCCGCCCTCGGGGAAGATCACCAGGGCGCCGTCGTGGCCGAGGCCTGCCGCCAGCCGCCTGATCTGCTCGGTGTAGATCCTCTCGCCGGCCCGCTGGGGAGAGATGAAGACATTAGGCACCCGGTTGGTGACCACATCCAGCCCCGGGTCCAGTTGCAGCGTGGCCTTCATGACGATCCGGGGTCGGCGGTGGTAAACGGTGAGCAGATGGTGCACCAGGAGCAGGGAATCGCCCGGCCCGGCATGGCGGCTGAGCACGATGACGGGCCGGGCCAGCCGCGCGGCCTGCTCGCCGGCGGTCAGCTCTGGCTCGTGGACCACGATGCGCAGGCCCAGCGTGTTCACGGCCGCGCCGTACAGCCGGCCCAGGTACCACTCCATGATCGCGTAGTGGCGGCTCTGGTACGGCTCGGTCCGCAGCCGGCCACCGAAACCGCTGCTGATCCACAGGGCCAGGCACATGAACAACGCGGCCGTCTCCGCGACCAGCCAGATGAGCGCGAAGCTGAGCAGCCGCAGAGCGCGCAGGCGGCCCAGCCGGGAGGGCCTCGCGGACTGGCCGGAAGGGACCGGCCGGGACCCCCGGGCCAGCCCGAACGCCACGGCCAGCAAAGCGAGCGGGGGGAACAGCACCGCCACCGCCACCGCGATCACGATCAGCAGCGGGGCCAGCACGATCCGGCGGACCAGCCTGGGTGGGACCATGCCGGCTCCTCCCGTCGCCGATAGCCGGGTCAGCCTCCGGCCAGCTTGGCGAGATAGCTCGCGGACGCCAGATAAGCCTGTTCGATCCGCATCCCGACTTTAGCCCTGTCGCGGTACCTGAGCTGGGAAAGATCTGGCGGGCGCGGATCGCCCCCGGACGGCAGCACGTGCACCGTTACCGAGTCGGGCAGCGCGGACATCTCCTCGTGGAACCGGTGCCGCCGGGCGATCTCGAACGCCACCAGGCCCACCTCCCAGGGGTGGCGTGGCACGGCCAGCGGGCGTTCGATGCGCCCCACGTGCAGGACGTAGACCGTTCGGGCGCCCAGGGAGATGGCCCGGCCGACCGGGATGGAATCGACCAGCCCGCCGTCGAAGTAGTGCTCACCTTCTACCTCTACCGGGGGGAGCAGCCCGGGCACCGCGCAGGAGGCCAGCACGGCCGGCACGAGCGGCCCAGTGCTGAACCAGCGGGCGCAGGCCCGCTCGATGCTGGCCGCGACGCAGTGGAACGGCAGCTCAAGATCGGCGAAATCCTTGCCGGGCAGGACGCCGTCCAGCATGCGCTGCAGCGGCTCGATGGAATGCAGGTGCGTGCCGGACCGAGCCAGCCGGGTCAGCCGCCCCCACACGCTCTCGCTGAACGCCTGGCGGAGCTCATCGCCCTGCCACAGGCCCGCCAGCCGCGCGGCTGCCCCCGCCGGGTCCGCTGCGACAAGCGCGCCGTTGATCGCGCCCACCGACGTGCCCACCACCACATCGGGCCGGATGCCCGCCTCGGACAAGGCGCGGAGCATGCCGACCTCGTGCGCGCCGAGTATCCCGCCGCCGCCGAGTACGAATGCCGTCTGCACGCGCCCAGCCTCCCCTTCATCGGGGGCGCCAAACCCCGGCCTCAGCAGCACCGAATGGCCAGGGAGCCGTGTCGTCGCAGGTCCGGGGCACTGCGCTCGCAGGATCGGGGGGTGGTTTGCGGCCGCGTCTGGTGAGCAGGGGACTATAACCGGCAGGTAAGGAGGAAACGTGACACCCACCGCAAACCGGCTGTGCGGGGTCGTGGGCGGCGTGGCGCGGGCCGGGCCGTCGCCGCTCTTCGGGGCCCAGCTGTTCGCGGCGCGTCCCGAGCAGGTCCAAGTGGCCCGGCGGTTCGTGGGCGGCCTCCTGGCCGGTACCCCGGTCGCGGACGACGCGATGCTCTGCGTGTCCGAATTCGCCGGCAACTGCGTCAGCCACTCCGTGAGCGGGTACCCGGGCGGTGTCTTCACCGTGCGGGTGGAAATGTACGACGGTGACTATGTCTGGCTGGAGGTCGCCGACCAGGGCGGTCTATGGCGGTCGTCCGCCCCGGACGGCCGGATGCATGGCCTGGAGATCGTGCGGCGTCTGGCCAGCGAGTCGGGCGTGGCCGGCAGCCTGTTCAGCGGCTGGGAAGCCTGGGCCAGGCTGGACTGGCCCGGCCGCGACTAGCACCTCCCGCTAGGAGCCGTACCGGCGCTCCGTTTCGTGGACGTCCGGCAGCCCGATGAAGTCCAGGAATTCCCCGAACGCCGGCAGCTCGGCCAGGGCCCTGGCCGGAGTGCCCGACCGGGCGATCTCGCCAAGCACCCGGCGCATCCCCGCGGTCGCCGCGAGCAGCGTGCTGATCGGGAAGATGACGATCCGGTAGCCGAGCTCCCGCAGCCGATCCAGCTCAATCGGCGGGGTCTTCCCGCCTTCTGCCCAGTTGAACAGCAGCGGCACGTCCGGGAAGGCCCGGGCCGCCTCGGCGGCCTCGTCCTGCGACGTGACGGCCTCGATGAACAGGACGTCGGCGCCCGCCTCCCGGTACAGCCGGGCCCGGTCCAGGGCCCGCTCCAGGCCCTCGACCGCCCGCGCGTCGGTCCGGGCGATGATCACGAAGTCGGGCCGGCTCCGGGCCTCGACTGCGGCCCGGATCTTCTGCGCCATCTCCGCGGCCGGGATGACCTGCTTCCCCTCCATGTGGCCGCACTTCTTCGGGGCCACCTGATCCTCGAGATGGATCGCGGCCACGCCCGCCGCCTCGTAGGCGCCGACGGTCCGGATCACGTTCAGCGGGTTGCCGTACCCGGTGTCCGCGTCGGCGATCACCGGGATGTCCACGCAGTCCGCGATCCGCCGGGCGTTGTCCACCATCTCGGTCATGGTCAGCAGGCCCACGTCAGGGCGGCCCAGCAGCGCCGCCGACGTGCCGAAGCCGGTCATGTACACCGCCTGGAAGCCGGCCTCCTCCACCAGCCGCGCGGCCAGCGGGTCGAACGCGCCCGGGGCCACGATCGTCTCGCCGGACTCCAGGAGCGCCCGCAGCCGGGCCGGCCCCCCGGGGCGCGGGGTCAGCCGTCCGGTCACCGGGCCTCCCGCACCACCAGGGCCCCCTTGACCGGGCGGCCCGCCAGGCCCTCAGCCACCGCTCTTGCGCCGGAATGAGCGCTTGCTCTGCGCAGGACCGTGGGCATTCTGGACCTTGCCACCGTCCCGCGCGGATTGCCGCGCGTTCAGGTCCGCATGCTTATTGCGCTTGCGGTCCAGCGCCTCGCGGAATTTGCGCTTCACGTCGTCCTCAGGACCCTCGGGTCCCGACGCGGCGTCAGCCATGCCGACCTCCTGCCTCCGGCGGGTACCTGCCCCGCGGCCCCATCCAGCGACACCTGCCCAGCGATACCTGCCACGGGCACCTGCCCGGCCGACGGATATCTCCCCAGCCTAAGCGGTCTGGAATCACCCGGTGCCCCGACGCCGGCCGGCGGAGCGCTGGCCATGCTGGTCAGCCTCGGCTACCGGACCCGGGCACCGGCCGAAACCAGTTGCGTGCCGCCGCCCGGGATGGTGATCTGCGGGCATGGATGACGCTGCGCTGCGAGCCACGTTCGATGAGCAGGTCCGCCGCCGCACCCGCGCCGGCATGCCGGCCGCGCGCACCGAGGCGGACGGCGTGATCGTCCGCGAGGTCGCCCGCGACGGGCGGGGCTGGACCGGCATCACCTGGTCGGACCTGGCTGACCCGGTGGCCGCCGACCGTGTCATCGGCGCGCAGATCCGGTACTTCGCCGGCCTCGGGCGGCCGTTTGAATGGAAGCTCTACGACTACGATCAGCCCCCGGACCTTGGTGGCCGGCTCGCGGGCGCCGGGTTCGTGCCCGATGAGGAGGAGGCCGTGATGGTCGCGGAGGTCGCAGGCGTCTCCTCGGAGGTCCCACTCCCTGACGGGATTTCGCTGCGGCGGGTGACCACCGAGGCCGGTGTGGAGCTGCTCATCCAGGTGCACGATCAGGTCTTCGGCGGGGACCACTCCCGGCTGCGCCACGCCCTGCTGGCCCAGTTGCGCGAGGACCCCCGCAGCATCGTCATGGTGCTCGCCTTGGCCGGCGACGAGCCGGTTTGCTCCGCCCGGGTGGACTTCACGCCGGATACGGACTTCGCCGGCCTGTGGGGCGGCGGGACACTGCCCGCCTGGCGGGGCCGCGGCATCTACCGGGCGCTGGTCGCCTACCGGGCCGGGCTGGCCGCCCGCCGCGGCTACCGCTACCTGACCGTGGACGCCTCCGCCGGCAGTGAGCCGATCCTGCGCCGGCTGGGCTTCCGGTGCCTGGCCCGGACCACGCCCTACCGGTGGGCCCCGGGCGGAGCCGCATGACACTCCCTGTGTCAACCTCAGGCCGCGATTTGCTCGGCTGTCTGCTTGGTGAGCGTGGCTGCGGCTCCGTGCAAGGCGGGGTCGTAGGGGACGCCGTCGAGCCAGCAGCGCCATATGACGCGGATCCATGCG
>DATCFY010000020.1:0-12138 GCA_036509255.1 Streptosporangiaceae bacterium
CGCGTGTCACCCAACGCGTATGGGCCGCGCATGATCGTCGCGGCCTTGGTAGGTCCCGCACCTGGAGCTACTGTGGTTGTTCAGGTGAGCCGGGAAGCCTGGTCGGCGCCTCCCCGTTGCTGGCCATCGCGCCTGCGCCGCTTGCCCCGGCGCGGGTCGCCGCGTATGCATCCCGCCTGAAGCGACCCTGGATCCGCATAGGTTTCGCAAGTAATCGCGTCTGCCGCTGCCCGGGCGGGTTATCTGGAAGGCGTTCCTCACCCGAATACGAGAAAGAAGGCGGACCATGTCCGGCCCGCGTCGAATCATCATTGGCGCGAACGGCTCCCCGGGCAGCATCCGGGCACTCCGCTACGCGGAACACCTGGCCCGCTCCAGCGACGCCAGGCTGGTGCCCGTGATCGCGTGGACGCCGCCTGGCGGGGATCTGGCCGAGCGCCGATTTCCCTCGTCCGAACTGCGCCGCGTCTGGGCTGAGGCGGCCATGAAACGGCTCCGTGCGGGCCTGGACGCGGCCTGGGGCGGGCTGCCCGATGGGCTGAGCGTCCGGGCCGTCATCGCCCGCGGCGAGCCGGGTCCGGTGCTGGTCGATGTGGCTGACTCCGTTGATGACCTGCTGGTGGTCGGGTCAGGCCGTCGTGGTCTGCCGTCCCGCCTGGTCAGCGGCCGGGTGACCCGTCACTGCCTGCGGCACGCCGGGTGCCCGGTACTGGCCGTCCCGCCCGCCGCGCTGAGCAGCACGACCGGGCTGCGCGGCTGGGCGTTCCGGCACCGGGAGCTCACCCTGGACCGGGCCATGCGGGAGTGGGACCGGTTGGCTGCATAGGCCCCGGCGGTTAGCCGCGGCCGGGTGGCAGCTCTTGCCGGCGCGGGCCAGCCAGGCCGCGCTGGTCAGGATCCGGCGGATCCGGGCTCGGGTGCGCCGGCGTGATCCGGGTCCGCCGCGTCCGCGGCAGTCGGCTCGCGCTGGGCGATGACGTGCACGTCGATACCGACCGCATTGGCCTCCCGGATGACCCGCTGCACGTTCGACCCGCCGCTGGTCAGCTGCTGCCACCGGCTGCGCTGGCTGGACCCGATCACGATCTGGGTGATCTGATGCTGCCGCGCGAACCGCGCGATGGCCCGGGCGGGATCGTCATCGACCAGCTCGAACCAGCGGGCACCAACGTCGTCCGCTAGCTCCCGCAGCTTCGCGAGCGCCTGGCGTTCTCCTGGCCGGCTGCCATCGCCGGAGCCGACGTGGACGACGTCAAGTTCCCCCTTGAGCCGGGACGCCATCCGGGCGCCCCGGCGCAGCAGCGCGTCGGTCCCGGGCGCCGCCGTGACGGCAACCATGATGCGCTCGGCCGTCTCCCAGATGCCCGGTGATTCATGCCGCCGGAGGTGCTCGAGAAGCTCCTCGTCCGTCTCGTCGGCGAGGAAGCGCAGCGCCAGCTCGCGCAGGGCGATCAGGTTGTCGGTGCGGAAGAAGTGGGTGAGCGCCTGGTTGACGCGTTCGGCGGGGTAGATGTTGCCGTGCAGCATCCGGCGGCGCAGCTGCTCCGGCGAGGAGTCGACCAGCTCGATCTGGTTGGCCCGGCGCATCACCCAGTCCGGCACCCGTTCCCGGACCCGCGCGCCGGTCATCTTCTCCACCTCGCCGGCGATGCTCTCCAGGTGCTGGATGTTGACCGTGGTGATCACGTCGATCCCGGCGCCGAGGATGTCCATGACGTCCTGCCAGCGCTTGGCGTTCCGGCCGGATCCAGGGACGTTGGTGTGCGCGAGCTCATCGACGAGGGCGAGCTGGGGCTGCCGCCGCAGTACCGCGTCGAGGTCCATCTCCTCCAGCTGGCTGCCGCGGTAGGCGACAGTCTTGCGGGGAACCACCTCCAGCCCGTCGATCAGTCCCTCGGTGCGCCGCCGCCCATGGCACTCGACGAACCCGATGACCACGTCGGTGCCCCGGTCACGGCGGCGGCGGCCCTCGTTGAGCATGGCGAAGGTCTTCCCGACACCGGCGGCCGCCCCCAGGTAAACACGGAAATGGCCGGCCGCCTCGACCACATCGGTAGCATCCTGCGCCGTCTCCGCGGCCACGCTGACGCCCTCGTCGGTCGTCGTGGAGCCAGGGACTCCCGCGTGGTCAGTCATGGCGGCCGACCTCCCTCTGTGGTCACCAGCCGGCCGCTATCCATTGTGCAGCGCCGGTGGCCCCGGCCAGTCAGGATTTTGCTTGGATCTTGCTTGGATCCCGCATAGATCGGCGACGCGGCAGTGACTCCTCTTGACAGCCGGCGTAGTTTTCCACCTGGCCCTGTTCTGCCTGATCCCGGGGCCGCTGGAGTTAGCGTATGACCGTCGCCGAGGGCATCCTCCTCACCATCTCCGTTGTGGTGTTCATCTACCTGGGCATGGCCATGTTCAAGCCCGAGTGGTTCTAGGCGCCCCGATGCGCGCGCACCGCACGGGAGCACTGCGCCGGGCCAGCCATGACTGACGTCGTCGTGATCGCCATCATCGTGGTGTTCTTCCTGCTGGCGGCCTTGCTGGTCGGTCGCCTGGACCGGCTGATCGCGAGTTCCGGCAGCGACACCGACTACGAGGACGACCCAGCGGACGACCCGGACCCCGAGCCGGAGCGGCCAGCAGGATACCCATCATGAGCGATCCGGCCAGGCCCGCCGGCGAGCAAACCGGGGGGACGGCCCTCGCGCCGGCCCCGGAGACCCGCCCGCCCAAAGTCCGCACCCGCCCGGCCCGCTCCATGTTCGAGGCGTCGCTGCTGCGCCGGGCCGCCGTCGAGGCGTTCCTCAAGCTCGACCCGCGCAAGATGGTCCACATCCCGGTCATGTTCGTGGTCGAGATCGGCAGCGTCGTCACCACCGTGGAGTTCATCGCCGCGCCCAGCCTGTTCGTCGGGCTGATCTCGCTGTGGCTGTGGGCCACCGTCCTGTTCGCCAACTTCGCCGAGGCCGTGGCCGAGGGCCGGGGCAAGGCCCAGGCCGATACCCTGCGCCGCAGCCGCAAGGAAACGACCGCGTGCGTGCTGCGGGCGGGCGGCAGCACGGACGTGATCCCCTCCACCCAGCTGAAGATCGGCGACCAGTGCGTGGTCACCGCCGGGCAGGTCATTCCCGGTGACGGCGACGTAGTGCAGGGAATGGCCGTCGTCGACGAGTCGGCGGTCACCGGCGAGTCGGCCCCGGTGATACGGGAGTCGGGCGGCGACCGCAGCGCGGTGACCGGCGGCACCGTGGTGCTGTCCGACCGGATCGTGGTCCGGGTCACGTCCAACCCCGGCGAGACCTTCCTGGACCGGATGATCGCCCTGGTCGAGGGGGCGGACCGGCAGAAGACACCCAACGAGATCGCGCTGGACATCCTGATCGCCGGGCTGACGGCGATCCTGCTGGTCGCGGTGGTCACGCTGCAGCCGATGGCGATCTACTCCCACGCCATCCAGTCCACCGCCGTGCTCGTCGCGCTGTTCGTCTGCCTGGCCCCGACCACCATCGGCGGGCTGCTGTCGGCCATCGGCATCGCCGGGATGGACCGGATGGTGCAGCGGAACGTGCTGGCCATGTCGGGCCGGGCCGTGGAGGCTGCCGGGGATTGCTCGACGCTGCTGCTGGACAAGACCGGCACCATCACCTACGGGAACCGGATGGCCGCCGAGTTCCTGCCGGTGGGCGGCACGACCGGGCCGGAACTGGCGGGGGCGGTGTACCTGTCCAGCCTGGCCGATGAGACGCCGGAAGGCCGCTCCATCGTCGAGCTGGCTCAGGACCGGTACGGGCAGGCCCGCAGCGACGTGTCCGGCGGCGAGCTCGTCCCGTTCTCGGCGCAGACCCGGATGAGCGGGATCGACCTCGGCGGGCGCCGGATCCGCAAGGGGGCTGCTGAATCGGTCCGGCGCTGGGTCACCGACCAGGGCGGCACCATCCCGGCCGACCTCGCCCCCATCGTGGAGCGGATTGCGGACAGCGGGGGCACGCCCCTGGTGGTGGCGGACGGCCCGCGGGTCCTCGGCGTCATCCACCTGAAGGACACGGTCAAGCAGGGCATGGTGGAGCGCTTCAACGAGCTGCGCGACATGGGCATCCGGACGGTCATGATCACCGGGGACAACCCGCTGACGGCGGCGGCCATCGCCAAGGAAGCGGGCGTCGACGACTTCCTGGCCGAGGCCACCCCGGAACAGAAGCTCGCGCTGATCCGCCGCGAGCAGCGCGGCGGCCACATGGTGGCCATGACCGGCGATGGCACCAACGACGCGCCCGCGCTCGCCCAGGCCGATGTCGGCCTGGCCATGAACTCGGGCACGCAGGCCGCCAAGGAAGCCGGCAACATGGTCGACCTGGACTCGAACCCGACCAAGCTCATTGAGGTCGTGGAGGTCGCCAAGCAGTTGCTGATCACCCGCGGCTCGCTGACGACCTTCTCCATCGCCAACGACGTGGCCAAGTACTTCGCGATCATCCCGGCGATGTTCCTGGTGGCCTACCCCAAGCTCAAGGTGCTGAACGTGATGCACCTGGACAACCCGCACACAGCCATCCTGGCCGCGGTGATCTACAACGCCGTCATCATCCCGGCACTGATCCCGCTCGCGCTGCGCGGGGTGAAGTTCCGGCCCCGCGACGGCGCGGCCATCCTGCGGCGCAACAGCCTCATCTACGGCCTGGGCGGCATCATCGCGCCGTTCGTCTTCATCAAGCTCATCGACCTGGTCCTGACCGCGATCGGATTCCACTGACATGCGCCGCCACCTCCTCGCCGCCGTCGTGATGCTCCTCGGGGCGACCATCGTGCTCGGATTTGGTTACCCGCTGCTGGTCACCGGCCTGTCCCTGGCCCTGTTCCGGCACCAGGCGGACGGCTCGCTGGTCTACCGCAACGGCCGCCTGGTCGGCTCCTCGCTGCTCGGCCAGAGCTTCACCACCAGCAACGGCACCCCCCTGGCCCGGTACTTCCAGCCGCGCCCGTCGGCCGCGGGGACCGGGTACGACGCCGCCTCGTCCGGTGCCAGCAACCTGGGCCCGTCGAACCCGCTGCTCATCGGGTTCGTGCCGGGCATCAACACGGTCGGCCTCGACGGGAAGCCGTCGCCGGTCGACCCCTTTGCCACCCAGGCCGACCCGGCCTGCGTGCCCACCGACCCGAAGGGGACCCCGGTGACCAGCCCGGTGCCCGGCCAGCGGTACGCGCGAGGTCCCGGCGGCTCCTACGCCTGCGACCCCAACACGGTCCCGGAGCGGGCCATCGCCTACCGGAAGCTCAACGGGATGGCCCCGGGCGCTGCCGTGCCGGTGGACGCGGTCACCGCGTCCGGTTCCGGCCTGGACCCCGGTATCTCCGTGCAGAACGCCCTGGACCAGGCGCCGCGCGTCGCCCGGGCCCGCGGCCTGGCGGTGAGCGCGGTCATCAGCCTCGTGCACCGCTACACCCAGGGCCGTCAGCTGGGGTTCCTGGGTGAGCCCACGGTGAACGTCCTGTCCCTCAACCTCGCACTGGACCGGCTCAGATGACCGCATCGGGATGGGAACAGCTGGCCTTCATTGCCGCGGTGACCGCAATTCTGGCCCCGCTGCTCGGCCGCTACCTGGCCGCGACGTTCCGCGGCGGCCCGGCGCCGGGGGACCGCGTGTTCCTCCCGGTCGAGCGCCTGGTGTACCGGACTCTGGGCACCGACCCCGAGAGCAGCTGGACATGGCGCGGCTACGCCCTGGCCGTGCTGGCGTTCGGCCTGGTCTCCACGCTTTTGCTGTACCTCATCCTGCGGCTGCAGGGCGTGCTCCCGCTGAACCCGACGCACGCGCCCGGGATGCCGCCGCTGCTCTCGTTCAACACGGCGGTCAGCTTCATCACCGGCACCAACTGGCAGGTCTATGAGGGGGAAACCGCGGCCAGCTATCTGGCGCAGATGGCCGGGCTGGTGGTCGCCCAGTTCACCGCGGCCGCCATCGGGCTCGCGGTGGCCCTGGCGGTGGTCCGCGGCATCGCCGGGCGGTCCCGGACGATCGGCAACTTCTGGGCCGACTTCACCCGGAGCCTGGTGCGCGTCTTCATCCCGCTGTCCATCCTCGCCGCCCTGGTGCTGGTCGGCCAGGGCGCGGTGCAGAACTTCAGCGGCTTCCGCACCGCGCAGACGCTGGCCGGCGGGACGCAGCTCATTCCCGGTGGCCCGGTCGCCTCGATGGAAGTCATCAAGCTGCTGGGCACCAACGGCGGCAGCTTCTACGGCGCGGGCGGGGCCCACCCGTTCGAGAACCCCACCGGGTTCACCAACATGTTCGACCTGCTGCTGGTGATCGTGCTGCCGTTCGCCATCGCGCTGATGTTCGGCCGGCTCATCGGCCGGCCACGGCAGGGGCTGGCGCTGGCCGCCGTGATGGTGCTCATCTTCCTCGGCCACACCCTGGTCTCCGTGCAGGCCGAGGTGCACGGCAACCACCTGCTGCCGGCCACCGTGTCGCAGGTGGCGACCCGCCAGAACCTGGGCGGGAACCTGGAGGGGAAGGAGACCCGGTTCGGCGCGGCCGGTTCTGCCCTGATGACGGTCGGGACCATGGGCACGACCGCCGGGGCCACTAATTCAGCCCTGGACAGCTACACGCCGGTCGGGGGAGCCGGCGCGTTCGTCGGCATCCTGCTCGGCGAGATCAGCCCAGGCGGTGACGGCGGCGGCCTGTACGGCATCCTGGTGCTCGCCTTGCTGGCCGTGTTCATCGCCGGGCTGATGGTCGGACGCACCCCGGAGTTCCTGGGCAAGAAGATCCGCGCCACGCAGATGAAGCTGGTCCTTGCCTACGTGCTGACCATCCCCACGGTGGTGCTGGCCCTCGGCAGCGCGTCGCTGGTGCTCGGGGCCGGCACCCGGTCCATCCTCAATCCCGGCTTCCATGGCCTCACCGAGATCATGTACGCCTACGCGTCAGTGGCCCAGAACAACGGATCAGCCTTCGCCGGCCTGGCCGCCAACACCCCCTGGTACAACGTCACCCTGGGCCTGGTGATGCTGGTCGGGCGGTTCATCCCGATCCTGCTGGCCCTGGCCATCGCCGGCTCGCTAGCCGGGGCGCGGGTGCACGCACGCACCCGGGCCACGCTGGATACCGCGGGGCCGACCTTCGCCGCGTTCCTGATCGGGGTGATCGTGATCGCCGGCGGCCTCATCTACTTCCCCATGCTCATCCTCGGCCCGATCGGCGAGCGGATCGTCGGCTGAGACGGATTTCCGGCTGTAGCCGCAAGCCCAGCGGCAAGCCGCATCGCCATCCTGACCTGCGCCAGAGACGGCGACGCTGCGGCGTCAGGAACTGGCTGGCCTACTCGCGGTGTGGCGCGCCGCCCGCGGCCGATGATGGCCAGCCGCCTGGTCCGGGACTGGCCGCCGCCGCGGCGACCCCATGACGAGCTGGCAGGCGATCAGATCCGGGCGGCCGACAAGGTCCGGCAGGACGAGCGCAATAGTCCTGCACCCGCATCGTGTGCGTCGTGGAGCCGTCGGGGTGAGTCCGCCGGCCCGCAGCGTGGACGGCCGGAAGTTACCGGGTCGAGGTCGGACAAGGTCCGGTGGGGCGCAATGATCCGGCCGTCGGGTAGCAGGTCGCCGGTGTCCTCGAACACAATGACGCCATTGCACAGCAGGCTCCAGCCCTGCTCCGGGTGGGCAGCCACGACGTGTGCGGCCTCGCGGTCCACCGCGTCCGGCGACGGGCAGGGCGGCTGATGCGGACAGGTCATCATCCCTCCCCGGATGTGCAGCCCAGGTGAATCCCCCGCCAGCTTGACTCTCACCGCAGCGCCCGGGAAAGCACGCCCACACGATGCATACGCCACCCACGCGGGATCCTAACGATGCGGCTGCGCGACGGCCATCATGCCGCCCCCGCCCGGGCGCGCTTCGCACGAGCACGGCCACCCGGCGCGTCATATCAGGGTGTGCCTCGTCTGCGCTGTCGCTACCTCGCCGCCCGTGAGTGCCCCGTTAGGAATGGGCCCGGGGGCGTTAGATCTGCGTGTGCGGATGCCCGCGCGGCCAGATCCGGGTTTAGCGTCACCAGATGTGAGCCCGATGGGACTGCTGGCCGCTCCGGTGGGAACCGGATGCGGGATGGTGTGCCTCCTGACCCCCGGCCTGTGATGGCCAGCCCCCTGATCCGGCGGGACATCATCTCGCTGGCCAGGCTGGTCGGCTGCCCGGTCTTGACCCAGGCAGGCAAGAAGGCTGGCCGGGTGGCCGATGTGGCCGCCCGGGTGCCCGGCGGTGATGCCTACCCGGCGGTCACCGGGATCGTCGTCCGGGCCGGCCACCGCCGCGCCTTCCTCGACGCCACGGCGATAGACCGCGCCGGGCCCCGTGCCGTGAGGCTGCGGGCGGCGCGGATCGAATGGGACGGATCCGGGTGCCGTGCCGGTGAGGTGTTGCTGGCCAGGGACATCCTGGATCGCCAGCTCGTGCACACCGGCGAGGCCAAGGTGATCCGGGCGGCGGATCTGTACTTCGCTGCGGCCGGTGAAGAGTTGCGCCTGGTGGGAGTGGCAGCTGACCTGCGGACGCTGCTGCTCAGACTTGGCCCAAGACGGTGCCGGGGACGGCCGATCGGGGACGAGATCATCGACTGGGCCGTGATCGAGAGATTCAGTCCCGGCCCGGGGCCTGATGCGGGGCGGCCACGCACCCCGCACGCGGGCTTGCGCAAGCTGCGCCTAGCGGAGCTCGCCCACGTGCTGGAAGCACTCGGCGGGCACGAACGCCAGGAACTGCTGGCCAGTCTCGGCTACGAGATCGCCGCCGACGCGCTCGAGCAGATGCAGGACGACGACGTGACCGCGCTGCTGCGCGCAGCCGATCCAGCACGGGCGGCCCAGCTGCTGGCGGCGATGGAACCCGGCGAGGCGCTGCGCGCGCTGCGCCGCCTCCCCCCGTGCGATCGGCCTGGCCTGCTGGACCGGATGCCCAGGCAGGCGCAGGTTGAGCTGGGCTCCCTGCTGGCCTATCCAGGTAACCAAGCCGGGGGTGTCATGAGCACCCTGCTGGCGTGCGTGCATCCCAGCGAGACGGTGGAGCAGGCCCGGCGCGGGCTCGGCAGGCAGGGCGGGTATCGGACCGGGACCGGCTCGGTGGCCGTGCTCGATGAGTCCGGCCAGGTGGCCGGTGACGTTCCCGTCTTCGACCTCCTGCTCAGCGACGGCACCCGGCGCGTAGCCGACCTGATCGACCCCGGTAATCCGCCGGTGACCCTCCACCCAGACGCCCCGCTGGGCACGGTCACCGCCACGCTCATGGATTCGCGGCGGTCCTCCCTGCTGGTCGTGGACGGCGCAGGCCATCCCCTCGGCAGGATCCGGCCCGAAGATGTGCTCGATGCCCTGGTACCCGGCAACTGGCGCCCGCGTTGCCCGCACCTGCCACGGTGAGCGCGGCGAGCAGGGTGATGAGCACAGCGGGTCCTGCACTCCGGCGGCACGGACAGGCAGGGCACCCACGGAGACAGCGCCAGCGGGTGACGGTGGGGCCGGGCACAGCCGGGGCAGGCTGCACGTGTACTGGGCGCGGCTCCCGGCGCCGGCAAGACCTAACCTAAGCGCTGCTGGCCGAGGGGCACCGTCTCGCCGCGGCAGGGTCCGATGTCGTCGTCGGGTTGGCGGAGGCCCACGGCCGCGCCGATACCGAAACGATGCTGCGTGCACTGGAGCGGCTGCCGCCGCGTCAGGTCAGCCACCACGGCGCGGCGTTCCATGAGCTTGACGTGGATGCCCTGCTGGCCCGGCATCCGGCGGTGGCACTGGTGGATGGGCTTGCCCACCCCTGTGTGCCGGGGGCCGACCCCGGATCCTGGGCTGCGCCGCACCCCGGCCTGGCATGGAGCCGCTCATCAGGCGCTCGGCCGCACTGGCGGCGCAACTGGCCGGGGACTTCCTGGTGGCCGTCGTCACGCCCATACCGGCATCCGCTGACCTGGACCAGGTGCTGGTGGGTACGACGCGCTGGCATCGCAGCTCCGTGGCCAGTTCACCGCGCTGCAGGGCAGCCCGGCCAGTGCCCTCGCGAAGTTCGCACACCAACACCAGGTCACCGAGATGGTGCTGGAGCGCCACCCCGGCGCTAGCCGCCACCGCATCCTGAACGAACTCACCCACAGGGCCGGCGACGCCGAGGTGCACGTCCCGCCCGCACAGGCCCGTTAGCCGCGCGCAGCGGCGGGCCATGCACTCGGACCGGGGCGGAGCCGGCCAGGGCGGGTATAGTCGGGCGCGGTGAGCCGGGAAGCCTGGTCGGCAGCGTTCGAGCGCAAGGGCTCATCATGCATCGTCGTTACCCGTCGTCGGCACTGGGCGCACACTGGCGCGCAGAGGTACTCCGCACTAACCTGTGGCTGGTCCCGGGGATCGAGGTCGTCGCGGCCATCGGGCTGTTCGCCATTACACTGAGCCTGGACCGTGCCGCCTACCGCGGCGAGTTCGGCCTCCCCTCCTGGGTCATCAGCGGGACGGCAGACGCCGCCCGGCAGATTCTCACCGCGATCGCCGCCGCCGTCATCACGGTGATCGGCGTCGTATTCTCGATCATCCTGGTGACGCTCACCCTCGCTTCCACCCAGTTCGGGCCGCGGATGCTGCGGAATTTCATCCGCGACCGGGGCACGCAGCTGACCCTCGGCACCTTCGTGGCGACGTTCGTGTACGCCGTGCTGGTCCTCGTCTCGATCGGCCCGGGATCCCACGGAGACTTCGTGCCGCACATCGGCGTCACGGTCACGCTCGCGCTGATGGCCGCCGACATGGGCGTGCTGATCTACTTCATCCATCACACGTCCACGTCGATCCAGCTCCCGCAGGTGATCGCGAGCATCGCCCGGGACCTGTCCGAGGCAATTGACGTGCAGGGCGGCCCGGACAGCCGGCTGGGCCTGGCCGGTGACCGGGAGAGCGGCCCGTCATCGACGGAATTGCTCATCCGGATGCAGGGAGGCAGCGGCGTGGTCCGAGCACCCGCGAGCGGCTATCTGCAGTTCATCCGGCACCTGAGCCTAGTACGGTTCGCCGCTGAGTCGGACACGGTCATCGCCTTGAACTACCGGCCGGGTCATTTCCTCGTCCAGGGGCACCCGTTCGCCTCGGTGTGGCCGCCCGAGGCGGCTGGCCGGGTGAGCGAGGCGCTGGGGAGTGCGCATATCACGGGGCCCTACCGGACCCTCACGCAGGACATCTCCTTCGGCGTCGACCAGCTCGTCGAGATCGCGATCCGGGCGTTGTCACCGGCGGTCAATGACACCTTTACCGCTTTGACCTGCATCGACTGGCTGGGTGACAGCCTCTGCAAGATCACTGGCAGTTGGCATCCGGCCCGGGTGCACCGGGATAGCCAGGGGTTCATCCGGGTCATCACGGCTGAGCCGAGCCACGAGCGCCTGGTGCAGCGCGCGTTCGAGAAAATCCGCCAGGCCAGCCTGGGCATGCCCGCGGTGATGATCCGCCAGCTCGAAGCGCTCGCGAAGATCATGGCCGAGACGTCCAGCGCCGGGCAGCGCCGCGTACTGCTGGACCAGGCCGCCATGATCCAGCGGGCCAGTGAGCGGTCTGTGCCCGAGGCGGCGGACCGGGATGACGTCCGGCGCCGGTATGAGGCCGTGCTCGCCGCAGGCTCCGGGCGCTCGGCAGACGAGCCAGTCACCAGCACCGCACCGGAGTAACGTCCGCCCCGGCGGTGCCGTGACTCCTGGCTGGCGGTGCTGGCTGGGACCTAGGCCTACGTGGCTTCGGCTTCGCGGTCAGATGAGCCGGCTCCGGGTTCAGCCGAGCCGGCTCCGGGCTCCCGCTGGCCCCGGGCAGCAACGGGGGCAGCTTCTGCGCTGGATCCAGGGGCCAGGCCGGACCAGCGAAGGGATTTGCGTCTCGCTGGATTGCTCACCTGCCGAGCAGGTGGTGCAGCTTACGGAGCAATTTCAGAACTGGGCGGCCGACCAGCTGCACGATACCGGGCTCCCGCCCGAATGGCCCGAATGCCAGGGCCCCGGCAAAGTCGTTTAGCAGTTCATGATCGTTCGTAGTGGCCGGTCTGGCCGGCGGGCGTGGTGGCGGAGGGCGGCGGCGATGCTGGCGTGCCCGGCCAGCCGCAGGATCGTGAGGGCGAGGTTCCGCAAAGTG
>DATCFY010000021.1:0-4818 GCA_036509255.1 Streptosporangiaceae bacterium
CCCAGGACTGCATCACCAAGGTCGAGGTCCTCGAGTACCCGGAACTCGGCATGGAGGCGGTCTGGCGCATCGAGGTCCGCGACTTCCCGGCGTTCATCATCGTGGACGACAAGGGGAACGACTTCTTCGCCGAGGAGCCGCAGCCCCCGTTGCTCACCATCGGCAGCCGGTAGCGGGCCAGCCGGGCAAACAGCAGGTGCCGCCCAGGGAAGCCGTGCGTGGCGGCCCGGTGACCGGCAGGGATGCGCGGCACGACACACGTGTTATTCTCACGCGCTTCACAGGAAACTCGACGGATACCGCGTGTATCGTCCCTTGTCATGCACGCTGCGGCCAGCACGGGGCGGACCGTCGCGGGGCGCTACCTCCTGCAGAACACCATCGGCCATGGGGCCATGGGGACAGTCTGGCGGGCCCGGGATACCGTCCTGGCTCGCGACGTCGCGGTCAAGGAGGTACGCCTCCGTGGCCCCGTCAGCACAGGCTCGGTGATGACCGAGGAAACCCGGATCCTCTACGAGCGCACCCTGCGCGAGGCGCGCACCGCGGCACGGCTGAATCATCCTGCCGTGGTGACCGTCTTCGACGTCGTCGAGGCCGACGGCAGCCCGTGGATCGTGATGGAGCTGGTCGAGGCCCGGTCCCTGGACCAGGTCCTCAACGAGGACGGCCCGTTGCGCCCGGATCAGGCCGCGGACCTCGGCCAGCGGGTGCTCGGCGCACTGGCCTGCGCGCACGCGGCGGGCATCCTGCACCGCGACGTGAAGCCGAGCAACGTGCTGCTCGGGCCCGGCAGACGGACCGTGCTCACCGACTTCGGCATCGCCACTCTCGAAGGAGACAGCGGCCTCACCCAGGCCGGGATGGTGATGGGCACCCCCGGCTTCACCGCACCAGAACGGATCCGGGGTGACCCGGCCAGCCCGGCCTCTGACCTGTGGTCGCTGGGGGCGACGTTGTATGCCGCGGTGGAAGGGCGCGGGCCTTTCGACGACCGGGGCAATTCGATCGCGATCCTGGCCGCCATCGCCAACGAGGAAGCTCCCCGGCCGCGCCAGGCCGGCCCGCTGCGTCCCGTCATCGAAGCCCTGCTGCACCGCAGTCCGCAGGCCCGCCCGGATGCCGCCGCCGTCGGCCGGCTGCTGGCGGCCGCCGGGATGAGCGCTCCCGCCCGGACCACGTCCTCCTGGCCTACCGGTAAGCAGGCCGCCGGGGCCCGGGCCGCGGCCCCGCTGCTGACTGCTCCGCTGGAGCTGAATCTGGCCCTGGCCGGACTGGAGACCCAGACCCCGGACAGCGGCGTCTCCTGGCCGGAGGGTCCCCGGCCTGGCGGCCAGCGGGCGGCAGCCTGGGCCCTAGAAGGCCCGTCGCCTGACGGCCTGTCACCCGAAGGCCCGGCACCCGAAGGCCAGCCCTCCCCCCGCCGGTGGGCGGAATTCCCGAGCCCGGAATTCGCCGGGTCAGCGGGGGCGTGGGCCGAAGGCCCGTGGGCCGCCGACCGGCCCCGGGCCGCCGAAGCGCCGTGGGCCCGCCGGGCACCGCAGCCCGGGAGAGCACCCTCCGCCGCACCAATGGCTGCGTCACCACCGGCCGCGTCACCACCGGCCGCCGCGCCACAGGCCTCGCCACCACCGGCCGCCTCGGCACTACAGCCGTTTCCGCCGCCGACCCCCGCAGCACAAGCCGGCCGGCATGGCGCCGCCACCCCGGGACTCCGGGACGGCCTGGTGGCCGAGATCGCGGCGATGCTCCCACGCGGCCGCCGGGGGCTGCTGATCCTGGTCGGCGCCCTGGCCATTGTGGGCGCGGGCATCCTGGCCGGGATGGCCCTGACCCGCGGGAACAGCGGCACCAGTCCCCCGGCCGGAGCGACGGGCCCGCAGGGCGCGGCCGGAAGCCAGGCCGGATCCGCGGCTGGTTTTACCATGACGATCCCGTCCGGGTGGCGGACGAGCCGGCAGGGAGCTGGCACTGACTTCACCAGCCCGGCGGGCGACGTGTCGATCCTGGTCACCCCCACGGCTGCGGGCAGGGTGACAGCCCCCGGCCAGGTACGCCGGCAGCTGGCCAAGACCGTGCAGCAGGGCAGCTTCCCCGGCTACCAGCCGATCCGCCGCCGGGCGTTCACCTTCCGTGGCGGGGCCGGTTCGGCCTGGCAGTTCAGCTGGCAACCTGCCGGCAGGGGCCGGACGGAAGTACGGGAGATCGCGTTCCGGCTCACCACCCCCGCTGGCGACCAGGGCTATCTGGTCCGGGAATCGGCGCCTGCGGCCTCGTGGACGGCCACCCAGCCGGTGTTCCGGCAGGCGCTGAGAACGTTCCGGATCCGCTCATAACGCTGGCGGTCTCCCCGCATCGGGAAGGCCGCCAGCGCCGGAACAGCACTACGCGGGTCAGTAGCCCATGTAGGAGCCGCCCTGCCGGACCGCTACGACTCCGGGGATGTTGTTCATGGAGCCGTACCGGCTGATCGCGTACCGGAAGGCCGCGATCATGTTGTCCACCGGGTTCCAGATGTTGTGGTGGCCGCGCAGCGCGTAGGCATGGAACGTCGGGCCGATGACCTGGGCGATGCCCTTGGACGGGTGGCCCGCTGCGGCATTGGAGTCCCAGCCGTTGTACGCGCCGGGGTTCCCGCCCGACTCGTGCTCCACCACGATGTAGGCCGCGCTCGTGCTGAGCAGGCCACGGGACACCCCGTGCTCCTCCAGGGCGTGCTCGGCGGAGCAGATCCACCAGTGCAGCGTGGACGAAGCACACGGCCCGGTGTGCCTGTGGCTGGCGTGGTGCGCGCGCCGGGCCCGGCGCGCGGCCGGCGCGTGGTGCCCGGACCGGGACGCGGACGCGGATTTCCCCGCGCGGGCCGGGACCGCCCGGGCCGGGACCGCCCGGGCCGGGACCGCCAGCCCGGAGGCCAGGATGGCCCGGCCGCTGACGGTCATCGGAACACCAGCCGCCGGGTGCGGGGACACGTGGCTGCCCGTTATACCCGCCTGGTCCAGGGCGAGCGGGGTCATCGGGAGCGTGCTGGTGCCGCCGGGCGAGGCCAGTGACGTGCCGAGTACAGCCGTCGCGCCCGGGCCGCCCGGCGTGGCGGTGGCTACTCCGATGGCGACCAGTGCCACCGCGGCGGCCGTCGTTCCTGCGACCGGGAAAGTGAGGCGTGCGGGCTTCCGGTAAGAGTTACGAAACGTGAGTGTCCTGGGGATGGACAAGGTTGGCCTTCGATCGGGCGCACGGGATGCGCTCGCTTCCACCCGGGGGCGCCGCGGGCACAGCGGGGGTGCTGGGGGCCGGCAGCGGCGCGCCAATGTGCCGCGGGTCAGGGCGGCGGGGTTGCGGGGGTAGCAACCATCAGGCACGCCCGGGTGCTTCCAGCCACCCACGATGCCCAATACCGGCAATTAGTTCTGTCCGAAACTTCAAATTTCAGACTATGACCTGAAGCACACTGTACCTTCAGAAGATCAAAACAATATTCGATTTACGACGCTCAAGTGGAATAACGTGAACAGACGAGTGAAGAAGATTAACGCATGTGATTCACGTCACAAAGTAACACTCTGAAGTCAGACATCTACTTAGCGTGGATGATTTCGGACAACCAGTCGCGGGGAATCGCCGGACCTGAAAGGCGCATTTAACAGTAGGTGACGGCTTACAGACAGGAAGCAATGGCCTAGGGATCAGAAATCGCCGGCCACCAGGGAAAAACGCTGGTAACGCTTCGTTACTTAGTAGTAACCGTGTGCTTGCCAGAACGACCAAGCGCTGCAGGGGTCACCATATCGGGCCTGGATATAGCCCAGTCCCCACTTGATCTGGGTAGCCGGGTTGGTCATCCAGTCCGCGCCCGCCGTGGCCATCTTGTCCCCGGGCAGCGCCTGCGGAATGCCGTATGCACCGCTGGCATTCTCGGCGTTGTACCGCCAGCCGCTCTCCCGCGTATAGATGTTGTTCAGGCAGCTGAAATACGTGCTGGGACTCCAGCCGAACGAGGACAGCATGTTGTACGCGATGCTCTGGGCCGTACCGGGGTCAGGCGGCGCAGCAGCGACCACTGCGGGGGTGCCAGCGCTGCTGCCTCCCGAGCCCCCGGAGGCCTGCAGGGGCTGAGAGGCGACCTTAGGGGCGCCGATGAGGTGCATGGTGTGCGAGGCAGCGGACAGGACGATCATCTGCTGACGCTGCTGCTCCAGCACTGCCACGGCCTGGCTGCTCGACACGGCCGCGGCGGCGATGGCCGCCCCGGAATCAGGTACATTGCCAGGCCGCGCAACCACCAGGTATCCCGCAATGGCGATTCCGGTGACCGCGGTAACCGCGGTGGCGCTGACGGGCAACAAAACGCCATTACGGCGTGCCGCCCGTCGTTTTCCGGGGCTTCGCCTCCGGTGTTCTGACAAGGCTGTCCTTCCGTGGGCCGAACTCCCGGGCGAGGCGCCCCGGAGCAGACCGCTGCGCCTGCGGGCAGCGCATGGTCCAGTTCTTCTGCCAATACGAGCCGCAGAAACTAACGCACCAAGAACGTGCTTGGCGGAAGACCTTGAACCATCGGCGCTACCTTGCCAGAGGCGAGGGAGGGGTGTGCAACCGCTTCCGCTGAAAAAGTTGTGACGGCTAGGCAACCAGCAATGTGGGGTAGATCATAAATCGACAACACGTACTGGAACAATTACCTGCTGTAAGGGATGGGCAAGCTGTGGTCACTGCCTTTACGGCTGACCCTGGTGCCGACACGCCGGTGTCGTCCGGGAAGCACTGTTTCCCGGAGTTTGTCGACCCGGCCGGTCCTGGCTCCGGCCGCCGGTGGCGGGG
>DATCFY010000022.1:0-2758 GCA_036509255.1 Streptosporangiaceae bacterium
CGCCGCCGCTATATCGCCGAGCTAGCCGAGGATGCACCGCACGCCGCTCTCGGCCGGCTGCACGCCCTCGCGGCCGCCGGCCCCGTCACGCTGCTCACCGCGACCCGGGACATCGGCCGCAGCCAGGCGGCGGTACTCGCCCCGCTTCTGCAGCGCGGCGTGGGCAACCAGGCTTCGCCAGGCCAGGAAGATCCTGCCGGGAACCCGCAACCGGTCACCAGCGAACGGGAACGGGCAGCAGAACCGGCTGGGGAACCCGGCGAAGGTGGCGAGGCGGCCTGCTGGGCCAATCTCGTCTGCCCGGAGTGCGGAGCCGTGATCAGCGAGGGTCATCGCCAAGACTGCACATCGGGACTGGCAACGCCCGGGGCCCGCTGAGCGCCCTGCCGCCAGTCAGCGAGCTGCCTTGCTCACTGTCAGCAGGACCGCCGAGTCTTCGACAGCCGCCAGGACGTGCCGGGTGTCCGGCACTATCAGGAGGTCACCGGAACGGCCTTCCCAGGTCACCTGCCCGGCTGTCAGCCGGACCCGGCCGCGCAGGACCTGGACGGTGGCCTCGCCTGGGTTCTCGTGGTCATCGAGCGAGGAGCCTGCGGTCAAGGCGAGCACCGTCTGGCGCAGCGCGTGCTCGTGCCCCCCGTACACGGTTTCGGCGCTGCGCCCGCTCGGGGCCGCGGCAGCCCGCCTGATCTGCTCCCGGGCGATGGCATCCAGCGAGAACTTTTCCATGCCCGCAGTCTCCCGGCCCTCCGCACCGGCAGGCAAGCCGATGGCATGCCGCGCGTGTCCCAGTCGGCATCTACGGGGTGGCGAGCCGCGCGCAGGGGACGGCCGTACGCGTGTCGTGGCTGGTGACCCTCGGCGGGGACGAGGCGTGGGTGGACTTCGCCGCGTGGGTCGTCGTGCTTCCCGGGGCTGGCCGGGTCACTGCCGATCCCGCGGTTCCGGGCTCCTATCCGCGGCCTCCGCCGCGACCGGCAGCAGCAGGGCCCGTTGCCGGGCTGACCCGCGCGCCGTGGCCAGCGCCGTGGCCAGCAGCAGCGGGAAGGAACCGAACCCGGCGAGCACCGCCGCCCATGACGCGGTCCGCCAGGCTCCGTGCGCAGGCAGGACGGCAAGTGCGAGCACCCCGGCGTTGCCGAGCACAGCCCGGCTGCGCCAGCCCGTCTCCAGGATCGCGGTCAGCCGCCGGTTGCCTGCCGGGCCCCCGCCGACGGTCACCGGTAGCAGGAACGTCAGGGCGCCGGTGAGGATCTGCCCCACCACGCCTGCGCCAACCACCGGGACGAGCAGGTGATCGAGCACCCGGCCTGCGCTGCCCGTGCCTGCGGCCAGCCCGGCGACATCGGCGGCGATCGCGGCCAGCAGCCAGCCGCTGCCTGCCAGTAGCGCCCAGGCGGGCGCCGAGCGCGGCGGCCTGGCCCGCATCTCGCGGACGGCCGGTACCAGCGCCCACATGGCGCCTGCGGCGTAGGCGGTCATCCCGGCGGCGGCCAGCCAGTGGGCCAGCCCGAGATAGGGCGTGGCGAGCAGCGCGCCCACTGTGACTGCCAGCCCGCAGACCGTGATCGCGAGCACCCACCGGGCGACCCGGGCCACGTCGGCGCTCATCCGCGTGCGCAGCACCGTCGGCCAGAGCGTGAATTGCGTCCCGAGGATCGCGAGCCCGAGCCAGCCGAGCAGGTTCAAATGCGCGTGCGCGAGCACCAGCGCGGTGCCGAGTTCCGGCGACTGGACCCAGCCGGCCGCCAGCAGGCCGCCGAGCGTACCGCCCGCGGCGAGCGCGGCACCCGCGGCCACGTAATCCCACGCCACGATCCCCAGCTGCCCGCCGAGCGCGCCCGAGCGGGCCATCGCCACCAGGCTGGCGACATGGGCGACAACCGCAGTCACCACCAGCGCTGCTCCTGCCGCCGCCAGCGGTGGCCATGATGCGGTGACCCCGGCCAGTACCGCTATGGTGCCTGCGTTGAGCACTGCCAGCCGCACCTGCGCTGCCAGCTCGGAGCCGGGACGGGCGTGCAGCAGCGCCTGGGTGAAATGGCGGCTCCAGACGAAGACCGCGTTGGTGGCCGCGCCCAGCACGAGGAGGTGCAGCGCGAGCCATTGCGGAACGGGCACGACCTGGTGCGCAGCTACCACTGCTGCCGCCGCGAGCAGGTACACGGCGACGACCCCGGCCGCGAGCGCGTGCCTGGCGATCCGCGGGCGTGGGCCACGGGTCTGCGCCGCCTGGTTCCGGTCGCCCGGAACTTGGCCCGTGACCGGCGGGCCGCGTTTGCCACTGTCCAGATCCAACGTGCCTCCGCTGCAGGCATGCTCGTTCGGTTTCCAGGGCCATGCTGGTTCTTTTTCACGATGACTATTGATATAAACCGTAGCGGTATGCCGATGGTCCCCGTAGGGGCCGGCCCCGGCGCCGCGAAGTCAGCCAGGACGATGCTCCGCCGCGGCTCTGCCGGGGCAGAACGGAATGGGTGCCAGGATGCTCGCCGTCAGCTGGGACACCGTCCGGCTGTTCTTGCATGTGCTTGCTGCCACTGTCTGGGTGGGTGGCCAGCTCACCCTGGCGGCGCTGGTCCCGGTGCTGCGCCGGTTTGGCGCCGAGGTGCCGCGCGCCGCCGCCCGCCGCTTTAACCAGGTCGCCTGGCTCGCTTTTGCCGTGCTGGTGGGCACCGGGGTGTGGAACGTCGTCGCCGTGCGCGGCGAGATCAGCCACGACGCCAGCTACCGGACCACGCTGATCGTCAAGATCGCC
>DATCFY010000023.1:0-8995 GCA_036509255.1 Streptosporangiaceae bacterium
CGGCCGCGGCATACGCCGCGGCCGGCCACAATATGTGTATGGTCTGCCCGTCCTGCCGTGACCAGCACCATGCGGAGTGCCCCGGAGGCACCTGGTGCGATTGCCAGCACCAGCCGCTGTCGGCGCTGCCAGCGCCGCCGCCGCCCAGCCCGCGCTCGCTGAGCTGGCTGCGCCAGGGCTGATGAGGCCTGCCGGACGAGGACGAAGCGAAATGGGGACGCGGCGGAATAGCCGCGGCCGGGCCGGGGTTGCTACCGTCCGTGGGCACACTGGGCGCCCCGGCCGCTGGGCAGCCGGGATACAGATTTACTTCGGAACGCGAAGTTATCTCGACATGTCGTGCCCTTTCGTGTGATGCTCATCTGGTGAGCGCTGCTGATCCCCTTCTCGTCGCCCGCAGGCATGTCGACCTGCTCCGGGTGCGCAGCGCCGCGTGTCGACACGGCCGCTGACCACTGCCCCGATCGTGGGCGTGTGCCGCGGCCGGTACCTGCAGCCCTGGCGGCCTGCCTCCCGCGAGCCTGAATCGCGAATCGGGTAAGCCGCCCCTGGCCAGCAGGTGACTGGCGCAGCCCCCGCAGCTGCCCGCTGCGTCACGCGTCCCGCCCCAGCCAGACCCGCAGTAGCGGGCCAGACCGAGCAGGACAAGAAGGGACGCGCCAGATGCCGTCAGCCCACCGTCACCGTGGCCAAGGCCAGTGGGCGCTCGGATACCGCGAGCCGCTGAACAAGAACGAGGAAAACAAGAAGAACGATGACGGGCTCAACGTCCGCCAGCGGATCATCGACATCTACTCCCGGCAGGGCTTCGACTCCATCGACCCGGCTGACCTCCGCGGACGGTTCCGCTGGTTCGGCCTGTACACGCAGCGCAGGCCAGGCATTGACGGCGGCAAGACCGCCACGCTGGAGCCCGAGGAGCTGGACGACCGTTACTTCATGCTGCGTGTCCGGATCGACGGCGGGCAGCTCAGCAACGACCAGCTGCGCACGGTCGCCGACATCTCCACCCGGTACGCCCGGGACACCGCGGATCTCACCGACCGGCAGAACGTGCAGCTGCACTGGATCCGGATCGAGGACGTCCCGGCGATCTGGGAGGCCCTCGAGGCGGTCGGCCTGTCCACCACGGAAGCCTGCGGCGACACGCCCCGGGTGGTGCTGGGCTGCCCGCTGGCCGGGATCGACGCGGACGAAGTGATCGACGCGACACCGCAGATCGCCGAAGTGACCGACCGCTACGTCGGCGACCCCGCCTTCTCCAACCTGCCGCGCAAGTACAAGTCGGTGATGAGCGGCTGCACCGCGCAGTGCACCGTGCACGAGATCAACGACGTGGCCTTCGTGGGCGTGGCGGGCCCGGACGGACATCCTGGCTACGACCTGTGGGTGGGCGGCGGGCTGTCCACCAACCCGATGATCGCCAAGCGCCTCGGCGCGTTCATCCAGCCCGAGCAGGTCGCCGAGGTGTGGGCCGCGATCACCTCGGTGTTCCGTGACTACGGCTACCGCCGGCTCCGGCACCGGGCCCGGCTGAAGTTCCTCATTGCCGACTGGGGCCCGGAGAAGTTCCGCGAGGTGCTGGAGAAGGAATACCTGGGGTACGCGCTCCCGGACGGGGCGCCGCCACCGCCGCCCCGCGACGGCAGGCGCGACCATGTCGGCGTGCACCGGCAGCGGGACGGGCGGTACTACGTGGGGTTCGCGCCCCGGGTCGGCCGGGTGTCGGGCAGCTCCCTGACCCGGGTCGCCGATCTGGCCGCCCGGTACGGCAGCGGGCGGGTCCGGACCACCACCGAGCAGAAGATGGTCATCCTCGACGTGCCGAAGGAAAGCGTGGCCAGGCTCACCGCGGAACTCGACGCGGCGGATCTGCCGGCCACGCCGAGCGTGTTCCGGCAGCACACGATGGCCTGCACCGGCATCGAGTTCTGCAAGCTGGCGATCGTGGAGACCAAGGCGCGGGCCACCCAGGCCATCGCCGAGCTGGAGCGCCGCCTCCCCGGCTTCACCGAGCCGGTGACGATCAACGTGAACGGGTGCCCGAACTCCTGCGCCCGGATCCAGACGGCCGACATCGGGCTCAAGGGATCGCTGGTCATCGGGCCGGACGGGCGGCAGACCGAGGGATTCCAGATCCATCTGGGCGGCAGCCTGGGCGGCGGCGACGGTGAGAGCTCCGGGTTCGGCCGCAAGATCAGGGGGCTGAAGACCACCGCGGAGGACCTGCCTGACTACCTGGAGCGGGTCCTGCGGCGCTTCCAGGAGGGCCGGAGCGCGGACGAGACCTTCGCCGCGTGGGCCGGCCGGGCCCGCGAGGAGGACTTCGCGTGACATTCCACGCATCCGGGACAGAACGCGCAATTCCGTTTTACTGCCCTTATTGTGGCGAAGAAGACCTAGAACCACAGGAACAGGACGGCGGTTGGCGGTGTCGCAGCTGCATCAGGTCTTTCCAGCTACGATTTGCTGGAACAGGAGTGATCGCGTGAACGCCCGCGTGACGCAGCGCACCCAGCCAGGCCAGGCAGTCGTCCCTGAAATCTCCGATCCTGAAGCTCGGGAGGAACCAATCCGCATGGAGAGGCTCGCAGCCCAGGCGGCGGAGGAACTCGCCGACGCGCCCGCGGACGAGATCGTCCGCTGGGCGGTGGACACGTTCGGGTCCCGCATCTGCATCACGTCGTCCATGACTGACGCGGTGATCATCCACCTTGCCTCGCAGGTGAAGAGCGGGCTGGACGTGATTTTCCTGGACACCGGGTACCACTTCCCGGAGACCATCGGCACCAGGGACGCCGTGTCCGCCGTCTACCCGGTCAACGTGATCAACGTGACCCCGTCCCGGACGGTGGCCGAGCAGGACGCCGAGCTCGGGCCCCGGCTCTACGGGCGCAATCCCGACCTCTGCTGCTACTTCCGCAAGGTTGTCCCGCTGGAGCGGGCCCTGGACCCGTACGACGCGTGGATCACCGGCGTGCGCCGGGAGGAGACCAACGCCCGCAGCGACACAAGGGCCGTCCAGTGGGACGCCCGGCGGCAGATGGTGAAGGTCAACCCCATCGTGGGCTGGACCCAGGAGCAGGTGGACGCCTACATCGCCGAGCAGGGCGTGCTGGTGAACCCGCTCGTGTACGACGGGTATCCCTCCATCGGCTGCTCCACCTGCACGATGAAGGTGGCGCCGGGAGCGGACCCGCGGAGCGGCCGCTGGACGGGGACGGGCAAGACCGAATGCGGCATCCACACCTCCTAACCCCGTCCCTGGTCGCGATCGCGCACGGCAGCCGGGATCCGCGGGCCGGGGCGGCCATCGCGGAGCTGCTCGCGGTGGCCAGGGAGCGGGCCGCCGCGCACGGGCTGGCCGGGCTCGGGGTGCGCGGGGCCTTCCTCGGCCACGCGCCGCCCGCCCCGATCCAGGTACTCACCGCGCTCGCCGGCCAGCCCGGCAGTGAGCGTGACGTGGTGGTGCTTCCCTTGCTCCTCACCGCGGCCTACCACAGCGGGACTGACATACCCGAGCTGCTCGCCGAGGCCACGGCCAGCCTGCCCGGGCTCAGGATCCGTTATGGGGAGCCGCTGGGCCCGCACCCGGGGCTGGTCCGTGCGCTCGAACGCCGCCTCGCCGAGGCGGGCCAGGATCGCGGCGCCGACCCCGCCCGGACGGCGGTGGTGCTCGCCTCCGCCGGCTCGAGCCACCCGGCGGCCAACGCGGCCATCGCCCGGATGGCGTCCGGCTGGCAGGCCGCCCGCGGCTGGCTCGCGGTCCGGCCCGCCTACGCGTCCGCCGCCTCACCCGCGCCGGCGGAGGCCGTGGCGGACCTGCTCCGCAGCGGGGCGCGCCGCGTCGTGGTGGCCAGTTACCTGCTCGCTCCCGGCCTGTTCGCCGACCGGATCCGCGAGACCTCCCTGGCCGCGGGCGCGGCAGCGGTCTCAGCCCCGCTCGGCGCCACAGACGAGGTAGCGGACGTCTTGCTCGATCGCTACCGGCAGGCCGCGGCCCGCGCAGCAGCGCAGGAAGACACCCTCAGCGGGCGACGCGGTGCTCGGGTTTCCGTCAGGTAAACCGCCCGATCGCGGTAGGTTTCCGCGTGGTAGCAAGCACAGTAGTGTCAGTTCATGACGTCTGTGCACACCATCACCGCCGGGCCCCGTCTCACCCACGATGTGCTCAACCAGGTCCCGCCGCTGGCCGGCTACGACGTCGCGAACGATCCGGCGCTGCTGGCTGCGGCCGCCCGGGAAGGCGCGGGCGGGGCCGGGGCGGGCCTGCACGAGCTGGGTGAGCTAGCTGGCGCCCCGGAGACCCAGGAGCACGCCCGGCTGGCCAACGAGCATCCGCCGGTGCTGCGGACGCACGACGCGCGGGGCCACCGGATCGACGAGGTGGAGTTCCATCCGTCCTGGCACGTGCTGCTGGGCACCGCGGTCAGCCATGGTCTGCACGCGGCGCCGTGGGCGGATCCGGCCCCTGGTGCGCACGTCGCCCGGGCGGCCAAATTCTTCGTGTGGTCGCAGGCCGAGGCGGGGCACGGCTGCCCGGTCTCGATGACCTACGCGGCTGTCCCGCCGTTGCGGCACGCGCCGGAGCTGGCCCGCCGGTTCGCGCCGCTGCTCACCGCCCGGGACTACGATCCCGGCCTCCGCGCGCCGGAGGGCAAGGCGGCCCTGCTGGCCGGCATGGCGATGACGGAGAAGCAGGGCGGCTCGGATGTGCGCGCGAACACGACCCGGGCCGAGCCGGTGCCCGCGGACGGGCCGGGCGCCCACCTGCTCACCGGGCACAAGTGGTTCTGTTCCGCGCCCATGAGCGACCTGTTCCTGGTCCTGGCCCAGGCGCCCGCCGGGCTGACCTGCTTCCTGCTCCCCCGGGTGCGGCCCGACGGCAGCCGCAACGCCATCCGGCTGCAGCGGCTCAAGGACAAGCTCGGCAACCGGTCGAACGCGTCCGCCGAGGTGGAGTTCGACGCCGCCCTGGCCTGGCAGGTAGGCGAGGCGGGACGGGGCGTGCCCACCATCATCGAGATGGTCAGCGCGACCCGGCTGGACTGCGTTCTGGGCAGCGCGGCAGGCATGCGCCTGGGTTGCGTCACCGCCGTGCACCACGCGGCGCACCGGCGGGCCTTCGGCGCGACCCTGATCTCCCAGCCGCTGATGGCCTCCGTGCTGGCCGACCTGGTGCTGGAATCGGAGGCCGCGACGACGCTCGCGATGCGGCTGGCGGGCGCGGCCGACCGGGCGGCCCGCGGGGACGCGGCGGAAGCGGCCCTGCTCCGGGTCGCGCTGCCCGCCGCGAAGCACTGGATCTGCAAGCGCGCGCCGCTGCACGCCGCCGAGGCGCTGGAGTGCCTGGGCGGCAACGGCTACGTGGAGGAGTCCGGGCTGCCCCGGCTGTACCGCGAGGCGCCGCTCAACTCGATCTGGGAGGGCTCCGGGAACGTGACCGCCCTGGATCTGCTCCGGGCCCTGCAGCGCCAGCAGGGGGCCGCTGACGCCCTGGCCGCCGAGCTGGCCCTAGCCGCGGGCGGGGATCCGAGGCTGGACGCGGCGATCAGCAGGCTGCGCCGGACGCTGCAGGATCTGGCTACCCGGGCCGGTCCCGACGCGCAGTTCGCGGGCCGCCGCCTGGCCGGGGCGATGACCGTCACCCTCCAGGCGGCGCTGCTGGTCCGGCACGCTCCCGGTCCGGTCGCGGACGCGTTCTGCGCCTCCCGCCTCGAACCAGGAGCGCTCCACGGGCCGGGGGTCCCCTTTGGGACACTCCCTGACGGGCTAGCCCTGGACGGCCTCCTTGACCGTGCCGCGCCGGCACGCGGGTAGGGTCGGCTGGTGCGCGTTTGGCCTGGAGCTCCCTATCCGCTCGGAGCAACGTGGGATGGCACGGGGACGAACTTCGCGTTGTTCTCCGAAGCTGCCGAGCAGGTTGAACTGTGCCTGCTGGACGGCCTGGAACCCCAGCTGACTGAGACGCGCATCGCGCTGACCGAGGTGGACGCCTTCGTCTGGCACGGCTACCTGCCTGATGTGGCCCCGGGCCAGCGCTACGCGTACCGGGTACACGGCCCCTATGACCCGGCGCGCGGGCACCGCTGCAACCCGGCGAAACTGCTGCTCGACCCCTACGGCAAGGCCATCAACGGCGAGGTCCGGTGGAACGAGGCGGTGTTCAGCTACCGCTTTGCCGACCCGGCCGCGCTGAACACGGTGGACAGCGCCCCCTACATGCCGACGAACGTGGTCATCAACCCGTTCTTCGACTGGGGGGACGACCGCGCCCCGCGCATCCCCTACCACGAGACCGTCATCTACGAGGCGCACGTCCGCGGCCTGACCCTGCGCCACCCGGACGTGCCTGCCGACCAGCGGGGCACCTACGCCGGGCTGGCCCACCCCGCCGTCATTGAGCACCTGAGCCGGCTGGGGGTCACCGCTGTGGAGCTGATGCCGGTGCACCAGTTCGTGCCCGAGCACAACCTGGAGGCCCGCGGGCTGACCAACTACTGGGGCTACAACACGATCGGGTTCCTCGCCCCGCACAAGGGCTACTCGTCGTCACAGCAGCTCGGCGGCCAGGTCGGCGAGTTCAAGGCGATGGTCAAGGCCCTGCACGCGGCCGGGATCGAGGTGATCCTCGATGTCGTGTACAACCACACCGCGGAGTCCGACCACCGGGGCCCGACACTGTCGTTCCGCGGCATCGACAACGCCGCGTATTACCGGCTCCGTGACGACGACCCGCGCTATTACGTGGACTACACGGGCTGCGGGAACAGCCTGAACGTCCGGCACCCGCACGCCCTCCAGCTGATCCTGGATTCGCTCCGGTACTGGATCCTGGAAATGCACGTGGACGGGTTCCGGTTCGACCTGGCCTCCGCGCTGGCCCGGGAACTGCACGACGTGGACCGGCTTTCGGCCTTCTTCGACCTGGTCCAGCAGGACCCCGTGGTGTCACAGGTCAAGCTCATCGCCGAGCCCTGGGACGTAGGCGAGGGCGGCTACCAGGTCGGCAACTTCCCGCCCCTGTGGAGCGAGTGGAACGGCAAGTACCGGGACACCGTCCGGGACTTCTGGCGCGGGCAGCCGTACACGCTGGCGGAATTCGCCTCCCGGCTGACCGGGTCGAGCGACCTGTACGAGACCAGCGGCCGCCGTCCGGTCGCCTCCATCAACTTCGTCACCTGCCACGACGGGGTCACCCTGACCGACCTGGTCTCCTACAACCGCAAGCACAACGAGGCGAACGGCGAGGATGGCGCGGACGGCAGCAACGACAACCGTTCGTGGAACTGCGGCGCTGAGGGCCCGACCAGCGACCCGGCCGTGCGTGAGCTGAGGACCCGGCAGCGGCTGAACTTCCTGGCCACGCTGCTGACATCACAGGGCGTCCCGATGCTGCTGGCCGGGGATGAGCTCGGCCGGACCCAGCGTGGCAACAACAACGCCTACTGCCAGGACAACGAGACGTCCTGGGTGGACTGGCACATGGCCGAGGATGAGACCAGCCTGCTGGAGTTCGCCCGGGGGGTCGCCGAGCTGCGCCGCAACCACCCGGTCTTCCGCCGGCGCCGGTTCTTCACCGGGCCCGCGGACGGCGCCATGGGCCGGCCCGGGGACATCGCCTGGTTCACCCCGTCCGGCCGGGAGATGACCGACGCGGACTGGAAGATCGGCTACGCGAAGGCGATGGGCGTCTTCCTGAACGGTGATGCGATCACCGAACCGGACCCACGGGGGGAGCGCGTCCGAGATGAAACGTTCCTGCTCCTGTTCAGCGCGGACAGCCAGCCGGCCTGGTTCACGCTGCCCGCCGAGGATTTCGGGCACCGCTGGGAGCTGGTGCTCGACACCGGCGCGGCGGGCCTCTCCGACGGGGGCCGGCACGCGTCGGCAATCTCGGCTGACGGGCTGCCGCACCCGGCGCTGCCCGGATCTGAGGCCGCGGTCGCGGCCCAGCTGGAACCCACGGAGCACCAGGCCGGCTCGCGAGTGATGCTCGCGGGCCGCTCGATGATGGTGCTGCGCCGGATCGGCGAACCCGATACGGCCTGGTGAGCCACCGGTGGAGCTAACCCGGTGGAGCTGATCTATCCCGGTCCGGCCGGGGACGGCCCCCCGGACCTGGCCAGGCTCTACGCCTACCCGGCCGGCCGTGCCCCGGCAGACCCGCCCTGGATCCGGGCCAACATGATCGAGAGCGCCGATGGGGCGGCGGCGGTGGACGGCCTCTCGCGTGGCCTGGGCGGCCCCGCGGACCGTGAGGTCTTCGGCCTGCTCCGGGCGCTCGCCGGGGTGATCCTGGTCGGCGCGGCCACGGTCCGCGCCGAGGGATACCGCCCGGCCCGGGTGGCGGCGCGCTGGGCAGGACTGCGGGCCGGGCGCACGGACACGCCGCCCATCGCGGTGCTGAGCGGCCGGCTGGACCTCGACCCGGCCAGCCCGCTGCTGGCGGAGGCCCCGGCCGGGGCCCGCACCATCGTGATCACCGCGGAATCCGCCCCCGCGGACCGCCGGGCGGAGGTGGCCCGGCACGCCGACGTGATCATCGGCGGCGAGCACGAGGTGAGCGCCTCGGCCGCGGTCAGCGCGCTGGCCAGCCGGGGCTACCGGGAGATCCTCGCCGAGGGCGGTCCGCACCTGCTGGGCCAGCTGGCCGCGGCGGCCCTGCTCGACGAGCTGTGCCTGACCATCAGCCCGGTCCTGGCCGGCGGCGCGGCCGACCGGATCATCCAGGGCGCCGGGCCGGGCAGGCCGACCGCGGATGGCCGGCTGCCTGCGGGGCCGAGCCGCATGACGCTCGCGCACGTCCTGGCCGACGGGGACTACCTGCTGTGCCGTTACCTGCGGACGGGCTCCTAGGCCACGTCCCGCTGTCCAGCCGCCCCTTCTTTTTCCCGCAACGAACCGTCCCCGGCTGGTCACCCGCGCCCGCGCCGGCGTCCCGGGCTGCCGGTCCCGCCACCCCCGGCGCTGTGATCAGGGGCTGGCCTGGGCG
>DATCFY010000024.1:0-22194 GCA_036509255.1 Streptosporangiaceae bacterium
CGGGCGCGGCCGGGCGCACCGGGAACCTGGCAAGCCCAGCACATCGTGCCGCGGGGCCACTGAACTGGCCGCCATTCGGCGGCAACGTCCATATCGTCATGCCGGGCTGGCTGCCCGGCATGACGGACCCCGGTCAGGTACCCGCGGTCATCGCAGCCAAGAACTTCCTGCTCGCGTTCCTCTACGCCGAGTACCGCGGAAATCAGGACGACCGCTGGACGGGCTACGCGTCCGGTCAGGTGCTCAGCGCACTCAAAGCCAATCTCAGCGAACCCAGCGTGACCACGGAATCGTTCACCGGGACCATCATCTTCTCGCACATGCGCGCCTTCCCTGATCCGGCCACGGCGGGCGCTATAGACGTGTCCGAGTGCTTCGACAACGCGGGCTCGCGCAATACTGACCTGGCCACCGGGAAGAGTATCGCCGACCGGATCCCGGCCAGCCAGCACTACTATATGAATACGGATGTGATGGCCAAGACTAATGGCCAGTGGCGGGTGATATCGGTTTACCCGGTCGTGTACTATCCGCAGGCGCAGGAGTGCAAGCCATGATGCGGCGAGCCGCGGCGGCCATTCTGGCCTCGGCCGGATTACTCGCGCCGTGGTGGATGGCCGCCCCGGCCGGGGCCGGGTCCGGGGTCGGCTGTACCGGCAACACCTGTTCCGTGCTGCTGAGCAGCCTGATCACGCTCAAGGGCGACGTGGGCACCGGCCCCACCCACGTCCAGTTGCCGGTCGCGCCGCCGCCCTGCCTGTGGCAGCCGATCGGCGCCACCACCGCAGGAAGCACCTCGATCATCCAGCAGTTCGGCGCCAGCGCCCCTGGCGCGCCCTTCGGCGTCTACCAGTCCGTCCGGCAGGCTAAGGCACTGCTCAAGGACAAGCCGGTGCCGCCCGGCACCTGGTGGGAGCTGCCGGTCAACCCAGCGGCGCCGAAGGCGGCGCAGCGGGAGTGCTACACCCTGCCGCTGTTCTACTTCACCGCACCAGGCCAGACCCCGCCGACCCCGCCGGTGCCACTCAGCACGCTGGCCGACTACGCCTACAACCACATGGCGATCCCCGCCCCCACGCTGACCGTGAACCCGGCCGGCCACGCTTACGTCAACCTGGCCACCTATGTCTGGGGCCGGACCCTCCCGGTGAGCGCGACCACCGGCCGGCCCGACGCCTACGAGGTGACCGCGACGCTGGGCGGCGAGACCGTGAGCGTGTGGGCGCGGCTGGCCGCTATGGGCGCGTTCTCGGTCGGCGCGAACGGGCCAGGGACGCCGTACTCGGCGTGCGGGCCAGCCGGCTCGCATGACCGCGTCGGGCACGCCCCGGCCGGCGCCGGCGCGGGCACCCCGCCCGACTGCGGCGTGCTCTGGCAGGCCCCGGTGGCTGGGGCGTCCGTCAGCGCCACCATCACCTGGTCGGTCACCTGGGGCGCGGGCGCGCTCAACGGCCCGGGGCCGAACGTGTTGCCGCCCATCCAGATGACCGGCCGGACTCCGCCCTTCCCGGTCGCGGAGATCCAGAGCATCAACGGCGGTTAGGCCGATGGACCAGGGCAGCCGGTGAACCCGGCGGACATCGTCACGGTCGCCGCTGCCGCGATGGCCGGGCTGCTCGTGGGACGGGTGGCCAGCCCCGTAGTGCCTGGCTCAAGACCAGCGGCCGGGCGGACCCGGTGGGGCCTAGTGCTCAGCACCGGGCTGGCGTTCGCGGTCATGGCGCTGCTGTTCGGGCCGAGTCCTCCACTCCCCGCGTTCTGCTACCTGGCCGGGATCGGGGTGCCGCTGGCCATGATCGACGCCCGGACCCGGCGGCTGCCTAACGCGCTGACGCTGCCGTCCTACCCGGTAGCCCTGGTGCTGCTCGGGCTGGCCGCGGTGCTGCGGCCCGGAGGCGGCCGCGAATTCCTGTCCGCCCTCCTCGGCATGGCCCTGGCCTGGGGAGTCTTCCTGCTCCAAGTGCTCGTCTACCCGGCGGGGCTCGGCTGGGGAGACGTGAAGCTAGCCGGCCTCCTCGGCCTGTACCTGGGCTGGCTCGGGATCAGCGCGCTGGTCGCCGGGCTGTTCCTGGGCTACCTGCTCGCCGCCATCACCGGGCTGGCCCTCATCGCCACCCGGCGCGCATCCCGGAAGTCACTGCTGCCGTTCGGGCCGTTCTTGCTGCTCGGCGCCTTCGTCGCCGTCCTGCTGAGCGGGCAGGACGGCTGGCACTAGCCCTCTTCCACGCGAGGTCAGCGGCCGGGCAGCTGCCACAGACGGGCGACCTCGGCCGCGGCGCGCTGTCCTTGCGCGTACCCGGCCTGCGCGACCGGCGCGCGGACGCCGGGATCCAGCGGGTTGATGCCTATGGCCGTGATGGATTCCTCGTCGGGCGCGAGCACCTTCACCTGGACGGACCCGTCTCCCGCGGCCGCCAGCCTGGTGACCTGCTCGTCCAGGGCCGGGTCGGCCATCGGCACCAGGATCAGCACTCGCTGGTAGCCGGCGGCCAGGTCGGCGTTGACCGCTGAGCGCGTGCCACCGTCGATATAACGGCCCCCGCCGATGGTCACCGGCGGCCAGATGCCCGGGATCGCGCAGCTGGCCGCCACCGCATCGACCAGATCTGCGCCGGAATCCTGGTCGAAGACGCGGACGTCACCCGTGTGTGCCTCGACCGCGACCACCGCGAGCTTGCGGGCAGGCCAGGAGGGCCGCGGCAGCCGCCCGGCGATCACCGCCCGCCGCTCGGCCTCGGGCACGGTCTCCACCGTGAGAGCCCGCTGGCCGACCTCCCGGCGCAGATCGGCCGGGTCCGGGTACTCCAGCGGCAGCTTCTCCCAGGACTCCATCAGCTCGATGACCCGTCCGATATCGGGGGCCAGCTCCGCGGACTGCAGCTCGGGCACGGTCTGCCGGTCGAGCAGGTCGGTCAGGGACCGCCCGCTGCCGAGCTGGGCCGCCACCGTGGCGCCGGCCGAGGTACCCAGCACGAAATCCGCGGCGGTGACGTCGGCGCCGCCGGCCGCCAGCCCGGCCAGCACGCCCGTCTCCCACGCGATACCGGACAGCCCGCCACCGCCCAGGACAAGCGCCCGCCCACCCGCTGGACCGTGTTCCGCCATCACCAGGGATCCCTTCGTGTTACAGGCTGACGCCGACCAGCACCGGCTCGCTGGCCAGCTCGACCCCGAAGATGTCATGGACCCGGTCCCGGATCTCCCGGGCCAGGGCGATCACGTCGGCCGTGCTGGCGCCGCCCGGGTTGACCAGGGCCAGCGTGTGCTTGGTGGAGATATGGGCCGGCGGGCGGTCGCTCCCGGCGCCCGCGTACCCCTTCTGGAATCCGGCCTGCCCGATGAGCCAGGCGGCCGGCACCTTGACCTGGCCTGCATCGGCCGGGAACTGCGGGATCGGCACCCCGGGGCCGCAGCGCCCGTCCACCACCCGGCGCAGCGCCGCGAACTGCGCGGCGTCCAGGATGGGATTGGTGAAGAACGATCCCGCGCTGCGGCTGTCCGGGTCAGCGGGATCGAGCACCATGCCTTTGCTGTGCCGCAGCCGGAGCACGGCTGAGCGCACGTCACCTAGGGGGGCCCGCCCGCCGCCGTCCGGGCGTGCGGCCTCCAGGCCCAGCGCCCGGGCCAGCTCAGCGTAGCGGACCGGCCGGGACAGCCGGTCACTGGTCAGCTGGAAGGTCACCCCCAGCACCACGAACCGGCCGGTCACCGCAGGGGCCGTGATGCTGCGCTTGAAGGCACTGGTGCGGTAGCCGAATCCGCAGTCCGCGGCGGGAAGATCCACCACCTCGTCCATGGCCCGGTCGTACGCCCTGACCCGGGTGATGGTGTCGGCCACCTCCTGGCCGTAGGCCCCCACGTTCTGGATGGGCGTCGCGCCGGATAGCCCGGGAATGCCGGACAGGCACTCCAGCCCGGCCAGGTCGGCGGCCACGCAGGACGCGACGACTGTGTCCCACTCCTCACCCGCCGCGACGGTCAGCGTTACCGGCGCACCCGGCGCGGGCCGGCCCGGGCCAGCTTCGTCCGGGCTCACCCGATCGAGTCCGGCCTCATCCGGTCCTGTCATCCGGTGGATGCCCTTGGTCGCGACCTGGATGACGGTGCCGGGAAAACCGTTATCGGAAATAACCAGGTTGCTGCCGCCCCCCAGCACCAGCAAAGGCTCACCGCGCTGGTCCGCGTCCCGGACCGCGGCGATGATCTCCTCATCGGTGCCGGCCACCACGAATCGGCGGGCGGGGCCGCCCAGGCCGAGGGTGGTGAAACGGGACAGGTTCACGTGCTCGCGGACGTTGGCCATGGGCGGCGTCAGGACAGCCGGACCACCGCGCGGGACCGGGTGAGCACCTTATCCCCGCCCGACCGGGCGGTCAGCGTCACCGCGACCCGGTTGTCGTCCAGTTTCGCGTCGATGGTCCCGCTGACGTCGATGCTCACGAAGGCGTCGTCGTCGGGCACCACGACCGGGGCCGAGAACCTCACGCCGAACTCCGTCATGGCCCCGGGATCGCCGGCCCAGTCCGTGATGTAGCGGGCTGCCTGGGCCATGGTGAACATGCCGTGCGCGATGACGTTGGGCAGCCCGACCGCCCGGGCGATCCGCTCGTTCCAGTGGATGACGTTGAAGTCACCGGACGCGCCGCAGTACTTGACCAGATTCAGCCGGGCCACGGGATAGCTGGCCGGCGGAAGTTCGGCGCCGACCTCGACGTCGGCGTACTTGACCACCGCGCTCACTCCGCCTCACCTGCCGTGCCGCGTTCCACCAGCGTCGAGTAGGCCGTGCACACGGGCTCACCGGAGACGGTCGTAACCTCGGTCCGGGTGGTCATCACCACGTTGCGGCCGAGCGTCTTGATGGTCTCGATAGTGGACTGTGCGGTGACCACGTCGCCCGCGTGCAGTGGCCGGGCATAGCTGAAGCGCTGCTCGCCGTGAACCACCAGGGCGTAGTTGATGCCGAGACCCGGGTCGGCGATGGCCTGCCCGGACGCGGCCATCGTCACCACGATCGGGAACGTGGGCGGCGCGATCACGTCCGGGTAGCCGGCCGCTATGGCCGCGTCCCGGTCCCGGTAGACCGGGCTGGGGTCACCGATCGCGTCGGCGAACTCAGCGATCTCGACCCGGCTGACCTCGTAGGGCTCCGTCGCCGGGAATGACCGGCCGGCGTAGTCCTTATTGACAGCCACGCGTGAGTTAGCGGGTCTCGCGATGCGGCCGGTGGCAACGGCAGTTCGGGCAGTACTTCTTCAGCTCGAGCCGGTCCGGGTCGTTGCGCCGGTTCTTCTTGGTGATGTAGTTGCGGTGCTTGCACTCCGTGCAGGCCAGGGTGATCTTGGGCCTGACGTCGGTGGCAGCCACGATGGAGTGCCTTTCTCTGGATGGTCGGAGTACGGACAGACCTACTGTAAGGACCGTGACCCGGTAAGAACAGGCACGACCGCAGAACGGAGGTCCATCCAGACAGACAACGGCCCGCGGCCAGGCACCATTCCCTAAGCCGCGGACAGCAGGACGCACAGCACGCGCACCGCGAGACCGGAAGCCCGGACCGCAGTGCGGGACTGCGCGAACTGGTAGCGGAGGCCGGACTTGAACCGGCGACACAGCGATTATGAGCCGCTTGCTCTGCCTGACTGAGCTACTCCGCCTCATGGCCGCCAAGCGCACATAGCTTACAGCGACTCACCGCCCGACCGGGCAATCGGCCCGCATCGGAGCCCGCGGGGCCGGGGCAGCAGGGACGGTGGTTACGTTGGAAGGGGAGTGGACGGGCCGGGGACGATGGGGCGCTGACGATCCGGGAGGGCGGAGATGACACCACGACCGGCTGACGTCCCTGGCCAGGTGGGCGGCCGGGCCGGGCCGGGGCCAGGCAGCGGTGCCGGGCTGGATCCGGGCTGGCTGGCGGGGCGGGTGGCCCTGGTGACAGGGGCGAGCGGCGGGATCGGCGGCGCCATCGCGCGCCAGCTGGCGGCGGCCGGGGCGGCGGTCGTGCTGGGCTACGGCCAGCACGGCGACGCCGCCGAGAGGATCGCCGGGCAGATCATCTCGTCGGGCGGCCGGGCCAGCACCGTGGGCGCCGGCCTGGGTGATCCGGCGGGCCCTGGTGAGCTGGTCAGTGCGGCTGAGGACGCGCTAGGCCCAGTAGACGTGCTGGTCAGCAACGCAGGCCTGGGGGGCACGAAGTCCCTGGACGAAGTGACCGCCGCCGACTTCGACGCGATGATCGCGGTCAACCTGCGCGCCCCGTTCCTGCTGGCCCAGCGGACCCTGCCGGGCATGGTGGACCGCGGATTCGGCCGGATCCTGTTCGTGTCGTCGGTGGCCGCGTTCACCGGCGGGATCGTGGGCCCGCACTACGCGGCGTCCAAGGCCGGGCTGAACGGGCTCACGCACTTCCTGGCCAGCCGCTACGCCCAGGCTGGAGTCACCGTGAATGGCCTGGCTCCCGCCCTGATCACCGAGACCGGGATGCTGCCCGGCGACCCGGAGGAACTTCGCCGGCAGATCCCGGTCGGGCGGCTAGGCCTGCCGGAGGAGGTCGCGGACCTGGCCCTGGCCATCCTGCGCAATGCGTACCTCACCAACCAGGTGATCTCGCTCGACGGCGGCATGCACCCGCGCTAGCGATCGGTCCGCCCCGGGTTGCTGCCTGAGTTCAGGGCGCCACGCTACCGACCGGCATGGTGCCCTCCAGGGGAGGCGACGCCGGTCTCGTAGGCGATCACCACAAGCTGGGTGCGATCCCGTCCGTGCAGTTTGCTCAGGAGCCGGCTGACGTGAGTCTTGACGGTGGCGACGCTGAGGTGCAGGTTCCCGGCAATCTCGGCGTTCGACAAGCCGGCTGCCACCAGCCCGAGCACCTCGTGTTCGCGGTCAGTGAGCTGGGAAGGTGCCCCGGCCGCCGGCGGAACAGCTCGTGGCCTCCGGGCGAATTCGGCGATCAGGCGCCGGGTGATGCTTGGCGTCAGCAGTGCGTCACCGCCGGCGACAACCCTGATCGCATCGAGCAGCTGCTCGGGCGGTGTGTCCTTGAGCACGAACCCGCTGGCACCGCCGCGCAGTGCCTCGAAGACGTGCTCATCCTCATCGAAGGTGGTCACGATGAGGATCCGGGGCAGCGGGACCTGATCGCTGTCCAGGATGACCTTGGTCGCCTCCAGCCCGTCCATGATGGGCATCCGGATATCCATCAGCACGACTTGGGGGTTGAGTGCCCTGGCCTGGCGTACCGCCTGGGTGCCGCTGCTGGCCTCGCCGACGACGCGCAGATCGGCAGCAGAGTCGACGAGCATCTTGAACCCAGCCCGGACGAGGGCTTCGTCGTCGGCGACCAGCACCCGGATCTGGTCGGCCGGACCGCCCGGGCGGACGGGGTCGCCGCTCACCTGTGGTCCTCAATAGGCAGCCGGGCCACGACCGCGAAGCCGCCCTCGGGCCTGGCCCGGGCGGTGAGCTGGCCGCCGAGCATCGCGGCCCGTTCGCGCATTCCGACGATCCCCAGCCCAGATGACGGGGCAGCCGGCTGCGACAGACCCGGCCCGTCGTCGGTCACGGTAATGGTGAGCTCAGACGGGCCGTGAGCTACCTCAAGCCAGGCGTGCGCGGCGGGAGCGTGCTTGGCCACGTTGGTCAGCGCCTCCTGGACGATGCGGTAGGCGGACAGGTCCAGGGCCATGCTGTAGGCACCTTGATTACCGGTGGACCGGTAATCAAGGTCCAGGCCGCTCTCGCGCAGCCTGCCAACGAGCCCGGGGAGATCACCGAGGGCCGGCGTGGCGGTCTCATCCTCGGTGGCGGGGTCCCTGATCTGCCTGAGCAGGTGCCGCAGTTCGTCGAGTGCGGAGCGACTGGCCGTCTCAATGGCGGACAGCGCAGCTCGCGCTTCCCCGGGCTGCTCGTCCAGCAGCAGCCGCGCCACACCCGACCGGACCGCGATCATGCTCAGACTGTGCGACACCACATCGTGAACGTCCCGGGACAACCGGAGGCGCTCCTCGGCTCGCGCACGTCCCTCCTTCTCCGCCACCCGGCGTTGAGTCTCGAGCTCCAGCCGCTGGCGGTAGAGGCGGCGCGCCCGCACCATATCGCCCGCCAGCCACGCCGGCACCGCCGCGGCAGCCTGAACGGCGTCCTGTCCCTGGCCGGGATGAAGATGCAGGCCGAGCGGGAGCACAGCCCAGGTGGCCAGGGTCGCCAGGAGGGTCACGGTCAGCGATGACCGCCGGTCGCAGCAGTCAGCCGCGGTGAAGACGGCAATGGCGAAATTGGGGCCCGCATTGCTGACGAGCGGCGTGAACCGGACGCCCGCGAGGGTTGCGGCCACATAGACGGCGGCCACCGCGACGACTGTGGCGGCCGGCCACTTCCGGCGGACGACCAGAGGCGCCGCAGCCAGGACACCGAACCCTGCGACGGCCAGCGGCGACCCGATCCGGGTGGTCACGCCGGCCAGGACTGGCAGCGTGAACGCGAAGCAGCCTGCAGCGACCAGGTAGTCGATGGCATCAGGGCCAGCCCGGTGAGTAAGCCGGCCGGGAAGCCTGGCAAACCACGGTGGGGAGGCTGCCGCTCCCGGCAGCCCGCTCATTCCCGTTCCCGCGATGGCCATGTACTGACCGTAACGCGCCATCCAGCCCTGGTCGCCAGTCTCCAGGCGGAGCCAGGCGTCATCCTGCGGGGCGGCGCACGGTGCCAGCCGGCCTAGCGGATGACGCCAGGCCGAGACGCCGGCCTGACGACACCCGGCAGCCCGGGCGGTGAGAGTGGAATCATGATCACCGCGATTCGCCGCACCGTCCGGCAGCTGTCCTGGCCCCTGACCGTTCTCGTCGCAGCGCTGTTCGCAGCCGGGGTGGTCGCTGGCTGGTATCAGTATCTTCACCGCTCACCGGTCATGGAGAAGTTCGTCCCTGGCGCGTCAGCCTGGTGGCAGCAGTTCGCCGTGGCCGTCCTGGCCTTCGTGCTGTTCTGCTACGGCCGGTGGCGTCACCTGCGAAGGTTCGGCCGCGGTTCCGGTCGGCTGTGGCTGCTCGCGCCGCTCGGAAAGCCTGCCGCCCGGCGCAGCGCCCGGATGGTGCCCGGAGCCCTCCGCGGACAGTCCGGGATCGCTCGCCTGCTCGTCGCACTGCTGCCCGCGGGGCTGTTCTTCTACTGCTTCTGGCGCGCGGGCCTCCAGGTCACTGCGGGCCTGGACCCGAATTCCACGGTCAACGCCTGGGGCGGTCCGACATATCTCGGCGCCATGGGCTGCCATTACCTTGACTGCTGCGTGCTGATGGCCGCCGCAGCATGGCTGCTTGACCACGTCCTGCTGCCCGACCCGGTCAGCGCGGCGGCAGGCAGCAACGCGCCGTCCATATTGGCAACGCTGCCCCCACGACCTTCCGTCCCAAACCGGGGACCATCCCATCCGTAAGCCCGGGCCACCCGCGCCCGTGAGCCAGGCCACGGTCAGGCAACCCAGCCCGGTGTCGCCACGGCCATTGCGGTCCGTACCCAGGCGTGGATCAGCCTGGGCCGTGCGCCAGCCCACGGCCCGCTACCCGGCTGCTCAGGGGACACCCGTCAAGGCCGCCGCCCTCGCCTCGACGTGCACACGTCGCCGCCTGCGCTTAACTGGCCGTCACAGCGGCGTGTACCCGGCGGCCCATCAGCCTGAAGGCTTCAGGTACCGGCGTGGGTCCCGCTGACGCCGGCAGCCGCCGGGCTGACGGAGTCCACCGCGGCCACGGCCACCAGCAGCGCGGCCGCGCAAACGCTCAGCACCAGCGCGGACACATGGGGAGCGACCAGCCCCAGCAGAGCGATCAGCACCAGGCCGCCGAGCTTCGCCCACGGCACGCGGCCCCACAGGACGGCCCGGAACGCAGCGTGCCCGGCCAGGAACAGCGCACTGCCACCGAGCAGCATCCAGGCCACCGGCGCCCGCCCCACGGCGGCCGGGTTGGTCAGCGCCACCTTGTCCCCCGCCGCCACCACGATGATCCCGGCGACCATGAACGGATGAATGAGGTGATAGGCGCTGCGGCCCAGCCGGCCAGGATCATCCGACGTGGCCAGGACCCGGGCGCCCTCCTCCGCGCTGCGGTCGAAGTACAGCCACCACAGCGCGACGCTGCTGAGGAACGCGGCCAGGAAGGCGGCGATCTCGCGGATGCTGACCGAGGTCAGGCGAGACAACGCCGCCCCGACCACCACGATCGACTCGCCGAGCGCGATGAGGATGAACGCCTGGCAGCGTTCGGCGAAGTGGTTGCCTTCGATGGCCCAGTCCTGGGTGCGTGACCGGCCCAGGCCGGGCGTGTAGAAGCCGACCACCCCGCCCAGCACATCCACCCCGACCGCGGCCAGCCAGAGCGCAGCCCGGGCCGGGCCGGTCACGCACCCGCCCGCCACGGCCAGCGTGCCGCTGACCAGGCACCAGGACAGGATGCGCTGGAAGTTGCGCTGCAGCCGATGACCGCGCAGCGCGGCGACGGCGAAGATACTGCGGCCGATCTGGATGACCGCGTAGGCCACCCCGACCGCCAGCCCCCGGCCGCCAAACGCCCCCGGCAGGGCCGCGGAGATGACCAGGCTGCCCAGGGCCAGGGCGAGCAGCATCAGCCGGACCGGGATGCGTTCCGGGTCAAGCCAGTTGGTCACCCAGGTCGTGTACACCCAGAGCAGCCAGACCATGGCCAGCAGCAGGGCACCATGCAGAGCCCCGACAGCGTCCGGATGACGGATCAGGTAGGTGGACAGCTGGGTCACCGCGAACACGTAGACCAGGTCGAAGTACAGCTCCACGTTGGTGACCCGGGCGCTGCCGCCGCGCGGGCGCAGCAGTTCCCTGGTCCGGGCGCGGTCCGGGCCAGGGCGGTCCCGCCGGTCGGTGGTCACCGGGATCCAGGCCGGCCGGGCGCGGCGGAGTCCCCCCGAGCCGCGAGCCGGCCTGGCGGCCTGGTGATCGGGGGCAGCATCCGGCCATTATGACCGGGGAGCGGCCCACTATGACCGGGGAGCGGCCCACGGGATCACAGGCCGCCCGCTGGGCCCTCCCCCCACCGCCTCCAGCCGGGCCGTCCCGGCGCAGCCGCTTCCCTGCGGAAGACTCAGCGGCGCGGTGGTCCCGCCGCGCGGACGGCGCGGATCTGCAGGCGCACGTAGTCAACCACTGGCTCAGCCAGCCGCGCGGCGACCGCATGCACGAACGGGCGGCGCTCGCCCGGCGGCAGGTCGCGCAGGTGCGCGCCGAGCACGACGGTGGCCAGGAATGCTTCCAGCTGATCCGCCGAGTCCAGGCGGGCCGGGTCTGGCACCAGGCCGACATCGATGTCGGTGAAGCCAGCGGCGGCCAGGCGCTCGCGGGTCTCCGCAGGCTCCGCGAAGTTCCAGATGTCCTTCCCATCGTCGGCGCCCAGCCCGGCCAGGGCGGCCCGGACCGCGTCGATGTTGCCGGCTCCGCCCGCCTCGGCCACGAACTGGCCGCCGGGCCGCAGCATCCCGGCGGCCGAGCCGAAGACCTGGGCGTGGTCGGGCAGCCAATGGAGCGTGGCCACGCTCAGCACCGCGTCCACCGGCTCGGTGACCGGCAGCGGCTCACGCAGATCGGCCTGCAGCACCTGGATCCGGTCCAGCTGCCCGGCCAGCCGTTCGCGAAGCTGCGCGAGCATCTGCTGCGAGCCGTCGATGGCGAGGACCCGGCCGCGGGGCAGGGCCGTCAGCAGCTGCTCGGCGTCCCGCCCGGTCCCGGCGCCGAGATCCGCTACGGTCTCGTCCCCGGCCAGGCGGAGCCGGGCGATGGCCGCAGGCCCCCATCGCTTGTGTGGCAGCGGCAGCGAATCGTAGCTCCGGGCATCCCATTCAAGAAGCTCCACAACCATGACCCTAGCAACGTGTCTCACCATAGCAAATTTTTTGTCTTGTATAGCGAGACACTAGGGCGCTCCCGGGCCAGTGCGGCGGGCCAGCAGCCGTCGCCGGGCGCCCCGCTGGTCGTCCGGGAGGTCTTCCTGGCTGATCTGGGTCACGCCGTCCGGCAGCAGGATGGCTGGCTCTCCGGGGCGCAGGCACCAGGCGGCGGGCAGCGTGGGCCGTGCCCGGCGGGCCGCGATGGTGAACGCCTCCCAGCCGAGCACGCCACCGGGAGCCAGTGCCCGTGCGGCCGCCGCGAAGACCCCGGGATCCCAGAACCCGGTGGCCAGCACCAGCGCGTACCGGCCGGGTTCAGGACGCCAGGCGCTGAGGTCGGCGTGGACCAGGGTGATCAGGTGATCCAGACCCCGGTGCCGGGCTTCCTGGCTGAGCAGGCCCAGGGCCACCTCGGAAACGTCGACCGCCGTGACCGGCCGGCCCTGCGCCGCGGCCAGCAGCGCACTGCCAGACGGGCCACTGGCCAGATCGGCAACCGGGCCGGCCGGCAGGTCCAGGGCCAGTGCGGCGACCGCCACCGGATGCGGCGTGAACGAGGCGGTGAAGCCGGTCCCGTACCTCTCGTTCCACCGCACCCGGTCCGGATGCCCGGCCAGCTCGCTCGGCGATTCTTCCACCTGCGCAGGCTAGCCCTGGCTCAGGCCGCTACGCGGGTGCCTCCCGGGAGCGGGAGCGCCGGGAGCGGTCGGGACGTCCGGGTCAGCCCGACTGGGGCGGGGCGTAGAACAGCACGTTGCTCTCCTGATCCGTGGCCACGCACGAGGTCGCCGTCGCACAGCTCAGGTTGGTGATGGTGGCGGAAGGAGCGGCCGCGGGTACCCGGGCCCACAGACCGTTGGCGTAGCTCGAGGTCGCACCGGAACGCGCCACCGTCAGGCACGATCCGGCGGATGGGCAGGACACCGCAGCGAGGGCCGCCTCGACGGGCTGCAGGCCCCACAGCCCGTCTGAGTGCTCGGCCGCCTCGCCGGAGGAGTCCACGGCCATGCAGAACGATGTCGTGGGACAGGACACGCTGACCAGATCATGCCCCATGTCCACCGCGGCCGGCCCGCTCCACGAGGTTCCGTTGAAGGTGAACGCGTTCCCGCTCCCGCTCACGGCCACGCAGTAGGTGGAACTGGGGCAGGAGATCGAGTTCAGCGACTGCCCGCTCGGGTCGACGGCCTGCTGGCTCCAGCCCGTGACAGGTCCCCGGTACGTGAACGCGTTCCCGATGTTGTCCACGGCCTCGCAGAAGTAGGGGCCGGCACACGAGACGCTGGTCAGCGTCCCGGATCCGGAGCCGACCAGCGCCGGGGTGCCCCACACCCCCTGGTTGAGCGGGATGGCGTAACCAGCACCGTCGACGGTGAGGCAGAACCGGGCTGACGCGCAGGAGATGGTGATCAGGCCACCGTGCGGGTCCGTGGTAGCCACCGGCCAGGTCCCGCCGGACTGAAGGGATAGCACGGTGCCCGCGCTGTCGGTGGCGTAGCAGACGGTCCGCTTCGGGCAGGCCAGGCCGGTGATGCGGGTACTGCTGGCCTGGAGCGTCTGCGGGTCGACCGGGACCGGCGAGCTCCACCGGAGCGCCGGAGGGGTCGGGCGGGCGGACCCCGCTTCGCCCGCGCCGGCCTGGCTGGATGTGCCGCTGGCCGCGGCGCTCGTGGTGGCCGGAACGGACGCCACGGTCTGGTGCTGGTGCATGACGACCAGGGTCCCGGTCACCCCGGTCACGCCCAGGATCGCCACCGCGGCCACTCCGGCCAGGAGCCGGGTCCGGCTGGGCCGGCGGTAGCCCGACTCGGCCAGTGGGTCCCCGGGCCGGGCCGCGGTGTCTGGGGTGTCTGGGCCGTCGTCTCCGTCCCCGATGCGGACTTCGGTCAGCGGACCCCAGGTGTCTTCTCCCGCGGCGCCCCCACCTGGGCCATGACCGGAGTCACCATGGCCTGCGCTCCCATTGGCGGCCCTCCCATTGCCGGCGCTATCTCCGGCTGCGGTGCCGCCGGACGGCGTCAGGCTCGGTCGGGCTGGGAGGTGCCACTCCCCGGGCGGGGCGGCCCGTTCCTCCGAGGGTGATGCGGTCGGGGCAGACCGGGGCGCCCGCTCGACGGGCGGGAGGACCCGCTCGGGGGACGGGGCCACGCGGGGGCTCGGCAGGGCCGGCCGCTCGGCCGGCGGGGCGTCAGGCACGCGGAGCAGGGCCTGAAAACCGGACACGGGCGTGTCGGTGCCGTCCCCGGATAGTTCGCGGCCGGGGTCCTCTGGTTCGTCGCGACGGTAGTAGCCGGCCGCGACCCGCTCTGGGGCGCTCAGCGCCGCGCCGCCCGCGGCGTCCGGCTCATCGGGAGCGGTAACGCCAGGCGCCACGTCCTCCGGCGCATCCCCCTCCGCCTCCACCGCGCGCCCGGAAACATCCGGCGCCTCGTCCTCCGGCGCCGCCGGCTCCGCGTACGCGGAAGCGCCCGGCGTCACGCCGCCCGGCGCACTGCCGCCCGGCGCCCCGCCGTCGGCAGCGTCCGGCTCGTCCTGGGCGAGCACTCCAGGGCCCGGCACACCCGCATCCGGCAGCCAGTAAGCGTCCGGAGTGACCTCTCCAGGCAATGGCTCGGCCAAGAAAGGCGGAATGTCGGTTTCGGAAGTAGCCGCGATGAATTCGGCGAACGACCCGCTGGAGTAGTCCGACGTATATTCCGCGAACGGGTCACCAGGGTATTCCGTGGCGCGTTCCGCCTGACCCCCTCGGGGCTCCGATCCAGGCTGGACCGCTTCCGGTGCCCCGGAAAGGTCACCGGACCGCGCGTACGCCCCGCAACGTCCGCAAAACTCATCCCCCGGGGAAATGGCATGCCCGTTATCGCAAGTCCACACCGGTCCCCGCTCTCGGTCCCCGCTGTCGATCACCCACCCTGCTAGCTTGCCGATATTAGGGCATTCCGGGGCGGCTCGCAGACGGGTTGACCAAGGAGTTATTCGTTCCCGACCGGGGGTAGCGTCTGGTCACGGACTGCTCACGCGGCCAGCCTGCGCGGCGCGAGAGCCAATCCTATCGGCGGACCGCGGGCATGCCGATCTGCCACAAATCGGGGTCCGCCCAGGCGCCAGTGATGACCGTGTCCGGATCCTGTCCGCGCAGGCGGGCGAACCGTTCCGCCAGGAGCTGCACGTGGACGGTCATCGGAAGCTGCGCGAGCAGCGGGGAGAGACCGCTGTCCGCCAGGCTGAGCAGGCTGACAGGGATGCCCTCACGCGCTGCGGCCTCGCCCACCGCCGCGGTCAGCCCGTCCGGGTCCGCCTCCGGCTGGAGCAGCAGCACGCCGTCGGCCGCGGTGAAGGGCACCGCGTTGCCGTGCAGGAAACGTTCCGCATCGAACCCCTCGGCGAGCATCCGGGCCCCTTCCCGGATCTTCAGCGCGGCCTCCCGAGCGGTCACGCCCCACGGGCCGCAGCCGACGATGCCGAGGCTGCGTGCTGGCACGGGCACGTCCTCGGTCCCGGCCGCCGCATAGGCCACCCGGATTGCCGCTGCGGCCTGCAGCACGTCACCCGCGGAGCCGTCCACCTGTGCTCCGGCCCCGGACCCATCGCCCGCGCGGGCCACCAGGTGAGCCAGCCGCGCCAGCACCGCCAGCGCCGCCGTGTAGCTCACCGTGTAGGTCTCGGATTCCTCCGGCGCCACCGTGGTAATGGCCTCCGGCCAGCCCGGGCCGGTCCCCGTGATCGAGACCACCGGTACGCCACTGGCCAGTGCCTCCGCCCGGGCCCGGGCGGCGTAGCCGGTCTGCCCGGTGTGCGTGATCACCACCAGGGCGTCGCCTTGCCGCGGGCCGGTGCTCCACCGCACCCAGGTGGCGGCGGGGAACCATCGCGAGTCCACGCCCGCCCGCTCCAGCATCAGCACGCCGAGCTCCGCGGCGTGCTGGCTGGTACCGGTGCCAACCAGGATCACTCGGCGGGCTTCGGCCAGGATCGCGGCCGGAGCGGCCAGGTCGAGCCCGGCGATCCGGTCCAGCGCGTCGGCCTGGGCCCTGATCATGCGGTGTAGCGCGGTCTGCGTCATCGCTTCCCTCTCGTGCCTGCTCAGCAGCGTACCGAGGGCCGCTGTAGGCCGCGGAACGTGCCGCCGCCCGAAGGGCTGCCGAATGAGCTGGTTGGCAGGCCCTGGAATGGCCTGGATAGTACAGTGACGTCGCGCCCCCGCAGCCCCGTGAGTAACAGCACGCCCGCGATGACCGCAAGGCGCTCCGGCGCGGCGCGACGCGAACTGGTAATGCCGGTCGCCCGGAGCGGCGGAACGGCCCGTGGAGGTGTCCCCCAGTGGAACTGGATCCTGCCACCTACACCTGCCCCGACGACCATTCGGACCTCACCGCGCTCGTCCTCCAGTCGCTGGGCGGCGCGGGGCTGGAGGTGGCCCGGGCCTGGCTGCTGCCGCGGTTCCGGTCCCGCCCGCGGCCCCAGCCATTCGAGGTCATCGTGACCTGCCCGGGGCCGGCCGGTCACCCGGCACCGCACCAGCTCACCTGCTCCGGGACCTACCGCTCATGACCTCGGAGACCGCGGGCGAGCAGCCCGTGACTCGGCAGCCGACGCTTCAGGAACCCGTGCGCCCGGTTTCCGGCGAGGACCGGGTCTGGGTTGACCTGGCCGGCGAGCTGACCCCGGCCAAATCGCTCGAACGGGTGGACACGGCGACCGCCCGGGTGGTCAGCACCGTGACCGTTATCGGCACGCTGCTCGGCGGGTTCGGGGTGTTCGGCGCGACCCAGCCGTCGGTGAGCGGGACCGCCCGGTGGATCACGATCGCGGCTGTGGCCTGCGCGGCGCTCGCCGTGGCCTGCGCGCTCGCGGCCCAGATCCTGACCATCACCCGGCACCTCAACCCGGAGAATCTGGCCGCGGTCCGGGCCTGGTACAAGCGGCGCATCGACACGCGCGGCTATCCCACCCGCGCCGCCACCGTCCTGCTGCTGATTGGCGCGGTGCTAGCCGGGGCGGCGGCGATCGTGGCGCTGGCCACCGCCGAGCCGAGCCAGCCGACGATCGCGGTGACCCGCGCGCTCGACCATGCCGCGGTCACCGCCCTCGGCCCGAGCGCCCAGGGCACGGGTGCCCCGCCCACGACCACCATCACCGCGGAGGTCACCTTCCGCGGGCTGACCAGTGGGCAGAGCGCCACCGTGGTGGTCAGCTCGGCCACCTCCGGGCAGGTGCTGGCCAGCGCCGCAATCACGCCGGCCACGGACGGCACGGCCACCCGGACCCTGACGGTCAGCGGCCTGCCCCCCGCCGAGCCGGTCATCGTGGTTGCCCGGGGTGGTTCCCAGCAGTGCCGCGCCTCCCTCGGCGCCGGCTCCGCCCGTCCCGTGGTCGCCTGCGGCCCCGCCAGCCCCTAAGGCCCCCGCGGCCAGCGCCGCGTTTACCGCCCTGCTGCTGTCAGCCGAGGGTAAAGGGGTCGCGGGTGCCGCCGGTGAGCTCGACCCAGATGGCCTTCGTCTGGGTGTACTCGTGGACTGCCTCGATGCCGTTCTCCCGGCCGAGTCCGCTGGCCCCGAATCCCCCGAACGGGACGTCCGGGCCGACCACCCGGTAGGCGTTGATCCAGACGGTGCCGGTCCGCATCGCGTGCGCCACCCGGTGACCCCGGTGGATGTCCTTGGTCCACACCGCGCCGGCCAGCCCGTAGCGGGTGTCGTTGGCCAGGCTGATGGCCTCCTCCTCGGTGTCGAACGGGATGACCGCCAGCACCGGGCCGAACACCTCCTCGCAGGCCACCGTCATGCTGGGCTTGACGTTGGTGAGCACGGTGGGCTGGACGAAGTAGCCGCCTGCCGGCCCGGCGGGCTGTCCGCCGGTGGCCACGGCCGCGCCCTCGCTGGCCGCCGAGGCGAAGAACGAGAGCACCTTCTGGTACTGCGGCTCGGTGGCCAGTGGCCCCATCTCGGTCTCGGCCTCTCGCGGGTCACCCAGCTTGATCGCCTCCGCCCGCGCGACGATCTTGTCCACGAGCGCGTCATGCACGCTGCGGTGCACCAGCAGCCGCGACCCGGCCATGCAGGTCTGCCCGGTCGCCGCGAAGACCCCAGCCACCACGCCGTTACTGGCGGCGTCGAGGTCGGCGTCGGGGAACACGAGGTGCGCGGACTTGCCGCCGAGCTCGAGCAGTACCCCGGTGATGTTGCTGGCCGCGGCCTTGGCGACCTCGGCACCGACCCGGGTGGACCCAGTGAACGCGATCTTGTCCACGCCGGGGTGCGCGGCCAGCGCCTTACCCACCTCCGGGCCGAACCCGCTGACCACGTTGAACACGCCGGGCGGGAAGCCGGCCTCCTCGACCAGCCCGGCCAGCGCGATCGCCGACGCGGGCGAGTAGTCGCTGGGCTTGGCCACCATCGTGCAGCCGGCGGCCAGGGCGGGCGCCAGCTTCCAGCAGAGCAGCAGGAGCGGTGAGTTCCACGGAACGATCGCCGCCACCACGCCGGCTGGCTCCCGCCGGGTGTAGACGAGGAAGTTCGGCTTATCCGCGGGGATGGTCGTGCCCTCGAGCTTGTCGGCCAGCCCGCTGAAGTAATAGAACCAGTCCGGGATGCTGCCCAGCTGCCCGCGCATCTCACGGAGCAGCTTGCCGGTGTCACGCGTCTCGAACTCGGCCAGCCGGTCGGCATCCCGCGCGATGAGCTCGGCCAGCCTCCGCATGAGCCGGGCGCGGCCGAACCCGGTCAGCTGCCCCCACGGCCCGGCCAGCGCCCGGCGAGCGGCCGCCACGGCCAGGTTCACGTCGGCCTCGCCGCCGTCGGCGGCGGTGGCCCACGGGGCGCCCGAGAACGGGTCAACGCTGTCGTAGCTGCGCCCGGACACTGGTTCGGTCAGCTGGCCGTCGATGACCAGGGAGAAATGCGGCAGTTGCGCCGTTGGGGATGCCTGGGTCGTGGTCATGGTGATGCCTCCTGCCGTGGGCGTCCGAATTCCGCGCGGACGGCTGTCGTGTGCTGCCCGAGCGCCGGGACCGCGCCCATCGCGGCGGTCCGGCCGGGCGCTGTCACCGGCGGCAGCAGCGCGCGGACCGGCCCGTTCGGGGAGTCCACGTCCCGCCACCGGTCCCGGGCCGCCAGCTGCGGGTGGGCGGCGAACTCTCGGGGATCGCGCATCCGGGCGTTGGCGATGCCCGCGGCTTCCAGCGCGGCCTCGAGCTGGTCCACTCCGATCCCGGCGAACACCCCGGTGAGGATCGCGGTCAGCTCGTCGTGGTGGGCGACCCGGGCCGGGTTGGTGGCGAACCGCTCGTCGGTGACCAGGTCCGGGCGGCCCAGGATCCGCTCGCAGAGCACCGCCCACTCCCGCTCGTTCTGGATCCCCAGGAACACCTGGCCGCCCAGGGCCGGGTAGGGCCCGTACGGGGAGATCGAGGCGTGCCGGGCCCCGGTGCGCGGCGAGGGCCGGCCGCCGTAGACGCTGTAGTAGTAGGGCTGGCTCATCCATTCACCCAGCGCGTCGAGCATGGCCACCTCGAAGCAGCCGCCACGGCCAGTCCGCTCCCGCTCGTACAAGGCGGTCAGCACGCCCGAGTAGGCGTACATCCCGGCCGCGATGTCGGCCACGGAGATCCCGGCCTTGGCCGGCTCCGCCGGGGTCCCGGTGACCGACAGCAGGCCGGCCTCGCACTGCACCAGCAGGTCGTAGGCCTTCTTGCCGGCGTACGGGCCGTCCGGGCCGTAACCGGAGATCGAGCAGCTGATCAGCCGCGGATGGCGGGCCGCGAGCTGCTCCGCGCCCAGGCCGAGCCGCCCGGCCGCGCCGGGCGCGAGGTTCTGCACGAACACGTCCGCGCGGGCCAGCATGGCGTCCAGCACGGCCCGGTCGGCGGGCTGCTTCACGTCGAGCTCGACGCTTTCCTTGCCCCGGTTCAGCCAGACGAAATAGCTCGACTGGCCGTGCACCGACTGGTCGTAGCCACGGGCAAAATCGCCCGCGCCGGCCCGCTCGACCTTGATCACCCGCGCGCCGAGGTCGGCGAGCTGGCGGGTGGCGAACGGGGCTGCCACCGCCTGCTCCAGCGCGACGACGAGCAGTCCGGCCAGCGGAAGGGCCGGAGTATCGGCCGGGGAGGCGGGGCGCGCCGCAGGCGTGTCCCGCCTCCCCGGCGATGGGCGGGGGCCGGGGCGTCCGGGGGCAGTCCGGGAAAGCGGGGCGGGGGGTCGCCCCCCCGGGCTAACACTGCTCACGGGGCGACCGAGTTCCGCTTGATGAGCTGGCGGGCGATGACGTTGCGCTGGATCTCGTTGGTGCCCTCGCCGACGATCATCAGGGGGGCGTCGCGGAAATAACGCTCCACGTCGAACTCGGTGGAGTAGCCGTACCCGCCGTGAATGCGGACCGCGTTGAGGGCGATCTCCATGGCGGTCTCCGAGGCGAACAGCTTGGCCATGCCCGCCTCCATGTCCGCCCGCCCGCCGGAATCGAAGCAGCGCGCCGCGTACAGCACCAGCTGGCGGGCGGCGGTCAGCTTGGTAGCCATGTCGGCCAGGTAGTTGCCGACCGACTGGTGCTGCCAGATGGGCTTCCCGAACGCCTCGCGTTCCTGCGCGTACTTCAGCGCGTCTTCCAGGGCGGCCCGGCCGACCCCCACGGCCCGGGAGGCGACCTGGATACGGCCGATCTCCAGGCCGCGCATCATCTGCCCGAACCCCTCGCCTTCCCGGCCGCCGAGCAGCGCGCCGGCCGGCACCCGGAAGTCATCGAACGACAGCTCGCAGCTCTCCACCCCCTTGTACCCCAGCTTGGGCAGGTCCCGCGAGATCGTGAACCCGGGGCCGTGCTCGGCCAGCAGGATGCTGATCCCGGAGTGCGGGGGCTCGGCCGCCGGGTCGGTCTTGCAGAGCAGCGCGGTCAACGCGGAACGCCGGGCGTTCGTAATCCAGGTCTTGGAACCGTTGATGAGATAAAAATCGCCGTCGCGGCGCGCGGTCGTCCGCATGGCCTGCAGATCGGAGCCGCCGCCGGGTTCGGTGAGCGCCATCGTGGCCCGGATCTCGCCGGTCGCCATCCGGGGCAGGTACCGCTCTTTCTGCGCGTCGGTCCCGTGGTCCAGGAGCAGCTTGGCCACCACCGTGTGCCCGCCCATGGCGCCGGCCAGGCTCATCCAGCCGCGGGCCAGCTCCTCGGTGACCAGCGCATAGCAGGGCGTGCTGACCCGCGCGGCGCCCCACGGCTCGGGGATGGCCAGCCCGTAGATACCCAGCTGCTTCATCTGCTCGATGAGCTTCTCCGGGTAGGTGTCCGCGTGCTCCAGCCCCGAGGCCACCGGCCTGACGTCACGGTCCACGAAGTCGCGGACCAGGCCGACGATCGCGCGCTCCTCCTCGCTCAGCTCATCCATGGCCGTCCCTTACTAGCAGAAGTCCCGGAGCAGGTCGGCGGCGCTCGGCCAGGTCCACGCCGGGGCGCCGGGTTCCTGGCCGCCCCCGGCCAGGTCCAGCCCGGCCAGGCAGTCGGTGATCTTCGCCTGGAGCTGGGCCGCGGTGGGGGGCCGGGCGGGTGACCCGGGCGGGAACTGCTGGCTGATCTGCGCGACGCCGCCGCTGGCCGTGTGCAGCTCGGCGACCAGCTCGCCGTCCAGCAGCCAGGTCCCGCCCGGCTCGCTCTTGACCTCGACCAGCTCGGTGAGGCGGCGGGCGGCGGGCCGGCGCACCGCGTCGTCGGTGAAGCTGGCGAAGCCCGGGTAGCCGTCCAGCAGGGCAGCCGCCGCGGCGTACTCCAGGCTGAACTTGCCCTGCAGGCCGGTGTCCGGCCGGTGGTGGATCAGCGGGGTCAGCGTGCCCTCCGGGGTGCGGAGCACGATCCGGCGCACCTCGGCCGGGTCCAGCGGCCCGGACTGGGCCAGCTCCCCCAGCGCGCTGATCGGGCGCTGCAGCGCGTAGCAGCACGGGTAGATCTTGATCGCCAGGCCGCCCGGGACCGCGGGCCCGGACAGGTCGGCCGCACCGGGATCGCCGCCGACGAGAGTCATCCACTCATCCAGCGCGGCCGGGTCGGCCTGCGCACCGGCCGCGGCCAGCGTGGCGGCCCGGATCCCGGCGTCCACGGCGAATCCCACCTGGAGCGACTTGGCGTCGGTGCCGAACGCCCGCTGCACCCCGCCTGCGCCGGGCACCGCGAGGGCCAGGGCGGTGGCGATCCCCTCCGGGCCCAGGCCCAGCGCGACCGCCGCCCCGGTCGCGGCGGCCGGCGCGCCCGCGGTGCAGGTGGCGTGCCAGCCCGCGGAGTAGTGCGGCCAGCCCAGTGCGTTGC
>DATCFY010000025.1:0-13547 GCA_036509255.1 Streptosporangiaceae bacterium
CAGCCCGTGCCGCGCCGCCGCTAGCCGGCACAACTCCCGGACGGTCGCGGTCGCCACGCCGCGGCCGGCGACGTGCTGGGCGACCCGGTAGCCGAGTTCGGCAGTGCCGTCCTCGAAGTCGTACAGGTTGAACCGGCCCAGTACCGAGCCATCCTCGGCGACGAGCACGTAGAAGGCGCAGATGCCGGCCTCCTGCTCAGCCAGCAAGGCGCTGTGCCGGTCGGTGAACTGGTCGTAGAACTCGTCGCCGCGGTCGGAGACAAAGGCGGCGAAGTAGGCGCGGTTCGCCAGCTCGAAGGCCAGGACCGCCGGGGCATGGCCAGCATGCAGCCGCTGCAGCTCGGGCACGGTCTGACTCTACCCAGATGGTGCGCTGAGGCCACCTGGGTTTCCGCCGGGCCAGGCTGGCCCTGGCGCTTAGCGACGTTATCTTCATGGCTGCCTGGCTTGTCGCTGGTAGTGGCAGGTTCTGGCGCGGTGCTGGCGGCGGCGCCGCCAGCTGGACCATCGCAGCCGGTGCCGGGTGCCGCGGGCTGGCTCGATGATCAGAGTGCCGAACAGGGCGGCGATCTCGTTGCGGGTCATCGGGATCTGATCTTCTGGTGGCGGGCTGGCATGCTCGGTGGCGGCAGCGATGGTGAGGAACGCCAGGGCGAGCATGGCCAGGGTGGTCCACCGGTACCAGGAGTCCCAGCGGCGGACCTGGTGTTCGTCGAGCCCGGTCAGGCCCTTGCCGGCCTGGAAATTCTCCTCCGTGGTCCACCGGATCCCGGCGATCTTGACTAGGGCGGGCAGCGGGACGTGGCGGGGGCTGTAGCAGCGGTAGAACGCCAGCTCCCCGGTGCGCCGGCTGCGGCGGAGCAGCAGGTGGCCGTGACCGGGCCGGCCCGGGTCGATGGCCAGCCAGGCCCAGTCGTAGTACCGGTGGCCCTTGGCGCCCGCACCCGCGGAGTAGCGCTGCCACGCCCGGCGGGGCAGGCGAGCGGCGAGCTGGCGGGCCGGGCAGGCGCCCGCGCTGGTGGTGACCTGGTGGCTGGCGGCCACCGCCAGCACGTACCCGGTCTGGCGGTGTTCCAGGTCAGCGCGCAGGCCCGGGTCGCCGCCGTAGACTTCATCGCCGGTGACCCAGGCGGCCGGGGTCCCCGCATCCAGCGCACGAGCGATCATGCGGCGGGCCAGCGTGGGTTTGGTGGCGAACGCCGTGTTCTGCGGGATGCCCGCCGCGGCGCACCGGGCGGGGTCTGCGGTCCAGGACCGGGGCAGGTACAGCTCCCGGTCGATCAGCGCGTGCCCCGCCGGTGCGGCGTAGGACAAGAACACCGCCACCTGGCAGTTCTCCACCCGCCCGGCGGCACCGGAATACTGGCGCTGCACCCCGGCACTGGCGGTCCCCTTTTTAAGGTCGCCGGTCTCATCGACCACCAGCACCGCATCCGCACTGCCCAGGTGCTCCACCACGTAGTCACGCACGTCGTCGCGGACCGCACCGGCGTCCCACCGGGCCGCCGCTAACAGGTGCTGCATCCCGTCCGGCGTGACGTCCCCGGCCTGCTCGGCGATCGTCCAGCAGTTCTTGCGCCGCAGCCCCGACAGCAACCCCAGCACGAACGCCCGCGCCCGCCGCCGCGGCTCCACCCGGGCGAACCGGCCCGCGACCCGCCCCATCAGCTCATCGAACTGTTCCCGCCACCGGCCGGGGTCTACGCTGAGTGCAGCGGCCACCGCCGGATTGTCATGAGTCGTCACAAACCATGATCATCAAGCGGCGGCCGTTCCGCGTCCAGCGCCCCTACACCGCCAGATCACGAAGTCCGGTTGGAGTACTAGCCGGCCGCAAGAGCGTCGGCGCAGGCCAGATGGTACTGCCCCGCGGCGATAGCCCGGCTGACGGCGCCCATGCCCGTGGCCCGTCTAGCGGCCTCGAGAGCTGCGGCCGCCCGTTCGTAGGCGCTCAATGCCGCGCCTGGTTCGCCTGCCGCTTCCGGGTTGGTCTGGATGAAGGCGTCCGCGTGGTGGCCGGTGACCCCGGCGTTGAGCGCGATCAAGTCGTCCTGGGCGGCCGACTTGGTCTCCTCGAGGGTCTGTCACAGGACTTCCGAATATTTACCGGCGATGTCCGTAGCCCCCGGATATCTCCTGTCTATCCTGGCATACTTCCGCTGCAACCCAGCGATCCGCGGCAAATTCCGATTGTTTACTCTCCGCTGCCCAGGCGATTGCTTCCGGGGTCTATGATCGGCGGACCTAAAGCTTCAGGCTGAATAGGTATGCCAAAGGGACTTATGGGCTCACTTGTCAGGTGGCCGGGAATTATGGCCGCCGTCTCGCTCGCGGGAATGGCCCCCTTACGGCAGCACCCGCCGCCCAGGCGCAGGTGACGGCCGGCGGCCTAGGAAACATCAAGGTGCCGTGCAGTACCGACTCTCTGGCCGCAGCGATCAACAACGCCAACAATCATGGTGGCGCCACGCTGACTCTCCCGGCGCACTGCACCTTCAGTATCACGGCGCCCTCGACCGTTGCTGATGGACTGCCGCTCATCACCGCATCGATCGCCCTGCTGGGTGGGCCGGGCACGGTGAATCAGCCGTGGCTCAGTCACGGCGTTCCGCATCCTGGACATCGCGGCCGGCGGGGCGCTCCGCGTAAGCAACGTTGCCATCCAGAATGGCAGCACTGCTGGCCTCGGTGGCGGCATTCAGTACGCGGGCACCCTGCAGCTCAACCAAGTCCTGCCGTCCGGGAACTCGGCGGGCAATGGTGGCGGGTGGCGAACATCTCAGGTGGAACCGCGAATATCTACCATACGGTGTTCGACCGGAACACGACCACCGGAGTCGGCGGCGGCGGCATTATCAACTCGGGCACGATGACACTGCTCGGCAATACCCTCTCCGGGAACACCGCACCTATCAACGGAGGCGGCCTGAACACTCAGGCATCGGGTAAGTCGGACATTGTCAACAGTGCATTCGATCACAACGTTCCCGGCGGCCTCGGCGGCGCGATATCCAACCTCGGCACCACATCTCTTACCGTTAGCGTGGTGCAGTTCAATACCCGGATCTGCTGGCGGCGGGATCGCCACCGGGTGCAAACGTCACCCTGTACGCGTCGCTCGTCACGAAGAACAGCCCGGACAACTGCAACCCGCTCAACACGATCCCGGGCTGCGCCGACTGACCCGGCTGACCCGGCCCGGCCCGAGCCCGGCCCGGCCCCGGGCCCGGTCAGGTGCTCAGAGCTTGAGTGGCCGGATCGGCGCGGCGACCAGCGACGGATCGCTCCGCCAGTCCACCCCGGGCACGTCCACGTACAGCTCGATCTCGTTGCCGTCGGGGTCGGTGATGTACAGGCTGTGCGTGATGGTGTGATCGCTGGCCCCGACCACGTTGACGTCGTTAGCCTCCAGGGCCGCCAACGCCCCGCGGAGCTCGTCGTCGCTGTCCCCGACCTTCAGGCCGAAGTGATAGAGCCCCACCCGCCGCCCAGGCGGCATGTTGGCGGCGTCCTCGCCGACCTCGATGAGCAGCAGCTCGTGGTGGGTACGCCCGCCAGGCGCGGAGAACGCGGCGGCGCGGAAGGGCAGCGGGTCTTCCCCGGGGCCGCCCATGATCTGGCGCCAGCCGAGCACGTCCCGGTAGAACGACGCGGAGCGATCCAGGTTATGAACGTAGAGGACGAGATGTCCGAGTTCCTTGACTTCCATAGCGGGCGCTCCACGAGAGGAAAGACGGGGCTCAATGCCGGGGGCACATGCTGGGCCAGCTTGCACAGGTTTCTGACCCTGCGTCTAGCACGTCGACCTCAACCGGCAGCCACCCCGCTGTATGCCCATCGCTGCCTCCCGGCTAACCCATGATCGGCCAGCCAGGCGCGGGGCGCCGCATCGTCACCACTTGCATCCCATAACGAAATGTAGATCGAATACCACTTTGGTAGCATTGCTCGGGTGAGTACTCAGATCGCAGTCCGGCTGCCCGACGGCATGGTGGAATTCCTGGACCAGCTCGTGGCCCAGGGCCAGGCGCCTAGCCGTGCCTCGGTGGTGGAACGGGCCCTGGCCCGGGAGTTCCGCCGCGTCATTGCGGCCCGGGACGCCGCGATCCTGGCGGAGGCCGCCGAAGGCAGCGATGCCCCGAATGCCGATCCTGACCTGGACAGCCTCGCGCAGTATGCCGCCCGCACACCTCTGGACCTGGAGTAGTGCGCCCCATCCACACGGCCGGGCTCGACAAGGTGCGGCCAGTCCTGGTGCTGACCAGGGAAATCGTGCGGCCGCATCTGTCCCGGGTGACGGTGGCCCCCATCACCACCACGATCCGGGGACTGTCTACCGAGGTCCCGGTGGGACGGGCCAACGGCCTCGACCATGTCTCGGTAATCAGCTGCGACAACATCGTGACCGTGCCGGCGGCCGCGCTGGGGCCGCAGATTGGCTACCTGCTGCCGGCCCAGGAGACGGCTCTGACCAACGCCATCCAGGCCGCCTTTGACCTCGACTGAAACGGCAAGTGGTCCGGAGCGCGTGCCCGCCGCCCGCGGGCACGCTGACCGCAGGGCAAGCTAGGCCAGGAACGTAATGGGCTGACTGCCCCCGCAGCCCATCGCGTGCGTGGGGCAGTCAGCCCGTAAAACAGCGCCCCGGCCAGCGGCGCGCTAGCCAGCAGGGTCGTTACGCGACCTTGACGGGCTTGTGAACCCGGTGGAACCGGTTGTTGTGGATGTGTGCGCGGATCCGGCCGTTCAGGTAGATCCCGAACCAGTTGTTGTGGATGTAGTTGCCGTGGATCCACACCTTGATCGAGGACGAGGCGCCGACCAGGATGCCGGTGGTGCGCTTGTCCGGGTGGGCGGTGACCGGCGGGGCCAGCCCGATCGTGTCTCCGACGAGGTTGTTCCGCCCGATGTCGTTGCCCACGATCTGGTTGCCGCTCATCCGCTGTCCCGGCACGTGGGAGTGGATGGTGACACCCGACAGGCCGTTGCCGTAGATGTTGTTGTCGGCGACGAGGTTGTCGGACACCCGCTCGCCCTTGACCTCGGTGGCGATGACCACGCCAGCCCCGGGCTCCTTCTTGTTGAGCCCGTTCCAGGCGAGCAGGTTGTGCGCGACGTAGTTGCCCCACACCCCGCTGGTCGAGTGGCCGGCGATGATGACCCCGCAACCACCCGGGTTGTGCAGGGCTGCGTTCCTGGTGACCGCGTTGTAGTGGGTCGGTCCCAGGTCGTCGGCGATCAGGAAGCCGCCGCCCTTGTTGAACTCGGACAGGTTGTGGGTCGCCAGCGAGTCGGATGTGCCGTTGAAGTCCACGCCCACGTCGCCGTTGTGCTCGAGCAGGTTGTGCGAGACGAGGACCCGGCTGCTGCGGGCCACCAGGATCGCGTCGAAGCCCGCGTTCTCCACGGTGAACCCGCTGACCTCAACGTTGCGGGTGCGGTAAACGACCACGCCGCTGCCGCCCGGCAGTTTCTTGCTGATCGGCTTCTGGCCGCGGGCGTTGATGGTGGCGCCGTGGCGGCCGATCAGGGCGAGCTGCTTGGTTACCACGGCCTGCACCCTGTACGTACCCCCGCAGACAATCACGGTCCCGCCCTTCGGGGCGGCAGCGATAGCCTCGTTGATGTGGCGGTACCGGGCCGTGGCGCACGAGCGGTCGGAGTTCCCGCCGCGGCCATGCTTGGACACGTAGACCGTGGAGGACGCGGCACTCGCCGCGGTGGCCCCTACGAGCGTGAACGCCGTTGCGCCAACGGCTACGAACCCGGCAAGCAGCTTTGAGACTTGTCTCATTCTCTGATCCCCCCTGATGGCTACCCACTGTAGGCAGTCGATTACGGCACGTAGCGTAACCCTCACATGGGCGATGATCGGGGAACCCGCGCCGAATGGGCACTCAGGGCCATGATTCTTCGTTGGTTTACTGGGGTAGGCCCCGCGTAACCCCGCGACGGCCCTCGACCAGTACGGAGCAATGGATGATGGCACGGGGACCGGCCCGGGAGGGTGGGCCCAGTGATCCTCGGGCAATGCGGATGAACTACGACCCGCAGACCACGCCTTTGCCTTATGGGACCACGTCCGGCGACCCGTACCGCAACTACCCGGACGACGATCCCGACGACGGGCCCTACCAGGATGATTACGCCGGGTACCGGGATTACCAGGACGAGGGTGGGTATCTGCCCGGCCGGCCTTACCGGCGCCGCCGCTGGCGGGTGCTGCGCCGGCTGCTCGGCCTGGTGCTGGCCCTGGTCATGCTCGCCGTCCTCGCGTTCGGCGTCCTGTTCGCGCTCACCCCGTCGGTCAGCAACGCCCCCACGCTGGCCCGGGCCATCGACTCGGCGCATCACGTCGCCTACCCGGGGCCGCGGATGTCCCCGCTGTTCGCGGAGTCCCTGGTGGCCACCGAGGATCACCGCTTCTACGCCGAGCCAGGGGTGGACATCTATGCGATCGCCCGGGTCGCCGCCTCCCAGATCACCGGGCACGGGGATCAGGGCGGTGCGACCCTCTACCAGCAGCTGGCCAAGATGCTGTACACGCCGGGCCGGAGTGGCCTCAGCGTCGAGATCAAGCAGATCATGCTGGGCATCAAGCTCGATCTGGCCTACAGCAAGGCCAAGATCCTCCGGATGTACGCGGACGTCGCCTACTTCGGCCATGGCTACTACGGCCTGGCCCAGGCGAGCTGCGGGTACTTCGGCACCATCCCGGCGGGCCTGACCTTGCCGGAGGCGGCAACGCTGGCCGGGCTGGTCCAGGGACCCTCCGCGGACGATCCGATCGCGCACTACGCCCGCGGCCGGGCCCGGGAAGCCCACGTGCTGGGCCGGCTGGTCGCGACGGGCAAGATCACGCAGGCGCAGGCCACCGCCGCCTACGCACAGCGCCTTCCGCTGGTGGGCGGCAGCGGCACCGGCTGCACCGCCTCCCGCTAACCCGTAAATTCTCCGCAACGAACCCCGCGAACGGCTCGGTCCCCCTACCCGGCCTGGCCCCCGGGGCGGCCGGGGGGACAACCCGCGAGCGCGCCAGATCCGCCCCGCCTGGGTCAGTGCCGCGGGCGGCAGAGCGAAAGCATAAGGGCGGAGCAGCAGAACGCCAGCGGCAGGGCGGCATACGCCCGAGGATCGTGACTGGCCAGCCTGACTGGCCAGCCTGATCGGGCGGCCCAGCGGGAACAGCCCGTCAGCTCCGCTGGTTGGCCGCGTGCCGGCCGCCGGGGCGCCTGTTGTTGCCGTTGCGGCCGTAATCCAGGGCCTCGCGGCCGAGGTCCTCGTGCCCGGCACCGCCGTAATTCGCGGCGCGGTGGTCATGCTCCTCAGCGCCGCGGCCGTACAGCGTGGCCTCCTCGTCCAGGCCCACCGCGACCGCCTCGGCCACCGCGGCCTCCGGGAAGCCCGGGGCCGGCGAGAGCGGGCCGTGACCCGTGGCCGGCAGCCCGGCGGAAGGCTCCTGCGTACGCCACACCCACTTGCGGTAGGACCAGAAGCGGAACAGCGTGCCCAGCCCGATGCCGCACAGGTTGGCGAGGTTGTACCAGACCTTGCCCTGCAGGTTCAGGCCGTCCTGGACGATCGCGACGCAGGCCAGCTGGATCAGCAGGCCGACGCCGTTGAACACGAAGAACAGGACGGTTTCCCGGCCCACCCCGACCCGCTCGCGGTGCCGGAACGCCCAGTAACGGTTGCCGAGGAAGGTCACCACGGTAGCCGCGATCGTCGACACGATGACGGCCTTGTACTTGCCCATGCCCGCGTCAAAGTGCAGGACGTCGGCTCCGCCCAGGCTCACGATGAAGCCGCCCAGGCCCACCACGCCGAACTTCGCAGCCTCATGAATCAGCACGCGGAACCGCTCGTACAGCCTGCGAGTCAATCTCACCTGGCCGTCTTCCTCTCAAACAGTCCTGCCGGGGCTGGTGAAGCGGGGGCTTAGCGACTGAATCGCTGCTTGTGACAGTACCGGCACAGCCAGGCCGTCGTGGCAACTGGGCCCGGATTGCGGGTCAAGTGGTAGGAAAATTACCCGCTCGGAAATGTCGGGCCCTGCCGGTAGTCTCGCATAAGTGCCTGTGACCACCGCTCTCATCCGTGCTCGCGGCCTCACGAAGCGGTTCGGGAATTTCACGGCGGTGGACGGGGTCGATTTTGAGCTGCGCCGCGGTGAGGCGTTCGGCTTCCTCGGCCCTAACGGCGCGGGCAAATCGTCCACGATGCGCATGATTGGCTGCGTCTCGCCGCCCACCGCGGGCGAGCTGTCGATCTTCGGCCTGGACCCCGTGGCCGATGGCCCGGGGATCCGGGCTCGGCTCGGCGTGGTGCCCCAGGAAGACTCCCTGGACGTGGAGCTCACGGTCCGGGAGAACCTCCTCGTGTACGGCCGGTACTTCGGGCTGCCCCGGTCGGTGATCCGGGAGCGCAGCGACCGGCTATTGGAGTTCGTCCAGCTCGCTGACCGCCAGGATGACCGGGTGGAGCCTCTGTCCGGCGGGCTGAAACGCCGGCTGACCATCGCCCGCTCGCTGATCAACGAGCCGGAGATCCTGCTCCTGGACGAGCCGACCACCGGCCTCGACCCGCAGGCCCGGCACGTGGTCTGGGACCGGCTGTTCCGGCTCAAGCAGCAGGGCGTGACGCTGGTGCTGACCACGCACTACATGGACGAGGCCGAGCAGCTGTGCGACCGCCTGGTGGTCATGGACGGCGGCCGGATCGCCGCCGAGGGCTCGCCCCGCGAGCTGATCGAGCGGTACTCCACCCCGGAGGTCCTCGAGCTCCGGTTCGACCCGGCGGTCCACGAGAACGCCGCGGAGAAGCTCGCCGCGGTACCCGCACAGCGCCGTGAGGTGCTGGCCGACCGGGTCCTGCTCTACGTCGAGGACGGTGACGCCGCGCTGGCCGCGGTCCGGGAACTGGGCCTGGACCCGCTGACCTCGCTGGTGCGCCGCAGCACGCTGGAAGACGTGTTCCTGCGGCTCACCGGCCGCCGGCTGGAGGACTGATGACGGCCCAGACGGTGCCGGGCGGTCCCGCCGCCGCACCGCCGGCCGAGCCCACGGCTCGTCCCGGCCCCCCGTCCGCGTGGTCCTTCGCGGTCCGCCAGCTGCGGTTCTGGCTGACCGACTACCGGCGGACCTGGCGCGGCTCGATCATTTCCACGGTGCTGAACCCGCTGCTGTACCTGGGCGCCATGGGACTCGGCCTGGGCACGCTGGTGGACAAGCACGGCACGGCCTCCCTGGGTCAGGTCAGCTACCTGATCTTCCTCGCGCCCGGCCTGCTGGCCGCCAGCGCGATGGGCACCGGGGTGGGCGAGTCCACCTACCCGGTCTTCGGGTCGGTCAAGTGGAACAAGACCTACCAGGCCGCCGTGTCCTCGCCGCTGCGGCCCCGCGACTTGTTCCATGGGCACCTGCTGTTCGTCGGGCTGAAGCTGACCATGACCTCGATCGTGTTCCTGGCCGTGGCCGTCGCGTTCGGGGCGATCCGCTCGCCGATGGCCATCCTGGCGCTGCCGGTCGCGGTGCTCACCGGGCTGGCGTTCACGGCGCCGATCGAGGCCTGGACGGTGACCCGCACCAAGGACACCTCGCTGGCCGTGGTCTACCGGTTCGGGATGATCCCGCTGTTCCTGTTCTCCGGCACGTTCTTCCCGGTCACCCAGCTGCCCGTGTGGATCAGGCCGATTGCCTACCTGACCCCGCTGTGGCACGGCGTGGCCCTGTGCCGGGCCCTGTGCCTGGGCATTGCCACCGTGCCCTCGGCGCTTCTGCACGTCGGCTACCTGCTGGCCGTGCTGGCCGCCGGGATCATCGCCGGTGACCGCAGCTACGCCAGGCGGCTCTATGTTTAGCTGGCCTCCTACGGGGCGGCGACGGTATGTCTAGCGCCGGCGGGCTGGCCCTGCGGGTGCTGCCAGGCCGGGGGCCGCTGCGCCGGGCCCTGGGTTCGGTGGGCGGCCGGAGCAGCCTGTTCCTGGTCGAGCGGCACGCGCTGGTCTACCGGCACATCTGGCTGATGTTCGTCTCGGGGGTGGTCGAGCCGCTGTTCTACCTGCTGTCCATCGGGGTGGGCCTGGGCAAGCTGGTCGGCTCGGTGTATTTCGACGGCGGGCCCGTCAAATACGCGGCCTTCGTGGCCCCAGCCCTGCTGGCCAGTGCCTCCATGAACGGCGCCCTGTTCGACTCCACCTTCAACGTGTTCTTCCGGCTCAAGTACGAGAAGCTCTACGACGCCGCGCTGGCCACCCCGATGCGGGCCGGTGACGTGGCCCTCGGCGAGATCACCTGGGCGCTGCTGCGCGGCGCCCTGTATGCGGTGGCCTTCATGGCCGTGATGGCGGCGATGGGCCTGGTCCACTCCTGGTGGGCGCTGGCCGCGCTGCCCGCCGCCGTGCTCACCGGGTTCGCCTTCGCTGCGGCCGGCATGGCCTGTACCACGTACATGCGGACCTGGCAGGACTTCGAGTTCGTCACGCTGGCCACGCTGCCCATGTTCCTGTTCTCGACCACCTTCTACCCGCTCAACGTGTACCCCGCGCCGCTGCAGCTTGTGGTGCGATGCACGCCGCTGTACCAGAGCGTGGCCATGCTGCGCGATCTGACCCTGGGCAACGTCCACCCGGGCATGTTCGGCCACGTCCTGTACCTGGCCGTCATGGGCCTGATCGGCCTGCTCGTGGCGGGCCGCCGGATCGGCAAGCTGCTGCTGCGCTAGCGAGACCGGGACGAGGCTTTCCGCCGGTCCGGGCCGGGGCACGTTAGGCTTCGTAGAGGCCGCGGGGAGGCCCCAGGACGGACGCACTCGACCCGAGGACGGCATTGATCACGACCGGCGGCAGCCCTCCGGATCCCGCGCCCCGTGGTGGGGTCACGGAGGTGCGGGATACCGCGACGGCCGGCGTGGCCCCCGGGCCCCTGCCCTCCCCCCGGGCCGACTGGGTGCCGTGGCTGATCGCGCTGGCCGTGTTCGCGGCGTACGCGACGATCTCGCTGCTGCGTTACTTCCAGCTCGCCCCGGGCTCCTGGGACCTGGGCATTTTCACCGAGTACGTCCGGCAGCTGGCGCACCTGCGGGCCCCGGTGGTGAACATCCGCGGATCCGGCTTCAACCTGCTCGGCGACCACTTCCAGCCGATCGTCGGCCTGATCGCCCCGGTCTTCCTGCTTTTCCCGAGCGCGGCCACCCTGCTCGTGGTCCAGGCCCTGCTGACCGCGGTCTCGGTCGTCCCGGTGAGCCGGGCCGCCGCGGCCCGGCTGGGCACCGGGGCCGGGCGGATGATCGGGGCCGCCTACGGGTTCTCCTGGGGCCTCCAGCAGATGATCGACTTCGACTTCCACGAGATCGCGTTCGCGGTCCCGCTGCTGGCCTGCTCCTTGTCCGCGCTGTTGCGGGGCAAGGTCCGGGCCGCGGCGGTGTGGGCGCTGCCGCTGGTGTTCGTGAAGGAGGACCAGGGCTTCACGGTCGCGGCCATCGGCATCCTCATCGTGGTCATGAGCCTGGCCCGGGCCGGGGAGGCCGGCCGGGACGGTGCCGCCCGGAAGCGGGCCGCGCTCCGCTGGGGCGCGCTGCTGACGGTCTGGGGACTCGCCTGGTCCTTCCTGGCCATCGCGGTGATCATCCCGCACTTCAACCCGCTGCATCAGTACCCCTACTGGACGGCCGGCGGCGTGCTGGGCCCCGGCGGCCCACACCCCTCGGGAGCGTCGGTGCTCGCCCAGTTCGGCCACGCCTACGTCCCGAAGCTGCGGACCACCCTGCTCATCCTGCTGCCGGTGGCGTTCCTCGCGCTGGGGTCACCGCTGGCCCTGGTGGCGGTGCCGGGCCTGGCGCTGCGGTTCATGTCCACCGACAGCTCGTATTGGGGGGCGGGATACCACTACAACGCCACGGTGATGCCGATCGTCTTCATCGCCGCGATCGGCACGCTGGCCCGGATCCGCGCCCACCGGACCCAGCCACGAGGCGCCGGCGGCCAGCCCCGGCACGTCTCCTGGCTGGATCCGGTGATCACCCGGGCCATCCCGGCACTCATGCTGGCCATCGCAGCCGTGATTGCCTGGCATTTCCCGCTCAGCAACCTGTGGCACGCGCAGACCTACCAGATCAGCCCGCACGTCCAGGGGGAGGACGCCGCCATGGCCCGGGTCCCGGGCGATACCACCGTGGAGGCCACGCTCACCATGCTGGCCCCGCTGGCCGCCCGGGACGATACCTACTGGATCGGCAACGCCGGCAACGCGGCGCCCCGCTACATCGTGTTCGACGAGCTGAACAGCGGCTGGAACCCGGCGCCCAGCAACCCGCTCACCTTCGTCGAGCAGCGCCACCCCGGATTCAGCTACCGGCAGGTCTACGTGAACAACTTCGTCTACGTGTTCCGCCGGGTCGGCCAGACCAGCCGATAGTCGGCGTACCCGTCAGTAGGTAGAGTCATCACCGGACCCGTCGGGAGGCTTAATGGACTTCGGCTACGACGTCCGCACGGAGGAGTTCCGGAAACGCCTCCTCGCGTTCATGGACGAATGCGTTTACCCGGCCGAGCCGGTATTCGCGGCACAGGTGCAGGAGAATGCCCAGGCAGGACGCCTCTGGGAGCGTCCCGCGGTCATCGGGGACCTGAAGGAGGAGGCTCGCCGGCGCGGCCTGTGGAACCTTTTCCTGGCCCATCACCCGCAGGGCGCCGGGCTCACCAACCTCCAGTACGCGCCGCTGGCGGAGATCACCGGCCGCAGCCCGGCGATCGCCCCCGAAGCGCTCAACTGCGCCGCCCCGGACACCGGGAACATGGAGGTGCTGGCCGAATTCGGCTCGCCTGACCAGCAGGAACGCTGGCTCCGGCCGCTGCTGGACGGGACGATCAGGTCCGCCTTCTGCATGACCGAGCCCGATGTCGCGTCCTCGGATGCGACGAACATCACTACCCGGATCGAGCGCGACGGCGGCGACTACCTCGTGACCGGGCGGAAGTGGTGGTCGTCCGGCGCGATGAACCCGGGCTGCGAGATCTTCATCGTGATGGGCCGGACCGCCTGGGAGGGGGACCGGCACCGCCAGCAGTCGATGATCCTGGTGCCCCGGGACACCCCCGGGGTCACCGTGCGGCGCGGGATCAGCCTGTACGGCTACGACGACGGGCCGCACGGCGGGCACGCCGAGGTCGTCTTCGCGGGCGCCCGGGTGCCCGCGGCCAACCTGATCGCGGGGGACGGCGACGGCTTCACGATCGCCCAGGCCCGGCTGGGCCCGGGCCGCATCCACCACTGCATGCGCCTGATCGGCTCCGCCGAGCGGGCCCTGGAGCTGCTCTGCCGCCGGGTCACCGACCGGGTCGCCTTCGGCCAGCCCCTGGCCGACCAGGGGGTGATCCAGGAGTGGATCGCCGAGGCGCGGGTGCGGATCGAGCAGGCCCGGCTGCTGGTGCTGAAGACCGCCTGGCTGATGGACACGGTGGGCAACAAGGGCGCGCACACCGAGATCCAGGCCATCAAGATCATCACCCCGGCCATGGCCGAGTGGGTGATCGACAAGGCGATCACGGC
>DATCFY010000026.1:0-3125 GCA_036509255.1 Streptosporangiaceae bacterium
CGTTCAACTTCCAGGCCGCCGAGCCCTTCGGCCAGTCCCTCGGCCAGGCCGAGGTGCAGCTGGCAGACAGTGTCAGGCTCGGTGGCTGCGACGTCTGCGAACGGGCAGCGGCCGAGCACGAAGCTGATCCGCCGGCCTCGCCCGGTCCTGGCCGGGCGGAACCCCCGCCGGACCATCTCCTCCTCCAGAAGGTCCGCGGGGTCGCCTGGGCCAGAGAGTTCGGCGGCGCGCCGGTGCCCGTCCTGCCGGCCCGCCTGGCGCAGGTCCTGCTTCCGGCGGACGGCACCGGCGAGAAGGCTGGCCAGCCAGGCGTAGGCACCGTGGGTGCCCCAGCTGCCGGCCGCCTCCGGATGCAGGCGGTACAGCAGGCGTGGCCGGCCGGGGCGGTCCCGGTTCTCGGTGTCCTCGGTCACCAGCCCGGCGTCTTTCAGCACCGCCAGGTGCTGGCGTACCGCATTGTGGTTGAGCTGTATGTAGGCGGTGAGCTCAGCCACGCCCACTGGCGCCGGCGCATCCGCGATATAGCGGAACAGGCGATGGCGCGTCGGGTCCCCCAGGGCCCGGGCCTCGCGCTGCAGGTCTGCGGCCATCACGGCTACTCCTTCCGCTGTTGTTCTAGCGTACGCCAGAACAACCACGCAGCAGCTCTCATCGCGGTTGCATGCGCGTCGCCCGGCTGGCTGGGCGTTAGGGCGCTGAGGGCTGCAGCTGGCCGCTGGAGGCCAGGGCGTCGAGCAGGAGGTGGAAGTACACGAGCCCGCCGTACGGCTGCCAGCGCCGTGACAGCGCGGCCACGGCGTCGTAGTCCGCTCCCGCGGCCAGCCCGAAGCGGCGCCGGAGGTTGTTGCGGGCACCGACGTCGTCGCCGGGGAGCACGTGGTAGCGGCCCAGGCCGCGCAGCAGCGTGTACTCGGCGCTCCAGCGCCCCACTCCGGTGAGGCCGAGCAGGATCGCCAGGGCCTGGTCGTCGCTGGCGTCTCGCAGCGCCTCCAGGTCCAGGTCCCCGGTTGCCACCCGCCGGGCCAGATCGGTGACGGCGCGGGCCTTGGCGAGGCTGAACCCGAGCTCTCGCAGGGCTGCGGGGCTGGCGGTTGCCAGCCGGTGCGGTGCCGGGAAGCCGGGCCGGGCCGGGGGCGTTGCGGAGATACACGGCCCGTAGCGCTGCGCCAGCCGGTTGAGCAGGTGAATCCCCACCGTAAGGGACAGCTGCTGGCAGGCGATGGCGTTCACCACGGCCTCGAAGACGCTCGGGAAACACGGTGGCCGCATGCCGCGAAACCGCTGGGCGAGTTCCCGGAGCGCCGCGTCGCGGTCGGCGAGCCGGTAGAAGCCCCGCAGGTCGGCCCCGAGTCCGAGGGTGCGCTCGAGGACACGGCGGCTGCCGGCGGTACGTTCCCCGCTCAGCGCACCCTCAGGGCCCCGCAACTGCACGGCGAGCAGCGTCGTCCCGTCCCTTTCCTGCTGGCAGACGGTGGCCTCAACCGGCTGGCCGTCCACCATCAGGGTGCGCTGATAGCGGCGGCCGTCGAAGCTGTCCACGGCGTTGTGCGCGCGGCGCCGCAGTGCCCAGGCCGTGAGGTCGAGCCGGAACAGGGGCGGCACCCCGATGGTGAAGTGGTGCACGGCCGCCTGCCCGCCGCGGGCCGGGGCGGTGCCGGCCAGTCCCCCCGGGGGGGCGCCGGGGGGACTGGCCTGGTGCGGGTGCGTGGTCACCTGATGCGGAAGCCGAGGGCGGCCGCCGCGGAGTCGTCGATCATCGCCGGGCTCCACGGCGGGTCCCACACGACGCGCACCTCCACCGGCGCGGCGGCCTCGCCCACGGCTTCGGTGACCGCTGCCCTGGCCATCCCCGGCAGGGTCTCTGAGGCTGGGCAGCCGGGGGTGGTGAGGGTCATCTCGACCACGATCACGCCGTCCTCGTCGCGCACGTCGTAGATGAGGCCGAGTGAGACCACATCCAGGTACAGCTCAGGGTCGTACACGTAGGTCAGCGCGTTCCACGCCGCGTTGACCGCGTACACCTGTCCGGTCACCGCGCCGGGCGGCCCGGCCGGGACCGGGCCGGTGGGCGCCGGGGACCCGTTCATGATCCGCGCCGGAAGGTGACCTGCCAGTCCCCGCCGCCGAGGCCGGCTGCCTCGTAGGAGAACCCCTGCGAGCCCAGCACGCCCTCGAGCGGGACCGGCTCGAACGGGGCGAGCACCACCAGTTCCTCGCTCTCGCCCAGGGCTGCGACGGCAGCCATGATCGTGCCGAACGGCTCGCCTCCTGCAGCGATGATCGGCCGTGCGTCGACGGTCGCCATGCCCGCCTCCCTTCTCGGTCATCCGGCCGGGGTGGTCCAATAATTCTGCTCTCTGCTAGATTTATACCATGAAGACAGGTGAGGCAGGATCAGGTGACGGGGAAGACGGCCAGGCCCGCGTGTGCCCGGTCCCGCGCGCCGCGGCGCAGGGCCCGGGGACCGCTGATAGCCGGCTGGCCGTCGGCGGGGAACGACGATGACGGCTGAGATGCCTCACGCGCCTGTGCAGCCGGCCGCGGCCTCCTGGCCCGGCCGCCCGCCGGGGCTGCCGGGCGCGGTACCACCACCGTCGGTCCCGCTGACCTTCCTCGCCGCGGCAGCGCTCGGGCTGGTCGCCTGCGGTGCCGCCCTGGTCTGGGCCGGGCCGGCAGCCGCGTTGGACCCCACCGCCGACCAGGTCGTCGTCGCGGCGCATCTGGGCATGCTGGCGACCCTGTCCATGGGGGTACTCGGTGCCGTGCACCAGTTCGTCCCGGTGGTGACCCAGCGGCCGCTGCGTTCGGTGCGCCTGGCCCGGGTCACCTTCCTGGCCTGGCTGGCCGCGTCCTGGTTGCTGCCGCTCGGCGTCGCTATCGAGCAGGCGGCCGTCGTCGCGGCCGGCGGCGCATGTGCCGCGCTGGCCATCAGCCTGCTCGCGGTGAACGTGTGGCAGCCCTTGTCGGCCCGGGGAAAGGGCGCACCGGTCACCGGGCTGCGCTTCGCGGTGGCCGGCTTCGCCGTCACGGGATGCTTCGGCGTTACCTATGTCGCTGACCGGAGCGGGAACTGGTTCGATCTCAGTGGCCATGTCGTGCTGGCCCACGCGGTGATCGGCCTGTTC
>DATCFY010000027.1:0-26854 GCA_036509255.1 Streptosporangiaceae bacterium
CCGGCGCTCGGCTCCGGTCGCGGCCGCCGCCGCACCCAGTCGCACCCGGGCGAGTAGCCGAAGCCGGGCCGGATCCGGGAGCAACTCGGTCACCGGCAGGTATCCCAGTGACCGGATCGCGAGCCGCAGCCCGAACAGGGCGGCGCCGCAGCTGATCAGCATCTCCCGGCCGGCCGTATCTATCCGGAGCTTGCGGCGCGGGTCGGCGTACAACTCGATCGCGTCCTGGCTGACCTTGAACCGCCACGGCTGCGTGTTGTGCACCGACGGCGCACGCGCCGCCGTCGCGATCAGGTAGCCGACCTGATCCGCTGGGATGGGCACCGCCTCCCGGCGCAGGGTCTTCTCGGTCATGCTCCTCACCTGCCCTGATTGGATACCAGGGTGTCTCGCCTGGGGCGGGCCGGGCCAGGGCCCTTGGGTGCCGACCCGAAGGCGAAGGTCCCACGATGCCAGGGCGATCAGCCATGCGGGGCGGGCGGCCGTGCCGCGGCCCGAGATGCCGGGACCTTGGCACCGGAAACGGCCCTGCCGGGGACCTCCGGCCCGTTTCCCGCACCCGTCAGGCGGCGGATACTTACGCCTACATCGGTCGGCAGCCAGGGACGGTCACGCGACGCCAGGAGCAAGCGGTTCGGTGAACCGCTTGCTCCGCCCCGATTCCGTCCGCCATATGTCCGTAACCACTGCTACGCAGGGGCTCACAGCGGCACATCATGAAACACGGCGGCACAATAACAAGAAGGCCCGCGAGACCGGGAAAACCCAGCTCACGGGCTATCTTCGCAGGTGGTGGCAGGTGTTGGGTTCGAACCAACGTAGGCTAAGCCGACGGTTTTACAGACCGCTCCCTTTGGCCACTCGGGCAACCTGCCGTGCGCCGTCACTGGGACAGCACAGAGAAGAATAGCGGACCCCTGGCGTTCTCGCCCCACCGCAACCTGGCGTGGCCCAGCAGCCCGCGACCCCGCTCTGACGGGCGGCGAGCGGCCGGCGGGCGCGCGGCTGACGCGGGACTGGCGCGCGGCGGATGCACCCCGCCCCCCGGCGGCGCAGTAGCCTCAGGATTCGGTGTTCTACCGACGTGTTCTACCTAAGTCTTCTACCGGCATGCACAACCGACGGGAAGGGAGCCGTGCATGGCAGACAGCAGCTTCGACATCGTCAGCAAGATCGACCATCAGGAAGTTGATAACGCCCTCAACCAGACGGCCAAGGAGATCTCGACCCGCTTCGACTTCCGCGGTGTTGGCGCGTCCATCAGCTGGTCCGGGGACCACGGCGTGGAGATCCGGGCCAACAGCGAGGAACGGGCCAAGGCCGTGCTCGACGTGTTCAAGGACAAGCTGGTCCGGCGCCAGGTCTCGCTGAAGATCGTGGAAGCGGCCGACCCGAAGCCCTCGGGCAGGGAGTACCGGATCGGGATCCAGCTTAAGGAGGGCATCTCCCAGGAGGATGCCAAGAAGATCGGCAAGATCATCCGGGATGAGGGGCCGAAGGGCATCAAGGCGCAGGTCCAGGGCGAGGAGCTGCGCGTCTCATCCAAGAAGAAGGACGATCTTCAGGCCGTGATCTCGCTGGTCAAGGGCAAGGAACTCGACCTCGCGCTGCAGTTCGTCAACTTCCGCTAGCAGGCCGGTCCCGCGGCCCAGAGTCCGTGCCAGGCCGCGCCCCCGCCCCAGTCCCCGGCCGGCCGTCCGCGGCCTGCGCGGCCAGCAGCTCTTTCGGCGCGGGCGCGCCGGGATCGTGAGCCGGGGGCGGGGGCACGGTCTGCATCCAGGTCCCCAGCCGCCCGCGCTCATGGGTCAGGTCACGCAGGTCCGGCTCGGCGTAGCTGAACTCCGGCGACCAGAACAGCGCGTCATACGGGCAGACCTCGATACAGATCCCGCAGTACATGCACAGCGAGAAGTCGATGGCGAACCGGTCCAGCGCGTTGCGGACCCGCTGACGGCCCCGGCCAGCCGGGCCGCCGGCCGCCGGTCCCCCAGTCCCGGGCGGGCTGGCGTCCTGAACGCTGGGCACCGGCTCCTTGTGCGACTCGATGTAGATGCACCAGTCCGGGCACTCGCGCGCGCACAGCATGCACACGGTGCAGTTCTCCTCGAGGAGCCCGATCACCCCGCGGCTGCGGGCCGGCAGGTCGGCGGTCACGAGGCCGGCCATCCATCGTGAATCGCGGGCGGCGGGCGGCGGCGCCCGCGGGCAGCTTCCTGCTCGCCCGGCTCCTTCGCGCCCGGCCAGTCCCGGTCGCGGCGCGCGGCAAGGACAAAATCTTTCCGCAACGGGACCTTTCCGTAGCCATCGGGCAGCAGCAAGGGATCGAGCCGGGGGTGGCCATCGAACCAGACGCCGAACATCTCGTGCGTTTCGCGCTCGTGCCAGCCGGCCCCGCGGTAGATGCCAGTAGCCGTGCCCAGCCGCGGCTCACCGCCCAGCAGCGTGCGCAGCATGAGGTGATGCCGCCCGGCCAGGGAGTACACGTGCGCCAGCACGGCCACCCCGGCGTCGAGTTCATCCACCCCAGTCAGCCAGTCGAAGAAGTCACAGTCCAGCTCGTCCCGGGCGCAGGCCAGGGCGGCCACCCACGCGGGCGGGGCCACGGTCACGGTCACTATGTCCTGGGTTATCTCGGTGTCCAGCACCGCGGGCCCGTCGCCGGCCGGGCTCCCCGCGGCCACGGCGTCCCGCAGCCGGTCCGCGATCGCGTCCGGGGTCAGGGCTGGTCCGGGGGTCACGGGCGCCCCGCCAGGGCCCCGGCGACGGGGTGCCGCTGGGCGAGAACGTCCAGGCCGTGCAGCAGCGCCTCCGGCCGCGGCGGGCAGCCGGGCACGTAGACATCGACCGGCATGATCTGGTCCACGCCCTTGACCACGCAGTAGGAGTCCCAGTACGGGCCGCCGCTGTTGGAGCACGCGCCGAAGGAAAGTACCCACTTGGGGTCAGGCACCTGCTGGTAGGCCTGGAGCACCAGGGGCGCGAGTTTGTCGGTGACCGTGCCGGCCACGATGAACACGTTGGCCTGAACCGGACCTGGGCCTGCCGAGCCGTTCACCCGGCTCAGCGCGGCGGCACACTCGACCGCGCAGCAGGCCAGCCCGGCGTCGAAGACCCACAGCGCGTAGCCCCGGCCCGTGTCGAGGACGACGGTGTCGGAAGCCATGCCCCCCGGGACACTGCTACCCGGGCCGGGGGTACCCGGCACGGCGGCCGCGCTCAGGTCGCGGCCCGCACGCGGTGAGGGCAGGTCCACGGCAGCCACGGGCTCAGACTACTCGCGCTGACCGGCCCGCCATCCCGCTCAGCTGTCACCCTCCGGTGAACCTGGACACCGTCCGCGACGTCATACGAGATAGCCCAGATGTTCCCCACGGCGCCACGAGGGCTGCACGCTCAGCAGGCGAACCGAATTGGTGTGAGATAGGTCACTACTCATTCGCAGAGCCCCTGCGCGCCACCAGACCGGCGCAACCCCGCTGTAACATTGAAACAATCCCAAACTCAGCCCCCGGACGTGGTGCGTGCCGGGCGCGGTGTTCGCTGGCCTCGCTCCGTCCCAAGGCGCCGGCCGGCGGCGCGCCGAGGAGGTTCTCCCACTGTGACCAAGCAGGTCCAGCAGCTCGATCGCGTCATCATCCGTTTCGCAGGCGACTCAGGCGACGGCATGCAACTGGCCGGTGACCGTTTCACCCAGGAGACGGCCGCGTTCGGCAACGATCTCTCGACCCTGCCGAACTTCCCCGCCGAGATCCGGGCGCCTGCCGGGACCCTCCCCGGGGTATCCAGCTTCCAGCTGCACTTCGCCGACCACGACATCCTGACGCCGGGCGATGCGCCGGACGTGCTCGTCGCGATGAACCCGGCCGCGCTCAAGGCCAACCTGGCCGACGTCCCGCGCGGTGCCGACATCATCGCCAACACGGACGAGTTCACCAAGCGCAACCTCGCCCGGGTCGGCTACGCGGCCAGCCCCCTCGAGGATGGCTCGCTGTCCGGCTACAACGTGCACGCGGTGCCGGTGACCTCGATGACGGTGAAGGCCCTCGAGGAGATCGACGTCTCCCGTAAGGAAGCCGAGCGCGCCAAGAACATGTTCGCGCTCGGGCTGCTCTCCTGGCTGTACAACCGGCCGCCGGAGGGCACGCTCAAGTTCCTGCAGTCGAAGTTCGCCAACAAGCCCGAGATCATGAAGGCGAACATCACCGCCTTCCAGGCCGGCTGGAACTACGGCGAGACCACCGAGGCGTTCTCGGTCCAGTACGAGATCAAGCCCGCGACCCTGGCCCCGGGCGCGTACCGCAACATCACCGGGAACAGCGCCCTGTCCTACGGCCTGGTCGCCGCGTCCCGCCGGTCCGGGCTGCCCCTGTTCCTCGGCGCTTACCCGATCACGCCGGCCTCGGACATCTTGCATGAGCTGTCCAAGCACAAGCGGTTCGGGGTCCGGACGTTCCAGGCGGAGGACGAGATCTCCGGGGTCGGGGCGGCGCTCGGCGCGTCCTTCGGCGGAGCGCTGGGGGTGACCAGCACCTCAGGCCCGGGCATGGCCCTCAAGGCGGAGACGATCGGCCTCGCGGTGTCCCTCGAACTGCCGCTGATCGTCATCGACGTGCAGCGCGCCGGGCCGTCCACCGGCATGCCGACCAAGACGGAGCAGGCCGATCTGCTGATGGCGCTGTACGGCCGGAACGGGGAGTCACCGGTCGTGGTGCTGGCCCCGGCGACCCCGTCCAGCTGCTTCGACATCGCCCTGGAGGCGGTGCGGATCGCGACCAAGTACCGCACTCCCGTGATCATCCTGTCCGACGGCTACCTGGCCAACGGCTCCGAGCCCTGGCGCATCCCCGAGGTCGCCGACCTGCCGAAGCTGCGTGACGAGTTCTCCTTCTCCAGCCCCAGCGAGTGGAGCGGCCCGGACGGCAAGCCCGACTTCCGGCCCTACCAGCGGAACCCAGAGACCCTGGCCCGGCCGTGGGCCATCCCGGGCACCCCCGGCCTGGAGCACCGGATCGGCGGGATCGAGAAGGCGGACGGCACCGGCACCATCTCCTACGACTCCGCCAACCACGACCGGATGGTCCGGCTGCGCCAGGCCAAGGTCGACGGCATCGCGGCCGACATCGGGCCGCTCGAGGTAGACGACCCGGACGGCCAGGCCAAGGTGCTGGTGCTGGGCTGGGGCTCCACGTTCGGGTCCATCGGCGCCGCGGTCCGCCGGGTCCGGCTGGCGGACGGTTCCGTGGCCCAGGCTCACCTGCGCCACCTGTCCCCCTTCCCGGCCAACCTCGGCGACGTGCTGGCCAGCTACGACAAGGTGCTGGTCCCGGAGATCAACCTGGGCCAGCTGGCCCTGGTGCTGCGCGGGCGCTACCTGACCGACGTGATCTCCTACAACCGGGTGCGCGGGCTTCCGTTCCGCGCCGCCGAACTGGCCGGCGTGATCCAGGATGTGATCGAGAATGTCTGACAGTGCTGCAAACGGCGGGACTCCGCACGGCGGCGCCAACGGCCCGGCGAACGACGGGGCCCTGGAAGCCGGCCGCCGGCGTGCCTCGCTGACCCTGGTGCCGGTGGCCGACGAGAAGCTCGGCACCAAGGACTTCAAGTCCGATCAGGAAGTGCGCTGGTGCCCCGGGTGCGGTGACTACGCGATCCTCGCCGCCTTCCAGGCGTTCCTGCCCCAGCTGGAGATCCCCCGGGAGAACCTGGTGATGATCTCCGGGATCGGCTGCTCGTCCCGGCTGCCGTACTACGTGGACAGCTACGGGATGCACTCGATCCACGGGCGCGCGCCGGCCATCGCGACCGGGCTGGCCGCTTCCCGCCCGGACCTGTCGGTCTGGGTGATCACCGGGGACGGCGACGCGCTGTCGATCGGCGGCAATCACCTGATCCACGCGCTGCGGCGGAACGTGAACATCAAAATCCTGCTGTTCAACAACCGCATCTACGGGCTGACCAAGGGCCAGTACTCGCCCACGTCGGAGCAGGGCAAGGTGACCAAGTCGACCCCGTTCGGGTCGCTGGACACCCCGTTCAACCCGGTGTCGCTGGCGCTGGGGGCGGAGGCCAGCTTCGTGGCCCGCACGATCGACTCCGACCGCAAGCACCTGACCAGCGTGCTGAGTGCGGCCGCCGATCACCGGGGTGCCTCGTTCGTGGAGATCTACCAGAACTGCCCGATCTTCAACGACGACGCGTTCGCGCCGCTGACCGACCCGGCGTCACGGGACGAGACGCTGATCCGGCTGGAGCACGGCGAGCCGGTCCGGTTCGGCGCCGACCGCAGCCGCGGGCTGCGGTTCAGCCGCACCGGGTCGCTGGAGGCCGTGGACGTGGCCGGAGCCGACCCGGAGTCCCTGGTCGTGCACGACGCGCACGCCGCGGACCCGTCCTACGCGTTCGCCCTGTCCCGGCTGGACCGCGCCGACTTCGCGCACACTCCCATCGGCGTGTTCCGGCAGCAGCCGCGGGCCAGCTACGACGACCTGATGGCTGAGCAGATCTCCGCGGCCCGGGCCCGGCAGGGCGAGGGTGACCTGGCCGAGCTGCTGGCCGGCTCGGACACCTGGCAGGTCAGCTGAGCAGGGCCGCCGGGGCAGTCAGCCAGGCGGGCCAGCTGCACAGCGCGCGATGAGCGTCCGGGTCGAGCGAGACGGGCCGGTCAGCACGGTTATCCTGGACCGGCCGGCCGTGCGCAACGCGGTGGATGGCCCGACCGCTGCCGCCCTGGCGGAGGCGTTCCGCCAGTTCGAGGCGGACGAGAGCGCTCGCGTCGCCGTGCTCTACGGGGCGGGCGGCACGTTCTGCGCCGGAGCCGACCTGAAGGCCCTGGGCGGCCCGGACGGGAACCGGGCCGCGGCGGACGGCGACGGGCCGATGGGCCCCACCCGGATGCGGCTGTCCAAGCCGGTCATCGCGGCGATCAGCGGCCATGCGGTCGCGGGCGGGCTGGAACTCGCCCTGTGGTGTGACCTGCGGGTGGCCGAGGACGACGCGGTGCTCGGGGTGTTCTGCCGCCGGTGGGGCGTGCCGCTGATCGACGGCGGCACCGTCCGCCTGCCCCAGATCGTCGGCCTGGGCCGGGCCCTGGACCTGATCCTTACCGGCCGGCCCGTCCCGGCCGCCGAGGCGCTGGCCATGGGCCTGGTCAGCCGCGTGGTCCCCGCCGGGGAAGCGCGGGACGTAGCGGAGGCGCTGGCCCGCGAGCTGGCCGCGCTGCCCCCGTCCTGCCTGCGCAGCGACCGCCAGGCCACCTTCGAAGGCCTGTCGCTCACCGAGGACGCCGCGCTGGCCAACGAGTTCAGCCACGGCATGTCCGCGCTCTCTGCCCCCCGGCTGGCGGACGAGATCGCCCGGTTCACTGGCGGGGCCGGCCGGGGCGGCGCGGCCTCCTGACGGCCCTCCCACCCTCCGCCTAGCCCACACCTGCAGGAAACCGTACAATCACGAAAAGTGATACCCGCAGATCACCGTGGTCTCGGCGGGTGGCACTTGACGTTCGGGGGGACGCAATGACAGGACGTGCAGGGAAGACCCGGAACATCTGGCTGACCTGGCTGGTCTGGCCCATCCTGACGCTGGGGATCTACCACTTCGTCTGGTGGTACAAGATCAACCGCGAGGCGCGGGACTTCGACGAGAACATCGCGGTGGAGCCAGGGCTCTCCGTGCTCGCGATCACGGTCGGCTGGATCATCATCGTCCCGCCGTACGTGTCGATCTACCGCACCGGGGCCCGGATCGGGCAGATGCAGGTAGACGCGGGCATGGAACGGTCCTGCAACGGCTGGATCGGCCTGGTGCTCAGCTTCTTCTTCTCGCTGCACTCGCTGTACTACCAGTACGAGCTCAACCGGATCTGGAATCAGCTGGGCGACCCGCAGGAGGGATCCCTGGTGGCCCTGCCTGTCGCCGTAGGCGGCCCATCCGGGATGCCGGACGGGACCGCCGCCCAGCCACAGCCCGCTGACCCCCAGACCGCGGAGCCTCAGGCCGCCCGGTCCGGCGGTGTGCCAGGCCTGAGTTCCGACGGAACGTCCACGAGCAACGCGCCCGCGGACGGGGACTCCGCCAGCGAGGGGTAACCCCCGGCCAGGCCGCCGACCAGCGACTCCCCGCCGGACACCTCATCCAGGCTGCGGCCGGCAGGCTCGGGCAGCACCAGGGTCAGCAGGAGGCCGAGGACCGAGATCCCCGCCGTGAGCAGGAGCGTGCCGCGCAGTCCGAGGGATGACTGCAGCAGCGGGAAAAGGAACACGCCGATGAAGGCGCCGAGCTTGCCGACTCCCGCCGAGATGCCGTGCCCGGTAGCCCGCATGGTGACCGGGAACACCTCGCTGGGCATCACGAACGTGGTCATGTTCGGCCCGAACTCGGTGAAGAAGTAGCTCACCCCGTACACCAGCAGGAACGGGGCCACCGCCGTGGTCAGCCCCGGCACCAGCCCGATGACGGCGAAGCACAGCGCCATCACGGCGAAGCCGATGAGCTGGAGCCGCCGGTGGCCGATCCGGTCCATCCGGGCGATGCCGAGCAGGTAGCCCGGCACCGCGGCCACCGTGAAGATGGCCAGCTGGATGGCGATCGCGGTCATGGTCGAGGAATTGGGCGAGATCAGCCCGATGATCTGCGGCGTGGAGATCGTGTTGCCGTAGTAGGCGTAGTCGAGCAGGAACCAGCAGCCAGCCGTGCCGGCCAGCGTGATCAGCCACCGGCGGTTGGTCAGGAACGAGCGCAGGCCCATCCGGTGCGTGATGGCCGGGGTGGGCTTCGCGACCACGCTTCCGTCGCTGAACCGCGACAGGCTGAGGACCGCCGCGTCATGCCGGCCCTGGATCTGGGCCTGGTAACGGGGTGACTCAGGCATCTTGCGGCGCAGGTAGACCACGGCGGCGGCTGGGATCGCGCCGAGCCCCAGCATGACCCGCCACGCCAGGCCATCGCTGACGCCTGCGCCGAGCAGCAGCAGGGCGATCAGGGGTCCCACGATGAGGCCGAGCGCCTGGGTGGAGAACACCATCCCGACCAGCTTGCCGCGGTCCCGGCGGTTGGCGTACTCGCTCATCAGCACCGCGCTGACCGGGTAGTCGCCGCCCACGCCGAAGCCCAGCACGAAGCGGAAAACGATCAGCACCCAGAAGGACGGGGACAACGCCGACCCCAGCGCGCCAGCCACCATGATCGCCGCGACCAGCCAGTAGACCCGTTTGCGGCCGAGGATGTCGGCGACGCGGCCGAACACCAGCGCGCCCAGGAAGGCCGCGAACAGCATGGTGCTGTTGAGCAGGGCCAGCCGGCCCGAATCCAGGTGCCACTGCTGCTTGATCAGCGTGGCGGCGATCCCGATGACGAACAGGTCGTAGGCATCGGTGAAGAACCCCATCCCCGAGACCAGGACGGCCCGGAGATGAAATCGGCTTATCGACGCCTCATCCAGGGCATTCGTCAAGCCCTGGGATCGGGTTTCCGCCACCAACGACCCCTTCGCGCGTCGCGGCCAAGCCGCTTCCCAGCCCGTCCCGTGACGAAAGTACGTCATGCAAACAACGCGATACCGACGCAGAGATGAACGGAAGATGAACGAACGTTGGGGACGAGCTGGGGCATTCCGGCTCGGGACCTTGGCCGGCCAGGAGACGACGATGGTCTCTCCCGGGCACGGCGGCCGGCGGCGACTATCGAGGTGGCGCAAAATCTCCGTCCGGAAGCACGGTGGTCCCGATGTCCGCACCGCACCCTCATTCTGCTGCTGACCTTGCTCTCGCCCCGGTGCTCATCGGGATCGAGCGCAACCTGGCCAGGCTGCGCACCGGCGCGGACCTCGAGTTCGCGCTGGCCCTGGCTCTTAACGACGACAGCTCCTGGTATCACTCAGCCGGCGAGCGGGCGCACCGGGTGCTGCAGGGCGCGACCCGCGACGTAGACCTGCACGGCTGGACGGCCGTCCCGGCGCCGGACTGGCACGGCCTGGCCATCTCGCACGGCGGGTACACCGTGCCGATCATGCTGGGCCAGCGGCTCACCGGCTACATCACGCATGGGGTCGCGGCGTCCCAGCCCGCCGGATGAGCTAGCCGATGCCCCCGGCGGCCCAGGCCCCGGCGGGGGCCATCGTGCTGCGGTCCAGCGGGCCGGGCCAGCCGTCCAGCACCCGCCGCGCTTCGGTGGCGGTCTCGCTGCGGTCCCCGTCGTCGCCCAGCGAGAGCACGTGGGCCAGGGCCCGCTGGTAGGCGGCACCCGGGGCCTCGCCAGCCGGCACGGCGACGTCGGGCAGCACGCCGGTGCCTTCCCAGTTGCCGCCGGTGGCCGGGCTGAGGGAACGGGCGACGGGGATGGCCGCCTGCAGGTGCGGCCGGATCCGGAACCTCTCCGTGGGGTGGGCGCCCCCGCGGGTGGCCTCGCCGACCACCACGGCCCGGCCCAGCTGCTGAAGGTCGTAGCTCAGTTCTTCAGCGCCGGAGAACGTGGTGCCACTGGTCAGCACGAAGACCGGCTTATCCGGGCCGAACCGGCGGCCTGGCGTGAACGGCATGGTCCAGGACTGCCTGACCTTCGTCGTACCGTCGGCGGCGGGCCGGTCCAGCACATCGATGAGATGCACGGGCTCCCCGCCGAACAGGTAGCTGCACAGCATCGCCACCATGTCCGGCGAGCCACCCAGGCACCGGCGCACGTCGATGAGGAGGGCGTCGGTCGGGGCGATCAGGGTCATCGCGGCGGCCACGGCTTCACCGGCCAGTGCCGGGGGGAACAGCAGCGGCCGCACGTCGAGGTAACCGATGTTGCCGTCGAGCCGTTCGGCCCGGGCGATCCCGCCCGACGTACGGTCCGCATACGCGGACATCGCCTCCAGTTCCGCCGCCTCATCACCGCGTTCGGGCAACTCGGCGGCGCTGTGCAGCAGCCGGAGGTGCTGGTCGCCGTTCAGCGACTGGAGGTCCCGGGTCACGGCCGTGGCCAGTGATTCCTCATCGGGCATGGCCGCGTAGCGGCCCTCCGCGAGGCGGCTTTCCAGGTGCAGACACTTAGTGTCGTGAGCACATCCCGTGAGCCTCCCGACGAGCAGCTCACCGTCACCTCCGCCGAGCAGTACCGGGCCCTCGGGCATCCGCTGCGGCACCGGCTGCTGTTCGCGCTGGGCCAGCAGCCAGCGACGATCAGCCAGCTGGCCGCGGCGCTGGGCAGCCACAAGGGCAACATCGCGCATCACCTGAAGGTCCTGCGCGACGCGGGCCTGGTGGCGGTGACGGAAACCCGGCAGGTGCGCGGTGGCACCGAGCAGTACTACCAGCGCACCGCCCGGCGGCTCCGCTTTCCGGGTGAGCAGGGGACCGCGCACACCGGCGTGATGCTCCAGGCGGTCAGCGACGAGATCGTCGCCGCCGCCGCGGAACCGCTCCTGGTGCTGCGCAACATCCGGCTGACCGCGGACCAGGCGCAGCGGCTGGCCAGCACGCTGAGCGAACTGGTCGACGGCCTGGAAGACGCGGGCGATGACGGGGCCCGCTACGGGGTCCTGATCGGCCTGTACCAGCCGCGTCCGACCGGGGCCAGCCCCCTGGCGCCGTGAGGACCGTTATGGATGGTCTGGCGTGCACGGAGCGGGACCGCCCGCGGGCGGCCAGGGCGCCCGGGCCCGGGCGGGATCAGGCCTGCCCGGTGACATCCGCGGTGCACAGGCAGAAGGGGTGGCCGGCCGGGTCGGCGTACACGCGGAACTGCGCACCCGGCTGGAAGTCGAATTTCGTGGCGCCGGCCGCCAGGACCCGTGCCTCGGCTGCATCCGCGTCATCGACGTCGAAGTCCAGATGCGCCTGCATGGACGAGGCCGGGTCGGGCCAGCGAGGCGGGACATAGCCCGGCGCGGTCTGGAAATCGATCCGGCCTCCCGGGCCCTGGACCCTGGCCCAGTCCTCGTCGAGGTAGGTGACCTTCCCGCCGGTGATCTCAGCGTAGAACGCGGCGAGTGCGCCCGCGTGCGGGCAATCGAGCGCGACCGAACCGAGCTTGATGGAGTCTGACACGCGGTCCTCCCGAGGATCGGCAAGCAGGGGCGGCGTCCGGTGGCCGCCGGTGCATTATCCCGGGCCTGCCGCCACCTGGCGGGTCCGGCGCGCTGAACTGCGCCGGCGCGGCGGTCGCCGGGGCCGCGCCGCGCGCCCATCATGGAGAGACCGCCCGGGGCCGCCGGGAGACCGAGTCGACGGAGGCAGTGATGCCCACCAACGTCCGCCCGCCCTACGACGCCGAGCTCGCGGCCGCGCTGGCCCTGGTCAACGACCAGCTGCCCGCGACGATTACAGCCGACATGATCGAGGCCATGCGCGCCACCCCGGTCACCGCCCCGATCGAAGAGGTGCTCCAAGGGCGCAACATCACCCACCGTGAGGTGACGATTCCCGGCTATCAGGGCTTCGGCATCACGGTGTCGATCTTCGCCCGGGCCGGCCACCAGAGCGGCCCGGGGATCTATCACACCCACGGCGGCGGCATGATCATCGGCGACCGCTTCACCGGCATCGAGGTGCCGCTCGAGTGGGTGGAGCGGTTCGGCGCCGTGTGCGTCTCGGTCGAGTACCGCCTGGCGCCCGAGTTCCCCGACCCGTACCTGATCGAGGACTGCTACGCCGGCCTGGTCTGGACCGCCGAGCACGCCAGCGAGCTCGGCATCAACACCGATCGCTTCATCATCGCCGGGGGGAGCGCCGGTGGCGGCCTCGCGGCCGGCACGGCCCTGCTGGCCCGCGACCGGCAGGGGCCACGGCTCACCGGGCAGGTCCTGATCTACCCCATGCTCGACGACCGCAACGAGACCATCTCGTCGAACCAGTTCGTCGGCGTGGGGGTGTGGGACCGCGGCAGCAACGAAACGGGCTGGACGGCCTACCTGGGGGACCGGCGGGGCACCGAGGACGTGTCGATCTACGCCGCCCCGGCCCGCGCGACCAACCTGTCCGGCCTGCCCGACACGTTCATCGATGTGGGCTCGGCGGAGGTGTTCCGGGACGAGGCAGTCGCCTACGCCGGGCAGATGTGGGCCGACGGGGGCGTGGCCGAGCTGCACGTCTGGCCGGGAGGCTTCCACGGCTTCGACCTCATGGCGCCGCACGCGCAGATCGCGCAGACGGCGCTGCAGACCCGCACCGGCTGGGTGGCGCGGCACTTCAGCGCCTGAGCCGGCGAGCTGCCTTGTGCTGCCCTCGTCCTGCCTTCCTGATCCTGAGCTGCGGGCTTACCATCTGAGAGCAGGACAGCGTCGACGAGGACGGGCATGCAGCAACTCGTGGGCCGCCTCACCGCTCTCGACCCGGAGGCGAGCGCCACTCTCAAGGTCGTGGCGTACTTCGACACGCTCGTCGGGCACGAGGTGGGCATCGAGACGCTGCTGCGCGGGGCGTCAGTGCTGAGCGGCTGCCCGGTGGGCTTCGACCCCGGGAAGTCCGCCGGACTGCGCGTGTCACCCGCCGGGCACCGCCTGCCGGCCGGCGCGCCTGGTGACTGGCCGTCGGCTCCCGCGGGCCCCGGGGCCCTGGTCTGGCTGGAGCGCAGCGGCGTACCGCACGCCAACGATGCGATGGTCCTCGAACGGCTGGCCCTCGCGGTGGCGATCAGCCGCTCCCGGGCGCGGCCGGGCTCAGGCCTGCACCGCGCCATCGAGCGCGTCCTGGATGCGGACGCCCCCGCCGAAGACCGCGCCACGGCGGCCGCACAACTCGGCCTGGACCCGCGGCGCCCGGTGCGGGCTGTCGCCCGGCGGGCCGGCCAGCCGGCCGGGGACCACCCGAGCAGCATCGTGTCCACTCCCTTCGGCCTGGCCCGCGCGGAGATCGTGCCCCGTGGTGCCGACCTGCGTGGTGCCGACCTGCGTGGTGCCGATCCGGGCCGCAGCGGCCACCCGGCGGCAAACGGGAGCGGGGGCGGCCCCGGAGCCGCCCGGGCCGGCATCGGGCCGGCCGTGGAGCCAGGCCACCTGCCGAGGTCCTGGTCGGCTGCGCTCGTGGCGCTGCGGCTCACCGACGATTGACACCCCGGTGGTGGCGGCGGACGAACTGGGCGCCGTCCTGCTGCTGGCGGAAGCGGCGGACGCGGCACCGCAACCACATCCCGACGTCGCCGCGCTCGACGCCCTGGCCGCCGACCACGCGGCGCTGCCGACTCTCGACGCGCTCGCGCATGCGGGTACCGCCCGGGCGGCGGCGGCCGCCCTCGGGCTGCACCACTCGACGGTCCAGACCCGGCTCGCCGCGGCCGCCGCCGCGCTCGGCTACGATCCGCGAACCCCCGACGGGCGCACGCGGTACGTGCTGGCGCGTACGCTGCGGCGATTGCGGAATGCGCCGCCGTTGTAGTGGTTAACGCCGCCCGCGATCCACAGCCTGTGGGTAAAGCTGTTTCGTCCAGCACCCGAACTGCGGGGTAATATTCGTAGCCTTGTGGAAAGCTCCGCTTTCCGCCACCAGGAGCGGTCTGGGCGGCCCGGTTCCGCGGATCGCATGCTCCGCACCGCCTTCCGTAATGCCGTAGGCACTGCAATACTGCGTTTATGCCGGCTCTCAGCGTTGCCTTGCTCAACCTCAAGCCGGGCACGGGCAAGACCACCTCGGCGGTCTGGCTGGCACACATTTTTGCCCAGGCCGGGAGGTCCGTGCTGCTGGTGGATGCGGACCCGTCCGGAAGCGCCCTGGAGTGGTCCGACCTCGCCGCCATGGATCCGGGGCTGCCGCCGAAGCTGGCCTTTCCCTTCCGGATGGTGGCGCTGCCGTCCCGCAGCCTGCATCAGCGGGTCGCCGAGATCGCCCATCCGGAGGACGTGGTGATCATCGACGCCCCGCAGCTGGAGGACCACGCGGCCATCGCCCGGTCGGCGATGCGGTACGTCGACGAGATCCTGATCCCCTGTGCGCCGAGCCCCATCGAGATCAACCGCACCACCCCGGTGCGGGAGGAGATCAATGAGGTCGAGGCGTTCCGCGAGCGGCCCGCCCGGGCCGCGGTGCTGCTGAACCGCTGCATTACCCGGGCCCACTCCACCACCAGCGCCCGGGAGGTGCTGGAGGGCCTAGGCTATGACGTGCTGCGAACGGCGGTGCCGAGGCGTGAGGTCTATGCCCAGAGCTTCGGGGTGCCGATTCCCGAGCTAGGCCGTGAGGTGTGGCGCGGCGTGGTTCACGATCTCATCGAGCGCTGCGTTCCCCTCGGGAAGGTGCCGTCATGACAACGGAGCGGGAGCGACGCAAAGCGCAGATGGCGGCCGCCGCCACGAGGCGCACCGAACCCGGGGCTGTCCCGGCCGGCAAGACCGCGATCCGGTCGAAGCCGGTCCGGATCACGCTGGACCTCAGCCCGGAGCTTTACCGGGAGCTCACCCGGTGGGCGCACTCGGCTGCGATCGAGCTGGATGTGCCGCGCATCGCCCTGGCGGACGCGGTCCGCGCCATGATCCGGGTCACCACGGAAAGCCCGGACGACGTCTTGGAGCGTCTGCGGCGCGACCGGGAGCAGTAGCCCGCGGCGATGTACAGTGCAGGCCAGCAGAAGTTCCTGCCAGGTGCGCGGAGGGTGTCATGGCCGGAAAAAAGTGGAGCGATCTCAGCCAGCGCACCCGGCGGCTGATCATCGCCGGGGCAGCCGTGGAAACCAGCCTCAAAGCAGCGGCGCTGATCGACATGAAGCGCCGTCCGGCGGGCGAGATCCGGGGCTCGAAGTGGATGTGGGTCCCCGCGCTGACCATCGTCAACTCGGCCGGGCTCGCGCCGCTCGCCTACTTCTTGTGGGGCCGTCGGCGCGGTCAGTGATCTGCGGTCAGTGATCCGCAGTCAGTGATCCGAGGTCAGGGGTGGCGGGCATCCAGCCGTCGACGTCCGTGGTGGCCGCGAGATCCCGCTGGCCCTCGACGTCGGCGAGCCGGGCGGCGAGAGCCGCATGGACTAGGCGGTACGCGTCCGATCCGAGCAGGAGCCGGCGAGGCGGATCCGGGGACAGCGCAGCGTCGATCATCGCGGTGACGACTTTGGCCTGGTCACCGGGCATTTGCTCCACCGGCAGCGCATCCCGGTCCACCGGGGTGCCCTGGTACGCCGGGCCCGCCGGAACCCGGGAGGCCGCCTGGTAGAAGCTGGTGCGGATCATCCCGGGCTCGACCAGCATCGTGCGGATCCCGAACGGCGCCACCTCCGCCGCCAGAGCCTCGTAGAAGCCCTCGATGCCCCACTTGGTCGCGTGGTACATCGAGAAGGCGGGGAACGCGATGTGGCCGCCCATGCTCGACATCTGCATCAGCAGGCCGCCGCCCTGGGCCCGCAGGTACGGGAGGACGGCCCGGGCGAGCTGGATCGAGGCGGTCAGGTTCGTGGAAATCACCGCCTCGACCTGGGCGTCGGTGAGGTCCTCGGCCGCGCCGAACACGCCGTAGCCCGCGTTGGAGACCACCACGTCGATCCGGCCGAGGTCGGCGAACGCCTCACGGACGACGCGCCGCATCTGCCCGGTGTCGGTGACGTCGAGAGCGCGGACCCACAGCCGGTCCCCGTACTGGTCCGGCAGGTCGTCCAGCTGGCCTGGCCGGCGCAGCGTGGCCGCCACCCGGTTGCCCCGGGCGAGCAACTGCTCAGTCAGTTCCCGGCCGAACCCGCGGGACGCTCCGGTGACGAACCATGTGGTGGAGGTGTTTCCGGGCTGGCTCATCCCTCCATGATCCGTCATCCCGGTAACGTCCCTGGACGGCCCGGGCCCTGACCCCCCGGCCGGGCTGTCCTAGAGCGGGACTACCTCGGTGTAGTCGAACGTCAGCAATCCATGGGCCACGAACGGCAGCCGGGCCAGCTGAGCCTGCACGTCCTGGAGGCTTGGCCCTTCCAGGAAGCTGATCACGCCATGACCGCCAGCCGGGGAGAACGCGTCGCGGACGACACCCTCCTCGCGCCGTTCCGCGAGGACACGCTTTTCCTCGTCGAGATAGCGGCCGAGTTCGCCGGATCGCTGACGTGACCAGTCGCAAAGAAGTACATGCCGTCTCTCCCTCAGCCGCCCGCCGGGTCAGCAGGCTCAGCAGCCCCTGGGCCCCCGGCTGGCGGGCTCCCGGCGGGCGGGCCGCCGGACCGGGCACCGCGGAGTGGCCGCCGCAACAGGGGACGAGCCTGACCCTCAGGCCACAGGTAGTAGCCGACCGGGAAGATTCGGATGTTCCACCGGTCGGCGATCAGCCCCCACAGGCCGCGCCGGGCCCAGATAGCCACCGCGATGGCGACCAGGCCGAGGACGATCAGGTACCAAGCGCCGTAAGAGGAAAGATTCTCCTGGAGCACGAAGAACAAGATCGTGCCCAGGATCGGGCCCTCGATGGTGCCGATGCCGCCGATGATCGTCACGAAGATCATCTCGGCAGACCACTGCACCGCGAACGCTGATGTGGGCTGGACGTTGAGCTGGCTGATGATCAGCAGGCCGCCGGCCGCCCCGCAGCCGATCGCGGCCACCACGAACACGAACTGGCGGGCCCGCCACACCCGGGCGCCGACGCTCCGGGCGCCAATCTCGTCGTCCCGGATGGCCGTGAGCACGAGCCCGACCCGGCTGCGCAGGATCAGGTAGGCCGCAGCCAGGACGACGACCAGCACCGCCAGCGAGACCCAGTAGGTGTAAGCGGTCAGCAGGGTCGGATCCAGGCTGCCCAGGCCCGGCAGCGGGGCGCCGGTGCCGCCGCCGAGGGACGGGAACCGGATGATCAGCGCCTCGCAGACCGAGGCGACGACCCAGGTGGCGATCGCGAAGTACCCGCTGCGCAGCCGGGACACGATCCACCACACCGGCAGCCCGATTACCCCGCAGCCGATAGCGGCCAGTGGCAGGGCGAGGAACGGGTTCGTCCCGTGCATGGCCAGGATCAGCACGAAGTACGCGCCCAGCCCGATGAACGCCTGCTGGCCCACCGAGACCAGGCCGGCGTAGCCGGCCAGCAGGTTCCACATGGTCGCCATGGCCATCAGGATGAACACGTTGACGAGCAGGTTGGTGGTGCCAGAGAAGGCGATGTACGGGAGGGCACCGAAGACCACCAGGACCACGAGGCCGGCCAGCCCGGCCAGGACCGACACGAGGCGGTGCCGGGACCGGCTGACCCGGACGTGGTCCTGGCTGGCCGGGGCGGTCACCGGCTGCGCGGCAGTCACGTGGTGCTCCTCTGGCCGGTCAGGCCCTGCGGGCGGATCACGAGCAGCACCAGGAAGACCAGCTGCCCGGCGAGAAACTGGTCCGCCGAGTTGATCTGCGCCCCGATCTGCTGGACCACCCCGAGGATGATCCCGCCCGCCAGGGTCCCCCAGAGCGACCCGAGCCCGCCGATCACCACCGCCTCGAACGCGAACAGCAGCAGGGTGTCCGTCCCGGTCGTCGGGGCGAACGTGGAGACCATCCCCCACGCGATCCCGGCCAGCGCGACCGTGGCGAATGCGATCCCGGCCGCGATGCCGAAGATATGCCGGTAGTCCACCCCGGACAGCTGGGCGGCCTCACGGTCGTCGGCCACCGCCCGGATCAGCCGCCCGTGCCTGGACAGCGAGAGGAAGTACTGCAGGCCGAGCAGGACGACCACGGCGACCACGAAGATGGCGACCAGGAGGTAGGCGATGGAGATCTGGGGACCGATGCTGAACGAGTCGGAGACCAGGTGGCCGATGCCCAGGGAGTGGCTGTTCGCCGAGAAGAACTGCAGCAGCGCGTTCTCGATCACCACCGACAGGCCGAACGTGACCAGCAGCGTGGTCAGGACCCCCCGGTTCAGGCTGGCCTGGATGAGCGTCCGCTGCAGGACGTAGCCCGCCACCGCGAAGATGGGCACGACCAGGATGAACGACCACACGGCAGGGATGTGGGTGACCGCGATGACCCCGACCGCCAGGTAACCGGCTACGACCGCCAGGTCCCCGTGCGCGAGGTTGATCACCTTCATGACGCCGAACATCAGCGACAGGCCGCAGGCGAACAACGCGTAGAGCCCGCCGATCAGGATTCCCTGAATGATCGCGTTTACCCAGCTCACGAAGATGGCTCCTGGTGCGCTGACGGTCCGCCGCCGGGGCTGGCCACGCCGGCCAGGCCGAAGTACGCGCTCTCGATGCGCTGCGGGCTGACACCCTCGGGCGAGCCCTCGAGCGTGGTGCGGCCCTCGAGCAGGCAATGGATGCGGGTCGCCACCCGCAGCGCCTGGCTGACGTCCTGCTCGACCAGCAGGACCGTGACGCCCGCGGCGAGCAGCCCGGGGAGGGTGCCGTAGATACGCCGCACGATGAGCGGCGCGAGACCGAGGGAGAGCTCGTCGAGGAGCAGCACCCGGGGGTTGGCGACCAGGGCCCGTCCGATGGCCACCGACTGCTGCTCGCCGCCGGACAGCTGGGCGGCCCGCTGGCCTCGCCGGTCGCGCATCCAGCTGAACAGCTCGTAGACGCGTTCGATGTTCCACGGCCCGGGACGGGCGTAGGAGCTCCCGACCTGCAGGTTCTCCTCGACGGTGAGCGACCCGAAGAGCCGCCGTCCCTCAGGCACCATGGCGATCCCGGCCGCCAGCCGCCGTTCGGGCCGCTGCCCGGTCACGTCAGCGCCGTCCAGCAGGATCGAGCCGGTGGTGGGCCGGTGGAGCCCGGCGATGGTGCGCAGCAGGGTGGACTTGCCCGCGCCGTTGGCGCCGATGATGGCGTACACGTCACCGGGGAACACGCTCAGGCTGACGTCGGTAAGCGCGCGCAGCTGGCCGTGGTGCGCGGTCAGCGTCCGCACCTCGAGGAGCGGGGTACCGGCGCGCTCCGGGACCTGGTCCGCTGCGGGCTGATCCGGACTGCTCACCTCAGCCCCCGCCGGCGGCATCGGGTCCCGGCCCGGCCAGGGACGTGGTTACTTCGCTGCCGAGGAACACCTCGCGGACGGCCGGGTCGGCCAGCACCTCGGCGGGCCGGCCGTCCGCCACGAACGAGCCCGCGGCGAGGCAGATCATCCGGTCCACCGCGGCGGTCAGGGCCCGCATCACGTGCTCGATCCAGACCACGGCGATGCCCTCGTCGCGGATGCCGCGGACGATGCTCACAAGCTGGGCCACCTCGGGGTCGGTCAGGCCGCCGGCCACCTCGTCCAGCAGGATCAGCCGCGGCCCGGTGGCCAGCGCGCGGGCCACCTCCAGCCGCTTGCGCTGGAGCAGGCCCAGGCGCTCCGATGCAGTGTTGGCTTCCCGGGCCAGCCCGGTCCGGTCGAGGACCGCGGCGGCCCGCTGGTAGCTCGCCTGCCGCCGCAGCCGGGCACCCTGCTGAGCCGCCACGAGCACGTTCTCGAACACGGTCATGTCACCGAAGGGCCGTGGGACCTGGTAGGTCCGCCCGATGCCGCGGCGGCACCGGGCGGCCGCGTCCAGCCGGGTGACCGGGTGGCCATCGAACCGGATCTCACCTGAGGCGGGGGCGAGGTCGCCGGAGATCAGGCCGAACAGGCTCGTCTTGCCCGCCCCGTTGGGCCCGACGATGCCGAGGACATCACCGGCGGCCACCGTGAGCGACAACTCGTCGGCGACGACGACCCTGCCGAAGCTCTTCGAGACCCGGTTGAGCTCCAGCAGGGCCGTCCCCGTCGCGTCAGGCATCCGCTGCCTCAGGCATGACCCGGCTCACGCATTGGTGGGCTCGAACGTGGCCGTGATCGGCACGCTGGAGTTCAGCGAGTGGTCGACGACCTGCATCTCGAACGGGTACTTGCCCGAGCCTTTCTTCCACTGCACGCCGACGGGCTTGATGATCCCGACCCCGGGCGCGGGGCCGCCGGCGAAGTCGATCGGGCCGCACATCCCGCTGTAGCTCACCTTGTGCAGGGCCGCCGCCACCGCCTTCTTGTCGTGCGGGTCATCTACGGCGGTGAACGCTTCCCGGGCCACCTCGAACAGGCTGTACGTCGAGCCGAGGGCCTGCAGCCATTGGTTGCCCGTCGAGGACTGGTAGGTGTCAGCCAATTCCTTGGCCGTCATCCCGGTGAGCGAGGACTTGTACGGCATATACGGTCCCCACCAGGAGTCGGTCGCGATATTGAGGACCAGGTTGCCCAGCGCGACGCAGTCGGCGGGGAACAGCAGGACCTTCGCCACGGTGGCGATCCTGGGCTTCCAGCCCTGCTGGGACGCCTGCTTCCAGAACGTATTGAAGTCCGGCGGGAGCGGGCAATTGGTGAAGGTCTCAGCGTTGCTGGACTTGAACTTGGAGAGCATCGAGGAGAAGTCGGTGGTGCCGTCGGTGTACGCGCCCCCGTCGATGAACTTGTAGCCGGCCGCTTCGGCGTAGGGCGGGAAGCCGGCCCGGAAGGCATTCCCGTCGGCATCATTCGGGAACATGCCGGCGAACACCTTGTTCGTCTTCACCCGGTCCCACATTGGCAGGAAGGTCCCGGCGAATTCCTTCATCCCGAAGAAGAACATCGTGGCGTAGGTGAATGTCTTCGTCGGCTTGAGCGGGTTACCGCCCAGGCCGCCGTACCAGGCTTCCCAGGGCACCACCGTGGACAGGCACGGGACGCCCTGCGCTTCGCAGACGCCGGCGACCGGGTTCGTGGTTTCCGGCGTCGAGGTGGTCACGATCATGTCCACGTGATCGTTGAGGATGAGGCTCCGGGCGACCTGGGAGGCACGGTTCGGATCCGACTGGGTGTCCGCCACCTTGACCGAGACCTTGTAATTCTTGCCGCCGACCTTGAAGCCCTTGGAATAGGCGGATGATTCCTGGACCGTCTTCAGCACGAAACGGTCGCCGGAGCCAAAACCGGCCAGCGCCCCGGTAAGCGGCGTGACCAGGCCGATCGTGATGGTGCCGGTCGACGACGAGCCACCCGATCCTTTGATGCCCGAGCCGCAGGCGCTCAGCACCCCGCCAGCTCCGGCCGCTAATGCGCCGCCCCCGAGGCCCCGCAGGACCGTGCGCCGCGCAACCCCGCGCTCTGGCAACGATTGATCGCCCGTTCCTTCAGGGCTCATCGTGTCTCCTTTGAATCACCGAAGCCCCGGGCCGGTTCCCGGCCGGGCACTGCTACCTCGTGGCCGAAAAGCCCCACCAGCAATTGCGAGTTTTGTTCGCATGGCGAACAAGGATGCGCAATACAGAACTTAACCACGCTCTCTCGCAGCCTGTCAACAGAACGGCGCAATACATACGAGTGCATGACGAGCCGGGCAAGAGGTGATAACGAAATGGACCTGGGCGGCTGATTAACCGCGAGGCCTGGCTGCGCCTGGCGGGCGGAGGGTGATCACGCCCAGCGCCGGGAGATGGTTCAGCCGGTTAGTCAGCCGGTGCGCTCGACGACGTAGTCGCAGAGGCCCTCGAACGCGGCCCGGGCCGGGACGTCGGGCAGGCCGGCGATCTGCTCGCGGGCCACAGCACTCCAGCGCCGCAGGTCCGCGCGGGCTTCCTGCATCGCAGGGTGGGCCCGCAGCAGGCCGAGGGCTTCCGCATGCAGGCCGGGGTCGGTCAGGTCCGCGGAGACCAGCAGGTTCTTCAGCCGTGCGTCGGCCGGGCGGCCGGAGCCGAGCGCGTGCAGCACGGGCAGGCTGCGCACGCCTTCGCGCAGGTCGGTGCCGGGCGTCTTCCCGGACTGGTCGGACTCGCTGGCCACGTCGAGAATGTCGTCGGACAGCTGCCAGGCCACGCCGATCGCCTCGCAGGCCGGCTCGATCCGGGCGGCTATCTCGGCCGGGGCGTCGGAGTACATGGCCCCGAACCGGCCGGCCGTGGCCACCAGCGACGCGGTCTTGTCCTTCACCACATGTAGGTAGTGCTGCAGCGGGTCCTGCCCGGGCCGGGGCCCGATGGTCTCCGCGATCTGCCCGCCCACCAGCCGGGCGAAGGTATCCGCCTGGATCCCGACCGCCTCCGCGCCGAGGGCCGCCAGCATCTGCGACGCCCGCGCGAACAGGAAATCACCGGTCAGGATGGCGACGGTGTTGGTCCACCGCGAGTTGGCGCTCTCGTGACCGCGGCGGATGACCGCCTCATCCATCACGTCGTCGTGGTACAGGGTGGCGAGATGGGTCAGCTCGACCGCGGTGGCCGCCGAAACCACGCGCGGATCGCGGGGATTGCCGAAGTGCGAGGCGAGCAGGACCAGCGTGGCCCGGAACCGTTTCCCGCCGGCCTCAAGCAGATGGGTAGACGCCTCGGCCAGCAGTTCCTCCTCGGACTGCGTGGCGTCGGCCAGCTGCTTCTCAACCAGGGCCAGCCCGTCAACGATCTCGGCGGCCAGCGCGGCATCGGTCAGCTCCACAGGGACGGTGGCGATCAATCGGACTCCCGGTCCTCGGTCATCGCGGCGGTCACAGACCGCCTCGGGCGGGCTCGACCAGGGCGGGCGAGGTCATTCCCGCGCCAGGCCCAAGCTACCGCCGACCCGAATATGCCCCCCGGGAGGTCCCCGGACACCCCGCCGGCCGGCCCGGGGCGCGCGTGCGCCCCGGGCAGGTCAGCGGACGAACAAGTGGGCGGCCGCATGATTCGCGAGGCTGAGCAGGGGCTGGGGAACGATGCCGAACACCAGCGTGGTGATCACCCCGATGGCCACGGCCACGCCGGTGAACAACCCGGGGGTCGCCACCGTTACCACCGTGGGACCGGCCGGCGCGGGGTCGCTGAAGAACATCAGCACGATCACGCGGACGTAGAAGAAGGCGGCGATGGCACTGGCGATCACACCGACGATCACCAGCGGAACCGCGCCGCCGGCGATAGCCGCCTGGAACACCGCGAACTTTCCGGTGAATCCGCTGGTCAGCGGGATACCAGCGAACGCCAGCAGGAAGAACGCGAACACGCCGGCCACCAGCGGCGAGCGCCGTCCGAGGCCAGCCCAGCTGGACAGGTGCGCAGCCTCGCCCGCCTGGTCACGGACCAGCGTGACGACCGCAAACGCACCGATCGTGGTGAACCCGTACACCGCTAGGTAGAAGAGGCTGCTGGACAAGCCGGCCACGCTCGCCGCGATCACGCCGGTCAGTACGAAGCCGCCGTGCGCGATGGACGAGTAGGCAAGCAGCCGCTTCACGTCGGTCTGGGTGATCGCGATAATCGCCCCGACCACCATGGTCAGGATGGCCACGCCCCACATCACCGGCCGCCAGTCCCAGGTGAGCTGCCCGAACGCGACGTAGAAGACCCGCAGCAGCGCGCCGAACGCGGAGACCAGGGTGCACGAGGCCATCAGCGCGGTGACCGGGGTCGGCGCGCCCTGGTAGACGTCGGGCTTCCAGCTCTGGAACGGGACCGCGCCGATCTTGAACAGCAGGCCGACGGCGAGCAGCGCCATGCCCGCGTAGAGCAGGGTGAGGCTGCCCAGGTTGCTGGCGGCCGCCGCCGCGATGGCGGACAGCGACACCGAGCCCGCGTACCCATACAGCATGGCCACGCCGAACAGGAAGAACGCGGAGGAGAACGCCCCGAGCAGGAAGTACTTCATGGAGGCTTCCTGCGACAGCAGCCGGCGCCGCCGGGCCAGCCCGCAGAGCAGGTACAGCGGCAGGGAGAGCACCTCCAGCGCGACGAACATGGTGAGCAGGTCGTTGGACGCCGGGAACAGCAGCATGCCGGCCACCGCGAACAGGGTGAGCGGATAGATCTCGGTGTGCACCACCCCGGCCAGCTGGGCGGCACGCTCCTCCGGGCTCCCCGGGGTGGTGGCTGCCTGCGCCACGAAGGTCTGTTCGTCGCGGGAGGAGTCCGCGATCAGCAGCACGCTGACGAACGCCAGCACCAGGATCGTGCCCCAGATGAAGAGCGTCGGGCCGTCCACCCCGACCGCTCCCATGGCCGCGGAGTTGCCGTGCCGGCCGTGAGCGAACAGTGACGAGCTAGCCGCGACCACGATGGTGAGCACGAAGGCCACGGCCAGGCCGCCCAGCGTGATGACCAGCTGGGCGGGGCGGCGCAGCTCGCGGGGCGCGAACGCCTCGATCAGGACGCCGACCACGCCCAGGCCGAAGACCAGCAGCAACGGCGAGAGCTGGCCGTACTCGATATGCGGCGGGGTGATCGTCGCCACCGCGAGGGACCCGGTCACGGGGTGCTTCCCTTCTGGGTCTGCGCGCCGCCTGCGCTCACGAGGATCAGCCGGTTGCCGAACCGGAAAGTCGTGGTGCTCGTGCTGGCGGTGCTCGGATGCTGAGGCTGCGGGTCGGTCACGTGCACCTGGGACAGCGTGTCGTGCACCGCGGGGTTGATGACGTCGAGCAGGGGCTTCGGGTAGACGCCGAAGAAGATGAGCACGGCGATCAGCGGCCCGACCGCCCACAGCTCACGCGGCCGCAGGTCGGGCATGTCCGCGACCTCCGGCTGAACCGGCCCGGTCATGGTGCGCTGGTACATCCACAGAATGTAGATCGCGGCCAGGATGATGCCCGCGGTGGCGAACGAGGCGGCCACCTTGTACCGGCTGAAGGTGCCGACCAGGACGAGGAACTCGCTGACGAAGGTGGACAGCCCGGGCAGGGACAGCCCGGCCAGGCCGGCCACGAGGAACAGGCCCGCCATGACCGGGGCCACCTGGTACACGCCGCCGTAGTCGGCGATCCGCTGCGACCGGCGCCGGGCGATCATGAAGCCGGCGACCAGGAACAGCGCCCCGGTGGAGAACGCGTGATTGACCATGTAGAGCGTGGCGCCGGTCTGGGCCTCGGTGGTGAGCGCGAAGATGCCGAGCACGATGAACCCGAAGTGCGAAATCGAGGTGTACGCGATGAGGCGCTTGAGGTCCCGCTGGCCGATGGCCACGATCGCCCCGTACAGGATCCCGATCACCGCGAGGACCAGGATCAGGGGCGTGAAGTAGCGGGAGGCGGCGGGGAACAGCTGCAGGCAGTACCGGATCATCCCGAACGTGCCGACCTTGTCCATCACGCCCACGAGCAGCACCGCGGTACCGGGCTGGGACGCGGTGGCGGCGTCCGGCAGCCAGGTGTGGAACGGCCACAGCGGGGCCTTGATGGCGAACGCGATGAAGAAGCCGAGGAACAGCCACTTCTGCACGGTCGGGCTGAACGTCACATGGGTCAGATCCTGGAACAGGAACGTCCCCGGGTGGCCGCCGTGGCCGGAGTAGACGTACAGGGCGATGACCGCGACCAGCATGAGCAGGCCGCCGAACAGGCTGTAGAGCAGGAACTTGACCGCGGCGTACTGGCGCTGGCCGGTCCCGAAGCTGCCGATCAGGAAGTACATCGGGATCAGCATGGCCTCGAAGAACACGTAGAACAGGAAGACGTCGGTGGCCGCGAATACGCCGACCATCATGGTTTCCAGCACCAGCAGCAGGGCGAAGTAGGTCTTGGCGCTGCGCCGGGGCCGGGCCACGGGCGCGTCGCCAGCGGCCGTCGCCGTCTCCTCGCCTGCCGGAGGGTCCGCGTCGTTCCACGAGGCCAAGATGACCACCGGCATCAGCACCGCGGTCATGGCGATGAGGACCAGCGCGATGCCGTCCACGCCGACCGCGTAGTGCACGCCGAACTGCGGGATCCACTGGTAGGTCTGGGTGAACTGGAACTCGTTCCCATGCGGGGAGAAGGCGACCATCATGGCGATGGTCAGGCCCAGCGTGATCACCGAGAACACCAGGGCCAGCCGCTTGACCAGCAGGCGCCGGGCGGCCCGGTCCGCCTCGCTGCCCGGCGCGGACACACCCGGCGTCACGGCGATCACCAGCGCGCCGACCAACGGCACCGCGCCGATCACGGTCAGCCAGGGAAACGTGCTCATGAGCCGTGGTCTCCTAGATTCTCGCCAGCAGGAGGGCGCCGACCAGCAGCACCCCGCCGAGGAACATGGACAGGGCGTAGGAGCGGACGAAGCCG
>DATCFY010000028.1:0-55880 GCA_036509255.1 Streptosporangiaceae bacterium
CGACCTTGAGCTCTGCGCCGACCTGGCGGAGCGGGGTGCCCAGGCCATCCATAACGCCCGGCTGATGGCGGACGTAGTGCGCGCCGATGCCGGGCGGGCCGCGGCGCAGGACCGTCTGCGGAAGGCCGAGCGGATGGAGAGCCTGGGCCAGCTGGTCGGCGGTATCGCGCACGACTTCAACAACCTGCTGAACGTGATCGCCGGGTATTCTGACCTGGTCGCGGAGGAGATAGCGGGCCTGGCGGGCGAGGACGCGCGGCTGGGCAGCGTGCTGGGTGATGTCGAGCAGGTCCGCGACGCGGCGCAGCGGGCGATCAGGCTGACCCGCCAGCTGCTGATCTTCGCCCGCAGCGATGTCGTGCACCCCGAGGTGCTCAGCCTCAACGACATCGTCACCGGCCTGGAGCAGCTGCTGCGCCGCACCCTCGGCGAGCACATCACCCTGAACACCGCACCCGCCGGCGGCCTGTGGCCGGTCAGGGCGGACGCCGGCCAGCTCGAGCAGGTCCTGGTCAACCTCGCGGTCAACGCCCGCGACGCGATGCCCGGCGGCGGGAAGCTCACGATCGACACCGCGAACATCACCGTCGACGAGGCCTACGCAGACGGCCGGCCCGGCCTCAGGGCAGGCCGCTACGCCCGGCTGCGGGTCTCCGACACCGGCACCGGCATGCCCCCCGAGGTAGCCGCCCGGGTGTTCGAGCCGTTCTTCACCACCAAGCCGCAGGGCAAGGGCACCGGCCTCGGCCTCGCGACGTTCTACGGCATCATCACCGGAGCCGGCGGCTATCCCCAGATCTACTCCGAGCCCGGCCTCGGCACCACCATCACCGGCCTGCTGCCCGCCACCAGCGAAGGCGCCACCAGGCCGGCCGGGCCGCCAGCCGCACCTCCCCGCGGCCGCGGTGAGACGATCCTGCTCGTCGAAGACGAAACCAGCCTGCAGGAGCTGGCCGCCCGCATCCTGACCCGGAACGGGTACCAGGTCCACGCCGCCCTCACCGCGGCCGAGGCGCTCAGCATCGCAGGTGACACCGGGCAGCACTTCGACCTGCTGCTCACCGATATGGTCATGCCCGAGATGCTCGGCAACGAGGTGGCCCGCCGGGTACACGCCAGCCGCCCAGCCCTGCCGGTCCTGTACATGTCCGGATACGCCCCGCCGGTCCTCGACACCCACGGCGCCTTCGCCAGCCAGATCGACCTCCTGGAGAAACCGTTCTCCCAGGCCACCCTGCTCACCCGCGTCCGCCGCGCCATCGACAACGGCAGCCAACCCGCCACCCCTGCCAGCAAGACATGACCTTTCATTATGAATCCCAAGCAGCCGCCCCACGGCTAGGACGCGACGTTCACTTGCCGTCCCCGAATCTTCCTGCAGAATCTGCTCGCCGACGCCTGGAAATTCACCTCCGGGCAGCACAACGCGTCGATCGCGCTAGCGGCCGCCCCGGCCGGGGACACCCGCACCTGCTTCCATATCCGCGATAACCGCGCTGGGTTTGATCCCGTCCAGGCAGCCAAGAATTTCGGCCCGTTCCAGCGGCTGCATACGACGAGCCAGTTTCCCGGCACCTGCATCAGACTCGCCAGCGTCCGCCAGATCATCGAGCGCCACGGCGGCCGCGTGCAAGCCAGCGGCGCGACCGGCAAGGCGCCAAATTCTCCTTCACCCTCGCCACCACCGACCCACCAGTTTGAAACGCAAACCCCGCACAAGCAGAGCGGCACGAGCCTTGCCATCTAAAACATAAGACCGTGACTCAAACTTTCATTCACGCAGGCGGGGCCCGGCCGAGGCGGGGCAGCCGGGGCCCGCGGGGCTGGTGTGACTGACGGGGGGCTTCGGCTGATGTTCTGGGTGCGGCGGAGACCGCGCGGTCAGGCGGTGGCGGTGCTGGCGGCGTCCTCGAGGCCCAGTTCGGTGATGGACGTCTCGCGCATCTTGAACTTCTGGACCTTGCCGGTCACGGTCATCGGGAACTCGCTGGTGTACCGCAGGTAGCGCGGGATCTTGTAGTGCGCGATCTGGCCCTGGCAGTAGTCCCGCAGCTCTTCCTCGGTCAGTGCCTCACCGGGCCGCAGCTTGACCCAGGCGCAGATCTCCTCGCCGTACCGGAGGTCGGGCACCCCGATCACCTGGACGTCCTCGATCGCCGGATGGCCGTACAGGAATTCCTCGATCTCCCGCGGATACACGTTTTCGCCGCCCCGGATGATCATGTCCTTGATCCGGCCGACGATGTTCAGGTACCCGGCCTCGTCGATCACGGCCAGGTCGCCTGTGTGCATCCAGCGTGCCTGGTCGATCACCGCCGCGGTCTGCTCAGGGTCGTTCCAGTAGCCGAGCATCACCGAGTAGCCCCGGGTGCACATTTCCCCGGTCACTCCCCGGGGCACGGCCAGCCCGGTTTCCGGGTCCACGACCTTCACCTCGACGTGCGGGTGCACCCGGCCCACCGTGGACACCCGCCGCTCCATGTCGTCATCGGCCGTGGTCTGCGCGGACACCGGGGACGTCTCGGTCATCCCGTAACAGATCGTCACCTCGGTCATGTGCATCTCGCTGACTACCCGCTTCATCACCTCGACCGGGCACGGTGACCCGGCCATGATCCCGGTCCGGAGCGTGGAGAGGTCATAAGCCGCGAAATCGGGGAGCGCCAGCTCGGCGATGAACATGGTCGGCACGCCATACAGCGAGGTGCAGCGTTCAGCCACGACAGCCCGCAGGCTCGCCGCCGGATCGAACCCGGGGGAGGGGATGACGATCGCCGACCCGTGCGTGGTGCAGGCCAGGTTGCCCAGCACCATGCCGAAGCAGTGGTAAAACGGCACCGGGATGCAGACCCGGTCCGCCTCCGTGTAGCGGCAGCCCTCCCCGATGAAGAAGCCGTTGTTCAGGATGTTGTGGTGGGACAGCGTGGCGCCCTTCGGGAACCCGGTGGTGCCGCTGGTGTACTGGATGTTGATCGGGTCGTCGAAGCCCAGCATGGCCTCCCGCTCAGCCAGCTGATCCTCCCCGCCGGCGATCGGCATGGCGCCGACCACGAGCAGCTCGTCCCAGTCAGCCGAGCCCAGGTAGATCACCCTGCGTAGATCAGGGAGATCCCCGCTGACCTCCTCGACCATGCCCCGGTAGTTGCTGGTCTTGAACGACTCCGCGCTGACCAGCAGCCTGACCCCGGACTGGCGCAGCACGTAGCCCAGCTCGTGACTGCGGTAGGCCGGGTTGATATTGACCAGGATTACGCCCGCCTTGGCCGTGGCGTACTGCAGCAGCACCCACTCCGGGCAGTTCGGCGCCCAGATGCCCACCCGGTCACCCGCCTTGATCCCGGCCGCGATCAGGCCCCGGGCCAGCGTGTCAGTGTCCGCGTCGAATTCCGCATACGTCCAGCGCCGTCCGGACGGCACATCGACCAGCGCTTCCTGGCTACTGTAGGCAGCCGCGATGCGCCTCAGGTTGGCGCCGATGGTCTCGCCGAGGAGCGGTTGCGGCGAAGTTCCGTGACTGTAGGACAGCGGTGCTGGACTGGTCATGAGATCCTCCGACGTTGGATGGCACCATAATTCCCGGTCCGGGTCCCGATGGGAACGATCACCCCCGCCGCCATCGGGTCAGCGGTCGCCGCCGGCCGCTGACCCGATGGCGGAGTGGCCGGCGGCACCGCCCGGCCCGGGACCCGTGAGATGGGCCCGCGCGGCCTTGCGGAAGGCCGCCAGCGTTTCCGGGCCGGAGGCAGCCGCCCACTTCGGCTAGCTTGGCGCCTTGGCGGCACTCGACATCCCGGCGTCGAGCACATCGACGCGGGACCTGCTGGGCTGGCGGCCTGTGCATCCCGCACTGATTCCGGACCTCGAAGAAGGTCACTACTTCAGCGGCTGAACAACCGCCTGCCTGCGGGCGGGATTTACGGGCGGGGGTTAACGCACGAAGGGGCCCCGGCCGCTCGCGGTCGCGGCGCGGCGGGGCTACTGTCGAGTTAGAGGGCCGGGCGACTGGCCCGTGCGCACGCCGCGCACGCCGTCGCTCCCGCTCCCGGGAGTAGCCATGGGGTTGTGGATTGTCTGGCTGGTCCTCGCCGCTGTGCTGGGGGTCGCCGAGGTTATGACGACCACGCTCGCCTTCGGCCTGATCGCAGCGGGCGCCGTGGTGGCGGCCGTGGTTGGTGCGGCCGGCGTGGGGCTGCCCTTCCAGTTGGCCGCGTTCGCCGTGGCTTCCGCGGCCGGGCTCGTCGTCGTCCGCCCTATCGCGATGCGGCACATCAAGCAGCCGCCGTTGCTGCGCACCGGGACCTCAGCTCTCGTCGGGCGTTCCGCCAAGGTCGTCGCGGAAGTCACCGACGATGGCGGGCAGGTCCGCATCGGCGGCGAACTGTGGTCCGCCCGCCCGTATGACGAGTCCCAGGTCATCCCCGTGGGCTCGACCGTCGACGTCTTCGCGATCGAGGGCGCCACCGCACTTGTGCATCCGCGGGAGTAGACATGGAAATAGCCGCGCTCGTTGCCGCCCTGGTCGTTGTCATCCTCATCGTGCTCACGGTCAGCAAGACCGTACGGATCGTGCCGCAGGCCCGGGCCCGCAACGTCGAGCGGTTCGGCCGGTACCGCAAGACCCTGGAACCCGGGATGAACTTCATCCTCCCGTTCGTGGACCGGGTCAAGCCCCTCATCGACCTGCGGGAGCAGGTGGTGGCCTTCAGGGGACAGCCGGTGATTACCGAGGACAACCTGGTGGTGAGCATCGACACGGTGCTGTTCTTCCAGGTCACCGACCCCCGGGCCGCGGACTACGAGATCGTCAACTACATCCAGGCCATCGAGCAGATCACCGCGACCATGCTGCGCAGCGTGATCGGGAACATGGACCTGGAGCAGACGCTGACCTCGCGCGACCAGATCAACATGCGGCTGCGGGGCGTGCTCGACGACGCGTCGGGCAAGTGGGGGCTCCGGGTCACCCGGGTAGAAATCAAGGCCATCGACCCGCCGAAGAGCGTGATTGACGCGATGGAGAAGCAGATGCGGGCCGAGCGGGAGAAGCGGGCCGCCGTGCTCACCGCCGAGGGCGTCCGCCAGTCCAAGATCCTCACCGCCGAGGGCGAGAAGCAGAGCAGCATCCTGCGGGCCGAGGGGGAGCGGCAGGGCCAGATCCTCCGGGCCGAGGGCCAGGCCCAGGCGATCGGCACCGTCTTCCAGGCCGTGCACGACGGTGACGCCGATCCCAAGGTGCTCGCCTACCAGTACCTGCAGACGCTGCCGCAGCTGGCCCAGGCTCAGGGGAACACGTTCTGGGTCATCCCGAGTGAGGTGACCACGGCGCTCAAGACGCTCAGCGGCGCGTTCAGCGGCAGCGGCGACGGAGCTGGGGCTGGGCCTCCGGCGCCAGCGCCCGGCCCGCCGGCGGTGGCCGCACCGCCGCCGTCCGTGGGGGCGCCGCTCTCCGTGGGACCGCCGCCCGTGGGACCGCCACCTGTGGAGGCGCCGCCGCCCGTGGGACCGCCGCCCGCCGAGCTGTCGCTGACGGTTCCTGCCACGCGTGCTGAGACGGACTCAGCAGGCGAAACGCCGGTGCCCGCGCCGGATGGGCCTCCGGTGGCAGGGCCGGCGCCCACCGCGGCCGAGGTCCAGCCGTCCCCCAACGGAGCTGTGGATAACCACTAGCAGTTCGATCGATGGCGCCTCACCGGGGCGGCCAGCCCACCCCCGAGAGACCCACAGAGACCAGCCCCGAGACCGGCCGGAAGCGGGTCAGAGGTGGATGGCCAGGCCGATGGTGAGCAGTGCACCGAAGGCGAGCTGGAGCCGTCCCGTCATGCCCAGCGCGCCGATCAGGGCCGGCCCGGTCGCTCCGTGTCGCACGGACCGGACCGGGACCAGCGCCAGCGGTATCGCCGCGAAGGTCAGCAACGCGAGCGGCCGTGCCACCGCCATGGCCGCCGCGACCACGAACGGGGCGAGCACGCACGCCACGTACAGGGTGCGGGTCCGGGCGTCCCCCAGGATCACCGCCAAGGTGCGCTTGCCTGACACCGTGTCCGAGGGGATGTCGCGCAGGTTGTTGATCACTAGCAGCGCGCAGGCCAGCAACCCCACCGGCAGCGCCGCGGCCAGCGCCAGCCAGGGCAGCGAATCCATCTCCACGAACGCCGTCCCGGCCACCGCAGCCAGCCCGAAGAACACGAACACCGCGATCTCGCCCAGCCCGTGGTAGCCGTACGGATGGCGGCCGCCAGTGTAGGTCCAGGCCGCGGCGACGGCGGCGGCACCCAGCAGGATCAGCCACCAGGAGGTCACTGCGGCCAGCACGAGACCGGCTACGCAGGCCACCGCGAAGCAGCTGAGAGCGGCGTCCCGGACCTGCCGCGGCGGCGCCACCCCGGCGGCCACCAGGCGGACCGGGCCGACTCGTACCTCGTCGGTGCCGCGGATCCCGTCGCTGTAGTCGTTGGCGTAGTTGACGCCGACCTGCAGCGCGAGCGCGACGAGCAGGGCCAGGATCCCCCGCCACAGCGAGAAGTGGCCGTACCCGAACGCCACCCCGGATCCCACCGCGACCGGGACGACCGCCGCAGGGAGGGTTCGCGGCCGGGCACCAGCGACCCAGTCCCGTGCTGCGGCCACTAGGACCCGACCTGTACGGTCACTGGCCGACACCAGGAGCGGCAGCGCCGGGAGAGAGGCGGCTGATGTCCCGGACCGCGCCAGTGGACGCGGAGGTGGCGAGCGCCGCGTAGACCCGCAGCGCCTCGCTGACCGTCCGGTCCCGGTCGGTCGGCCGGTAACCGCCTAGTCCCGCAAGGATCCGCTCCCGGCGGGCCGCCAGTTCGGCGTCGGGGACGGCCAGTTCCAGCGACCGGGCCGGGATGTCGATCTCCACGGTGTCGCCGTCCTCGGCCAGCGCGATCATTCCGCCCGCCGCAGCCTCCGGCGCAGCGTGGCAGATGGACAGCCCCGAGGTGCCGCCGGAGAACCGGCCGTCGGTGACCAGGGCGCAGGCCCGGCCGAGGCCCTTCCCCTTGAGGAAGCTCGTCGGGTACAGCATCTCCTGCATGCCGGGCCCGCCGCTGGGGCCCTCGTACCGGATGAGGACCACGTCGCCAGGCCCGACCTTGCCGCCGAGGATGCCGTCGACCGCCTGCTCCTGGCTCTCGAACACCTTGGCCGGGCCGGTGAAGCGCCACAGTTCCTCGGGGACACCGGCTGTCTTCACGATCGCGCCCTCAGGGGCCAGGTTGCCGTAGAGCACGGCCAGGCCGCCGTCCCGCGTGTAGGCGTGCGGCACGTCCCGGATGCAGCCGTTTTCGCGGTCCTCGTCCAGGCTGGTCCAGCGCGTGTCCTGGGAGAAGGGCTTGATTGTGCGGACGCCGCCGGGCGCCGCGTGGAACAGCTCGACCGCCTCGTCGGTGACCGACTTCGAGCGCAGGTCCCAGGCGTCGAGGAACTCCCCGAGCGAAGAACTGTGCACCGTGTGCACGCCCTGGTTGAGCAGGCGGCCGCGGTTCAGCTCACCCAGGATGGCCGGGATGCCGCCCGCCCGGTGCACGTCCTCGACGTGGTAGCGCTCGCTGCTGGGCGCCACCTTGCAGAGGCACGGCACCCGGCGGGACAGCTCGTCGATTTCCTTGAGCCCGAACCCGACCCGCGCCTCGTGCGCGGCCGCCAGCAGGTGCAGGATCGTGTTGGTCGACCCGCCCATGGCCACGTCCAGCGCCATCGCGTTCTCGAACGCGTCCCGGCTGGCGATAGACCGCGGCAGCACGGACTCGTCGTCCTCGGTGTAGTACCGGTGAGCGAGGCCGACCACCAGCGCACCGGCCCGCTCGAACAGGGCGCGACGCGCGGCGTGCGTGGCCAGCGTGGTGCCGTTGCCCGGCAGGGCCAGCCCGATCGCCTCGGTCAGGCAGTTCATCGAGTTCGCGGTGAACATCCCGGAGCAGGAGCCGCAGGTCGGGCACGCGGCCTCTTCCATCTCGGCCAGCGCCTCGTCGGACACGCTGGGGTCGGCCGCGGCGATCATGGGGTTGATCAGGTCCAGCTTGCGCGGATCACCGGAGGCGGTCACCTCGCCGGGCCGGGCCCGCCCGGCCTCCATAGGGCCGCCGGACACGAACACGGTGGGGATGTTCAGCCGCAGCGCCGCCATCAGCATGCCGGGCGTGATCTTGTCGCAGTTGGAGATGCAGACCAGGGCGTCCGCGCAGTGCGCGTTGACCATGTACTCGACCGAGTCGGCGATGAGCTCGCGGCTGGGCAGGGAGTAGAGCATCCCGCCGTGGCCCATGGCGATCCCGTCGTCCACCGCGATGGTGTTGAACTCCCGCGGGATCGCGCCGGCCGCCTTGACCGCGTCGGAGACCACCTGGCCGACCTCGCGCAGATGAACATGGCCCGGGACAAACTCGGTGAAGCTGTTGGCCACCGCCACGATCGGCTTGCCGATGTCCTCGCCGGCTACCCCGCTGGCGCGCATCAGCGCGCGCGCCCCGACCATGTTCCTGCCGTGGGTGACCGTCCGGGACCGAAGCGGTGGCATGACCTGCTCCCCTCAAGGCTGCTTAGACCCCTCAGCGTACCGGCGGTGCGCGCCCCAGAAGGCGTCCGCCCGCGCAGGCACTGCCCGGGACACCGCCCGCCTGGGACGCAGCCGCGCGGCTAGCGGGCCGGGAGGGCCGTCTCGGCGGCCGAGAGGATCTGCTCGATCTCCTCGTGGGTCAGCCGCTGCTCGCGCCGGGCCCGCGACTGGGCCCGCAGGTACTTGCGGAGCCGCCGCCCGCTGAACACGTCCACGCCGCTGATCCGGGCCACCGTCCACGGCACGGTGGGCCCGTAGATGACCATGGCCGGGCGGATCCGCTGCTTGCGCCCCAGGCTCTCGCTGATCAGCCTGCCCGCCAGGCCCGCTTCCAGTTGGGCGTGCTTCAGGCGGCTGGTCTGGGTGTACGGGCCGTGGTAGAGGTGGCCGCCCTGGGTGGCCCGCAGTGGCAGCCGGCGGTCCCAGCGCTCTGAGTCCACCGCGAACACCCCGGCCGGCCCGACGATCAGGTGATCGATGATGCAGTTGGTGCCCGGGATGGCCCGGGCGTTCAGGGTCAGGTAGCCGGACCGGCGGGCCCAGAGCAGCCGCCGCCGGGTGCGCCGCTGCGCGGACGTGACCCGGACCGCGGCCGGGATGACCGCGGTGGTCCGCGACCGGTGGACAGTGTCCAGGATCGCGACGATGGCCGCGGCGGTCAGGCCGAGGCGCCAGTCGACCAGGATGCCGACCACGACGCCGATCGCGGCGGCGATGACCGCGCGGCGGATCCAGATCGGCATCCGGGGATCCGCCGCGAAGCTGGACAGCGGATGCTCGTGGGCGGGGTGACGGTCACCCGCGGTGACGATGCCGCCGTCGGAGTCGTCCGCGACGGCCGCGACGCCCGCGCCATCCGGGTCGCCCGGGGTGCTGGCCTCCGGCTCGTCCGGGCCGTCGTCGTCTGGGCGCCCAGGGGCATCCGCCAGGTCCGCGGGATCCAGCGCATCCGCCAGATCCGCGGGATCCGGTGCTTCCGGCAGATCGGCAGCGGCGCTCTCGGGGTCACCGGGGCCCGCCGGCCCTGGTGGAGCCCCGGATGTGCCCGGCCGCGCGATCCGATCCACGGGTCAGAGCGTAACCGATGCAATGCGTAGCTGTCTGGGAACATCACGTGACACACCGTGAATACACCTAACCCGGCTTCTGGACCGGGGCAAAACGGGCGACTACGGTGCAAAGTCGTGAGCGACATCCATGATCTGACCGTGACCGAGCTGGCCGCCGCGATCCGCCGGGGGGAGTTGTCCCCGGTCCAGGTCACCGCCCATTACCTGGACCGCACCGAGCGGATGAACTCAGGGCTGGGGGCCTTCTTCACGGTCACCGCGGAACTGGCCGCGAGCCAGGCCGCCGACGCCGAGAAAGCCGTCAGCCAGGCCGAAGACCCCGCCGGGCTTCCGCCGCTGACCGGGATCCCCATCCCGGTCAAGGACCTGAACATGGTGGCCGGGGTCCGCCAGACCCTCGGCTCCGCCGTCTACGCGGACAACGTCCCGGCCACCGACGATCACGTCAGCGCGGCGCTGCGGGCCGCCGGGGCGGTGATGACCGGGAAGACGGCCACGCCCGAGTTCGGCCTGCCGTGCTACACGGAGACCGCGGTCGGGCCGCCGGCCCGGACGCCCTGGGACCTGAGCCGGTCGGCGGGCGGGTCGAGTGGCGGTGCGGCGGCTGCGGTGGCGGCGGGCCTGGCCCCGGCGGCCCAGGGCAGCGACGGCGGCGGCTCGATCCGGATCCCGTCCAGCGTCTGCGGGCTGTTCGGGCTGAAACCGTCCCGGGGCCGGATCTCCAATGCGCCGCTCGTCCCCGACCTGGCCGGGCTGGGCACCGAAGGCCCGCTGTCCCGCTCGGTGGCCGACGCGGCGCTGCTGCTGGACGTGATGACGGGCAACCAGCCGGGCGACATGTACACGCTGCCGCCGCTCCCGCCGGGCGAGACCTTCCTGGCTTTCGCCGGGCGCCCGCCCGGGCGGCTGCGCATCGGCCGGACCCTGCAGCACCCGATCGAGGGGGCCGCCGTCCACCCGGACTGCGTGGCTGCGTACGAGGACGCCAGCACGCTGCTGGCCAGCCTGGGGCATGAGGTCGAGGACATGGACATGCCGTTCGGCCCGGATGCGGTGCCGGCGTTCGAGACGGTCTGGTACGCGATGGCCACCCTGGCCCCGGTTGATCCGGCCCGCGAGGACCGCCTGCTGCCGTTCACCGCGTACATGCGCCAGCGCGGCCAGCAAACCCGGGCCAGCGACCTGGTCTTCGCCCAGGCCTACCTGCAGCTCGTGGTGCGCCAGGCGCTCGCCGTGCTGAACGAGTACGACGCGGTGCTGATGCCGACGCTCGCGTCCCCGCCGGTGCCGGTGGGCTACTTCGAGGAAGTGCCGCCGCCCGAGAACTTCGAGCGGCAGAAGGCCTTCACCCCGTTCACGGCGCTGTTCAACGTGTCCGGGCAGCCGGCCGTGAGCCTGCCGCTGTCCTGGAACGAGGCCGGGCTGCCGATCGGCGTGATGCTGGCCGGGCGGATGGGGGAGGAAGGCACGCTGATCTCGCTGTCCGCCCAGCTGGAGGAGGCGCGGCCGTGGCGGGACCGCCACCCGGCCCTGTGGTAGGCCGCCCGTTATAGTCCGGTAGCGGTGATCAGATGACCCTGGAACAACGGCGCTCCAGGATCGCCTGGCGGGTGCTCCGCGTGGCGATCCCCCTGGTGGCGTGCGCCGTCCTGCTCGGCGTGCTGGCCTTCGGGTACGGCACGGTGCCCGCGCTCGGGCCGGCCCTGGACCCGGGCCGCGGGGTGTGGACCTCGGCCAGCGGCGCCGAGCTGCCGCATTCGCAGGCGCTCAGCCTGCCGGGCCTGGATCACCCGGTCCAGGTGTCGTTCACCAGCCACGGCGTGCCGTCGCTCCGGGCGGCCAGCCTGCATGACCTGGTCCTGGCCGAGGGGTACGTGCAGGCCCGGTTCCGGCTGGCCCAGATGGATCTGGAGCGGCGGCTCGGCGAGGGCCGGCTGGCCCAGCTCGCCGGCCCGTCCGCGGTGAGTTCGGACAAGTTCGAGCTGCGCCTGGGCCTGGTCCGCACGGCCGAGCAGGAGTGGGCCCAGATGCCCCGATCCAGCGCGACGGCGCAGGCCCTGCTCGCGTTCACGAAGGGGGTGAACGACGACCTGGCCCAGATCCGGCGCGACCGGCAGTGGCCCGCGCTGTTCTCGCTGGCCGGGGTGTACCCGGGCGACTGGACGCCGGTGGACAGCCTGGTCATCCAGGGCGACCTGACCCAGCAGCTGGGCTTCACCACCACCCCGCTGGACTACGCGCTGCTGGAACGTGCGCTCGGCGCGCGGCGGACGATGGCCTGGTTCCCGGTCCTGCCGCCGAACCAGCAGCACCCGTACGATCCCGGTCCCTACCGGAAGGCCGGCCTCGTCCCGCTCCAGCCCGGAACGTCAAGTTCACAATCTTCCGCAACGAAAACCGTCCGCCCCGCTCCCTCACCCAGCCGCAGCGCGGTGGCCGTCACCGCCGCCGGCGACTCGGCCGCCCGGCCTGCTGGTTCCCCGGCCGGCCGGTCCGCCCGCCCGGCCGGCGTCCCCGCGGCCGAGGTGACCGCGGCGTCCGCGCTGCTCGCCGAAGTGAACGCCCTGCCCGCCGGCCAGGTCCACACCTACCCGGACAGCAACGCCTGGGCAGCCAACGGCCCGGCGGTGGCGGGCGGCCGGTCCATGCTGGCCGGGGATCCGCACCTGCCGCAGACCATCCCGTCCATCTGGTACCAGGTCGCCCTGTCCGCCCCGGGGTATCAGGTGAGCGGGGTCAGCGTGCCCGGCCTGCCCGGTGTCCTCCTCGGCCATAACCAGCACATCGCCTGGTCCCTCACCGACACCCAGAACCAGGCCACGCTGTTCTACACCGAGCGGACCAGCAAGTCCCGGCCTGGTCAGTACTTCTGGGACGGCGCGTGGCGGCGGATGCGGCAGGTGCACTACACGATCGCCGTCCGCGGCGGGGCGGCGGTGCGGCTCACGGTGGATCTCACCGTGCACGGGCCGATCATGACCCAGGCCGGGCAGACCACCTCGGTCGACTGGATGGGCAATGTCCCTTCACCCGACCTGGCCGTGATGCTGGCCGTCAACACCGCGCACGACTGGGCCCAGTTCCACGCGGCGCTGGCGAACTGGCGGGCGCCCTCGCAGAACTTCGTGTACGCCGACGACCAGGGGCACATCGGCGCGATCTCGGCCGGGTACTACCCGGAGGTCCGGCACGGCCAGCCCTGGCTGCCGATGACGGGCACCGGCGCTGACGATGTGGCCGGGGTGATCCCGTACTCGTCCGTCCCGCAGGTCTATGACCCGTCCGGGCATGTGCTGGCCACGGCGAATCAGCGACCCGTGGGGCCCTCGTATCCGTACTACATCGGGACGACCGCCAACTTCTTCGACCCCGGCTACCGGGCCAGCCAGATCTACGCGGCGCTGGCGGGCGGCCGCGGGATGACCCCGGCCACCTTCGCGGGCGTGCAGACCAGCCTGACCGACCCGCTCGCGCGGCGCATCCTGCCTGCCCTGCTCGGGGCGCTCCATCAGCCCGGGGCGCGGCTGACCGCCCGGCAGCAGCAGGCGGCCAGCCTGCTGGCGGGCTGGAACGGCGCGATGACCGCTAGCTCGGCGGCCGCGTCGGTGTGGTGGACGTTCTGGACGGACTACCTGACTGCGGTCTTCCGGCCGTGGTGGCACACCGCGGCGGTGCCGGTGCACCGGGACCCGTCCGGCCTGAAGGTCTCGCCGGACCAGGCCAGCCTGGACGAGGTCCTCGAGACCTGGACGCTCCGCGACCCCGGGAACGCCGCGTTCACCGCGCCCGGCGGCCCGCGGCGTACCGCCCCGCAGGTCATCCGGGCCGCGTTCGCGACCGCGGTGGCCCACCTGTCGGCCAAGCTGGGCGGCACCCCGTCCCAGTGGGCCTGGGGGCGGCTGCACAGCAGGCAGTTCCCCTCGCTGACCCAGGCGGACGCGCTCGGTTATGGCCCCCGCGCGGCGGGCGGGGATCCGTGGACTGTGGACGCCGCCGATGGTGGCCTGGTGGCCAGCCAGGGGCCCAGCTGGCGGATGATCGTTGCATGGACGGGCCCCGGGTCGGGGACAGGGCAGGGCATTTACCCTGGTGGCCAGAGTGAGAACCCGGCCTCACGGTGGTATGAGGATCAAGTGGCTGACTGGTGGAACGGGCGCTACCTGCCGATGCCGCCGCCGGGATCCTCGGCGGGGGTGATCCGGTGGACGCTGCGCCCATGAACCCCGCACGGCCGCCTCGGTCCGGGCCGGGACGGGCGGGTGGCCATGTCTGACCTGAGCCGCCTGGGCAAGCGCGGTGCGTACCGGCTGGGACGCCTGGGTGCCCCTGCGCCGGCGCCTGCCAGGCCGCCTGCCCCGCACTACCCGTCGTGGGTCCCCGGGCACCGTGGCCCGGTGCTGCTCTGGCTGCTGGGCAGCCTCGCCGCGGCGGTCCTGATCGCGCTGGGGGCGGCCGCGGGCTGGTGGTTCCTGCCGTTCGTGGCCGGCCTGGCGGGCGGGGCCGCGGCCCGCTACGGCCGCTGGCGGCTGCGGGTCGCGCTGCCCGCCGCGGCGCTGGTGGCCGCGGTCGGCTGGGCCATCCCGCTCGGCTGGCAGGCCCTCCATGGTGCCCCGGTCCGCGCGACCGCGCGCGTGGTTGCGGCGCTGGCCGGGCTGCCGCCGCACGCCTCGGTCGCGATCGCGGCCACGCTGATCGTCGCGGTGCTCCAGGCCCTGGCCGGCCTGTGGCTCACCTGGGCGCTGATCCCCAGGCGGTAGCGGCCCGCCAGAAGCCCCGCGGGCCGCTTTGTGCGGGCTCGTCCGGCTCCTATGCACCAAACTCAGCACACAAGGAGGTAACTGGGGTCGTAAGGGTTGTGCGCTGCGCCGCCGGTTGGCCCGATCATTGAAGGGTGACGAGCGACGAGACCAGACGGCGGGCCGCGGCCCAGGGGGTAGCCACCGGCTACCGGGACTGGCACGGACGGCAGGTCGAGGTGAGCCAGCAGACGCTCGACGCCATCCTGGACGCGCTGGATGCCCCCCCGCACGAGCCGGGACCAGCCCCGGTCCCCGCGGCCGGGGAGCGGCCGGCCGAAGACCTGGCCGTCAATGATCTGGCGGCGCAGGACGCGGCGGGGGAGGAGACGGCGGCGCAGGACGCGGCGGGGGAAGAGAGGGCGGCGCAGGATACGGCGGCGCGACACTCGGCGGCGGAGGACACGGCCGGGACCGGGCCGGTGGTCCCCGGACCGGAAGACCGGTCCTGGGGCTTCGCGGTCCAGCTCTACTCGCTGCGCTCCCGCCAGTCGTGGGGGCACGGCGACCTAGGCGACCTCGCCGACCTGGCCGCCTGGAGCGCCAGCGACCTGGGCGCGGGGTTCATCCTGATCAACCCGCTGCACGCGGGCGAGCCGCTGCCGCCGCTCAGCCAGTCCCCCTACCTGCCGATGAGCCGGCGCTTCACCAGCCCGCTGTACCTGCGGATCGAGGACGTCCCGGAGTACGCGAAGCTCACCGCGGGCGACCGGGTCCGGATCGACTCCCTCGCCGCGCCGTTGCGGGCCCGCAACGCCACCAGCGAGCTGCTCGACCGGGACGAGGTCTGGCAGGCCAAGCGGACCGCGCTGCAGATCATCTACCGCCAGCCGATGACCGCGCAGCGCCGTGCCGAGTTCGACGCCTACCGTGGCCGGGAGGGCCAGCCACTGGAGGACTGGGGCCTGTGGTGCGCGCTGGCCGAGATCCACGGGCCAGACTGGCGGGCCTGGCCGGAGCCGCTGCGCAGGGTGGGCTCGGCCGAGGTGGCAGCCGAGCGGACCCGGCTCGCCAGCCAGGCCCTGTTCCACGCCTGGCTGCAGTGGCTCGCGGATAGCCAGCTAGGCGCGGCTCAGGACGCGGCGCGGGCCGCCGGGATGCCCATCGGCATCATCCGGGACCTCGCGGTCGGCTGCCATCCGGGCGGTGCCGACGCCTGGGCCTGGCAGGACGTGATGGTCTCCGGGGTCAGCGTGGGAGCCCCGCCGGACGAGTTCAATCAGCGCGGCCAGGACTGGAACCAGCCGCCCTGGCATCCGCGGCGGCTGGCCGACCAGGAGTACGCGCCGCTGGCGGACCTGATGCACGCGGCCCTGCGGCACGCCGGCGGCCTGCGTGTCGACCACGTGATGGGCCTGTTCCGGCTCTGGTGGGTGCCGGCCGGGCTGGGCCCGGACCAGGGCACCTACGTGCGGTACGACCACCGGGCCACGGTCGGCGTGCTGGCCGGCCAGGCCGTCTCGGCCGGGGCGCTGGCCATTGGCGAGGACCTCGGCACGGTGGATCCGTGGATCCGGGAGTACCTGGCCGAGCAGGGGGTGCTCGGCACCGCGATGCTGTGGTTCGAGCGCGGCCCGGACGGGGCGCCGCTGCCGCCGGGCAAGTGGCGCCGCAACTGCCTGGCCATGGTGGGCACGCACGACGTGCCGCCGATCGCGGCCTTCGTGACCGGCGAGCAGGTGGAGCTGCGTTCCCGGCTTGGCCTGCTCACCCGCTCCTACAAGGAAGAAAGCGACGAGTCGGACGCCGTGGTCCGCGCCTGGCAGGAGGTACTGGAGGCCGAGGGCCTGCTGCCCGCCGGCGGCCGGCCCACCCCGGCCGAGTTCACTGTGGCCTGCTACGCGTTCCTGGCCCGCACCCCGGCTGTGCTCATCGGGGTGTCCCTGTCCGACGCGGTGGGGGACCGCCGGCCGCAGAACATCCCCGGGACCACGGACGAGTACCCGAACTGGCGGGTCCCGCTCTGTGACGGCGAAGGCCGCGCGGTGTCCCTGGATGACCTGGCGGATTCTCGCACGGTGCGCGCGGTGGCCCGGGCGGTCTCCAGTCTCCCGTGACCAGGCGCAGCCGCCCGTCGGTCCTGCGGCGCAGTCGGCTGTCGGTCCTGCGGCGCAGCCGGCTGTCGGCCCCGCGGCGCAGCCGCCAGTCGGCACTGTGGCGGGACCGCGACTTCGGCGTCTTCCTGACCGCGCAGACCCTCTCGGTGGCCGGGGACTCGTTCGCGCTCATCGCCGTCCCGCTGCTGGTGCTGCGGGCGACCGGATCGGTCGCCCAGATGGGCCTGCTCACCGGGGCGGCCGGGCTGGCGGCGGTCGTCGCGGGCATCTTCGCCGGAATCCTGGCTGACCGGCTCGACCGCTGGATCCTGATGGCCGCCTGCGACCTGGCCCGGATGATCCTCTACGGCCTCATCCCGCTGGCCTGGGCGTTCCGCCCCCAGATCTGGCTGCTGTACGTGATCCTGCCGCTCTGTGCCGCGATCGGCATGATCTTCCAGGTCGGCTACGTCACGGTGGTCCCGGCCCTGTCCGGCCCCCACCGGATCACCGAAGCCAACGGCCTCTTGTACGGCGCCGCGTCGGCAGCGGGCATCGCGGGACCCCTCTTGGCTGGGCTGGTGTCCGCCGCACTCGGTCCCGCCGGCGCCGTCGCCGTCGACGCGGCCAGCTTCGCCGTGTCGGCCGTGGGCGTCCTTGTCGTACGCCACGGACTGTCCTCGCGACGCCAGGAAAGGGCAGATTCCCGTGCGCCCGGGGGGCCGGTCGCCTCCGGCGGTGCCACTCCGGGGGAGTCGGTGTCCGGTTCGCCAGGCGCGGTTAGTCCCTGGCGGGAGTTGCTGGCTGGGGCGCGGTTCCTGTGGCAGCACCCTGTGCTGCGCAGCCTGACCATCCTGCTGACGTTCTTCATCTTTGCCACTGAGGGTCTCCCCGACGTGCTCATCTACTACCTGAAGCACGATCTGGGGCAGGGCGACGGTGTGGTCGGGCTGGTCCTCGCCGTCGCTGCGCTCGGCACCGTGGCCGGGGCCCTGGCTGTGGCTCCGCTGCGCCGGAGGCTGGGCTTCGGTGCCTGCTGGACCGGCGCCGTCTTCCTGTCCGGCCTGGCCATCGGGAGCCTGGGCGCATCTGGGCTGGTCCCGGCCGTCGGGGTCCTGGCCGCGCTCTACCTGGGTTGCGCCAGCGTGGCCGGCATCTGCTCCATGTCATTGCGCCAGGAAGTGACTCCGAATCATCTGCTCGGCCGCGTGACCGCCGCCTTCTGGACGATCCACTTCTCACTGGGTCCGGTCGGGGCCGCCCTGGTCACGCCGATCCGGCGCCGCGCCACGCGGCCCGGTGTGACCGTAGTGCAGACCTGACGGGGGGGCGTCCCGGCTTTACGGCCTGATCACAGTTACCCGGTGCGAGTCACCCAAGCGCGCTCAGGCCGTGTGCTCGAGCCGGTCGCGGGCCTGGCAGCGGAGGGCGCGCTGGAGGCTGTCCCGGTCCTCGACGAGCAGCCGGTGCAGCGCGGCCGGCGGGTCGGTCCGCGCAATGTAGGCGTCGGTGAGCTCCACAGTGTGCTCGGAGATCTGGGTCATCGGGTAGGCGTTCGAGGTGAAGTACTGGGCCATGTCGCTGCTCCAGTTCTGCCACACCTCGCCGACCACCTCGAAGTACCGCTCGGAGTATGCCGCCAGCAGCTCCGCCTGGTCAGGGTCGTTGAACCCGTTCAGGGTGGCGCGGAAGGTGGCGTTCGGCAGGGTGCCGCTGATAATCGCCTGCCACGCCGCCTCCTTGGCCTCGGGCTCCGGGATCGCGGCCCGGCAGGTAGCGGCGCGCCGCTCGCCCGCGTCGGTCGGGTCGCGGCGCAGCTCGGCGTCGATCTGGGCGGGTCCCGCGTGGCCCCGGCTGACCAGCCGGTGCAGCAGCCGCCAGCGCAACTCGGTGTCCACCACCAGGCCGTCCATGTACGCCGACCCGTCCAGCAGCCCGCTCAGCAGGGCCAGGTCGCTGCGCGAGGTGGCCAGGCTCGCGAGCGCCTGGAGATAGGCGAGCTGGCGGTCCGAGCCCGGCGCGGCCCGCTCAGCCAGGCCGAGCAGCACCCCGGCGGCCTCGTTGATCCCGCCCGGCCGCCAGGCCGGGTCGGTAAACCGGCGCAGCGCCGAGCTGGCCTGGCGCAGCAGCGTCTGCACGACGGAGATGTCCTCGGCGTGGTCCACCCCGGCCGTCACCAGCTGGACGTAGTCCCGCGCCGCCATCTCCGCGTCCCGGCACATGTCCCACCCGGCGGCCCAGCACAGCGCGGCGGGCAGCGACTCGGTGAACTCCCCGATGCTCGTGATGAGCGTGGCGAGGGAACGGCTGTCCAGCCGCATCTTCGCGTAGGTCAGGTCGTCGTCGTTGACCAGCACCAGATCCGGCCGGCGTTCACCGGCCAGCGCCTCCAGGACCGTGCGCTCGCCTGCGATGTCCACCTCGACCCGGCGGCGCCGGGTCAGCCCGCTTTCGGTCCGGTCGTAGAAGCCGACCGCGATGCGGTGCAGCCGGAGCACCGGGTGGCTCGCCGGGGCGGTCTGCACCACCGTGAACTCGGTGATCCGGCCCTCCTCGTCGAGGTCGTACTCCGGTCGCAGGGTATTCACCCCGGCCGTTTCGAGCCACTGCTTGGACCAGGCGGACAGTTCCCGCCCGGACGACTGCTGCAGGGCGCCCAGCAGGTCTCCGAGGGTGGCGTTCCCCCAGGCGTGCTCACTGAAGTAGCGGCGTACCCCGGCCAGGAACTGATCGCGCCCCACGTAGGCGACGAGCTGCTTCAGCACGGACGCGCCCTTGGCGTACGTGATCCCGTCGAAGTTCACCTCAACCGCGGCGATGTCGGGGATGTCCGCGGCGATCGGGTGCGTGGACGGCAGCTGGTCCTGCTGGTAGGCCCAGGCCTTGTGCAGCTGGCAGAACGTGGTCCACGCGTTGGGCCACCGGGTGGCCTCGGCCTGGGCCAGGGCGGAAGCCCAAGTGGCGAACGACTCATTCAGCCACAGGTCGTCCCACCAGCGCATGGTGACCAGGTCACCGAACCACATGTGCGCCATCTCGTGCAGGATCGTGTCGCCGCGCAGCTCCCGGGCGAAGTCGGTGACCCGGGAACGGAACACGTAGTCCTCGAGGAACGTCACGCAGCCGGCGTTCTCCATCGCGCCCGCCTTGAACTCCGGCACGAAGACCTGGTCGTACTTGCCGAACGCGTAGCGCACCCCGAACGCCTTATGGAAGAAGTCGAAGCCCTGCCTGGTCACCTCGAAGATTTCCTCGGGGTCCAGGTACCCGGCCAGTGAGCGGCGGCAGTAGATGCCCAGCGGGATGCCGTCGTGCTCGCTCGTGACCTGGTAGTACGGTCCGGCGATGATGGCGGTGATGTACGTGGACATGACCGGGGACGGCGGGAAGTGCCAGCGCCCCGCGCCGCCGGCGACCGGCTGGCCGCCCACCTCGGCGGCCATATTTGACAGGACCAGCCAGTCCTCGGGGGCGATCACCGAGAACTGGAAGGAGGCTTTCAGGTCGGGCTGGTCGAAGCAGGCGTAGATCCGGTGCGCGTCGTACGTTTCCAGGTCGGAATACAGGTAGACGCTTCCGTCGGCGGGGTCCGTGAAGCGGTGCAGGCCCTCGCCGCTTCGCGAGTAGGCGCACTCGGCCACCACCCGAAGTTCGTTGCTGGGCTGCAGCCCGTCCAGCGCGATCCGGTGGCCGTCGAACGCGCTGACGCTGATCGGATCGCCGTTCAGAACGATCTCCCGGACGGCCGGGGCGGTCAGCTCGATGAAGCTGGCCGCCTCCTGGGTGGTGCACTGGAACCGGACGGTGCTGGTCGACAGAAAGGTGTCGCCGCCACCGGTCAGATCCAGTTCCACCTGATAGGAGCCGACGTCGAGGAGCTGCCGCCGGTCACGCGCTTCCTCGCGAGTGAGATTGTTCGCCACGTACTGGCACCTTTCCATGTCCACAACGTCCGGTGTCCACGTTCCCACCATCTGTAGTTCATCCGGGCGGCTGCCCCGGCATTTTCCCATGCCCGGTGGCGGAATGCGGTTGGCCGTGTGCCGGTTGCAGGCTATGTGAGGAGCGGGCGGCTCGCGAAGCCCCGCCGCGACCCCAGGAAGCCTGATCAACTGGCCAGCACATGGTCTGGCCCCGCCCCGACGAGAAGGAGCCCCATGGCCGAGCAGGAGCCTACTCCGGTCGATTTCTGGTTTGACCCGCTGTGTCCCTGGGCGTGGATCGCGTCCCGATGGATGCTCGAGGTAGAGCAGGTCCGGCCGGTTCAGGTGCACTGGCACGTGATGAGCCTGGCGGTGCTGAACGAGGGTAAGGACGACATGCCCGAGCGGTACCAGGAGCTGATGAAGCAGGCGTGGGGCCCGGTGCGGGTCGCCATCGCCGCCGAGCAGAAGTACGGGTCTGACGTGCTCGGCCCGCTGTACACCGCGCTCGGCAACCGCTTCCACCTCGAGAAGGCGCCCAAGGACCGGGCCACGATCGAGGCCGCGCTCGCCGAGGCCGGGCTGCCGGCTGAGCTGGCCGACGCGATGGACTCCACCGAGTACGACGAGGCGCTCCGGGCCTCGCACGCGGAAGGCATCGACCGGGTGGGTTACGAGGTGGGCACGCCCGTGATCTCAGTCAACGACACCGCCATCTTCGGGCCGGTGGTTTCCCCGATCCCGCGCGGTGATGCGGCCGCCAAGCTCTGGGACGGCGTGATGCTGGTAACCCAGACCGACGGCTTCTTCGAGCTCAAGCGCAGCCGGACCCGGGACCCGATCTTCGACTAGCACCGCTGGTATCTGGCCGGTGCTGCCTGGTTCCGGTCAGGACCCGGCGCGCCGCACTCTCCCTGGCCTGATTCACCGCACTGCCGGCCGGTTCTGACAGACTGACTTCGTGCGCGTCTATTTGGGATCTGACCACGCCGGGTACGAGCTCAAGGCAGCCCTGATCAAGTGGCTCGGCGAAGCCGGCCACCAGGCCGTCGACTGCGGTCCGGCCAGTTACAACCCGCAGGACGACTACCCCGTCTACGTGATGCGCGCGGCCAGCGCGGTCGCCGCGGACACCGGCAGCCTGGGCATCGTGATCGGCGGGTCAGGCAACGGCGAGCAGATCGCGGCCAACAAGGTGCGCGGCATCCGGGCCGCGCTGGCCTGGACCGACGAGACCGCCCAGCTCGCCCGGCTGCACAACGACGCCAACATCCTGAGCCTCGGCGCCCGCATGTACCCGATCTCGGACGCGGTCGGCTTCGCCCGGGTGTTCGTGGAGACCGCGTTCTCCGGTGAGCCCCGGCACGCCCGCCGCCTCGAGATGATCGCCGAGTACGAGAAGTCCGGCGAACTCCCCCCCGAGCCCGCCACCAGCTAGCCGCCGGCTGGGCTCACCGCCCGCCCCGCTTGCGTGTCCGGTGCCTCTTCCCCCGCCCGGAGTTCCGCCCCCGCCCCGCGTCCCCGTTCTGCCCGGAGTTCTTCCCCTGCCGGGGTGATCTCGCCTGCTCCCCGGCTGGCCGGGGCGTTTCAGGCGTGTCCCCCCGCGATGCGGGAGCCCGGAATGTTGCGGGTGGCGATACCGGGGCCAGCGGCGTCGCCTGGGGAGCCGACGTTGATGCCGCGGCTCGGGACGCCGCTGGCGGTCCCGATGCCTCCGGCAGCCGGGCCCGCGATGGCGCTGACCGTGACGGCCCAGGCTGCGGAGGCCGCGGCCGGGCCGATGGCCCGCCCGTGGACTGCTCGGCGGCCGCCTCATGCTCGGGCCGAGGCCGGGACACATCCCTGGCCCGCATGGCCGAATCAACCGTGATCTTCATCCCGGGCATGGCAACCCTCCACCGCTACCTTTTCCAGCCAGCCGTGAATCAGTCCTGCGAGCCCGATGAAATCGGCGCAAACCCGCCCCCGGGGCAGGCGTGGCTGTCGAGGCGAGGCGAGGCGAGGCGAGGCGAGGCGAGGCTGTGAAGGCGGGGGGTGGCTGTGGGCGGGCCGTGGCGTGGCCGGAGGCCGGGCTCAGCCCGTCAGAAGATCGTGGGGCACCAAGGGGCGGGGTCCCAGGACAACGCCGCCGACAGGGCCGCCAGCGCCCCGCTGCGGGCCTCAGTGGCCAGCCCGGCCCGGGCCAGCACGCCGAGCGACGTGCCGCCGAGGTAGGTCGCCCCCAGCGTGGCCGCGGGCATGAGGACGTCGGGAGCCGCCGAGGTCCGCTCGCACTCCGCGGTCCCCGACCCCCCGGTGGTCCCGGCGCCCGCCAGCACCGGCCCGGAGCCGCGCACCCTCCAGCGTCCCGCGTTCCACGGGCACATCTCGTCGGTGATCTCGATGACCATGTCGACGGGGGCCGCGTAGCGCCGCGCCGTGAGGGCGGCCGGCACGTCAATGATCCTCACCCAGAGCCCGTCGCTGACCTGGGGGCGTGCCCGCCGGGGGTCGGCCAGCAGGTGCAGCAGCGGGTCGTCCACCGGCCGCAGCCGGGCCGTCACCTCGCTGACCAGGTCGCGGCTGAGCAGGTCGGCCCAGAGCGCGGCGGTGGCCGCGGGATCGGACGCGACCAGTTCCCGGATGTCGAGGGACGAATCCGGGAGAAACGTCTCCTCGTCCCACCGGCCCCGGCCGGTGTACAGGGCATAGCCGCGCGGGCCGGTGTCGTCTTCGGCCAGCACGCAGCGCAGCGGCGTGGACCCGGGGCGCCCCTCGTCCGGATCCTCCACGATGCGGCTCCACCAGGATTCGTTCCGGATGAAGAAGCCCGGCTGGGCGGGCAGCAGGGTGTCGTAGACCTTGGCCAGCTCGGTCAGGGCCGCGGCCGGTTCGGTGATCCGCAGCCGCAGCCCCGGGTCGGCGGGAGCCTGGGAGCTGAGCACGCCCTCGCCGTGCCGGATGGTGAGGCTCGTGTGCCAGGAGGCGCGGCCGTATCCGAACCGGCCGTAGATCCGCGCGTCGGAGGCCCAGAGCACCGCGATCGGCTCGCCCCGCTCGTGAATGTCGCCGATCTGCCGCCGCATCATGCTGGTAAGGATGCCCCGCCGGCGGTGCGACGGCATGACCGCGATCCAGGTCACCCCGGCCGCTGCCGCCAGTGCGCCTGGCACCGTCATCCGGAAGCTCCACACACCGGCGCTGGCCACCGGGGTGTCCCCGTCGAAGGCCGCCAGGGTCCGGTCGAGTTCGAGGCGGTCCAGTATCTCGGCCCGGTGCCGCGGAGACGGCGGGCTGTCGTGGAACGCGTGCTCGTTCGTCCGGTGAAAGGCGTCGAACTCGTTCTCTTCCACCGGCCTGATCGGGAAGTGCGCTGCCATGCCCGCATTCCTACCTGGTCCGCCCACGGCTGCGCCAATCAGTTTGGGAGCGTGCCAGAGCAGTGAGGGTGCGGATACAGTTCGCCCATCATGGTTTCCCGGCCCCTTGCCCGTTCTGCCCGGCTTGCCCGCTCGGCGGCGGCCAGGGTGGCCGGCCAGGTCCGGCGCCAGTTCATCACCCGGAACCGCCGGATGGCGTTCGTGCTGACCATTGCCACGCTGGCCATCGGGGTGGCCGCGGTGCACCTGTCGGAGTGGTGGTTCTCGCCGGGACTGATGATCCTCCCGGTGCTGGCGGGCGGCCTGCTGCTCTGGCCCCGCGCCCTGCGGATCCTCTTCGGCCTGATCGCCGTCATGCTGGCCTACGACGCGCTGCACCGGCGGGCCGGGGCCGGCATCATCGCGACGGTCGCGGTCACCGCGCTGTTCGCGGACGCGCTGGCCCGGACCCGCTGGAAGCTGGGTGTGCAGGGACTACGCGGGGACCGGATGCTGATCGAGCTGCGGGACCGGATCCGGGCTCAGGCCAAGCTGCCCGAGCTGCCCGCTGGCTGGCAGTCCGCCGCCGTGCTCCGGGCGGCCGGGGGCTCGTCGTTCGGCGGCGATTTCCTGGTCTCGTCGTGTGACGGCAAGACCCTGGAGGTCGCGCTCGTCGACGTGTCCGGCAAGGGCGTGGACGCGGGGACCCGGGCGCTGCTGCTCTCCGGGGCTTTCGGCGGGCTGCTGGGATCGGTGCCGCAGGAGGAGTTCCTCAGTGCCTGCAACTCCTACCTGCGCCGTGGCCCGGCCGTCGAGGGTTTCGTCACCGCCGTGCACCTGGCGCTGGACCTGGCCACCGGCGAGTACATGCTGGCCTGTGCCGGGCATCCGCCGCCGGCCCAGTTCGACGCGGGCAGCGGTACCTGGAAGGTGACCCAGGCGCGCGGCATCGTGCTGGGCGTGGTCCCGGACCCGCGGGCCACTCCGGTGCACAGTGCCCTGCGATCCGGCGACGCGCTGATGCTGTACACCGACGGGCTGGTGGAGGCGCCCGGCCGGGACATCGACGTCGGCACGGACCGGCTGCTGGGTGAGGCCAACCGGCTGGTGGCCTCCGGCTTCCAGAACGCCGCCACCGAGCTGGTCCGCGTGGTCAAGGCAGGCGGTGGCGGATCCGACGACTGCGCGCTGGTGCTCATCTGGCGCACGTGATGCGGCCCGCCGGGGTGACCGGCCACGATCAGACCGTTATTGAGCTCACTCACCCGCCGGGGCCGCGGCAGGTGCTGGCTCACCGGCCGGGACGGCCCCGGGCGCCGCGGCGGCCTGGTCGGAGCGGTCCCGCAGCACCTGGAGGGCGTGCTCGACCAGGGCGATCAGGGCATCGCGGCAGGACGCCCGCTGCCGTGCGTCACACAGCACCACCGGCACGGTGGGATCCAGGTCCAGCGCCCTCCTGACCGCGTCGGGCCGGTAGCGGCGCGCACCGTCGAAGCAGTTCACGCCCACCACGAACGGGATGCCGCGCTGCTCGAAGTAGTCCACGCACGGGAAGCAGTCCGCCAGCCGCCGGGTGTCGGCCATGACGATCGCACCCAGGGCGCCGCGGGCCAGCTCATCCCACATGAACCAGAACCGTTCCTGTCCCGGGGTCCCGAACAGGTAGATGACCAGGTTCTCGCGGATGGTGATCCGGCCGAAGTCCAGGGCCACGGTGGTGGTGCTCTTCCGCTCCACCCCGTCGAGCCGGTCCACCGCGGCACCCGGCTCGCTCAGCGGCTCCTCGGTGCGCAGCGGCCGGATCTCGGTCAGCGACCCGACCAGCGTGGTCTTGCCCACCCCGAAGCCACCCGCGATCAGGATCTTGATGGTGACCGGCATGTGTCCCATGCGGCCGGGCTGGTTAGAGGCGGCGTAGGCCATCGACGACCTCCTTCAGGATCTGGACGTCAGGCAGCCGGGCCGGCGGGATGGGGTGATGGATCGCGAGGAGGGAACGTTCCCGGAGATCGCCGAGCAGGATCCGGACGACCCCGAGGGGCAGGTCGAGGTCGGCCGCGATTTCCGCGACCGACGTCGGCAGCCGGCAGAGCCGGAGCACCGCGAGGTGCTCCGGATCCAGGGACGACGGATCCACCTCGACCCCGCGGACCGCCGTGATGATCGCGATCAGGTCGAGGGTTTCCCCGCTGGCCCGCGTCCGGCCGCGGATAAGTGCGTAAGGCCGTACGACCGGGCCGGCTTCCTCATCCAGCCAGTGATCGTCGGGCGACGGCATGCCCGGGTCAGTCCGTGAGATTCCCGGCCGTGCCCGGCCGGGGGTTCACCGATAGGTGCTGGCCCACCCGCTTCACCAGAATCGCCATCTCGTAGGCAACCAGTCCCGCGTCCGCGCTGGCCGGGCTCAGCACCGCGAGGCAGCTGCCCTCACCGGCCGAGGTCACGAACAGGAACGCCGTATCCATCTCCACGATGGTCTGCCGGACGTAACCCCCGCCGAAGTGACGGCCAGCCCCCCGGGCGAGGCTCTGGAACCCGGACGCCACGGCGGCCAGGTGCTCCGCGTCCTCCCGGGTCAGCGCGCTCGAGGCGGCGATGGCCAGGCCGTCCCGGGACAGGATGACTGCCTTGCTTACATCGGGAACCCGCACCACCAGGTCATCAAGCAGCCAGTCCAGGTCGCTCGGTGATCCGGTGCCTACGCCCTTCTCCTGCTCTGCCGCGCTCATCTTCTCCCCTTGCCGTCACTCATCGCCCTGGGGACCGGCCTCCCCAGCCTCCGGGGGACTGGGCTCGGCCGGTGACTGGGTGCCGGACATCGTGTCCGTGGTCTTCTCGGGCGGGTCGAACAGCGAGCGCCCGCGTTCCCAGCCCTGCTGGATGGCGGTGATCGTGCTCCTCGCCTCTTCGGGTGAGCGTTCCTCCGCCGCGGCCGGTCCCGCCGCCGCGCCGCCCATCGCGCCGGGCCGCCCGTACAGCGTGTTCTCCCGCAGCTGCGGAGCCAGGCTGGACTGGCGCACCCGGCGGGGCAGCGCGTCCCCCTCAGCGAAGTCCCCGTCCCCGTAATCCAGATCCTGGTGCTCCGGGGTGTCCGCGTGGACGGGGTCGCCGGTCGGCCAGCCCTGGTCGTCGCCATAGTCCAGCAGCCCGGTGAACCCGTTCCGCCCGCTGCCCTGCTCCGCGCCCGCGCCGTTGCCGTTCCCCGTGCCACGGCCGTGGTTCGCGCCGTTGCCGTTGCCGTTGCCGTTGCCGTTACCTGCGCCGTGGCCGTAGTCTGCGCCGTTCGGGCCCGGGCCGGCCACCGCGTCCGCGCCGGTCCACTCGTCCGCCCTCGCGGCGGCCCGGGCGATCCACGGATCGGTTCCGCTGTCGGCCGGCCACCGCGAGGCCGTGTCGTCGGGCCTGGCCGCGGTGGACCCGCTGACGACGGGCTTCCCGGCGTAGCCGGCCGGGTCCTCGGTGACGGCGGTAAAACTGCCCGTATCGTCCCGGGCCGCGTGCCGGCCAGACAGCTGCACGCCCGTGCCGGTCCCCAGGTCCGCCCGTTCCTTCTGGTAGGTCTCCTCGGAGACGACCAGGGTGTTGGGGATGAGCACGATCGCGGTTGTCCCGCCGTAGGGTGAGCCGCGCAGCGAGATCCTGATGTCGTGCTTGCGGGCCAGCTGGCTGGCCACGAACAGGCCGAGCTGGTCGCTGCCGGACAAGTCGAACGGAGGCGGGTTCTCCAGCAGATCGTTGAGTTCCGCCCGACGCTCGTCGCTCAGACCGAGCCCGCGGTCCTCGATCTCCACCGCGAACCCGCGGCCGACCACATCACCGCTGATCAGGACCGGGGTGTTCGGCGGGGAGAAGACGGCGGCGTTCTCCGCGAGCTCCGCGATCATGTGAATGACGTCGGCCACGGCGGGCCCGGTGATCGCCGCCCGGGTGTTCGAGGTGACCTTGATCCGGGTGTAGTCCTCGACCTCGGCCACGGCGGCCCGGAGCACGTCCACGAACGGGACGGGCCGGCGCCAGGCCCGGGCGGGAGCGTCGCCGGACAGGATGATCAGGCTCTCCGCGTGCCGCCGCATGCGCGTGGTGAGGTGGTCGATACGGAACAGGTCCTCGAGTTCCTCCGGCTCCCTGGCCCGCCGCTCCATCGCGTCGAGCAGGGCCAGCTGGCGGTGCAGCAGCGACTGGCTGCGCCGGGCCAGGTTCCGGAAGATGTCGCTGATGCCCTGGCGCAGCCGGGCCTGGCCCACGGCCGCTTCCACCGCGGTTTGCTGGACCGCGGCGAACGCCTGCCGGACCTGGCCGATCTCGTCCGAGCTGGCGGGCAGCTCGGGGGCCTCGGCGGATATGTCCACGTCCTGGCCGGCGGCCAGCCGGCTCACCACGTTGGGCAGCCGCTCGTTCGCCAGTTCCAGCGCCGACTCGCGCAGCGCGGCCAGCTCACGGATCAGCCCGCGGCCAATCACGAACGACACGATGATGGACAGGATCACGGCCAGCAGGCCCAGCCCGCCGGCCAGGGCGAGCTCCAGGTAGGTGTCGTCGGAGTTGGTTGACGCCTGGGCGGTGATCGCGTCCGACGCCTGGTTCGCGGCCCGGGACAGGCCCGCAGCCACTCCACCGACCGCCGCCTCCCACTGCTGCGGCTGGACCGGCGGCGGGCTGCCGGTGCGGGTGTCGCTGATCAGCGTGTTCTCCAGCCCGGCCAGGGCGGTGGCGGCCTGCGGGCTGATGGCGCGCGTGTAGTAAGCGCGGTACTGCGGCTGGAAGTCGGACAGGGTCTGGCTGAACAGCGCGCGCCGGGCCCCGACCAGCTGGGTGAACTGCTCCCGGTCGGCTGCGGGGAACGACCGTGCGGCCAGGTCGCCCGAGATGATGGCGCCCTCCTGCAGCATCAGGTCCTCGGCCCGGCCCATCCGGATGAAGCCCTGGGCCTGGGAGACCAGTGCGGCGTTGGTCTGCTCGAGGATCGCCTGGTTGAGGACTGCGTAGGCATCGGCCACCATGGCGTCGTATTCGCCCAGGGCCCTGGACTTGCTGATGATCTGCGAGCGCACCTGGTCGCGCAGCGCGGGCAGGCCCTTGACGTCCGTCAGCAGGGTGGCGATGGCCCGCTTCTCGGACGCGGTCGCGTTGTTCATCGTGGCCGACGAGTCCAGCGCGGTCTGCAATGACGCGGCAGCGGCGGTGGTCTTGCTCTGCTGGACCTGGAGCGTGGCCAGGTTGGCGCCGGTGGGACTGGACAGGTACACGACGGCGAGCGGCCGCTCCGCGTCGATCTCGGCCAGGAAGGCGCCCGCGGGCTGGCCGGTGGCGGTCTTGATCGTGCTCGCCTGGGAGAGGGTGAGAGCACCCCGCACGGTGAGGAACGTCGCGAACGCGTACAGAGCGATCAGCGAAAGCACAGGGACCAGGACGAGAAGAAAGATCCGCTGGCGTATGGACCGGAGACGCAGCAACCCCATGGCTCAGGCCTCGAAGTGTGAGTGGAACGGAATAGTGACCACGCAGCTACGAAGGAGCTTCGGAGGCCCCCCCGAAGTTTTTGAGCGTAGCAGTCAGTAATGTCCTTTACTGGGGAAATGCATGATCGGCCCAGGTTAAGCGGATTTATCCCTATTCCGGGCCACGCAGAGTCGCCAGTGGGCCTGGTGAGGTCAGTCTGGGTCCCCAGCTCCTGGCCGGCTCGTGTCCGTGGGCGGCCGTGTCCGTGGGCGGCCGCGGGCCGGAGAGGTCATCACTTTGAGCTAGGCCAGCTGGCTGCGTCCGCCGGCCGCTGGCTGGCTGGCCTGTGCCCGGCTTCGGCCGGTGCCGCCGGGCGCATGAATATGACATTCGTGTCAGTGAATGGAACTCAGTCCGGGCGGGGCGGAGGGCAAAGAGGGGCGGCCGGGCTGGTGCTGTACCGTCGCGTATGCATTGCGTTCGGTAACTCCGCCCGGCAACCGGGCCGGCAGTCAGTCCCAGCCGCCGCGGATATCGCTGAGATGAAGCCAATTCGTAACGCTCCTGAAACATATCCTGGCCGCCGTGACAATACCGAGATCATGCCTCTGAGCTGCGATGATGTTCGACTGCACCGGAGGTCCGGGGCAGCGGATTAAACCGGGAAACTTGGCTGGACCGCGCGTTGCTAATGGCACACGCAATGTGATTGGCTGCCCTCGTGCCTGCCCCGGGCGCGTGCCTGCGACGAGTCTTGGGCATAATGAGACGGTGTTGTTCAACTGAAGGTCGCGTTGAACCAGCGGGACCTCATCGGGGCGATCAGCGACACCCGTGTCAGGTGACGTCCATGTCATTGTTTGCATTTGTATGGCGAGTGTGCGGTGATGGGTGCTGTGAGCCAGGGGGTAACACGATTGGGTGAACCGCGTGGCACCGCGGTGACTGTCCCGTCGGCGGAAGCCATCGGGTCTGCTGCGGCTGCCCAGGCGTCAGCGGAGAACTTCCCGGTGGCGCTGCGGCTGCTGCCGGGCCGGTACCGGCGGCGCCTGGCGGCGGTCTACGGCTTCGCCCGGGCCGTGGACGACATGGGCGACGAGGCGCCCCCTGGCGAACGGGCCCAACTCCTGGACGCGCTGGAAGCCGACCTAGGTCGGCTTTACCAGTTCCAGGACCCGGCCCTGCGTGAGGGGCCGGCCCGGGATGAGCCAGCCCGGGGTCCGGTGACTCAGCCAGGCCCGCAGATCGGGGTGGTCCGCGCGCTGGCCGCGGTGGTCGGGGACTGCGCCATCCCGCAGCAGGCGTTCGCGGACCTGATCCGGGCTAACCGCCAGGATCAGGTGGTCAGCCGTTATCCGGCCTTCAGCGACCTGGTCGATTACTGCCGGCTCTCGGCGAACCCGGTAGGCCGTATCGTCCTGCACGTGTTCGGCGCGGCCACCCCGGAGCGGATGATTCTCTCCGACCGGGTGTGCACCGCGCTCCAGCTCGCCGAGCACTGGCAGGACGTGGCGGAGGATTTCCGGGCCGGCCGCATCTACCTGCCGGCCGAGGACATGCAGCGGTTCGGGTGCACCGAGAGTGACCTCGCCGGCCCCTCTGCCGGGCCGCAGCTCAGGGACCTGATGGCGTTCGAAGTGGAGCGGGCGGGCCAGCTTCTCGACCAGGGCGCCCCGCTGGTGGGGAATTTGCACGGGTCTGCCCGGGTTGCCGTGGCCGGTTACGTGGCCGGCGGCCGGGCCGCCCTGGCCGCGATCACCGCGGCCGGACATGATGTCCTGCGCGCGACCCACAAGCCGCGCCGGGGCCGGCTGGCCAGGGAGATGCTGAGGGTCTATGCAGCTGGGAGGTGACGTAATGGACGTGCCTGCGGCCTATCGGCACTGTGAGGAAATCACCTGGTCCCAGGCGCGCAACTTCTCCTATGGCATCCGGCTGCTCCCGCCGGAGAAGCGGCGGGCGCTGGCCTCCGTCTACGCGTTCGCGCGGCGTATCGACGACATCGGAGACGGCACGCTGCCCCCGGCTGGCAAGCTTGCTGCGCTGGCCGAGGCCCGGGCCAGCGTCATGGCGCTGGCCGGGGACAACGCCCCAGGGAGCCCGGGGCTGGCGGATCCGGTGCTCGTGGCGCTCGCCGACGCGGGCCGCCGGTTTCCCATCCCGCTGGAGGCGTTCGGCGAGCTGATCGACGGGTGCGAGGCGGATGTGCGGGGCACCAGCTACGTCACCTTCGACGACCTGCGGAACTACTGCCGCTGCGTGGCGGGCTCCATCGGGCGGCTGTCCCTGGGGGTGTTCGGGACCCGGGACGTGGATACGGCGGCCCCGCTGGCCGACGCGCTCGGTGTGGCCCTCCAGCTCACCAACATCCTGCGGGACATCCGCGAGGACTACCGGGACGGGCGGATCTACCTGCCCGCGGAGGACTTCAAGCGGTTCGGCACCGAGCTGCGCCCGGGCGGCTCCGGCTGGCCTGCTGCCGACCCGAAGCTGGTGGAGCTGGTGGTGTTCGAGGCGGAGCGGGCCCGCGACTGGTACTCGCGCGGATTGCGGCTGATGCCGCTGCTGGACCGGCGCAGCGCCGCGTGCACCGGAGCGATGGCCGGCATCTACTTCCGCCTGCTGCAGAACATCGCCGCCGCCCCCGAGCTCGTGCTGCAGCGCCGGGTCTCCCTCTCGCCCGGCCAGAAGGCCATGGTGGCCGTGAAGGCGCTGGCCGGCAACGCGCTGCGGTCCGGCCGCCCCCAGCCGCCACGGCCCACGACCACGGCGGGGGCGCCCCGGTGAGCCCCGGCGCGATGAACCCCGGCCCGGTGGGGTCCGCTCCGGTGTCGGCCCCGGTGAGCCCGGGCGGTGACCGCCCCGGGCGCCATGTGGTGGTGATCGGCGGCGGGCTGGCCGGGATCACCGCCGCGATCGCGCTGCGCGAGGCGGGCAACCGGGTCACGCTGCTGGAGTCCAGGCCCAGGCTGGGCGGGGCGACCTGCTCGTTCACCCGGGGCGGCCTGGTGGTCGACAACGGCCAGCACGTGTTCCTCGGCTGCTGCACCGCCTACCGGGAGCTGATCGCCCGGCTCGGGATGACCGGCTCGGTGACCCTGCAGGACCGCTTTGACGTTGCCGTACTCGGCCCGCATGGCCAGGCCCGGCTGCGCCGGACCCGGCTCCCCGGCCCCCTGCACATGGGCCAGGCGCTGGTGACGTACCCGCTGCTGTCCCCCGCCGAGCGGCTCCGGGTCACCCGGGCTGCCCTGGCCATGCGCTTCCTCGATCCCGCCCGGCCCGGACTCGACTCGCAGCGCCTGGGTGACTGGCTGGCAGCCCGGGGGCAGAGCGAACGCGCCCGGCGGGTGCTCTGGGACCTGTTCACCGTCTCCGCGCTGAACGTGGCCGGCGACGATGCCAACCTGTCCCTGGCCGCCACGGTCGTGCGCACCGCGCTGCTCGGCGCCCGCGACGCGGCTGACATCGGCACGCCCGCCATCCCGCTCGGCGACCTGCACGGCCAGGCCGCCGCCCGGCGGCTGGACCAGCTCGGGGCCACCGTGCGGCTGGGAGCCAAGGTGACCTCGGTCCAGCCACTGGCGGGCGGGGGCTTCCAGGTCCGGCTGGCTGACCGCGGGGTGAGCGACGCCGCGCTCAGCGCGGACATCGCCGCAGCGGACGGAGTGGTCCTGGCGGTGCCGCCGGAGACCGCGGCCCGGCTACTGCCGGCGGGTGCCGCCGCCCCCGGCCCCGGCCCGCAGCAATGGCGCGAGCTGGGCGCCTCCCCGATCGTCAACGTGCACGTCATCTACGACCGGCAGGTGACCCAGCTGCCGTTCGCGGCCGCGGTGGACTCGCCGGTGCAGTGGGTCTTCGACCGGACCGGGCCCTCAGGGCTGGCCTCGGGCCAGTACCTGGCCGTCTCCGTGTCGGCTGCGGATGATGTCGTGGATACTCCTGCCGCCCAGCTGCGGGACCAGTTCATCCCCGCGCTGGAGGAGATCTTCCCCGCCGCGCGCGAGGCGCGGATCACTGACTTCTTCGTCACCAGGGAACGCCGGGCCACCTTCCGGCAGGAGCCCGGCTGTGGCGAGAAGCGGCCGGGAGCCACGACCGGGCTGGCAGGCCTGGTGCTCGCGGGCGCGTGGACCGATACCGGGTGGCCCGACACGATGGAGGGTGCGGTGCGAAGCGGACTTAACGCAGCGCGGGAGCTGCGGCTCGATATGACCCAGGCACGCCACGGAGCGTCCGTGGCTACCCGGGCGGCCGAGGTCGCCGGGGCCGCGTCGTGACCGCCGTGATGCCCGCGGGCGTGGAGACCGCCCGCGATCTCGTCGGCCCGGCGATCGCCGCGGCAGTGGACCGGCTCAGCCCTGAGGTCCGCACCGTCGCCGCCTACCATCTGGGCCTGGACGGCAGCGGGACGGGCAAGGCGCTCCGCCCGGCGCTCGCGCTGCTGTCGGCGAGGGCCGCCGGGGCGTCGCCGGACCGCGGCGTGCCCGCCGCGGTCGCGGTGGAACTCGTGCACAACTTCTCCCTGCTGCACGACGACATCATGGACGGCGACACCGAGCGCAGGCACCGGCCCACCGCGTGGACCGTGCACGGCGTCGGGGCGGCCATCCTGGCCGGTGACGCGCTGCTCGCGCTGGCGCAGGACATCCTGCTCGAGGACACCGCCGCCCAGGGAATCTGGGCCGCGCGCTGCCTGTCCGCGGCCGTGCTCAGGCTGATCGCCGGACAGGGCTCGGACCTGGCGTTCGAGCAGCGCAACGACGTGAACCTGCCCGAGTGCCTGACCATGGCCGGGGACAAGACCGCGGCGCTGATGGCCTGCGCGTGCAGCATCGGGGCGATCCACGTCGGCGCGCCAGCCGGCCAGGCTATGGGCCTGGCTGGCTTCGGCGCCCACGCCGGGCTGGCCTTCCAGCTGACCGACGACCTGCTCGGCATCTGGGGCGCGCCCGAGGTGACCGGCAAGCCGGTCCGCGCCGACCTGCGGGCGAGGAAGAAGTCTCTTCCCGTAGTGGCCGCGCTGACCAGCGGGACCCCGGCCGCGGACGAGCTGGGCGGCCTGCTGGCCGGGACCGAGGCGCTGAGCGAGGACGACCTGGTGCGCGCGGCCCGCCTCGTGGAGGAGGCAGGCGGCAAGGACTGGACCGAGAACGAGGCCGCGGCGCAGCTGGCCGCGGCGGAGAAGTGCCTGACCGAGACCGACATGCCCGACGAGGTGCGTGCCGAGTTCGCGGGGATCGCCGAATTCATCACGGCGCGGCAATGGTGACCGGCCCGTGGCGGAGGGATCGGCGGCGGGTAACCGTGCCGGGACATGTGCGCTCAGAGGTGAATGGTGAGGTGGCGGCGATCAGGAGATTGACAGGTTGACCGCTGGTGCGGGCCATCAATGCTGAGGGCCCGGCGGTGCTGACGAGGTTCAGTGCCGGGACGAGTCTGGAGCCTGGTGTGACTGATGAGCCGGGTGCTGGTGCGGGGCAGTGTGGTGAAGGCGAGGTGAGACGATGACAGTGACGCACGCGCGATCTGGCGGTCCCTCAGCGCTCTCCGGCGCGGAGACCGCGCTGGCCCGCGCCCGCGACCACTTGCTCGGCCTCCAGCATGAGCAGGGCTGGTGGCAGGGGGAGCTGGAAACCAACGTCACGATGGACGCTGAGGACCTGCTGCTGCGTGAGTTCCTCGGCATCCGCACGGAAGAGGAGACCGCCGCCGCCGGGCGGTGGATCGCCTCGCAGCAGCGGGCCGACGGAACCTGGGCCAACTTCTTCGGCGGCCCCGGTGACCTGTCCACCACCGTCGAGGCGTACGTCGCCCTGCGGCTGGCCGGGCATCTGCCCAGCGCACCCCACATGACCAGGGCGGCCGACTGGATCAACTCGCGCGGCGGCATCCCCGCCACGCGGGTGTTCACCAGGATCTGGCTCGCGCTCTTCGGCCAGTGGTCCTGGGATGACCTGCCGGTGATGCCTCCCGAAATGGTGTACATGCCCACCTGGTTCCCGCTTAATGTGTACGACTGGGCCTGCTGGGCGCGGCAGACGATTGTGCCGCTGACCGTGGTGGGCTCGCTCCGCCCGGTCCGGTCCCTCCCCTTCGGCCTGGACGAGATCCGGGCGCCTGGCCAGAACGGGCCGGGCGACCGGGCCCGCAAGTCGTCTCAGGCCGCGGACCGGACCGGTTGGGAGCTCGCTTTCGGCGGGCTGGACCGGGTACTGCACGTCCTCGAGCGCCGCGGCCAGCGAACCCGGCCGGTACGGGCGATGCGCCGCGCCGCGCTGCGCCGCTGCGCCGACTGGATCATCGCCCGGCAGGAGCAGGATGGCTGCTGGGGCGGGATCCAGCCGCCCTGGGTGTACTCCCTGATCGCCCTGCACCTGCTCGGCTACGGGCTCGATCACCCGGTGATCAAGCGCGGGCTGGCCGGGCTGGAGCGGTTCACGATCCGCGAGGACTCACCCGACGGGCCCGTGCGCAGGCTCGAGGCCTGCCAGTCGCCGGTGTGGGACACGGTCCTGGCGGTCGTCGCGCTGGCCGACGCCGGCCTGCCGCCCGAGCACCCGGCATTGACCAGGGCCGCCGACTGGCTGCTCGGCGAGGAAATAGCCGGCCCGGGCGACTGGCAGGTCCGCCGTCCCTGGCTGGAACCCGGCGGATGGGCGTTCGAGTTCGACAACGACGGATACCCCGACATCGACGACACCGCGGAAGCCGTGCTGGCGCTCCGCCGCACCGCCCAGGGGCGGCCCGGACCGGCTCGGCCAGCAGCGGTTCAACCAGGAGCGGGTCAGCCAGCAGCGGGTCAGCCAGTACCGGGCGGGCAGCCCCGGCACCCCGCCATCGGGCGCGGGCTGCGCTGGATCACCGGCATGCAGTCCGCCGACGGCGGGTGGGGGGCCTTCGACGCGGACAACACCTCCACCCTGGTCACCAAGCTTCCGTTCTGCGATTTCGGGGCGGTCGTCGATCCGCCCTCGGCCGACGTGACCGCCCACGTGGTGGAGGCGCTGGCCGCGGAGGGACTGGCGGGCAGCCGGGCCGCCCGCCGCGGCGTGGTGTGGCTGCTACGGGCACAGGAGAAGGACGGTTCCTGGTTCGGCCGCTGGGGTGCCAACTACGTCTACGGCACCGGCGCGGTGGTGCCGGCCCTGGTCGCGGCCGGGGTGCCGCCGTCCAAGCCGGTCATCCGCCGCGCGGTCCACTGGCTGGAAGAACACCAGAACCCGGACGGCGGGTGGGGTGAGGACATGCGCTCCTACGACGATCCGCAGATGGCCGGGCACGGCACGTCCACCGCCTCGCAGACCGCGTGGGCGCTGCTGGCCCTGCTCGCCGCGGGGCCGCCGGGACCGGCCGCCGAGGCCGGGGTCCGCTGGCTCGCCGAGCATCAGCGCGACGACGGCACCTGGGATGAGCCGCAGTACACCGGCACGGGCTTCCCTGGCGACTTCTACATCAATTACCACCTGTACCGGCTCGTCTTCCCGGTGTCCGCACTGGGCCGGTACCTGGCGGCGCAGTCATGACCCGGCTCCAGGCGGCCACCGCCCGGGCCCGGCGCAGCCCGGTGACCAGGTCCGGGCTGCTGGTCTGTGCCCCGCTGCGGCTGGAGGCCAGGGCGGTCCGGCGCGGGCTGCGCGGTACTGGCCTGCAGGCGGCCCAGGTCGTGACGACCGGGTACGGGCCCCGCCGGGCCGGCGCCCGGGAGGCCACGCTGCGCCAGCAGCCGTTCGCCGCCCTGGCGGTGGCCGGCACGGGCGGCGGGCTGGCTGCTGACCTGCGGCCGGGCGATCTCGTCGTCGCCAGCGAAGTCACCGACGGTCATACCGTCATCCCGTGCGCGTCGGCGTCGTTGCTGGCGGGCGAGCTGCGCCGGGCGGGCCTTCGGGTCCGGGTCGGCCGCGTCCTCACCGTGGACCACCTGGTCCGCGGCGCCGAGCGGGAACGACTGGCCGCGACCGGGGTCCTCGTTGCGGATATGGAATCGGCGGTGCTGGCCCGCGCGGCGGACGGCAGGCCGCTGGCGGTGGTCCGGGCTGTCTCCGATACGCCAGACCGTCCCCTGGTCAGTCCCGGGGCGCTGGGCGGCGGGCTGGCCGCGCTGCGGTCGCTGCGGGCGGCCGGGCCCGCGCTGGCCCGGTGGGCCGCGGCGGTGGGAGACCGGCAGGTGCTGCTGGCCGGGCCTCGCTCGTTCTGCGCCGGGGTGGAGCGGGCCATCGAAATCGTGGAGCGGGCCCTCGATCAGCAGGGGCCGCCGGTCTACGTGCGCAAGCAGATCGTGCACAACTCCCACGTGGTCGCGGGGCTGGAGGAGCGTGGCGCGATCTTCGTGGACGAGCTCAGCGAGGTGCCGGACGGCGCCCCCGTGGTGTTCTCTGCCCATGGCGTGTCCCCGGCGGTCCGCGCCGAAGCCGACCGCCGCGGTCTGACCACCGTCGACGCCACCTGCCCCCTCGTGGCCAAGGTGCACGCCGAGGCGCGCAGGTTCGCCTCCGACGGCTACCTGGTCGCGCTGATCGGGCACGAGGGGCACGAGGAGGTCGAGGGCACCCTGGGCGAGGCCCCGGACTCCGTGGCCCTGGTCCAGACGGCCGCGGACGTCAGCGCGCTCCAGCCGCCCGACCCGGGCAAGGTGGCCTACCTCATGCAGACCACGCTGGCCGCGGACGAGGCCGCCGACATCGCCGACGCGCTGCGCGAGCGGTTCCCGGCGGCCCGCGCACCGGGCAGCGACGACATCTGCTACGCGACCACGAACCGGCAGCGCGCGGCCCGCGCCGTGGCGGCCGACTCCGACCTGGTGCTCGTGGCCGGGTCGGCGAACTCATCGAACTCTGTGCGGCTGGTCGAGACCGCGCAGCGGGCGGGTACCACCGCCTACCTGATCGACGGCCCGTCCGACATCGAGCTGAGCTGGCTGGCCGGGGTGTCCACGATCGGGCTGACCGCGGGCGCGTCCGCGCCCCCGGCGGTCGTCCAGGACATCATCACCGCTCTGGGCGGCCTCGGCACCGTCGAGGTCAGCGAGCGTGTGATCACTACTGAGAACATCCGATTCAGCCTGCCCAAGGAGGTTAGGCAGTCATGAGCGTGTCCCTACGCCAGAGCATGCGCATCGGCTCGTACCTGATGCGCCAGAAGCTGACCGGGAACAAGAAGTTCCCGCTGCTGGTCGAGCTGGAGCCGCTGTTCGCGTGCAACCTGAAGTGCGCGGGCTGCGGGAAGATCCAGCAGCCGCATACCGTGCTCAAGCAGCGGATGCCGGTCGAGCAGGCCCTCGCGGCGATCGAGGAGTGCGGCGCCCCCATGGTGTCCATCGCCGGCGGTGAGCCGCTGATGCACCCGCAGATCCACGAGCTGGTCGCCGAGCTGGTCAAGCGCAAGAAGTTCGTCTTCCTGTGCACCAACGCGCTGCTCCTGCCGAAGAAGATCGACAACTTCAAGCCGTCGCCCTACTTCGCCTGGGTGGTGCACATCGACGGGCTGCGCGAGCGGCACGACGAGTCGGTCTGCAAGGAAGGCGTGTTCGACGACGCCGTCGCGGCCATCAAGGAGGCGAAGAAGCGGGGGTTCAAGGTCAACACGAACACCACCGTCTTCAACACCGACACCCCCCAGACCGTCATCGACGTGCTCAACTACCTCAACGATGACCTGGGGATCGACGAGATGCAGATCTCGCCGGCCTACGCCTACGAGAAGGCGCCCGACCAGGATCACTTCCTCGGCGTCACCGAGACCACGGAACTGTTCCGCAAGGCGTTCGACAACGGGAACCGGAAGCGCTGGCGCCTGAACCACACGCCGCTGTTCCTGGACTTCCTCGAGGGTAAGGCCGATTTCGGCTGCACCGCGTGGGGGATCCCGTCCTACTCGCTGCTCGGCTGGCAGAAGCCCTGCTACCTGATGGCGGACGGGTACGTGAAAACGTACAAGGAGCTGATCGAGACCACCGACTGGGACTCCTACGGCCGGGGCAAGGACCCGCGCTGCGCGAACTGCATGGCGCACTGCGGGTACGAGCCATCGGCGGTGCTGGCCACCATGGGATCGCTGCGCGAGACGATCCGGGCCGGCCGGGGCAGCTAGCCCCGGCGTGACAGCCGGCCCCGGCGTGGCAGCCGAGGCCGGCCGGCCGGGTTTAGGTCACGGCCACGCCTAGTTTTTCCAGTGGTATCACCAAAGCGACAGCCGACCGCGAAAGCGACACGCGCGCTCACGTAGGGTGTGGGAATCCGGCGCAATTCCGGCCGTCCACAGGCTACAGCGGGGTGGCCCGCTGCTTCGGTGAGGACAACGAGTTGTCGGGTTCTGCGCGCCCGGCCGTCGTCGACGGTCAGGGCGGTACGGGCAGTGCCGGAGCGGTCCGCCAGCCGGACCGGCCCGCGCCCGGCCCGGCCTGGCTGCCCCTGATTCCCGCTGTCCTCACACTGCTGGCCGGGCTGTACAAGATCCAGGGACCGTCGTTCACCCGGGATGAGACCGCCACCGTGGCCGCGGTCCACCGGAGCTTTCCCCAGCTGGTGCACATGCTCGGCACCGTCGATGTGGTGCACGGCGCCTACTATGCGCTGATCTGGCTGGTCGCGCGGGTGGGCGGCTCTGGCGAGTTCGCGTTGCGGCTGCCGTCCGCGGTGGCCCTGGCCGTCGCGGCGGCCTTCGTCACCGCGCTGGGCAGCCGGCTGGTGTCCTCCTGGGCCGGGCTGGCCTCGGGACTGGTCTTCGCGGTGCTGCCCTCGGTCAGCTGGTTCGCCGAGACCGCCCGCGAAGGGGCGATGGTCGCGGCACTGGCCACGGTGGCCAGCTACTGCCTGGTCCGGGCGCTGCAGGCGGAGGGCAGCCGGCGGCGCTGGCTGATCGGCTACGGTGCGGCGCTCGCCGCCCTCGGCCTGGCCAACCTGTTCGGCCTGCTGATCGTGCTCCCGCACGCGGTCACCCTGGGCTGCCTGCGCCAGCGGTACCGGGTCGACCGGAGGCTGATCCTGGGCTGGCTCGTGGCGGCCGTCGTGGCCGTCATCGTGGTGAGCCCGGTGGCGGTAGCCGGCTACGGGCAGCTGCACCAGATCCACTGGCTCAAGCCACCCACGCTGCAGAACGTGCTGGGCGTGCAGCGGATCATCGGGTCGCCGCTGCTGTTCCTGCTCATGGTGGTGATCGTCCTCGCCGGGCTGGCCGTCAGCGCGGCGGCCGGGCGGTCGCGGCTGCCGCAGAACTGGCCCGCTGGGCTGCTCGCGCTGGCTTTGCCCTGGCTGATCCTGCCCCCGGCGATCCTGCTGACCGCCTCGCTGGTGCATCCCGTCTACACGTTCCGCTACATCGTCTACTGCATCCCTGCCGCTGCGCTGCTGATCGGGGCGGCCGTGGCCGCGCTGGGCCGCTACGCCGGACCGGTAGCGCTCGTGATCATCCTGGTGGCCGGGCTGCACACCCAGGCCGCCGAGCGCCGGCCGGATGGGCATGGGATCAACATCCGCGCCGCCGACCGCGTGGTGGCCCGGCACGCGGAACCGGGGGATGCGCTGCTCAACATCAGTGTGCAGGGGGGCACCCTCAAGGGGTCCGGCGAGCGCATCCTGGAGCAGGCCTATCCGTTCGGGTTTGCCCAGCTGCGTGACGTCAGCGCGGGCGTCTCGCCGCAGCAGTCCGGCACCCTCGGCGGCACGTACGCGTCCAGCGCGGTGATCCGGCAGCGACTGGCCGGGGTCAGGCGGCTGTGGGTCGTGGAGTGGACGACGCGCCGGCCACTGCCGGCCCTGCACGGCCTGGGCTTCACCCTGGCCCGCAGCTGGGATCTGAAGGGCCTGCGGCTGCGGCTGTTCGTCGCCCGCGGCCGGTCGTAACCGCCGCCGGCCAGCCGGCCTGGCCCGTGACCAGCCGGCCTGGGCCGTAATCAGCCGGTCTGGGGCGGTGACCGTATCGAGCCCCGGAATACGGCGTTCCTGCAGGAGGGCTGCAGCGCCCACTCAGGAATGACCGTCAGGATCTTCCTCGCACGCAGAGCGGCATCAGGTGCGCGTGTAGCGCATTTCCCAGGACCAGCATCGGCCCGCCTGGTGACGCGGGCATTCCCCAAGGAGTCTCCATGTTCTTCACCTACCTCCGGCGCGAGTTGCGCCGGCGGATGCGCCAGGCGATTTTCATCGCCCTCGGCCTGGCGCTGGGAATCGGCTTGGTGATCACCGTGACCGCGGCGTCGTCAGGCGTCAAGAACGCCCAGGCCACGGTGCTGCATTCGCTGTATGGGGTGGGGACCGACATCACGGTCACCCAGACGCCCACAGCAGGCTCGGGCGGGCCGACCGGGTTCGGTTTCCGGGGCCGGGTAGGCAGCCGGACGCGGCCCGCGTCCGGCACGAAGATCGACATTGACAACCTGACCAGCATCGGCCAGGGGACGCTGTCCGCCTCGTCGGTCACCAGCATCGGAAAGCTGCACAACGTCGCCGGGGCGGCCGGGGCGCTCAGCCTCACCGACGCCGTGATCACCGGCAAGGTCCCGGCCATCAACACCTCGGGCGGCTCCGGCAGCGGCTCCGGCGGCGGCTTCGGCGGGGGTAGCGGTGGCGGTGGCGGGGCCTTCCGCGGCAACTTCAAGTCCAGCTCGTTCACGGTCAGCGGGGTCGACCTGAGCACCGGAGCGCTCGGGCCGCTCAGTTCGGCCAAGCTCAAGTCCGGCCGCACGTTCGCGTCCGGAGACGCCACCTCGAACGCAGCCGTCATCAACTCCGACTACGCGACCCAGAAGAAGCTGAGCGTCGGCTCGACCATCACCGTCGCCAAGACCAGCTTCAAGGTGGTGGGCATCGCCAGCGCGGGCAGCGACGCCTCTGACGTGTTCATCCCGCTGGCCCGGGCCCAGGCGCTGGCCAGCCTGAAGGGCAAGGTCAACACGATCTACGTGGCCGCGGACAGCGCCTCGAACATCAGCGGTGTGGCCAAGGAAATCTCCGCGATGCTGCCCAAGGCCACCGTGACCACCTCGAGCAGCCTGGCCAGCGAGGTGACGGGGTCGCTGTCGAGCGCGTCCAGCCTGGCCAACAATCTCGGGAAGTGGCTGGCGATCGCGGTGCTGGTGGCCGCGTTCCTGCTGGCCAGCCTGCTGACCATGTCGGCAGTCTCACGCCGGGTGCGGGAGTTCGGCACGCTCAAGGCGCTCGGCTGGCGGAGCCGGCGGATCATCGGCCAGGTGATGGGGGAATCGGTCGCCATCGGCATCATCGGCGGTGTGGCCGGGGTCGTGCTCGGTGTCGCCGGGGCGGCCCTGGTCGTCAAGCTGGCGCCGCCGCTGAGCGCATCAGTGGCCCAGACGACCGGCTCGGCCACCCCGGGCGGGGCGCGGACTTTTGGCGGCGGGGGCTTCGGCGGTGCCCCGGGCGGCGCCTCCGGCGGTCCCGGCGGCTTCGCCCGGGCGGCCGCAAACGCGACGCACAGCGTGGCGGTTCACCTCAGCGCGCCGGTGACGATCGGCGCGGTGCTCCTCGCAGTGCTGCTGGCCACCGCCGGTGGCCTCATCGCCGGCTGCTTCGGCGGCTGGCGTGCCGCCCGGCTGCGCCCGGCCGCGGCACTGTCCCGGGTTGAGTGAGCAGCGTCGGATAAGGACGGAGAGGGAAACCATGTACAAGCTGACGGGCGTCACCAAGAGATACCAGAAGGGCCGGGCGACGGTCGATGCGCTGGCCGGCGTGGACCTGGTCATCGAGGACGGGGAGTGGCTGGCCATCCAGGGACCGACCGGTCACGGGAAGACCACGCTGCTGCAGGTGCTCGGCGGGCTGGACCGGCCCACCTCAGGCATCGTGGAATTCGACGGCCAGGACCTCGCCGCCATGCGGGAAACCCAGGTCACGAAGGTCCGTGCGGTCTCGATGGGCTTCATCTTCCAGACCTTCAACCTGATCCCGACGCTGAGTGCACTGGAGAACGTGGAGGTCGCCCTGGTGCCCCTGGGCACCGGGACGGGCGAGCGGCGCGCCCGGGCCACCGCGGCGCTGGAGAACGTGGGTCTCGGTGAGCGGGCCAGGCACCTGCCCTCGGAGATGTCCGGCGGGCAGCAGCAGCGGGTGGCGATCGCCCGGGCCCTGGTCAAGGAACCCAAGGTGCTGCTGGCTGACGAGCCGACCGGCAACCTGGACGAGGGAACCAGGGACGACATCATCGGCCTGCTGGAGAGGCTGTGGCAGGACACCGGGCTCACTCTCATCCTGGTCACCCACGACAGCTCGGTCGCCCGCCGTGCCCAGCGCATCGGGATCATGCAGAACGGCAAGCTGTCCATCAGGCAGGACACCCGGCGCGCCGCGACCTGAACCCAGGAGGGCAGGGCCGGGCCGTCAGCCAGGCGTCCCGGCCAGCCGGGCCGTAAGGTCCGCCGCACCGGCCGCCGCGCCAGCCGGGAGGGCCTGCTCGCACCAGACGATCTTGCCCTGAGGGGTCCGGCGGGCGCCCCAGCGCTGCGCGAACTGGCTGACCACTTCCAGGCCGCGGCCGCACTCCTCGTCCCGCCCGGCGTGGCGCAGTCGGGGGAGCGCGGCCGAGTCGTCGAGCACCTCGCAGACCAGCGACCCCTCGAGAACCATCCGCAGGGTGACCTCGCCGGTGGCGTGCCGGATGGCGTTCGTGACCAGCTCCGAGACCAGCAGTTCGGTGGTGGGCACGAGCTCGCACAGGTTCCACCGCTCCAGCGGCTCGCGGATCAGGCAGCGTGCCCGGGCCGCCGAGGTCAGCTCAGCGGGCAGGGTCCAGGTGGCGTGGTGATCGGCGGGGATCCGGCTGAGCCGGGCAATCAGGATCGCGATGTCGTCGCGCTGCTGATGGGCGTACACGTTGACCAGCGCGGCCCGGCACAGATCGTCAAGCGAGGTGGTGGCGGCCTGCCCGTCGAAGACGTCGCGCAGGCCGTCCAGCCCGTCGTCGATGTCCCGCTGCCGGTCCTCGACCAGGCCATCGGTGTACAGGACGAGCAGGCTGCCGTCCTCGATCTGGAACGTGCGGCTCTCGATCGGGATCTCGCCCACCCCGAGTGGAGGGGCGGGGCTGGTATCGAGGAACTCGCCGGTCCCGTCCGGCGGGACCAGCAGCGGCGGCAGGTGCCCGGCAGACGCGATCTCGCAGGTTCCGGTCACCGCGTCGTACAGGGCGTAGGCGCAGGTCGCGAAGTGTGGTTCCCGTTCGCCGAGCGAGGTCATCAGCTCATTGAGCTGCTGCAGCGTGTCGGCAGGCGCCAGTTCCAGGGTGGCCAGGGTGTGGATCGCGGTGCGCAGGCGGCCCATGGTCACGGCCGCGCGGACCCCGTGCCCGGCCACGTCGCCCACCACCAGCGCGACCCGCGCGCCGGGCAGCGCGATCGACTCATACCAGTCCCCGCCGACCTCGATCAGCTTGCTGCCCGGCAGGTAGCGGTGCTTGACGTCCACCGACGAGGGTGCGGACAGCCCTGTCGGCAGCAGGCTCCGCTGCAGGGTCAGCGCGGTGGTGCGCTCCCGGTTGTACTGGCGGGCGTTGTCGATGAAGATGGCCGCCCGGGATACGAACTCCATTCCGATCTCGGAGTCGTAGTCGTCGAATGGCCGGTAGCCGGACTTGCGCACGCAGACGAAGAACCCGAGCGCGATGTCCTGGGTGGCCAGTGGCAGCAGCAGCATGGAAGTCTCGGACAGCAGCCCGACGACGGGACGCCGCAGCCACGACTCCGCGATGCGGACGGCTGCCTCGGTGTTCAGTATCGGCACCCGGACGGGCTTGCCGGTTTCCATGCACTCCACGTAAGGGGTACCCGGCGGGTACAGCAGGACTTCCCCGGTGGGGAACGCAGCGTCCCAGCCAGGAGAGCCGTCGTCGGTCGCCACCGCGAGCCGGCGGAGCAGCTGGGAGCCATCCGGGGGATTGACCGGGAACTCATCCCCGGCCGCCACGCTCTCCAACACGAGCAGGCCCGCGGCGGTGCAGAAGTGCGGTACCAGGATGTTGATCAGGCCCCGCGCCACCTGGTCGAGATCCAGCGTCGCCCCGATCTGCCGGAACGTGTCGTCCAGCAGCGAGTGCCGCATCAGGGCCGGGTCGACGAAGCGCTCGTGCTGGGTGGGTGGCATCTTCAGGACGGCCAGGGCCGCGAGGCCCGGGGTCTCCCCGTGCATGGGCTGCACGCTGGCGACCGTCTCCACCCGGCGCCCTTCCCGGGTGCCGATCGGGAGCACCGCGGTGGCCTCCCGGCCGGCCCGGACAGCATCCAGCAGGGTGGCGAGGGCCGCCTCGGCCGTAGACGGGCTGGCGATGAGGTCGCTCAGGTGCGCACCGACCAGCTGGCCCGGATCCAGGGGCAGAATGTCCGGGGCGTTCCGGTCGTGCTGTATTACCCGCCCGGTCTCATCGATACCCAAGATGAGCGTCCGCACGGAGACGTTGGACAGAAGCGCTGTGATCTTCCCACCGTACCCGATATCGCGTTTTGTGTCCCTGGCTGGCGTGCTCGTACCGATCGGTGCAGTAATCGCCTAAGTTATGCCCCATCGAAGGCATGCGGACCACCTATTTGCCCGCAGTCGTGCCGGGAAAGTGCGTGGACCCGCTACCGGTGGGGGAGGACATGTGCCGGACGGTCGGCCAGGCAGGGTAATCGTGGTCGGAGCGGGACCCACCGGGCTGGCGCTCGCGGCCGAACTGGCCCTCGCCGGCGTACCGTGCCTGGTCCTCGAGCGGCGCAGCGGCCTGCGCGCGGATTCACGGGCCATCTGCCTGCACGCACGGACCATGGAGGTGCTCGACCTGCGCGGCCAGGCGGGCAGGTTCGCCGAGGCCGGCCTGGCTGTCCCGTCCTTCCCGCTCGGGCCCAAAGGCGCGGCGATCAGGTTCGGCAGGCTCGATTCCGACTTTCCTTACCTTCTGGACATGCCGCAGAGCCAGGTCGAGACGCTGCTCGCCGCCCGGGCTGGCGAGCTCGGCGCCGAGATCCGGTGGTCGGCCCAGGCCACCGGGATCGAGCAGGACGCCGGCGAGGTGCGGGTGACGCTGGCCGGCGGCGGGGTCGAGCGGGCCGCGTACGTGGTCGGTTGCGACGGGATCCGCAGCTTCACCCGCCAGGCCGCTGGCCTGCCCTTCCCGGGAGCCCCCAACCCGGGCTCGGTCCTCCTGGCTGATCTGTTCCTCGACGGCCTGCCGATGACGGACGCCTACGGTGACCTGTCTGATCGCGGCATGCTGCTGGTGTTCCCGTTCCGGGACGGCTCGTGCCGTGTGGTGCTCTACGACTACGCGCGCGCGGAGGTGCCGGTGACCGAGCCGGTCACCCTTGACGAGGTGCGGAGCAGCCTGGTGCGGATCACCGGCCAGGACTTCGGGCCCCGCGATATGGGCTGGTCCGGCCGGTACCGCAGTGAGAGCCGCCAGGCCCCGACGTACCGGAGCGGGCGGATCTTCCTGGCCGGGGACGCTGCGCACACGCACTCGCCCGCGGGCGCGCAGGGGATGAACACCGGCCTCCAGGACTCGGTCAACCTGGGCTGGAAACTGGCCGCGGCCGTGTGCGGCTGGGCGCCGGACTGGCTGCTCGACAGCTACCACGCGGAACGTCACCCGGTGGGCGCCGCCGTCCTGACCCTGGCCGGGCGGCAGTTCCGGCTGAACACGGCCCGCACCGCCCCCCGGCGGGCGGTGCGCTGGGCCGCGCACCGGCTGATCGCCCCGCTGCCCCCGGTCCAGGACCGGCTCGCCCGCAGCTATTCGGGGCTGGCGATCCGTTATCCGGGGACCGGGTCGGCTAGCCCGGGCGCCTCCCACCCGCTGGCCGGGACCCGGCTGCCGCGCGGCCGGCTCACCGGGGCGGACGGGGACACGGTCCGGCTGTACGAATTGTTTCACGACGGACGTTTTGTGCTACTTGAGGCAGATGGTTCCGCCAGGAATGGGACGGCGGGGAACAGCCTTCCGGACCGGGTCCGGCAGGTCCGGTACGTGAGCTGCGCGGGGACACGCCTGCCGGCGGTTGCTTTAGTAAGGCCGGACGGCTACCTGGCCTGGGCATCCGACGAGCAGGACATCGAGGCCCGGGCCCGCGCGACGCGGGCCGCCGTCCGCTGGTGGTGCGGTTCCGCCTAAGCGGTTCCGCCCGAATGGGCCTGCGCCGTATCATCACGCCCGGCCATCACCGGGCTGGCCACCGCGAGGAGGACCGATGCCGCAGCCGCCGAGGATCACCGTGCTGGGCAGCCTGAACATGGACATCTCGGTCACGGTGCCGCGGCTGGCCGGACCGGGGGAAACCGTGCTCGGCTCGGCCGCCCGGCTGCAGCCGGGCGGCAAAGGCGCCAACCAGGCCGTGGCCGCAGCCCGGCTGGGCGCCTCGGTCCGGATGGCCGGGTGCGTCGGCGACGACGACTTCGGCCAGACGCTACGGTCGGCACTGGAGGCGGCCGGTGTCGATGTCACCGCGGTCCGTGTGCTGCCCGGTGTTCCTTCCGGGCTCGCCCTGATCACCGTGGATGCGACGGGCGAGAACTCGATCACGGTCGCACCGGGAGCCAACGGCCTGGCCGGGCCGCCGGAGGCCGCCGCGGCCACCGCGCCGGGCCCGGCGCCCGGCTACGCCCTCATCATGTCGGCCGAGATCCCGGTTCCCGTGCTGGCGGCTGCCCTGGACCAGGCCCGCGCCGCAGGCGTCATGACGGTGCTGAACCTCGCGCCGGCCCCTCCGGACGCGTCCGGGCTGCTGGCCGCCGGGGTGGTGGACTGGCTGGTCGTCAACGCCCCGGAGGCGGGCGCGATCCTGGGCCGGCCGGTGACCGACCCGGCCGGGGCCCAGGCTGCGGCGGCCGACCTGGCCGGGGCGAGTGCCGGGCATGTAGTCATCACCCTGGGACCGGACGGGGCGGTGCTGGCCGGCCCGGACGCCGCACTGGCCGTGCCCGGATTCAGCGTGCGCAGCGTGGACAGTGTCGGCGCGGGAGACGCCTTCGTCGCCGCGCTCGGGGTGGCGGTGGCGTCGGGAGCGACGCCCCCGGAGGCGGTCAGGCTTGCCTGCGCGGTCGCTGCTACCGCGGTGACCAGGCCGGGCGCCCAGGAAGGCCTGCCCACCGGCGCTGACGTGCTGGCTGCTACCGGGGTGCCGTGGCTCCTGGGCTGACCGGCAGCCGGAGCGGGGAGAGCCGGGCAGGGCAGCGGCAGGAACAGCAGGCCCGTGGACAGCGCCGAGGCCCGCGGAGTGGTGACTCCGCGGGCCTCGGCGCTTAAGCGCTGGTGTGCGGTCGCCTCTCGGCGAGTGGCACAACGCGGCTCCAGCCGAACGGTATTCCGCGAAGGCAGATGAGTTGCGGCCCGGGGGACACGAACACACCAGCGATGGTTAAGAACGCGGGCCCCCGGCCGGCTATTCCACGGGCCGCGGGATTTTTCTCCAGACCGATTCCCCGGCCGGAACCCCGCTTCCCAGCCGCGCTTCCCGGCCGCCGCTTCCCGGCCACCGTTCCCCGGGCACCGCGGGCACCGGACCGCGCCTCCCGCCTGGGAGGGCGCCGCTGGCAGGATGGGCGGGTGACCGACCTTGATCCTGCTGCCGCGCTGGATGCTCTCGAGACGGGGTACCGGAGGGTCACCGACCTCGTCACCGGGCTCAGCGAGGCGGAGCTGATGCGGCCCACCGGCTGCGCCGGCTGGGCCGTGACCGATGTGCTGTTTCACCAGCTGCTCGACGCGCAGCGGACGCTCGTCGCGTTCGCGACCCCCGTCACGGAGCCGGCCGACCGGGACGACGTGACCTACTGGGCCGCGTTCGCGCCGCAACCGGGCGAAGCCGGGACCCGGGCCCGGGACGAGGCGGCCGAGCACGCCCGGTTCGTCCGCGTGGCGGCTTCCGGCTACCCGCCGGGAGCCCTCGCCCGGGTGTGGGCGGAGACGGCGGGAGCGGTCTGCCGGGCGGCCCGGGCCTGCCGGGCCGGGGCGGTCGCCACGCAGGGGCACGTGCTGCGGCCGGCTGACTTCACCGCCACCCTGGCCGTGGAGAGTGCGGTGCATTACCTCGACCTCACGGTGAACCTGCCGTCCGCGCCGCCGCCCGACCCGGCATCGCTGGCCCTGGTCCGGCGGGTCCTCGACGGCCTGCTTGGCAGCCCGCTGCCGGCCAGCTGGGATGACGCCAGCGCTGCGGTCAAGGGCACCGGGCGCGTTCCGCTGGCGGACGAGGACCGGATGCTGCTCGGCCCCCTGGCGGAGCGTCTCCCGCTGTTCACCTGACGTCGTCCGGTCACCTGACGTCGTCAGGTGACCGGACGTTCTCCGTTCCCGGCCGCCGGCCCGAGGGTTCTGGCTGACCTGAGCGCCCGGTGCGGCCGCCCACCGGTCTAGTGTGTGAAGTCATTAACCGGGGTGATCTGAGGAGTCGAGGGTGCCTGGGGACGCCTCCCTGATCGGCAGTATCGGCGTCCTGGCGATCGCCACGCGCGGGCAGGCGGGGCCAGGCGAGGTTCTGCTCAAGATCCGTGGCGGTACGGAGGCCTATATCGCCTGGTCAACCGAGCCGATCGCCAGGGGCCGGACCGTTCTCGTCATCGAAACGCGCGGCCACCGGAACGTCGACGTCAGCGAGTGGACCGACCCGTTTGACCTGGAAATTGACAAGCTGACGTAGGCATCGTGAGCCCGGTACGGCTGACCCGGGCCTACCGGGCGCTGAGTGCTCGTCAGCCCGGCCCCCGGAGAGCGATGAGGCTGATCGCGAGCGTTCGCGGCCCCTTCGGACCAGGCCCACGACGACAGCCACCCCGCCGGCGAGCATCCAGATAAGGCCCGTCGGCCACTCGCCCCGCCAGCTTTTCCCGAATGCTGCAAGAGCGAGGCAGGTGAGGCCGAGAAACGCCCACCCGCCCGCCAGGACGAAACTGGACGTGGATGGCCGGCCGCCGACGAATCGTGGCGCTGACCGTGGCTCAGTGTCTTTCACGCGCCCTCCAGCAGACGGTCGCAGTCAAGGCGCAGGGTCGGGCCCCTCCGGTCAGCTGCCAGTCAGAGGCCGTCGCTGCCACGCTGCTCTGGTCCGCGCCTCTGCTCCCGGTGCTCACTGTGGGCCCGGCCTGGCTGAGCCTGTTCGGGGCTACACCTGGCGGCCAGGCGGCGTTGCTGCGCGCGGGCGGGGCGGCAGGAGGCCGGACAGGATCCCGCCGCAGGCGAGCAGCAGGGGCGGCGCGAAGAGCAAGGCCAGATGCCCAGGCGTCGGCATCCTCAGCAGGTCGGCCCCTACGTCGCCGGGGCGGAATATCCCGGAGAAGGCCAGCTGGATGGCATAGGAGTAGAACATGGCCGCCAGCAGCAGCAGAAGATACCGGTTCACTTTGAAGACCAGGGCCAGGCTGATCACGGCGACCGCGAGTACGGCGCCGATGACCAGGTAGCCAGAAATATCTGGCTGCTTCAGCATTCTCCAGGTCGAGGTCCGGGTGGCGGCGTCATACCGGATGAGCGTCGCCGTCTCCGCGAACCGGCTCCTCGCGTACGACACGAGCGTCAGGACCTGCACCAGGCCGGCGGCCGGAAGCAGGACAGCCCAGTGGCGCCAGTTCACCAGCTGCCTCCCGCGCGGCGGTCCCGGCGACGCCAGCATGGCCGTTGCTCCGAGGATGTACGCACTGGCGGTGAGCAGTTGCGGTGCGTCCGGAACCTGCGAGATGCCGTAACGGAAAACGACCCAGTAGACAATCCAGTACCCGACGGACGAAGCCATGGCTATCAGCGTCAGGCGGCGCCAGCCGAGCAGCGCGAACGCTGCGACGATCACCTGCAAGCCGAGGGCGACGTCAAAGAAGGGCGCGTTCAGCAGGGACAGTCCGCCGATCTGGGTGACAGAGCCTTGCCTCTGGAACAGGAAGGGGGATCGGTCTGCCCCGGGCAGGTGGTACGGCAGGGCTACCTCGAGGAGGGCGACCATCACCACGAAAACCGGCGCAACCACGCTGAACAAGGCCAGCGCATCGGTCCAGCGACGGTTCTCCCGCTCTAGCCTGAGTGCCCGGGAGAGGCGCATGCCCAGCGCACTTCTGAGCACATCTGCGGTCTCCCGCAGGCCGGGGCGCCGCTGGCCCTTCGCTGCGCCCGCCATCAGCACGGCGAGCATCTCGTCCTCTTGCTCGCGCCGGAACCGGTGTGGGTACCAGGCCAGCAACCACCGGTACCGCCGCTCGAGGGCCGACTCGGTCATGCGGTCCCTCCCGCCAGGTCCAGCCGGGACAGTGCGGCCGCGGCGTTGGCTTGCAGTCGCGCTGCCTCGGCGGCCAGCAGATCCGAGCCCTTGGGAGTCAGCCGGTAGTACCGGCGCAGCCGGTTCTCCACGATTTCTTCCCGGTCCACCACGATCAGCTCATCGGTGCGGAGCCGGTCCAAGGCCGTGTACAAGGTCCCGGCGCGCAGCCGCACCCGGCCCTCTGAGATCTGCCCGACCTCCGCGATGATCCCGTACCCGTGCTGGCTGCTATCGGCCAGTGCGGTCAGGATCAGGAAGGTCGCCTCCTGCATCGCACGTTCTGCCATACCAACGTTATATATCGATGGACTACCTGTGGCAAGACCGCCCGGCGAGCTTATTTCCGCCGGGAATGGACGTGCCTCCCTGTGGCACCTGGTCATGCGGCGATGCGGTCCAGCTCGGCCAGATCGTCCCCGGACAGGGCCAGGTCAGCCCCGGCGACGTTCTCGCGCAGATGCGCGACGGACGAGGTGCCGGGGATGAGCAGGATGTTCGGTGAGCGCTGCAGCAGCCACGCCAGCGCGACGGCCATCGGGGTGGCCCCGAGACGGGCCGCCACGGATCCCAGCTCGTCGGACTGCAGCGGGCTGAAGCCGCCGAGCGGAAAATAGGGCACGTAGGCGATGCCCTGGGCGGCGAGAGACCCGATGAGGTCGTCGTCGACCCGGTGGGCCAGGTTGTAGAAGTTCTGCACGCATGCGACCGGGGCGATGGACTGGGCCTCGGCGATCTGCTCGGCGTCAACGGTGCTGAGACCGAGATGCCTGATCAGCCCGTCCTGCTGCAGCTGCGCGAGTGCGGTGAACGGCTCGGCGATCGAGCCAGGAGTTGAGCGGTCCAGGCCCCCGACGCGCAGGTTCACGACATCGAGCGCCTCGAGGCCGAGGTGGTCCAGGTTGTCGTGGACCGCCTGGCGCAGCTGCTCGGGAGCCAGCGCCTGGGGCCAGCCGCCCTCGGCGTCCCGGAACGCCCCGACCTTGGTCACGATGTGCAGCGAATCCGGGTAGGGGTGCAGGGCTTCCCTGATGATCTCGTTGGTGACATACGGGCCGTAGTAGTCGCTGGTGTCGATGTGCGCGATGCCCAGCTCCACGGCCTCCCGCAGCACGGCCACGGCCGCGCGGAGCAGGCGCTGTACCCGGACCGGGACCGGGCCACCGCCGGGCTGGTCGCCGGTTTCCGTGAGTCCGTGGGTACCGATGCCGACGACCCGCGCTTCGTGCAGCTCGTCGGCGAGCTGTCGCTGTCCAGCGAGCGATTCCGCCGACTCTGGGCCCGGCACGACGTGCAGTCCCGCGAGGGCATGCCGACCCGCATCCACCACCCCCAGGTCGGGGACCTCACGCTCAGCCGCGAGAAGCTGTCCATCGGCGGTGCCGAGAGCCAGCTGCTGGTGGTCTACCACGCTCAGCCCGGCACGGGCAGCGCCGAGAAGCTAGCGATCCTGGCCTCCCTGGCGGCCCCGGCCGCGCTGGTCACCGCCGAGGATCAGGACCGCTCGGACCGGGCACCTCACTGACCACCATGAGCGCGGGTGGCGACCTCGTCCGCGGGGCGGGTGTTGATCACCCGGTCCGGGGTGATGCCGTAGCGCTCGGCGCGCGCACAGCCGTTCTCCAGCCAGTCGAGCTGGCCGGGCGCGTGCGCGTCGGTGTCGATGGAGAACAGGCAGCCCGTCTCGGCAGCCAGGCGCAGAAGCCGGCCGGGCGGGTCCCGGCGTTCCGGGCGGCAGTTGATCTCGACCGCGACGCCGTGCTCGCGGCAGGCCCCGAACACTGCTGCGGGATCGAACTCCGATTCCGGGCGCCCCCGCCCGCCCCGCCCGGACAGCAGCCGGCCGGTGCAGTGCCCCAGCACGTCCACGTGGGGGTTGGAGACCGCGGTCACCATCCGCTCGGTCATCGGGCCGGCGGGCATCCGCAGCTTGGAGTGCACGCTGGCCACCACCATGTCGAGCCGGGCGAGCAGGTCCTCCCGCTGGTCCAGCGAGCCGTCGCCGGTGATGTCGACCTCGATACCGGTCAGGATGCGGAACGGCGCGAGGTCGGAGTTGAGCCGGCTGACCAGGGCCAGCTGGGCCTCCAGGCGCTCGGGGGACAGGCCGCCGGCCACGGTGAGCCGGGGTGAGTGGTCAGTCAGCGCGATCCATTCGTGGCCCAGTGCCCGGGCCGCCTCGGCCATCTCGCCGGGCGGGCTGCCGCCGTCGGACCAGTCCGAGTGCGTGTGGCAGTCGCCGCGCAGCGCCGCGCGCATGGCCGAGGCCGCGAGCGGGCCGCCGTGCTCCGCCAGCAGCCGGGTCAGGTACGCCGGCTGGTCGCCGGCCGCGGCCTGCGTGATGACCTCGGCCGTGACCTCGCCGATCCCGTTCAGCGTGCGGAGGGAGCCGTCGCCTAGCCGCCGCTCCAGCTCGCCCGCGGGCAGTTCGGCCACCACCTGCGCGGCCCGCCGGAAGGCCCGCACCCGGTAGGTGGGTGCCCCGGCCCGTTCGAGCTGGAAGGCGATCTCGCGCAGGGCGGTCGCGGCGCTGGACGGCGGAGGAGTGGTCGGCCCGGGGCAGGCAGGCGCGGAGTCGGCAGGCACAGCACCCAGTATCCGCATGTCAGGCCACCAGGTGACCGGGGAGGGATGAAGCGGCGAGCAGCGGGCAGGGGAGAACGGTACCCAGAGTGAGCGATCAGACCTCGCCGGAGGAGAGAAATCCGTGGTGAACCCAGTACCGAACATCATGCTGAGCAACGGCAGGACTATCCCCCAGTTCGGCTTCGGTGTGTTCCAGATCAAGCCGGAGGACACCGCGGAGGCGGTGAGTACCGCCCTGCAGACCGGTTACCGGCACATCGACACCGCCGAGATGTACGGCAACGAGAAGGAGGTCGGCGAGGCCCTCGCCAAGTCCGGCCTGGACCGCGCCGACGTGTTCGTCACCAGCAAGCTCTCCAACGACGCGCACCTCCCCGATGACGCCCGGGCGGCGTTCGACCTGTCGCTGGAGAAGCTCGGGCTCGACTACCTGGACCTGTTCCTGATCCACTGGCCGCTGCCCACCCGGTACGACGGCGACTTCGTGTCCACCTGGCGCACGCTGGAGGAGTTCTACCGCGACGGGCGGGCCCGCTCGATCGGCGTGTCGAACTTCCAGCCGCATCAGATCCGGCGGCTGCACACGGAGGCTGAGATCCCCCCGGCCGTCGACCAGATCGAGGTCCATCCGTACCTGACCCAGGACGACGTGCGCGGGTTCTGCGCCGAGCACCAGATCGCAATCGAAGGCTGGTCGCCGATCGCCCAGGGTGAGGTGCTCGAGGACCCCACGATCAGGGAGATCGCCGAGCGGGTCGGCAAGACCCCCGCCCAGACGGTGCTGCGCTGGCACATCGAGCGCGGCGACATCATCTTCCCGAAGTCGGTCACGGCGTCCCGGATCCGGGAGAACTTCGCCATCTTCGACTTCGAGCTGTCCGGCGAGGACGTCGAGGCGATCAGCGCGCTGAACAAGAACGACCGGACCGGACCCGACCCGGACAAGTTCAGCGGCTAATCGCGTGATGGACCGGCGCTGAGGGGACAGCCCGTTCCTGCCTGTGTTCCGGGGAAGCGGGGGCCGGGCTAGGGGCGGCGGACGCTCCACTCGAACGTGCCCCGGCACACCAGCGCATGCGCCTCGTCGGTGATCTCGGCCACGGTGCTGATCCGGGCGCGGTTGCCCGCCCCGGATAGCACCGGCCGCAGAGCTTCCCGGGCGGCCTCGCCGAGCCGGCAGGAGGCCACGAGCCGGCCGCGGGCCGGCGCCCGGAATTCCAGCGTCGCGACCGCGCCGAGCGGGAGGACGCCGCGCATCTCGTCTTCGGTCTCGCAGGCGGCGATGATCGCCGCGAGGCCGGCCGCGTCCGCCAGCGTGATCAGGCCGCTGGAATGCAGTGAGCCGATGACGTTCGTCAGCGCGGGCGGGGTGCGGAGCGTGACTTCCGCCGAGCCGTCGGCCGCGCGCAGCACCTCCAGGCCCGCGGTGGCGTGCGCCGGGACCGGGTCGAGCAGCGAACGTGCCAGCACGGTGACGTCCATGCGCGGCCCAGTGTGGCACGCCTGGCTGACGGGAGCATGACCAGCTGGCGAACACCCGGGTCCAACCCCCCGCCCAGCCTCCTACGGTTCCGGGCTGAGCTCGGGCTGGTCGAGCAGGCGGAGCCAGGTCCCGTCGGGCTGCCTGCGCGTCACCTGGACCCGCACCCCGGTGCCGTCCCGGGCCACGGTCGCGGTGAGCGCGATGTCCCCGCTGACCAGGGTGGGCAGCGGCGATTCCGGCTCGAACCGCGGCGCGCTGGCCAGGACCTTCTCCCACAGGGCCCGGATCGCCTCGCGGCCGGTCGTCTCGGCGCCCGGCGGGTAGGCCATCACGGCGCCAGGCTCGTAGAGCGCGGCGATCCCGTCCGCGTCACGGTCGTTGGCGCGGGCCACGAACAGCCGGGTGAGATCCTCCG